>CAYTTV010000001.1:0-7030 GCA_964440915.1 uncultured Roseivirgaceae bacterium
AAAGTAGACTACCTCTTTGTTGGCCAAGGCAGTAAAGAGGCAAACGGCTTTTTCAATAGGAGGGTAAAAGCACTTGTGGAAGCACTCAACAAACATGAAATAAAGCATGAATATTATGAAGGGGGTCAGGGAGGGCATGACTGGTCAACTTGGCGTCACCTTTTATACTATAGATTCTTACCCAACTTGTGGCAGGAAAACTAGCAGTTGTTTTAACTAAAATGATGATGAAAAAAATAAACTTTTTATTATTAGCGATATTGTCCACCTGCATTATTGCTTGTACTCAACCTCCACCACCCCAAGGACAAGTTGAAGTGGAAGGTGGGACAATCCAAGGAACTGTTACTGAGGACCTCATCATTTACAAGGGAATTCCTTTTGCGGCACCCCCTGTAGGAGATTTGCGCTGGAAGGCTCCCCAACCCGTCGAGGAATGGGAAGGAGTACGACAAACAATCGAATATGCTCCTGCACCAATGCAAGGTGGCCATCCTGCTTCAGGAAAGAGTGAAGATTGTCTATACTTGAATGTTTGGACGCCAGCAAAGTCTCCTAAAGAAAAACTACCCGTACTTGTTTGGATATACGGAGGAGGATTCAGTTTTGGCTCTACTTCCGATCCTGTGCATAATGGAGAGCACCTAGCGCGCAAAGGAGTTGTTTTGGTGAGCATCGCCTACCGTGTAGGACAATTAGGCTTTTTGGCACATCCAGCATTAAGTGCTGAGAGCCCTATGAATGTTTCGGGGAATTATGGTCTACTCGATCAAATTGCTGGGTTGAAATGGATTCAAAACAACATAGCAGCATTTGGAGGCGATCCAGACAAAGTAACCATATTCGGTGAATCTGCAGGTGGCATTTCAGTTAGCATGCTTTGTGCCTCACCTTTGGCCAGGGGACTGTTTCATGGTGCCATCTCGCAAAGTGGGGGATCATTTGGTCCATCAAGACCCATTACTTTCCCTGGAGAGAACATGAAGGTACTTAAGCAAGCGGAACAAGAAGGCGTGGAATATGTAAAGAATGCTGGTGCTTCATCTATTGCTGAATTACGCAATATGGATGCAGAAAGCCTTCCAATGGGTATGGGCATGGGAGGTGCATGGCCTATTGTTGACGGATACGTTGTTCCTGACGATCAGTACAAGTTATATGCAGCAGGCAAGTACAACGACGTGCCTGTATTGATTGGATATAATTCGGATGAAGGACTAAGCTTCCCATCCGGAAGGACACCGGAAGACTACATCGCACGGGTAGAAGACAGATTTGGCCCTTTTGCCGATGATTTGCTCAAAGCATATCCTGTTGGAGAAAACAATATTCCTAGGTCTGCCCGCAATCTGATGCGAGACGCAGCTTTTGGCTGGCATACTTGGAGCTGGGCAAGGCTTCAGTCCAAGACTGGAAACTCAGCAGTATATTTATACTATTTCGACCAACATCCTCCTCGTACAGAAGGGACACCAGAATATGACCATGGCACACCTCACGGTGTGGATGTGCCTTTTGTCTTTATGAACCTCGACCCAGAGAATCCTGATACTTCTGAGTCTGATTTGGCCATTTCTGAAATCATGGGCACTTATTGGACAAACTTTGCCAAATATGGACATCCCAATAACGAAGGCCTTCCCAACTGGCCAGCGTTCAGCGATGACAACCCTGCAGTAATGCATTTGGGCCCTTCTGCTAGCATTGGGCCAGTACCCGATGATAGTGCTCTAAAAGTCATGGACAAATACTTTGAATGGAGAAGAAGTGATGATGGCAAGGCATGGGTGAAAAACGACTCCCAATAGGGAAATGATCATTGGAAAGGGCTTGAATCAGCCTTCATTGAGCATGGTTTCCTCAACACAGTACCATTAATAAGTATAATAGATATTACCTAAAAAAAACACGATGATACATATTCACCGTTTTACTTTCTTATTACTATTTTTATTTACTTGGATCAATGTTGCTAAAAGTCAGCAGCTTGAACTAAATGACCTTGAATATTTTGAGGCAAATGGCATCAATGTACTGGTCTACAGCAACAGGTACAACCCGGTGTTCTTCGACGAGAAAACAGCAGGTTTAGAATTGATTCATCATGGGGTAAGAACGGCAACAGGAGGCGCTATTCGTCTACACCATACTCCCGAACAATGGGACTTAGTTCCAGAGATTGTGAGCAGAGATGTAGATAAAAACACCAACACAATTTCCACCGTATTGCGTTATGCGGATTTTAACTTCGATAGCGAAATAAAGGTAACACCGCATAATGATGGATTCAAAATTCAGGTATTTTTGGATAAACCCGTTCCCGCTGAACTGGCAGGCCGTGCAGGTTTCAATTTAGAATTCCTTCCGCCAGACTATTGGGAAAGTATTTACCTAGCCGATGGAAGTCCTAAATTGTTCCCTAGATATCCTGCTAGCGATACACGCGTTAAACCTAAGCGTGACAAAATCCAACAGATATATGACCATTCTACTTTTGATGATCGCGGCAGAGCGGAATATTTAGAGCCATTACCGATTTCAACTGCTAATGCATACGTTTTGGCACCAGACAATCCAGAACGCAAAGTCACCATCCAATCAGATGCGGAGATCATGTTTTTTGATGGGCGGATATTGGCGCAGAACGGATGGTATGTGTTTCGTTCTTTGCTCCCATCCGGGAAAACGGGCAAGGTAATGGAGTGGTATGTTGAGGCGCACACCATCCCCGACTGGATAAGAGAACCGAATATTGGCTTCTCTCAAGTAGGCTACACGCCAGCCCAACAGAAAAAAGCGGTGATTGAATTAGATAAAAATGACCAAGTGCAATCCTCTGCTACCATCTACAGCATCAATCCAAATGGAAGCATCGAACCTATATTCACTGGCAAAACTGAAGAATGGGGCAGATATTTACGTTACAACTATCTTGTGTTCGATTTTACTGAGATAAAAGAAAAGGGCGTCTACTTTATCGAGTATAATGGCCATAGGACCAATGCCTTCCCGATTGCCGATGATGTGTATAACGGCATATGGCACGCAACAATGGATGTTTGGTTGCCTATCCAAATGGATCACATGACAGTAAATGAAGGCTATCGTATTTGGCATGGAAATGCGCACCAAGACGATGCGCTTCAAGCTCCTACCAACCACAGCCACTTTGATGGCTATAGAATGGGCGACACCACTGATACACAATTCAAGCCTTTTGAGCGCATTACTGGTTTAGATGTAGGAGGTTGGTACGATGCCGGCGATTTTGATATCCAAACCGGCTCACACAACTCGGTTGTTATGGACCTTGTAGAGATTTACGAAACCTTTGCGCCAGATCGGGATATGACCTATGTAGATCAGGCATCAAAATACACGGACCTACACCGGCCCGACGGAAAAAATGACCTGCTTCAGCAGCTTGAGCACGGCGTATTGGCGTTGGTCGCTCAAATTGAGCACATCGGTCATCCTATTAGAGGCATAGTAGTAGGCAATCTGCACCAGTACCATCATTTGGGAGATGCCGCTACCATTACGGACAATTTGCCTTATAACCCTGATCTTGCGCCTTATGAAACAGATGGCAAGAGCAGCGGCACGCTAGACGACAGATGGGTGTTTACCAATCGTAGCCCCTATATGGACTATGCCACAGCAGCTTCTTTAGCTGCATCAAGCCGCGTGCTGAAAGACTTCAACCCTAAACTATCAGAAAAGGCCCTTAGGTTTGCCCTAAAAATGTGGGACGACAATATTGACAATGAACAAGATAACAGCCGTCAGTCATTTTTCTGGGGATCAGGCAATCTCAATGCTGCGCTTCAACTATTCATAACTACTAAAGAGAATCGCTTTAAAAAGGCTTTCGAAAAGACACTTTGGGATCAATTAAAAAGCATTAGTCCGATGTTCGATACGAACAGGCCCGGAAACTTCCCGGTGGAGAATGCCTTCTCTTACGCTATTATGGCTTACCCTCATATGGATGCCAAGTTTCATAAAAAACTACAACCTTATGTCGTAAAATATAAAGAACAGTCGGACAAGATCGTGGCAGAAAGCCCTTATGAGGTACCGATGGGCGGCCGCGGTTGGGCTGGTAATACCCCAATTATGAAATGGGCCATCAACAATTATTTCATCAGTCAATATTACCCAGACCTTATGGGTACTGATGATGTCTTCAAGGCGATGAACTATATCCTTGGCTGCCATCCTTATTCCAATCTTTCTTTTGTTACTACAATTGGTGCTAGATCCAAAAAGGTAACCTACGGGAGCAATAGAGCAGATTTCACGTTCATAGCAGGCGGAGTTGTTCCGGGCCTCGTGTTGCTACAGCCCGACTTTTATGAAAACAAGGATGACTGGCCATTCTTGTGGGCACAAAACGAGGCAATTATCACTACGGCCACACCGTACGTTTTCCTAGCACATGCTGTAGAGAAATTGGCAAAGGAACTGAACAAGGATAAATAGCATGAACCAAAAGCTCGATTAGGGAGGTAATCTTCCTAATTGAGCATAAATCTTTTAATAGAAAACCTTTTGTATAAGCACACAAGAATTTAATATATGAAAACAAGCATTAAAACCATGTTAACAGTCGTGCTCATCGGTTTGAGTACGCTGGTTTACTCCCAAGATCCCAACTTTCATATTTATCTCGCTTTTGGACAATCTAATATGGAAGGGCATGCTCGGTTTGAACCACAAGATACAATAGGGAATAGCCGATTTCAGGTAATGGCGGCAATCGACTGCCCCGACTTGGGAAGGACAAAAGGCAACTGGTACACAGCAGTACCACCTTTAACCAGGTGCCACACTGGCCTTACTCCTACCGATTATTTTGGCAGAACGCTTTTAGAAAACCTTCCTAACAATGTTCGCGTGGGCGTCATCAATGTTTCCGTAGGGGGATGCAAAATCGAGCTCTTTGACAAAGACAACTATGAAGAACATGTAGCCAACAGCGCAGATTGGCTAAAAAATATGGTCAAAGAATATGACGGCAATCCATATGCTCGTCTTGTAGAAATGGGCATACTGGCACAAAAGGACGGCGTTATCAAAGGGATTTTGATGCACCAAGGAGAATCTAATACGGGTGACACCGAATGGCCAGCAAAGGTGAAGGTAGTCTACAACAACCTGCTCCAAGATTTAGGGCTTGACCCGAATTCTGTGCCATTGCTTGCAGGCGAGATGGTGAGTGCTGAACAAGGAGGCAGGTGTGCCAGCATGAACGAAATCATAGCTACTCTTCCCCAGACTATACCAACGGCCCATATTATATCTTCTGAAGACTGTGAAGCCGTTTCTGATGGATTGCATTTCTCGGCTGATGGCTATAGAAAGTTAGGAACACGCTATGGAATAAAAATGCTTTCATTGCTAGGAGTGGAAGCAAAAAAATAAGAAAGGTGGCTCTCTATTTTTAATCAACCACTACACTAAAAAAAGACTGTCACAGTCACTGTCCTTTTTAGTGTAGTGGTTGGTCAACTATTACTTCATTCTTATAAGGTTTTTTTCTATTAGGTTTATTCTGGTTTTAACACTTGCCCCTGTCCTTAGGCCATCTTCAGGAGTATTGATGCAGTAGTCTACCAAACGTTCTACAGTACTGGTGGCTACATGCATACGGGTGTCAGAAGAGGCATAGTATATCAAAACTTCACCATTGTCTTTCTCTACCCAACCATTGGTAAAGACAACGTTTGACACATCCCCTACTCTTTCTATGCCTTTGGGCGCAATTAAATGTCCGGCAGGACGGTGAGTGATCTTAGTAGGATCTTCTAAGGATGTCATGAACATATACAGTACGTACCGCAAGCCCGCGGCTGTGTTGCGTACGCCATGAGCAAGGTGCAACCAGCCTTTATCTGTTTTTATAGGAGAAGGTCCTTGCCCATTTTTCACCTCGTTAACAGTATGATAGCGGCGGTCTTCTATAATTATTTCTTCATTGATAACAGGCTTTTCCATGCTGTCACATAAACCCCATCCTATTCCTCCGCCTTTTCCTGTGTCAATAAAGCCATCCATTGGCCTGGTATAAAGCGCATATTTTCCATTTACAAATTCAGGATGCAGCACACAGTTACGCTGCTGGCTAGAAGGCGTCTTTAAATCCGGTAGGCGTTCCCAATTTTTCAGATCCTTGGTGCGAACAATGCCACATTGTGCCACGGCAGAAGAAAAATCTCCTGGAACTGCATCTGGATCCTTTCTTTCTGTACAAAACAGGCCATATATCCATCCATCTTCATGTTGGGTAAGACGCATATCATATACGTTTATATCTGGATCGTCGGTTTCCGGTAGCTGAATAGGAAGATCCCAAAAGCGGAAATTGTCTATGCCATTTTCACTTTCAGCGATTGCAAAGAAAGATTTCCTGTCATCACCTTCTACCCGCACTGCCAAACAAATATTGCCCTCATGCAAGATAGCACCAGCATTAAAAGCCACATTTACCCCTATTCTTTCCATTAGAAAAGGATTTGTTTCGGGATCCAGATCATACCGCCAAAAGATGGGGGCATGCGCCGCTGTAACTACTGGGTATCTGTACCTTTGATAAACACCGTTATTGTCTTCCGTAGGCTCATTTTTTCTGGTAATAAGTTGTTCGTGCTTTTCAAATAGTTCTTTTATTCTTTCTTCGTAAGATTGTGTTGTGTCAAACATGATTCTTTATAATTAGGGTTTATTTTTTTTTAGTTTACAATTCAAGGGAGATTCCCGATCTCCGCTTCGCTTCGTCGGGAATGACGTAAAAAAGGTGCTTCGTCGGGAAAAAAGGTGCTTCATATGGAATACGTAAAAGAGACGCTTCATATGGAATACGTAAAAAAGGTGCTCATATGGAATATGTAAAAAAGGTGCTCATATGGAATACGTAAATAAGGTTCTTCGTCGGGAATATGTAAAAAAGGTGCTCATATGGAATACGTAAATAAGGTTCTTCATCGGGAATACGTAAAAGAGACGCTTCATATGGAATAACGAGGCA
>CAYTTV010000001.1:7130-11222 GCA_964440915.1 uncultured Roseivirgaceae bacterium
AAGGTTCTTCATCGGGAATACGTAAAAGAGACGCTTCATATGGAATAACGAGGCAGTGCTTCATCAGAAATGACGTAGCAGTCTTTCCCAGGAATGATCGGAATTCAACACCTATCCGCCTCAGCCTCATTGTGAAATTTTCTCAAAAGGAAATCTCACAATCCCATGGAAAGGCCAATGATTTTTATACATTAATATCACCTTTTCAAGGTGGATTCATACCTGTCACATTGTAGCTACAATCATTTCATCCCTTGGGGATTTTACCTCTCCCATCATTGGTACATTAGCAATTGGTATATTAACACCTACTGTCTATTGCCTACTTTGATGAACCCCTGTTCATACCTTAGTCTTATATCTTGCCCCAATTCCTCTTGCCAACTGCTTCTTGCCAACTGTCTGGCTTCCAATATCTGATATCTTTCGTCTATTTCACTTCTTGGCCACCTCTATTTCCTCCTCCAATATTCTATCTTCCTTTTTCAAATGATCGTACCAGTTCCTTTTCAGGATATACATGGTGATGCCCAATATGGCAATGCTGACCATAAGCGGGAGCTGCTCCCTCAGGATGATATAAATAGGTATTATGGTAAGTGAGGTCTGCCAGATGATACCCACTACCACATTAAATGCGTCTCTTTTGAAGTTTTTGTTGCCTTCGAAAGATGGGTCTTCTTGTACCACCTTATCATGTATAGGTTTCCAAAAGCCCCAAGGGCGCACATTCCGATAGAAACTCTTCAATGTATCATCATCTGCGGGCGGGGCTGCATAGGTGCCCACAATACAGCCTATTACAGAAGCCAATAAGGTGAGGGGGAAATAATATAAAGGCAAGGCTCCCACAAACACATAAGGAAAAATCATGGATGCCAAGATACCCGCGGCCATGCCCCAAAAGTAGCCATGCCCATTGAATCGCCACCAATGCCACTTTAACACGTTGGCCGCAATATAGCCTCCATAAAGCGCCGATACGATCCACTGAAGTACGCTGTTGATATCGGCCACGTACAGACCTATAGTAGTACTTATGGCCACAACCAAAAATGAAATCAAATAACTGTAATTGATCAGTTGCTTTCTGCTTGCGTTGGGATTGATATATTTCAAGTAAATGTCATTGATCAAATAGGCAGGTGCGGCATTTACTGTAGAAGCAAAGGTGGACATAAACGCAGCCAGAAGTCCTGCCAACAACAGCCCCATTAAACCTGCCGGAACAAACTCTGCAATTGCCTTTGGCAGCACTTGCTCAAAATCTACCCCACTGCCCATTTGAGAGAACTCTTCGTGGAAGAACACCACAGCCAATACCGTAAAACCGGCAATCATAAAATAACGCGGCAACAACAGCACTAAGGAAACAAATCCGCTCATTTTAGCTGCTTCAGAAGGAGTTTTCGTAGCCAATATCTTCTGCATGTCATAGTTAGGTGCAGGGCCGGCCATACTGGCAAATATGCCCTTAAACAACATCATCATAAAAAATATTGTAAAGAGGGAAAAGCCATCATCTGCAATTTTTTGATTTACGGATGGCAAAATATTGCTCCAATCCAAATCCAGTGTCCAACCAAAGAATGGACTTGTCCAACCTGGAGGCACCAAACTGTTCAGCATATCAGGGCTTACTTTGTTCATGGCAATAATGCCAATAATGAAGGCAGACACAGTCATGATCAAAAATTGGACAACATCGGTCCAGACGATAGACATCAAGCCTCCCATGATCACGTAAAACGTTGCGATAGAAGTAATGAGAATGCCATAGAAGTTCGGGACCTGCTCCGGGGTGAGGCTAAAAGGCATATATGGAGCGATTACCTCCCAAGGCAGAAAAATTTCCACGAACTTGCCGATGCCAATAAAACCATAGCTCAGAAAGCCCAAGGCACTGAATATGGCAAACACTACTACGATGATATGCGACATTTCTGCTCCCCGTCCAGAGCCAAAACGAGTCCTTATCCATTCAGCACCGGTCAAGACATTGGACCTGCGCAGCCAGATCGATAAATAAATCATCAGGAAAATCTGATTGAATACGGGCCATAGCCATGGGATCCAGATGCTTTTTACGCCATATACAAACATCAGTGTTACCATCCACATGGTGCCAGAAATATCGAACATGCCTGACGCATTGGATAAACCAAGTGCATACCATGGTAATGTGTTGCCACCGAGAAAGTAGGATTTAATATTTTTAGAGGCTCGTCGTTTTAAGAAAAGCCCTATGGCGATCATAGCCAATAGATAGACCAGAATGATCGCAATATCGATAGTGGATAAAATCATTTGAGTATAGGGAGATTTTCTTTGTACATATTTGTTAGATCACTTTCAAAAATAGTGAAAGCATCCTCTTTGAAATCTATCAGATCTTGTGCAGCAGGATGCCCTGGGAAGGCCGCCATAGCCCCTTCTGGAAACCTATTCCTCCAGACAAGCATCCAAGCAATGTCTATAGTTTCTCTATTCTCCTTGATTGGGTTAAGTACTACTTCTGTAAACCATTTTGGATGCTGTATCCCCATAGAGCCAGTCTCGGTCAGCGCAGCAACCTTTCCTTTTTCCCGCGCTACTGCGGTAAGTACCTGAAGGCTCTTCACAAACTGCTGTTTCTGTATTTCACTATCAGCGGTATTGTGAGTATGGCCCACATCCCAATAATTGTCCAAGCCAAGCACATCTACATAATCATCTCCTGGATAGGCATATAGGTAGGATTGTTTCCCATCGGCAAGGTCCATCCTACTTCTGTCAGGCGAAAAAGCATAAATGAGATGATGAAGGCCACGCTGGTTTTTAAAGAAATCCACTGTAAAGCGCCAAAGGGCTATATAATCTTCTTCACTGACGTTTCCTCTGCCCCACCAAAACCAACCGCCGTTATGCTCGTGCCAAGGACGGAATATAATAGGAACATATGCTGATCCTACCTTACAGCTTTCAAGAAAATCCGCTACCAGGTTTAACCTCTCAAGAAAAACTTCATGTTTTTCCCCGCCTGGTAATATGGCTGGAACGGCTGGTGTTGTATCCCATGAATCGCCACCGGACAATAAGTTGGGAATGTGCCACGATATGGTATTAATGCCTCCTCTTTCATAAGTGGCTTTAATCCAATCCCTCATTTTCTTAAAGTCCACGGTATCAATATTGAACGCTCTGTCTATATTTCCAAGGTCCCAACCATGTACGGCTGGATAAGAACCCGTCACTTCCTTTACATCTGATTTATCTTCTTCTGCCCACCAACCTATGCCGTAAGCATCAGTATCTTCGTGACCAAACATCATTCCTTTCTCGACTATCCTAAAGAGGTTTTGATACAATGCTTTGGTCTCAGCAGTAGCCCTGTCATCGATGAGCTGCGGGTCATTTTGTGCCAACCCCGAGCAGCCGAACAAAAGGCCCAACAAACAGCCTATGATTTTTCCTTGTACTTTCATTTTACTGTATTAACAGGATAGAGGAAAAGCCGGCATTATGCCGGCCTTTTCCCAAAACAAACAACAATTTAACTAAACTAAATGAAATTTTAAAGATGTGGTGCCACGTAATGTCATCACCACATCGCAGGCAAGCGCCTATATTTTAATCTTCTTCAGTTGGATAATAAAACATAGGACCATCAGATAAAATCAACCCATCTATATTGAACTCAAATAGCCCTGAATCTTGATTTCCAGGGTTGAAATCAATCTGGAAAAACTCTACTGGAGCACCGGGGTCAAAACTATCTTCAGTAGAAGACCAATTGGACCATCCTACTTCTGAAAGGTTAATGGATAGTAATTGCCATTCGCCATTTGTTTGATAAAGCTCATATCCATTAGGATCATGCCCAAATGTCACACCATTTTGAGAAGTAACTAACTGAAAGAAAGCGGAGCCGCTACCCGTGTTGATCCAGAAGTTAAGGTAAGGTTGGTTCAGCTCTCCAAGATCCAAGGTTCCTTCCATCCTTACTTCGCCTTGCTTTGTCCAATCTGATGTTACGTTATAGCTATAATGAAAGTAATCATTCAAATGTACAGCATCCATGGCACCACCGTTCTTCGACCCAAATGCCGGTAC
>CAYTTV010000001.1:11322-18848 GCA_964440915.1 uncultured Roseivirgaceae bacterium
GCTATGTCTCCTTCTTGAAAAGGATTCACGCCGTCTTCAAAGTCCCAAAGCACTATAGGCTCTATAGGCACAAACGTATCAGAAGGCTTATTCGCAAACATGCCAGGAGAATTGGCATTGCCCGTAATGTTGCTCAACCCAGCAGCTGAGGCTACCACGGTGGCACCATAAGGTATTCCTAGTCCCCTAGTTGCCACTGAAATGGTAGTACCGTTGGAAGAGGCACCATTCACCACCACTTCATAAGCTGTTCCAATAAGTGATGCCGGATGGTAATCGGTATTCACATCCATAATTGTCAACACCACTTTATTGATCAGGTGAACATTGGTTCCCGTGATGACGATTGGCTGGCCTACCTCAAAGTCTGCAGGCCATTCCGTGATGGCGATATCCTCGTATATAGGAGCCAAAGTTTCCTCGGTTGTGGAGACTAGTCGATACTTATTGGTCACACTTACAGGCCCTATAGGAAAAATCCGAGGCACATCAAAGGTGAGTGATGTAGCAGTTTGAGATGCTATCGATACTGTTATGTTGGATAAACTAACCTCTGTAACGATATCGAGATTTGTACCGGTGATGGTAAAAGTGGAACCTGCTTCAACAGAAGTAGCAGTCAAAGGGTCGATGGTAGACTGTGTCAGTCCTTCTTGAACGTCGTTCGTGGTGATTTGATCATCCTCACACGCGCCCATGAAAAGCAGTGTTAGCACCGCTCCCAGACACATCAGTTTCTTATATAGCTTCATATCCATATTTTTGCTTTTTAACGATTAGTAATTAGGATTTTGGGTTAGGCCCCATTGAGACACTTCTCCTTGTGGGATAGGCAGCACAGGGTATATTTTCCCATCTCCGACACCTTGTAGAGCATGCAGTTCGGCATTTTGATATACCTCAAACCCATCCGTGTTTTCAGCAGTATTCAAATCATGGTCTTTACCGTCCATCTCTGTATACTTTCTAGTATAAGCATCTAATAGGTCTCCCCATCGAAGTATGTCATAATAGCGGTAACCTTCCATGGCAAGCTCTTTCCTCCGCTCAAGTTTGATCAGATCAATCAAATCAGCCTGCCCTATCCCATCCGACAGATCCTGAAGTGAAGGAACAGATTCTGCACCAGGTGCTGGATCGAAAGTGTTGGAGCCGATGTTATATCCTTTGGGATAAGTAGAATTCCTGGCTCTTTGTCTGATCATATTCACCATTTCTACTGCTTCTCCAATAGTGTTTAAGTGAGCTGCCGCTTCGGCATGCATAAGCAACACATCGGCATATCTTTCTATCATTATATTTTGCCAACTATTGCCACCATCGCTGTAGCTATTAGGCTCCAGATACTTCCTGTTATGCCCAATCCCTCCATACTCAACCGATACCTTAAACTCATCGCCATATAGGCCTTCCCCATTTCGGGCAATGGTAGCTTCTCTCCTTGGGTCTCCAGCTTCATAGGTTTGGTATAAATCATAGGTCGGCATATTGAAGCCCCAACCATAGTGGTCTCTGCTACCCTGAATTACCGTATTGATTGTACCTGCATTCTCAGCCGCACCCGTTGGGTCCTGACCATAGGTGGCATTATTAAAGGCATATTGCAGCTCAAAAATTGACTCTATACCATTTTCAGCTTCTTCTTCAAACACCCTGGCATAATTCGATTCCAAACTATACTGCCCTGAATTGATAATGGCCAATGTCTGGTCATAGACCATCTGCCATGTCACATTATTTGGACTACTTCCCCCGAACATGCCTACTTCAAAGGCATATGCTCTGGCCAAAATCGCCCTAGCGGCACCTTGAGTGGCCCTGCCCAAATCTTCGGGAGCATAAGCACTTTTCAAAGGCAGTTTCGTTATGGCATCATTCAAATCTTCATATACCAGCTTGAATACGTCGCCTAACGGTGCTCTTTCTATCGTTCCCCATTCTGACGGGCTAGTGGGTGCTGTCATGAGTGGTAATGGTCCAAATAATTTGGCCAAGTGAAAATAGGCCAATGCCCTCATAAACTTCGCCTCCCCTACCAAGCGATCTTGCAGTTCCTTATTCCCAAATTTGTCCTCTTCTACATCTAGGTTAGTAATCACATTATTGGCACGATAGATAGAAGCAAATTTATTGATCCACTCGCTCCTTGATTGGTCGTTGGCTTCATTGGCGTTCCAAGTTTCCAAATTCCATATGGTTACGAGATCGCTCTCATTGGGGCCTCCTTTTGTAGCATCGTCCGACAATACATCTCCGTATATCCACAAATAAGTATGGCTAGCACCGAAATTGGCCTCGTCCCAGCTAAAGGCATCGTACACCGCATTCGTAGCGGCAATGGCATTCTCTGCATCAAGAAACAAGGACTCACCTGTTTCGATGGCAGAGGGCTCTCGGTCAAGAAAATCTTCACAACTAAAAAGGAAAAACCCTAGTGTGACGATGAATATATTTTTGAAATTTCTCATGTTGTAATTCGATTAAAGTTTGATATTAATGCCAGCAAAGAAAGTTCTGGCTTTAGGATAGTTAGCGCCTGCTACGCCGTAGTTAAGCGGGTTACCGAAAAACTCTCCTATTTCAGGATCAAAACCACTATAATCGGTAATAGTAAACAGATTATCTGCTGCTATATATACTCTTACAGATCCGATACCTAGTCCATTCATGAGGTTTTGAGGCAAGGTATAACCCAACTGAACATTCCTAAGCCTGATAAAGCTGGCATCTTCTACATACCTATCGGAGAAGGTGCCACCATTACCATTAGGGTCTCCTGCAATTATGCGGGGCTCATTGGAATTGGGGTTGGTCACCGGATCATAATAGTCCAATCGGGAAGACAGGTTGTTATCAGCCCAGTCACCACTGTTATTGATGTATCTGGCCAAATTGTTCACCACTTCATTACCTTGTGAACCATTGATCATTAAGGAAAAATCAAATCCACCATATTCTAAACGAGCCGTAAAGCCGAATAAGAAATCAGGGAAAGGATCTCCTAGAAAAACGGCGTCCCCTGCCATAGTGATGGTAGAATCACCATTCTGGTTTACGAATTTAACATCTCCCAATTGGGCATTAGGCTGCCAGTAGTGACTCTCGAGCTCTTCTGAGGTTTTAAAGATGCCATTGGTTTTAATCCCATAAAAAGATGAAACAGGATGCCCAACCTGGGTTCTTGTCAACCTTCCAATATGAGAGAAGTTATCTCCATCTAAAAACTCTCCGGAACCTAAACTCAGCACTTTGTTTTTAGTGAAGGACATGTTGTAGCCGATTTCATACTTTATGGCACTTTCAGCATTTCTATAGTTGATGGCAAACTCAAAGCCTTTGTTTTCTATCGACCCTGCATTTTCTCGTGGAGGCAATGCACCTGCATACATGGGCGCTGGAGCGGCCACAATCATGTCTTTTGTAGTCCTTTCGAAATAGTCTAAAGTAAGGGAAAGCTTATCTCTGAACACACCTAAATCTGCTCCTATGTTGAGCGATTCAGAAGTCTCCCAAATCAGGCCAGGGTTTCCTAGTTCACGTGGAGATTTACCATTTACAACTACACCACCAAAGCTATAATTTTGAAGTGGTTGCGCATAAGTAACCGTTCCATGGGCGCGAGCACTACTTTCATTGCCTACTTGACCCCAACTCGCCCTAAGTTTTAGCGTAGAGAAGACATTGTCTTGCATGAAAGCCTCCCTGTCTACATTCCATGCTGCTGCAAAAGAAGGAAATAAGCCCCATCGGTTGCCTTCTGCAAATCGAGAGCTAGCATCGTAGCGCAACGTTGCAGTAAGCACATAACGGCTATCGTAATTATAGTTGACCCTACCAAAATAGGATAATAGCGCTACATCATTTACGGTCGTTCCTGGTGTAATGTCACCCGACCGCTGCTGATTCAAATACCTCAAAGCTTCTGCCTGTGGTACTTCAAATGCGGTTATGCTATTAATTTCAGCATGGTCATTCTGCATTTCTATCCCTACCATTGCATTAATGCCATGCACATCAAAGTCGCGGGTATAATTGAAGTAGTTGGAAACAATCCAATTTTTCCTCGTTTCGAAACCTCCTGTCAGTTGACTAGGGTTTCTGTTGGTAAGCTGGTTTACATAAAATTCAGGAAGATACTGCTTGATATGTCTTTGGTCATAGTCATAATATCCTTGAGACCTAAAGTTCAATCCTTTTATGATGTCAAATTGTAGAAATCCGCCCATCACATATTTATGTCTGGTTTGTATATCCATACCCAATTCATCTACTCTTTGCTGAGGATTTTGCCTCACATCGGATAAGGTAGGGTTTCCATAATTATCGGTATTCTTGTCCCAAACTGGGGCTAAGGGACTCACTCTTATAGTAGAAGGCAATAGTCCGCCAAAAGCATCATTATCCGTTCGGGTAAATTCATCTCTCAAAAAATTAAAGCTAGTTCCTACAGTTATCCAATCTGCAATGCTATAATCATTTCTGAATCGCAGGGTGATCTTCTCTAAATAGCTATTTTCCAATATTCCCTGATGATCCTGATAAGACCCTCCAAGCACATAATTGTGATTTTCTGTAGTGCCAGAAAGCGATAGGTTATAAACCTGTATGGGTGCTTTTCTTAACACCACATCTTGCCAATCTGTGCCTACTAGTCTATTGTCATACACATTACGTGCTATGGCTGTGTCAGCACCCGCAAAAGCCCTGATGCCATCATATATGTCATAATCGCCATTGGGGTTTGCGCTTCGCAACTGGTTGAGGTGAGCCTGGGCACGATACCCAATGTACTCGTGGGCATTCATGACATCCACCGTATTGCTGGCTTCCTGAATTCCCCCGTAGGCATTAAATTCCAAGCTGAATTTCTTCCTTCCTTCAGTACCATCTTTGGTGGTAACCAAGATAACACCATTGGCACCGCGTGAACCATAGATGGCGGTGGCAGAAGCATCTTTTAATACCTCGATAGACTTAATATCGCTTGGTGTCAACCAACTGATATCGCCCGTTTGGAAGCCATCCACCACATAGAGCGGGTTAGCGTTGTTGATGGTACCCATTCCCCTGATCCTTACCGTAGCTCCCTCGGCTGGGTTGCCCGAGTTAGAGATAATCTGCAAGCCAGGAACACGCCCTTGCAGGTTTTGATTGATGTCTTGGGTAGCAAGGTTGTTCACCTCTTCTGGAGAAATTGAAACAACAGACCCTGTCAGATCACTCCTTCTCTGAGTACCGTAGCCCACCACTACCACTTCTGAGAGCGCCTCGATATCTTCAGCTAAAGTAATGTTGTGGGTGTTTCCAGAAATGCTCGAGACCGCTACTTCTTCTGTTGTATACCCTACATAAGAGAAGACAATCACATCTGAATCGTTTGCACTGATGCTGTAGTTACCACTAATATCCGTGATTGTTCCAGAAGTCGTGCCCTGAACAAGCACGTTCACGCCTGGCAAAGGGGAGCCATCCAACATGGAAGTGACTGTGCCACTAACAGTCCTGCTCTGTGCATGCACATGTTGGGAATTAAGAAGGGAAAATACAAGAAACAAGAGCAAAAAAGCACTGCACTGTTTCCCATACTCCCACTTGGATAGTAGAAAATTTTTCATACGCTTTACCATAATGTTTACAAAAAGATTGAGGTTAGTGAAATGATTATACAGGCGACTAGTAGCCCTAAAATGATCTCGAACAGCAGCAAGAAAGCGATTCTCCTTTCTTTATAAGCAGTGCGAAGACCACCTACAGCCTTGACTATACGCGTAAATAAATGATTCATTCGATTGCAATTAGCTGCTTTGCACTTTCCTTCATCAATGACAAAAAGCACAAAACACAAGGACAAATCTTCTCTTGCCAAGCGAGGGAGATATAACATTGGGGTTTGTTACACAAGCCATTGGAGGACGAATAAGCTACAAAGAAGCGAAGTTTGGGCAATCACCTTAGGCAGCAATAAAGACGGAACTTGAATCTGTGATCTAAAAAAAGCGCGAGAGGCTTTACTTTAAGGGATGAAGTAAAAAATTTATGTATGTGATATCAAGGGAGAGAAAATAAAATGATGGCTGTTCCACCTTACAGGGCAGTTTCCACTACAAGACTACCCACTACAATTATATCGCCCCTCTGGACATAAGTAGCCCCCAACTCTTTTGTGCTTGTGCGTCGGTGCTTTCTCAACAGGCTCCAGATAGTTGTAGTCGTTCCTTTGCGTTCATCTTTGCGCCCGCTGCGAGGAACCTTTTAGGCTGCACACCAACATCCCTTTTGATCCGATATGCACTCCTCCTTCAGCTCCTTCTACAAAAAAAGTCACAGCATGCCGAAAAATACGGCAAACCGTGACCTTTTTAAAGATGATAATATGTTAGCTATTATCAGATCCTAAGACCAGAAAGATAGTCAATATTTTCCTTCATGGCCTCAATTGAAGGCTGTACAAAAGATTCTTGCTCTACCAAGAAATGTTTCATTCCAGCCTCTCTAGCTGCTTTTAGGATAGTTGGATAGTCTATTGTGCCCTTTCCTATCACGCTATTTTTCTGGTTGTCCTGCTTGTCCATATCCTTCACGTGCCCCAATGGGAACCTATTCGGATATTTCTCAAAATAGGCCAAAGGATCTTTTCCAGCTGCTACCAGCCAATAAATGTCCATTTCATACTTTACAAGATCAGCATCTGTATTTTCCAACATATAGTCATACAGTACATGATCGCCTACTTTATCAAACTCGAAACTATGATTATGGTAAGCAAAGGTCATTCCTGCCTGCTTACACTTCTCCCCTACTTCGTTAAAGAGTGCTGCAGTTTTTTCGAGGTCTGCTGGTGTATTGCGCAAACTCTGGTCCATCCAAGAGCAAGTCAAGTATTTTTGGCCTGTTTTCGCTGCATTTTCTACCAGCTCGTCAAATCTCGACAACATGGTTGCTTGATGCCATGAGTCTGCATTGTGCGTATAAGAGCCTGAACCAAAATGGCTGCTTACAAGGGTTAATCCTAGTTCATTCAACATTTCGGAAAATGCTTCCGGCTCCATGCCATAGTAGTGGCCTTGGCTGCCAGGATATGACTCTATTTCCTTATAGCCCATTTCGGCCAGTTGCTGCAAAACGCCCCTCAGGTCTTGCTCAAGTATATCCTTTACGGAGTAGATCTGTATACCGATGGCGCCTAAGGCTTGCCCTGCTTCCTCGCTGTCAGATTCAGCAGCAGCACTATTTTCGTTTTTTCTTTCGCTTCCTACATTACAGGCAGGAAGGAACAATGTGCCCAATGCAAAAGCACCGGCATGTTTAAAAAAAATTCTTCTATTAAGCATAATGATAGATTTTGGGTAATTGATTAGTTAGCAATGTGGATACTCTTATTTTTTAGCAATCCTTTCTATACAAATGAAGAGGAAAAGATTGAGACGTTAAGTATAAAAGAATTTATTGTACGGGACAACAAAATAAAAAAAAATTACCTCGATAATTACGAGCTACTGCGGTTGCGGATAGCGGATAAGTGTACG
>CAYTTV010000001.1:18948-33986 GCA_964440915.1 uncultured Roseivirgaceae bacterium
AAATTACCTCGATAATTACGAGCTACTGCGGTTGCGGATAGCGGATAAGTGTACGACATTCAGCATCCGATCATTCCATTCGGCACATCGTCATTAGCACATGAGTAATCTCATGAGCGTTGCAATTAAATAAACATTCGTTTTCACCTGCTGTTGACTGATTATAAAGATTAACGGTTCATTTTTTTATCTAAAAACAAGCACCATGAAACATCTATTTTTACTATCAACACTACTACTTTCCCTTTCTATTGCTGCACACGGTCAAATTGCCTCTCCTCCTACTTCGGCACCAGTGGCTTCCGATGCCATTCAGCAAGGCAATTGGATTGTTGGCGGCAGCTTGGGCTCAACAGGGTTCAACTTCAGCACCGAAACCTTCAATCTTACTATTGAACCAAGCGCTGGATATTTTATAACAGAACGTATAGCGCTGGGTGCTCAAGCTATCATTGGATTGACAGCCTATGATGGCGGCACCAACTTCAATTATGGACTAGCGCCCTTTGTGCGTTACTATTTCCCAGAAGGGGCTAGCCCCACAGGCCGTTGGTTTGGAGAGGGTAAAATCGGTTTTGCGGGCAGCGACTATGAAGGCAACGTTCAGGACGAACCTATTTCTTTATTAGTCGGTATAAGGGGCGGGTATGCGCATTTTATAGCCAGAAACGTGGCGTTAGAAGCATCACTAGGCTACACCTACTCCAAAGCAGACATCAATGCAAGCTCAAGTGCATCAGGTCTTGGCATTAGTTTAGGGTTTCAGATATACCTAGAGGGCAGAGGAAACAGATAAGAGCTGATTATAACTTTTATTCTCTTAATGAGGGTGAAAATAATCGTTAGGGGCTAAAACAAAAAAAGCCTGGTTGCGGAAATCTCACGATCCCCACAGCCAGGCTAATCAATATCCGATAAGATTTACAATTTTTTCAGACCTTTTGTTTCATTCTTACCGGCCTCAATAATACTAATGGCATAACCGCCCGCAGGGGCAAGTTGCTGCCTCAGCTTCGACTTACTACTAACAACCACCTTTCGGATGGTATAGGCCTGAGGGTTTGTTTTGTAATGAGCGTCTTTAGCATCGCTGTATATGGTAGCGATATATGTCTTTTTAGGGTCTAGGAAATCGAACGAAATATTAGATACAAAACCATCTTCCCCGCATACACTTCCTACAAACCAGTTTTCTGTTCCTTTTGCCTTACGTGCCACTGTCACATATTTCCCAGGTTCGGCTTCAAGGTATTTGCTGTCGTCCCAGTCCAAGGCCACATCTTTGATAAACTGGAAAGCATCCAAAAATTTGTTATAGGTCTCGATCAGGTCTGCCGCCATTTGCAACGGGCTGGACATGGTTACATACAGAGCAAGCTGATTGGCAATAGTAGAATTTACGTGCGAGTGATTGTCAGGATTGTACTTGCTCACGTCCATCTCAAATATGCCTGGGGTGAAGTCCATCGGGCCACCAATGATGCGGGTAAAAGGCAAGATGGTGATATGATTAGGCTTGTTGCCACCAAAAGCTTGATATTCAGTTCCACGTGCAGACTCATTGCCAATCAGGTTCGGATAAGTCCTGCTTACGCCCGTAGGACGAACAGCTTCATGGGCATTCACCATGATCTTATATTCTGCTGCTTTCTCTATGGCATATTGGTAGTGGTTGTTCACCCACTGGCTATAGTGGTGCTCCCCTCTCGGCACGATATCGCCTACATAACCACTTTTTACGGAATTGTAGCCATTGTCTACCATAAACTGATAGGCCTTGTCTAAATGCCGCTCGTAGTTGCGAATAGAACCGGAAGTTTCGTGGTGCATCATGATGCGCACCCCTTTGCTTTTGGCATAATCTCGAACTTCCTCCAAATCAAAATCTGGATACGGCGTCATAAAATCAAAAACATAATCTTTGCTATTGCCAAACCAGTCTTCCCAGCCCATGTTCCAGCCTTCTACCAATACTTGGTCAAAACCATGCTCTGCCGCAAAGTCGACATACTCTTTCACGTGCTCTGTGGTGGCACCGTGCTTTCCATTGGGTTTAGCATTTGTATAGTCAGTAATCCCTAACTGCACTGTAGGAAGATCATCTGTATAAGCCCAACTGCTTTTGCCTGTAATCATTTCCCACCACACACCGATATATTTCACAGGTTTAATCCAAGAGGTATCTTTGATTTTCGACGGTTCGTTCAGATTTAAGGTAATCTTTGAGGCCAAAATATCACGGGCATCATTGCTTACGATCACCGTTCTCCAAGGCGAATGGCTAGGGGTCTGCATGTAACCTTTATCACCTACCGCATCAGGTGTAAGGTGCGATTCAAAGACCATGTTCTCATCGTCCAAGTCGAGGTGCATACAAGAATAGTCTATCAGAGCGGCCTCGTGCAGGTTGATATATAGGCCGTCTTCGGTCTTCATCATCAAGGCCGTTTGTACTCCTGTGGGCGAAAATGGCGTTTGAGAAACATTGGGCGTGATTGCCTGACTCATCAACCCACGGATTTCTGAGAGCTTAGAGGTCGTATAATCATACTCTTGGGTATCATAATCTCCTGGCAACCAAAAGGCCGTATGATCGCCTGCCATGGCAAATTGCGTCCTCTCCTCTTTTATTACAAAATAGGTCAGATGCTCTTGTTGCGGAAACTCATATCGGAAACCAAGGCCATCGTCAAACAAACGGAACCTGATCACCAACTGCCTGTCGGTGGTAGTTTGATTGAGCGTCACCGCCAATTCATTATAATGGTTACGGATAGTTTTCACTTCGCCCCATACAGGTTCCCAAGTTTCATCAAAAGTGGCCGTTTCGGTGCTCAACACTTCGAAATTGTCATACAAGGAAGTCTTCTTGTCCAAGTCGCTGGCTTCTTTTCCTGAAAAATCATCAAAGTCCGCAGGTGCATCTTCTTTATCTCTTTTCAATTCCAGGCCCAATCGGCTAGGCAGTATCACGTCCTTTCCCTTATAGCGAAGGCTATAGACAGGTACACCATCATCTTGAACCGTGAATTTCATACTCAAATTGCCGTCCGGAGATTTGAGCTCCTGTCCTAGAACCAGATTGCTTACAAATGGCAACCATATTAATAACACTAATAGCTTTTTCATCATGCTTATAATTTTATATCATTTATCCGCTACAATCGTTTGAAGTTGAGCAAATAAAAAAGCTTCTACAATAAAAGGTATGTTACATTAAGTTAACAGCAATCGTCTTTCCATGCCATCTCACACAATAAAGGGGATGAACCGAATTAAAACGAAAAAGAAGGAGTTTCTATGCTTCCTTTTATTGAGTCAAAATCAATACCTCCAAAACTGAATATTCTCGCACGACCTTATCACGCTGATTTTCTAATTGTTACACACTCCTAATCCAACAAAAAAGAGAATGGCATGAAACACATGTCCTCTTTATAAAGTTTATTGAAATCAGTCTGCTGTAGCAGAAACAAGGTTTCATAGGGGCGGTTAAGGGGTAAACAAAAAGTAAACAAAGGTTTTTAAAACTAAAGAACATGTAAGGGAATTCTTCCGCAAAAAGCATGTTAATCAATAATCTACTTATCCAGATTAACCTTTTGTCACCTCCGAAAGAAGCGGTGGGCGAAAGGTATTGGCAGTATCTTAATAAAATACGCAGATTTGGTATGTAATTCCCTGCTCATGCATACTTACTCTGAGAACAAAAGGAATATGGAATTATTTGACAACCTAATCGATCCCCAACGAAACTTACTGCCAAAAGATGGTACGGCAAATTATTATGGCAGCATCATAGCACCAAGCAAAGCCGATGAACTGTTCCAGCAGTTGCAGCAAACAATTGCATGGAAAAATGATGAGGCAATTGTTTTCGGAAAAAAGATTGCCACAAAACGAAAAGTGGCATGGCACGGAGACAAACCATTTTCCTACACTTATTCCAAAGTCACTAAATTGGCCCTGCCATGGACACCCCTATTGTTGTCATTAAAAGAGCTGGTCGAGGGTCAATCGGGGGAAACGTTCAATGCATGTTTGCTGAACCTCTACCACAGCGGAGAAGAAGGAATGGCCTGGCATAGCGATGGTGAACGCAACCTGAAAAAGAATGGCGCCATTGGCTCTTTAAGTTTTGGAGCAGAAAGGAAATTTGCTTTCAAACATAAAACTTCAAAAGAAAAAGTGGAACTGATATTGGCCCACGGCAGCTTGCTCGTGATGAAGGGAGAAACACAAACCCATTGGCTGCATCGGCTACCTCCAAAAAAGCATCTAAATCAACCCAGAGTAAACCTCACTTTCCGAACAATAATAGGATAGCGCATTCGAAGGAGGAAGACGCTTCCGTCAACCATCAGAAGATAAATAAAAAATATTTTAAAAATTAGCACCTCGTCCATATTTTCACTAGCTTTATTAATGGACTTTATTGTTTTATTGCAATTGGCTCATAAGAATGCCTGATAGAATAGGCTACTGTCATTTAAACTTTACGATAATGAAGCGCATATCTACATCATTTCGAATATTTACTTTTGCAATATTAATTCATCTTTGCACGATCAATGATAAAGAAATTATGGCTCAAGACAACTCGTCAGATAAACTTAACGGACCGATAACCACATCTTATACTATAGAAGGCAGGAGTGTAGAGGAGGCTACTTTTCAAGCATTTACTGCTCAATTAGAAGAGGTCCAAGGGACCTACCACTGTGCCAAGACGAAAGGTGGCGGCAGAAATAGCTATGAAGCCACCGATCAGAACGGCATCAGATGGGTCGTAAGATCAATCTTGGAGGGAAAAAAGAGCAGTGTAAGTGTTGAGAAAAGATAACGTGGCACCGGCGGCATCTACTGTGTAGGAATACCGTCACTTTTGTCGCTTGCTTCCTTCAGTTCCTTCAGATTCTCTGTCACCAGGAAGACCCATGCATTAAGCTAACGGTTCCCGCCAAAATAAGCCCGCTTGGGACTTTAACCCTATAGATAATGAACTTGTGCGGGCGCACAAAAAAAAGGCTGCCCAATTGCTCAGGCAGCCTTCTCTATTCGTATTCAAAAATTACAAAAACTACAAACCCTCCAATGCCGCATTCAACGTAGCACTTGGGCGCATCGCCTTGTCCACTTTTGCTGCGTCAGGATGGTAGTAGCCACCTATATCTACTCCTTTACCTTGAACGCCGTTCAGCTCTTCTACGATCTTGGTTTCATTATCCGTCAGGTCCTTGGCCAACTTCTCAAACTTCGCTTTCAGTTCAGCATCTTTGCTTTGCTCAGCCAACGCCTGTGCCCAATACAGGGCCAGGTAAAAATGGCTTCCACGGTTGTCTATCTGACCAATCTTCCTTGCCGGAGATTTGTCATTCTCCAAGAACTTACTATTGGCTTTGTTCAAGGCCTCTGCCAATGCCGCAATCTTCTCATTCTTGGTCTTAAACGCCAAGTCTTCTAGCGAAACTGCAAGTGCCAAAAACTCGCCCAACGAATCCCATCTCAAATAATTCTCTTCTACAAACTGCTCCACATGCTTGGGCGCAGATCCGCCAGCACCCGTCTCGAACAGCCCACCGCCATCCAGCAACGGCACGATCGAAAGCATCTTGGCACTGGTGCCCAACTCCAAGATCGGGAACAAGTCCGTCAAATAGTCCCGCAACACGTTGCCCGTTACAGAAATCGTATCCTTTCCATCCTTCGCCCTTTCGCAAGAGTAGCGCATCGCCTCCACTGGAGACATTATTTTTATATCCAGGCCGTTAGTATCATGGTCGGCTAGGTATTTATTCACTTTCTTTATCAAGTTGGCATCATGTGCCCTGTTTGGATCCAGCCAGAATACTGCAGGCGTACCTGTAATCCGCGCTCTGGTCACAGCCAACTTCACCCAATCCTGAATCGGCAGGTCCTTCGTCTGGCACATCCTCCAAATATCGCCTTCCTCTACTTTATGCTCAATCAGCACAGCGCCGGCCTCATCCACCACCTTCACCACGCCAGCTCCCTCAATCTGGAAAGTCTTGTCGTGAGAACCGTATTCTTCCGCCTTCTGCGCCATCAGGCCAATATTCGGGACTGTACCCATTTTGGTCACATCAAATGCACCATTCTCCTTATTGAATTGGACCATTTCTTGGTATATGCCCGCATAAGAACGGTCAGGGATCATCGCTTTTGTATCGTGCAACTTGCCATCAGGCCCCCACATCTTTCCCGACGAGCGAATAGCCGCAGGCATAGAGGCATCAATAATCACATCGCTCGGCACATGCAAGTTGGTAATTCCCTTGTCAGAGTTCACCATCGCCAGCGCAGGCTGCGATTTATATACCGCTTGAATATCATTCTCAATTTCGGCTTTCTTGTCGGCAGGCAACGCTTGGATCTTGTTATACACATCCCCTAGTCCGTTTCTTGCATCCACCCCTATCGAAGCAAAAGTCGCTGCATGCTTCTCAAACACCTCTTTGAAGAAAACCGTAACCGCATGCCCAAACATAATCGGGTCAGACACCTTCATCATCGTCGCCTTCAAGTGCAGCGACAACAAAATATCCTGCGCTTTGGCGTCCGCAATCTCTTTTTCAAAAAACGCACGAAGTGCCTTTTTGCTCATCACAGCCGCATCGATCACCTCGCCCGTTTGTAACGCCAAGCCTTCCTTCAAAGTAGCCTTTTGCCCATCCGCTCCTTCATACGCAATCTTCACCTTCGTGGCATGCTCTATTATCACCGACTTCTCACTGCCGTAGAAATCCCCTTCGTTCATATGCGCCACATGCGTTTTAGAGTCAGCAGACCATGCCCCCATCGAGTGAGGATTCTTCCTGGCATACTCCTTCACCGCATCCGCCACCCGTCTGTCTGAGTTACCTTCCCTTAGCACGGGGTTCACGGCACTGCCCAGTATTTTTGCATAGCGTGCCTTTATCTCCTTCTCAGCCTCCGTCTTCGGTTCGGCAGGATAGTCAGGCACATTATAGCCCTGAGATTGCAGTTCTTTGATCGCCGCCGTAAGCTGTGGGATAGACGCACTGATATTGGGAAGTTTGATAATGTTGGCTTCTGGCGTTTTGGCAAGCTTACCAAGCTCGGCAAGGTGGTCCCCGATCTTTTGGTCTTCCGTAAGGTTGTCCGGAAAGTTCGCCAATATCCTTCCCGCAAGTGAAATATCTCTGGTCTCCACCGCTACCCCCGCAGGGCTCGTATAGGCTTTAATGATCGGCAACAAAGAATACGTGGCCAGTGCAGGCGCTTCATCCGTGATCGTATAGATGATTCTCGAAGTTTTGTTTGTCATTTTGGTATTTTAACAGGTTTAAAAGTCTCATCGCCCATGCAGGCGAACAAATCTATTGAAAGCATGATTACAGTGAAATGGCGGCAAAACACAAGGCCACACCATTTCAGAAATTTCGTATGCAAATATAACGATTCTACCCGAAACACCTCCACACAAAGGTTCATCCTCCCACACTATACCTCCAAATAAAAGAAACTTAGGGCGGTGGCCGGGCTATCGCTACAGAATTATTAAAAACTATGTAAACAGCATTGAAATTGACGCTGCATTAAAGTATGAACACAAAAAGGAATGGAATAACATCATATCGCAAATGTGACGAAAGAGAAGAGCGAAGGCACAATGAGTAGCCACCTATATCTCGGCCTAGATTAAGATTAGGCTAGCTAGACATCCAGATCGAATGGGCAACCTGACCCCAACTCAAGTGTGGAGCAAGCTGTTCCGTCCTTCCAAATTGTCCTTTTTGAGGTTAACTCATAAGTTTAGATTATATAAGGAGTAAAAAGAAGTAACGTATCATAAAAGCCTGCTTCAAACGTTTTTCAAAAGTATTCAATAAAACATGCCAGAAGAAAGAACTTTTCCCGATCAAAAAACATTACCGTATAGATTTTCAAAAACAGCTTTATCAAGATTATGACCCTTCACATTATTGTATATTTATTGATCTCTTTCTTTTCACCATTTGTCAAGGTTGCAGAACCCTCTACCTCCACTACAGTAGAGGAGGTGTGCTTAAGCCCAGAAGAAAAGAAGTTGTACGACATTATCAATGCCTACCGGAAAACGAAAAAACTAAAGGCAGTGCCTATTTCTTCCTCCCTCACCCAAGTAGCCAAACTCCATGCTGTAGACCTGATGGAAAACTATAAAAAAAGTGACAAGTGCAACCCGCATAGCTGGTCTAACAAAGGCAACTGGACGAGCTGCTGCTATACGAACGACCACAAGCAAGCCGCTTGCATGTGGGACAAGCCCAAAGAAATAGCCGGATATGAAAGCCCAGGATACGAAATCGTGTACTGGCATTCTGCGGCTGCCCAAGCCGATGGGGCACTGAAAGGCTGGCAACAGAGCAAGAGCCACAATCCGATCATTATTAACGACGGCATGTGGGATCAAGTGGAATGGAATGCTATTGGTGTGGCCATTTATGAACAGTACGCGGTGGTATGGTTTGGTGAAATGGTCGATGGCAAAGGTGCTGCTAAGCTGTGTAGGTGAGGTAGACGGAAGAAAGACAGAAGATTTTAGATAGAAGACGTAAGATGCAGTTGATAGGCAATAACCTGACAAAGATGGTAGACGCCAGATATTAGGCTTAAGGCAAATGTAGGCAACTGACAGTTGGCAAGGATAGAGCAGATGTCAGACAGAAGGCGCCAGACTAAAATGCAGGTGGTAAAGGCTGTAGGTGGGTAAAACCACTTTGTCCTGTAATACACTTAAGCGCTTAATGGTCATATCGGGGAGCTGATCAGCCACGATCAGGTGCTAGATTTTCCGAACTTCATTTTTTGTAAATTCATCATCTTTTTTGTTATATTACATTTCGCATTTGGTTCAAAATCGCTCGTTTTAAAGTGTTTGAAGCACATTTAATAAGAGAATGCGAAAATAATTCTTATTTAAATTTGATGAATCTGAAGCAAATCTACTCTTCTCGTAACCTTTCTTTCATCCCAGCATTGTTCTCATGTATAATCATACTTGTGACATTGCCAAGCTATGGTTTTTCATCAAATATAGCACCTGTTGTTGTACCGAAGCTCAAAGGGCTTCCGGGCATCAGCCACTATAATCGCAAGGATTTTCACGCTGACCCTCAGTTCTGGACGGTATGTGAAGACAAAGAAGGCGTCATGTATTTTGGAAACAATGACGGATGCGTTATTTACGACGGCGAGCGCTGGCATCAAGTCAGTCTTCCCAACAACTCCTCCATTCGTAGCCTCACAATCGACTCTGCAGGCACTGTATATGCTGGTGGTTTTAATGAATTTGGCATGATCAAAAAAGATCCGGAGGGTCGCTATTTCTATGAATCCTTACTAGACACCTTAAAATTTAATGATCCACAGATTGAAAATCTATGGCAGGTCCATTATTTTAAGGACAGGATCATCTACAGGAGTTTTAGTAAGCTCATTATTATTGAAGGCAACAAAATAACGACGGTTCCATCCAAACAGTCCTTTATACGGTCGTTTATCGTCAACAACCAATATTTTGTGCAAGATGTAGACCATGGTATCTTCATGCTGGATATCACCAAGATGCGCTTTATACCCTATTTTATGCCAGCGCAATATGATGGGGAAGAAATCGTCGCCATCCTTCCTACCGATAATCCTAATCAGATTTTGGCTACTGCAAGGTCTGGAAAGATATTCCAATTTGAGCTGCACAGCCAAAGTTCCAGGCTTTGGACCAAGCTCTTTCTTGACACTGCAAAAGATCGAGTAGAATGTGCTATGCAATCGAATGATAGCTTGTACTACTTTGGCACATTGAGCGCTGGAATAGTTATTTTGGACAGGAAAGGCCAGCGATACATCAACGAAAACAATTATGATCGCATACAAGATAAAACAGTGCTCTCTCTGTTTCAGAACAGCAGAGGCAATATTTGGGCCTTATTGAACAATGGCCTGGATTGCATCAACATCACTTCTCCTGTGACGACACTCTTTGAGCATGCATCGGTTTATGATGTCCTCATCGATAGTGCAAGAATGTACCTTGCTACGAACCAAGGTGTGTTTCTCGCAGACGATATTTATGCATCTAGGCCCGATTTCTCCAAAATAGATGGTCTAGAAGGGCAAGGATGGACCCTGAGAAATATTGAAGGAGATATTTTGGTCGGCCACGACAAAGGCTTGTTTATCATCACCGATGGCACAGCCCAAAAGATCGGAGACTTTTCGGGAATCTGGAAAGTAGTGCCTGTAGAAGGTTATCCCAACACCTACTTTGCTGCTGCTTATGCAGGGCTTTATGTGATTAAGCGGTCTCCAGAAGGCCAATGGACCTCGCATGGAAAGATAGAGGGGTTTGAAGAGTCTTCTAGAGACATCATGGAAACGGAAACTCCTGGCATATATTGGGTATGCCATGGCTATAAAGGGGTCTTCCGGATTACACTCGATGAGGAACTGAAACGTGCTACCTCTCTCGAACACTTCACCACTCAAAATGGTCTTCCTTCTCCTTTCAACGTTAACGTATATAAATGGGAGCAGCATACTGTTTTTACCACCAATTACGGAGTGTATGAGTACGATCAATCGAAAAATGAATTTGTGCCATTTGAGCGGCTGAACAATATCCTAGACCCTAATATCAATACCAGAAAACTACTGCAGCACGAAGGGAAAACGTGGGTTGTCCAAGATGATGAAGTGGGGTATTTTGTTACAAGTGCCCATAATCCCAGGCTTGAAACAGATTATTTTCTACAATTCAAGGGCACCTTCAATAGAGGCATGGAATGCATTATCCCCCTTTCCCACGAGCAACTGCTGCTTGGTAACAAAACGGGCCTGTATCTCTTTGACCTGAACTACAGAAAAAGCAGAAGAAAGACGCCTACTAACATTACCAGTGTATCCTACACAAAAGAGCAGAATACCGTTTGGCTTCCACTATTGCCTGAGACTACTCCACAGTTGTCTAACAATACAGCACTCATACGTTTTGAATATACCGCACCAGGTATGCAAAACGATGCAGTCATACAATATGCCTATATGCTGGAGGGACTTGATGGCCGCTGGTCTTCTTGGCAGTATTCTCCTTTTATTGAGTTTAATCACTTGCGGCCTGGCACTTATACATTCAAGGTGAAAAGCAGGAGCTTACTTGGAATGGAGGGACAAGAACAATCCTATAAATTTGAGGTTCTCCCCTTTTGGTATCACACCTGGTGGGCATGGGCAATGTACGCCATACTCCTAAGCCTCCTTATTTCCTTTATGACCTACTTGATCAAAAGAAAAATTCGTATTGAAAGCAGTAAAACTAGGGAAGAAGAACAAAATGCCCGTCGACTGCTGGAACTAGAGCTACAACAAATGAGGTTGAAATCTGAAAGAGAAAAAATCTATCAAGACAAGGCCCTTTTAGAGGAAGATATTATCCATAAAAGCAAGGAATTAGCCAACCATACCATGCTTCTTGTAAAGAAACGGGAAGTAATAGCTGCGATAAGGGAAGATCTTAAAGAGATGAGAGCTACTGCTAGAAATGAAGAATCTCGAAGAAAGATCAGGGAAATGATTGCCAAAATAAGCCATCACATGACGGACGAAGCTCACTTGCAAGTCTTCGAAGCAAATTTCGAGAAAGTGCACCAAGACTTTTTCATGCAACTAAGAACATTGTTCCCCAGTCTTACTCAAAGAGAACTTCGCCTATGCGCCTTTGTAAAAATGAACCTTACCAATAAGGAAATCTCTCCTATGTTGAATATCTCTGTAAGAGGGGTAGAAACCGCACGGTATCGTATCAGAAAAAAGCTCAATTTGGAATTTGAGCATAACCTAGTCGAATATTTGGAAGGGCTTGCCGTAAGCAAAGAAAAAAACAGACAAAGCTTCGTATAAGTAAAACCTAATAGTCTTTTCTAAGGATAAAAAGTCAATCTATTGCCTCGCCGGGAAACAGTGCTTTTAAATTCAATAGTGGGCGCTAGGGGCAAACAATTGAAAGATTGTGTTTTATGAGTCCATTTTTCTGACTTTAGAACCTATAAAATGAGATGACGTGCTTAAACAGGCTTCATTTATTTTAACTCCCAATTCCATTGAGGAAAATAAGTCGAATCTCCATGTTTAGTTCATCTATAATCTTGCCGTGGTTTTCTTCGATCATCGTTCTTACTACTTCCACATTGTCTCCCTTATTTACCCAATAGGGCCAATGATTGGCATTAAGTTCGTCTTTTATCACAAACATATAGCTGGCCTCTCTGTCATATCCATAACGGATCCAATCTTTAATATCTTCTTGTAAGGTTGTCATAATCCTGCTGTTTACTCTACAACTTTCATTTAATAAAATGGTTGGAAGAATTGCAGATAACTTTAGAAGATAGATATTGGATGATAGATTTGAGACTCGATATAAATATGCTTTCCTGATCTAGACCAACATAATCAGGGAAGTTAAATCATTAACTGCCAAGCAGACATTAGCCTGTATTCGTTAGGGCAGCATGGGCACACCTCTTTTACACAACTGGATCGCCAAGCCCCATGGATCTCTCATCATGATGAGGTGAGATCCGTCTTCTAAGTATTGGTCCGACACCAATCCGGCACCCCCAACCTGCAACTTTTCTGCATCTTGTGCAGGATCTTCAGACACAAAGGCCAAATGGACTATCAAGGGATTCAGGCTTCTATAATCTGGCACCTCGTCTGCTGGATTACAGTAAATTTCCAACATTATTTGATCACTGTCGTCCATTAAAAAAGTAGTGAAAGGTGCCACAGTTGCTTGCCGTACAATTTTTAGTCCCAAGTATTTTACATACCAATCCGCCATCTCTACGGGCTTGGCTACGTTAATCGCAAAATGTTCGATTTTCATAACTTAAATTTTAAGAATGCCCTATTCTTGATGTTTCCATATTTTACCTAAAAATCCTGTTGCTATTTCCAAGGTGGTCTCATACCAAGGATGTACAAGCCAAAAGGAATGTGGTGCTTGTTCCAATATCTTTGTTTCGTTATAAATGCCATGCTCTTCTAGGATGTTGATCATATCCGCTCTTCCGGATAAGAAACGTGGATTACCACTACCGATAAATAAAATAGGAGGTGTATTTTTCCCTGCATGAGTAAGTGCGGAAGCTTCTGCCCAGTTGGGTGTTGGGTCGTCATAGGATCCTCCTAGCCATTGCGATGCCATCAGCCCTTCTTCAGACTCTGGATGGATAAAAGCCAAAACACCGTCTACGTCAACAATCGCATGAACCGCGCTGCTATGTTGCTGGTACGGGCCATCTCCCTCCAGCTTATCCAAATCACCTGTGGTGCCTAATAGGGCGGCAAGCTGCCCGCCTGCAGAGCACCCCATCACCACCAGTCTATTGGTATCTATCGGATATTCTGAGGATTTCTCTCTCATCCATCGAATGGCTGTTTTCAGATCATGTACCGCAGCAGGATACATGGCTTCTATGGAACGTCGGTACTCTGGCACAACTACGGTATAACCTCTTGAAGCAAGCTGCTCTGCCAAAGGAAACATGAGGGACTTATCTCCTGTCCTCCAGCCTCCACCATGTATTAATAATATACTGGGTTGTGCCACTGACTTTTCATGTTTTGCATGGAAGACGTCCAACCTCAGCCTTCTCTCTCCTATTTCACGATACACAATATCCTTTTGGTGGGTCACATTTTCCGGCAATTCGGGCAGCACCATTTCAACATAAGGGTGCCGTTTTTGCAATTTTTTATAAACACTGTAAACAGTATAAGAAGTATCGCGTGGATAGTTTTCTTGCTCTTGACCGAAACTTACCAGAGGCAACCATGCAATTAAAATTAATATCTTTTTCATATTCGTAAAGTAAGAAAATAGCCAATCAAATTGTAAGCTAATATTTTTTATACTTCTGTATGTCAATATCTTCATTGGCATCCCATCCTTTAAATATCTTTTCTATGGTATAGTCTTTCAATGCTTTTTTATTGAGTTGATGGGACCAATCTACCCTCGATTCAAGATTTGCTCCGGGACCAGTAGCGCCATATTCGGCATAAAAGGTCTTCTTTTCTGCTTCAGGCTTCGACCAGTTGTGCCAACCTTCGGGCCGAATAAACGCTCCCATCTCACAATGAATAAAAACCGTACGGGCATGCTCTCTCCACGGTCTGCCAAGGTAAACCATTTGCACTGCTTCTGAAGCGGTAAGATGAGCATTTAAGAAAACAAAACCATACGCCTCACCTTCAGGAGTAGAAGCAGCCGTGATATAGGAGTCGGCCTTTGAGTGAATCTCACAATTATCAAATACTGCTGTGGCTGGACCAAAGATATAATCCGTGGTCCCTTCAATGTAGCAATTTTTGAAATACTGCCTGAATCCTTCTCCGGCAGCAAAAATAGTGTCTTGATTCCCTATAAAGCGGCAGTTAAAGAAGATAGTACGATCAGCTTCTACATGCAAGGCAACCGCCTGACCTATAGGCCCAGCATTATTTTCAATAGTCAGGTTTTCGGCATAAAAGTCGTTACCTCTCACTTGCAGTGTATAAGTATGAAAAGTGCTGTTCCTACCGAGGTCGATCTTGTCAAAATAGTCGTCATACGAGATGATCGTTTTATCCATGTCTTCCCCGATCAACGACAATTTGGTATTCCATGAATATACCTGCACTTTTTCCTTATACACGCCATTTTTTATGTATATAACAACTTGAGCGTCTGGATAGGCTTTTGCTGCATCAATAGCCGCCTGAATTGTGATAAAATCACCACTTCCATCCTGAGCCACTACCATATCGTAGTCATGTGGATGAGAAATGGCTGGACGGCCTAACAGCACTAAAACCAACAGCCCATACCAAAACTTTCTTTTCGTTGTGAGGATCCTAGCCAACATACTCTTTTTCCAGTTCATTACATTTATCCTATTCACCGTACATCAAAATAAAAACATGCTACTCTCCGAAGAGAATGTATCGCTCTCCTTTTTTTGTATCTAAAT
>CAYTTV010000001.1:34086-36757 GCA_964440915.1 uncultured Roseivirgaceae bacterium
AAAACATGCTACTCTCCGAAGAGAATGTATCGCTCTCCTTTTTTTGTATCTAAATCATATACATAAGTGGCTAATAGGTCAAGGCTATTGAGCTTTGCCTTTTTGCTGACCAATGGGTCTTTAATGCCCGCAGGTTGTGTCAAAGGATTAGGGTTGATGCCAGAAGCCACCTTCAATTGTCCACTGCTTGATTTTAAAGGATTTGCAGCTCTAATTCGGCAGTTTCCGCCATTTTTAGCTTCGATAGCCACTTGTTTCACCTTTCCATTTTCCCAAATTATATCCAGTTCAAAACCACCTCGAGCCATTAACCCTTTTACCTCTCCTGCTTCCCATCTATCGGGCAAGGCAGGCAGCAAATGTATGGCACCATCATGGCTTTGCAAGAGCATTTCCGCTATGCCAGCCGTACAACCAAAGTTGCCATCTATTTGGAAAGGTGGGTGGGCATCAAGAAGGTTGGGATATGTGCCCCCATTCTGGCCTGACTCTTCCTCTCCTGCAGGTGTGAGCTGCTCCTGAATCAGGTTAAAAGCACGATTGCCATCCAACAATCTGGCCCAGAAATTCACTTTCCAACCCATAGACCAACCTGTTGATCTATCTCCTCGATAGACAAGCGTAGTTCTTGCAGCATCAAATAATTCTGGGTGGCTAAAAGGAGACACTTGGTTGCTAGGATACAATCCATACAAGTGAGAAATATGCCTATGCTTGTCATCAGGTCTATCCCAGTCATGCATCCATTCCTGCAATTGCCCATGCTGTCCTATTTGCATAGGTGGAAGAAGATCGAGCTTATGCTTCACGGTATCCACTAGAGCAGCATCCTGATTCAAAATACCAGCAGCCGTTATAAAATTTGAAAACACATCAAAAACCAACTGGTTGTCCATTGTTGTTCCTGCGGCTAATGATGTTCCACCCGGATGCCGGTTTTCTGGAGAGGTAGAAGGCACTACCACCTGCCATTTATGATCAGGTTCCTCTTGCAAAATATCTACATAAAACAGTGTCACTCCCTTTAAAATGGGATAGACTTCCTTCAAAAACTTCTGATCTGCCGTATATAGATAATGTTGCCAGAGATGCTGTGTTAGCCAAGCACCACCCATAGGCCAAAGTCCATAAAACGCACCGTCTACTACACCGGTAGTACGCCATAGGTCCGTGTTGTGGTGCATGTTCCAGCCTCTTGCATTGTACATTTCCCTAGCACTTTCTTGGCCAGTTATAGAGAGGTCCTTCAACATATCAAAAAGTGGCCCGTGCAACTCTGACAGATTGGTGACTTCAGCAGGCCAATAGTTCATCTCGGTATTGATGTTCACCGTGTACTTGCTATCCCAAGGCGGTGAAACCTTGTCGTTCCAAATCCCTTGCAGATTGGCAGGTTGGTTGCCGGGTCGAGAGCTAGCAATAAGCAAATAACGTCCAAATTGAAAATATAGCGCTACTAAACCTGGGTCTTCTCCCTCTGCGAATTCCCTTATTCTAACATCCATAGGCTTTTGAGCTGCTGATGTCGCTCCCAAATCAAGTGAAACCCTGTCAAATAGTTGCTTATAATCTTCCACATGGGCTGTTTTAGCCTTTGCATACGCTCTCTTTCTTGCTTTCTTTAAATGCTTTAAAGCTTCTTTATGGGCATCAGCGGTTAAATCGTTATAGCTTTTAAAATTGGTTCCTATCGAAATATAGATAGTTACCGCATCTGCCTCTTTTATCTGAAGGCCAGCATCACTTGCCACCAATGTCCCTCCTTCCAACTTAGGTTCGACAAGTGTTTCAAAAGCTACCTTTCCTTTTTTATTTTCATGATCACCTGAAATCCCTGATAATATCAGCATATCTCCTTTTGCCTCTACGTCATGGCTCAGGTGAGGACTGTCGGCATGAAGATCAAATGTAATGCTTCCGGGCTTGTCGGCGGTAATTCTCAAGATGATGACCTGGTCGGGGAAGGAGGCAAACACCTCTCTTTTGTAAGACACTCCGTCTAATTTGTAGGTGACGGTGGCGATGGCATTGGCTATGTCCAGGTCACGATAATAGTCCTGAACTTCTTCATGTCCAGGAAATGTTAGGGAAAGATTTCCTACAGGCTGATAGGGCATGCCATAATTGTTGTCTTCAGGAACCTGTCGGGGGAGCTTTTGCATAGCCAGGTTCTCTGCCTCTTTATATTTTCCTTCGAAAATAAGTTGGCGGATCTGCGGCAATGCTTCATAAAAATTTGTTTTGGGAAGGTTGTTGCCAGGCTCACCGGCCCAAACGGTCTCTTCATTTAGTTGCAATCTTTCGGTTGTGGGATTTCCAAAGATCATCGCTCCCAATCGGCCATTACCAATGGGCAAAGCTTCATTCCAGTTCGATGCAGGCGCATCGTACCAGAGCTTTAAATCGGTGTTTTTTGTTTGGGCATATACTTCGCCAAATAGCAACAAAAGCCCTCCAATTAAAATGTGGATATATTTCATTGTTTATCTTTCTTTACATCAAAGGTATTCGTGCTTACTTACAGCCAACTGCATCTTACGTCTGGTGTCTTCTATCTAATATCTAAATTTCAATCCGTTCACCGAACATGAACCCATTGGCGCGCTGCTTATATCCTTAGGGATCTCGGATATTGACTCGCTAAAGCTGAGTAAATTCCGAGATGACGATC
>CAYTTV010000001.1:36857-61579 GCA_964440915.1 uncultured Roseivirgaceae bacterium
TTAGGGATCTCGGATATTGACTCGCTAAAGCTGAGTAAATTCCGAGATGACGATCTACGAGGATAAAGCAAAAATGATTTGTGTTTGCTTACAGCCTATTGCCAACTGCATCTTACGTCTGGTGTCTTCTATCTCTCTATCTCTTAAATTTCAATCCGTTCACTCAACATGAACCCAATGGCGCATTGCTCATATCCTTGAGGATCTCGGATATTGACTCGCTAAAGCTGAGTAAATTCCGAGATGACGATCCATTACCCATCTCAATTTTTTAAGTATGGTAGCCATTCAGGTACGGCGTGCTTTATTTCTTCTACTGCCAAGTCACACACTTTGAAAGCACCAATAGCGGAAAGGTGCGTATCATCTTCTTTCCCCTTGGGCAATGAGGCATATTCTCCTGGTTGGATGTGCAGAAAAAGTTCTTTTGACCGGTCTGCTCCATAAGTGGTCAGGAGCTCCTCGGTTTTTTTATGCAAGTCTAGCAGCGGCACATTCATTTCTTTGGCTATTGCTCGAACGACGTCGGGATATTTGCCATGTGTATCATAGAACTTGCCATTTTCATCGAATCGTCGCCTCATGATAGGGGTAGCCAAAACAGGTATTCCTCCTTTGGCCCTAGTTTCTCGCACATACTTTTCTAAATTCTTACGGTAATCAGTCTCAGGGGCTGAATATCGCTCAGGAGACTCTCTTTTCTGATCATTATGACCAAACTCTATGATTACATAATTGCCAGGCTTTAACTTTTCCAATACAACGTCCCACAACCCTTCGTCGATAAAGCTTTTAGAGCTGCGGCCATTCTTGGCGTGATTTTCAATCTTTATGCCTTCCTTAAAATATAGAGGAAATACTTGTCCCCATCCTTTTTCAGGATTGCCACTACTGTAGGGCTTATCGGCCATGGTTGAATCCCCCACCATATAGATTGCAATGGGTGCTTGTTGTAAAAAGGCTATCAAAGGGAGCAATATTACCAAGAGCAATGGTAAAAATATCTTTTTCATGAAGCTTGGTTTGTCGGGATAGGATGATTTGCGCCGGGCCGATAAAGATCACACATTTATCGGCCCGATGAAATACCCTTACAGGTTTGCGCAATATCGGTTTCAATCAATCATCATCATTTACTTCTTAAATTTTACCGTCTTTTTCTTTACTTCCTTTCCGGTTTCAAGTTGTGCTGCAGATATGCTGTTTTTATCTAAATTGATAGCAGCAGTAGCCGTACCCAGTACTCTTACTTCTGGTCCATCCTCTCTTTCATTAAAGGAAAAGTTGCTCACATTTACATCACTGCTATTGTATATCGTAAGTGCCGCACCTGTCTCATTGAGCATTTTCACATCCTTCAAAGTAATGCCATCGGAATCTATTAAGGTGATGCCTTTTTTTCCTTCAAGTGTCAAGTTTTCCATGACTACGTTCTGCACCTTCATCTCTGGCAAGCCCTGAAAGACTGCGCCAGCACCGCCACCTGTTGACACTACATTTTTGATTGTGATGTTTCTGAAAGAAGGGGTTTCTTCTGTGACAGGCATTAATGCTTGTTCTACCTCTGTGGTTTCCTCACCTTCTTCTGGCACAGGAGATTTTCCACCATAAAACAGATTGAATCGGATAGCTTCTGTAGGTATCCCGATCATGTTGATATTGGAGATATAGATATTTTCCACAACACCACCACGGCCTCTTGTGCTTTTAAATCTCAAACCCACATCTGTACCGATGAAAGTGCAATGGGAAACATGCACATTTTTTACTCCGCCAGACATTTCACTACCCACCACAAAACCTCCATGTCCATGATACACGATGTTGTTCTTTACAATAACATTTTCTGTCGCGATCCCTCTTTTTCGGCCATCTTCATTCTTACCAGACTTAAAGCATATGGCATCATCACCCACATCAAAGTTGTTGTTATAAATCACCACATTTTTGCATGACTCTAGATCAAGACCATCACCATTTTGAGAGTACCAAGGGTTTCTGACCGTCAAGTTGCGGATGGTAACGTCTTCACACATCAGCGGGTGGATATTCCAAGCAGGAGAATTCTGGAACGTAGGACCGTCTAGCAATACTTTCTTACAGTTGATCAAGCTCACCATGACCGGACGTAAAAACTCCTTTACAGCTTCGTGCTCCTCACGTGTTTTAAAAGCAGGGACATTGAAATTGCCTGTTAATTTAATGGCTTCTTTGAAAGTTTCGGATGGATACCATTCTTTTTCATCATCACTGACGACACCGCCAGACCTCACAAGGGCATTCCATTGTGAAGGCGAAACCTTTCCTCGCTTTACATGACGCCAAACATCTCCTGAACCATCTATGACCCCGCTCCCTGTAATGGCAATATTTTCTAAATCCCTGCCAGAAATTGGTGACTGACTACGATAAGTCTCCAACCCTTCAAAGCTGGTTTTTACCAAAGGATACTTTGATTTATCAGGACTGAAAACGATCAGCCCTCCTTCTTCTACATGTAGATTAATATTGCTTTTGAGCACAATTGGGCCAGTAAGCCAAATTCCTCGAGGAACCACTACCTTTCCTCCACCTTTTTGAGACACATTTTCAATGGCGTCCGCAAATGCCTGAGTGTTTTCCGTTAATCCATCCGCTACTGCTCCGAAATCAGTAATCTTTACTGCATAGTCATTAAAAGTAGGCTCTTTTACCCTCGGCATGTCAAACTCTATGTTGGCATAAACCTCGTCGATATTTTGGATAGACCCTCCAGCCTGTGCATGCACCGGCAGATAGCTTGAGACTATCAATAGTGTCAGTATTCCTATAAATAAATGCTTGCGTAATTTCATTATAATGGATTTTTGTTTGTTTAATGTTCTTATACCTCGTTATGCCAAATGGAGCAATTGCGGGATGAACCCGCTTCCTACTTCACAGACACCTTTACAGGGTTTGCCAGTTCTTCTGCTGTCTTATTGACATAGGCTATAAAGTCTTCTTCCTGGGTGATGCCATTGGGTTCCAACTCCCAAGCTCCTAAGAAGTAGTAATCGACTTTGCCTGCACTGGGTTTCAACTTCACTACATGGCTATATTCATCTCCCGTGAACTCCATAAAATCGTCATTGGAGAATAGTACTGCCAGGCCTAAATTGTCGTCATTGAGGCTTTGGTTGCCAAAAGTGGCGATATAACCCCATTTGCCATTTCCGCCTTCGCTGGTGAATAGCTTTGCTTTATCGTCTTTGCCGATGCCAGTGGACATATTGTCCAATTGGTCTCCTTCTAAAGTAACTTCATAATGACTAAGTCTCGTGCCGGCGTGTATGCTTAGCTTGCTCAACACGTCTACTTTGCTTCCTGCTACTTCCCAACCAAAATAGTCGTTTTGCACAGCGGAGTAAACGTCACCATTTTCCAGGATTTTTGAAATTACGCTGTCCGTTTTGTCCACTCTATTGGCTTGACCATCATGAAACGTACTTAACGATCCAACCCCTAGCGACTTCCCAACTTTAAGTACGTCCATTCCCCAATCGGCCATATCATGGTACGAGTCAAATCCGTCTTGACCAACATTTTGCAGCACCATATCATCTGTAGTCTTGGCAAAAATATCGATGGCGTTTCTCCAATCGAGGTATAATCTGTATCCTATTATATCAGACTCCCATCCCGGCCCTTCGTAGCGGATATAAAAAGAGTGGTCGGTGTGTTCGTCGGGCACTCTCAATGAATCTATATTCTCAAATGGACCACCGCCTACGTACTTCCTGTTCTCAAACTGTCCTCCTGTTCTAACAGAAATCTCTGATTGAGTCCTTTTTTTATACGTCTGAGTACCGTTCGACGCTGTACCAATGGTATAGGTTTTTTTGGCATTGGCATCCAATTGGTCCACCACAAAAACTATCCCCTCTTTACCGGTGTCTTTTTTGTTGTATTGAGACGGGATTTCCGTTGCTCCGTCTAGCACTACAAAGGACGCTGCATCAAAAGAATCACCTAAATCCTTTGCAGCAACATGCACCATTACACCTGTCCTAGGTTTATCGAGTGGGTTTTCTACCTCGATGGTCAAGAAGCCATCAGCATCTTCAGTAGATGTTTCCTGCTTTTTTGAACTACAACTGAATAGGCCAATGAAAGCCAACAACATTAAGTATCTCATCATTTTATTATGTTAGTTTAAAGTTTTCAAGTTTTACTAAGGTTTACGGTTCAGCGTACAATCATTCACTTTCTACTCCACGCTTCCTTTTCCATCTTCTTTATACAATCTCTCGGTTTATGCCACTCACTAGTGGATCCGGATAAAATTCCTGCCGTCGGTTTCTCCAATGACAGTTAGAAGATAGTTCTGATGTCTTAAACCTAATGTCTAGCATCTATCTAACGAGGCTCTACCCTAAACCAGTCATAATCGGCATAACCTGCATCGTTGATTTTATCTGGCCTTGTAGCAAAAATCCCCACTTTCGCACCGATCCATCTTCCTGGAACAGCCTTAAATTTCTCTCCCACATCTTTGAACCTCTTTCCATTTTCGCTATAGGCAAATTGGCATGTTTCGTCTTTGTTTACAGTTACTCGAAAATACATCTCATTGCCTTTCAGTTTTGTAATAATTTGCTCTTTTTCAGGTGTGCCTTGATGGGCTTTCTTCACTTCGGTATAGGCTAAATATAATCCATCCTCTTTGCTCACCAATGAGATATGGGCATAATCTTCTCCCATAACAATCAACCCTGTCCGCTCATCTTTCAACCTTTCATTAGGATGAAATTTCACTTTTGTCGTTACTTTGAACTCATCTGCCGGAAACTTCTGCAACAATAGGTTCGGCACATCCCAATAGTTTTTGGCTTCTTCTGGAATCTGTGCTGTAAAGAGCCTTAGCGCACCAATAGTGGCATGAGGAAACGCCCAAGTTACTTTAGGGTTTGCATGCCATTGCCATTGTAGGCCCAGCTCTGTACTGTTAAACTCGTCAGAATCAGGTGGTGTAGCTTTAGGATATGTTTTGCCAACGTTCGGTTTCTTATATACCATTACGGGCTGTCCTTTGCCATCACCGTCTTTGTCCTCCCCCATTACTGGCCAATCTTTGTTCCATTTCATTGGTTGCAAATGGACAATCCTACCATAAGCTTCTTTGTCCTGAAAATGCACAAACCAAGACTCGCCAGACGCTAGTTCTACATAGCCACCTTGGTGAGGGCCGTTTATGTCCGTGTCTCCTTGGTCCAACACGATGCGCTCCTCATAAGGACCATATATGTTTTTAGAACGCAAAACCAGTTGCCATCCAGTAGAGACTCCTCCAGCAGGAGCAAAAATGTAGTAGTAGCCGTTGCGCTTATAAAATTTCGGCCCTTCCACTGTTGGGTGGTTTTCATGACCATCAAAAACTATTCGTCCGTTATCCAAAAGCCTTGTACCATCTGGGCTCATTTCGCTTACTGTCAATACACTCTTGATACCTGCCCTACTACCAGCAAAAGCATATACTAAGTATGCCTTTCCATCTTCATCCCAGATCGGACAAGGATCGATCAGCCCTTTTCCTTCTTGCACGAGCACAGGCTCTTCCCATGGGCCATGCGGATCTTTTGTTTTCAACATATATATCCCAAAATCCGGATCACCATAGTAGATATAGAATTCCTCATTGTGGTAACGAATCGATGGTGCCCATACGCCATTACCATGCTGAGGTTTGGAAAAGTGGTCATCGGGCTTTTGCCTATCCAAGGCATAACCAATCAAGGTCCAGTTGACCAAATCTTTTGAATGCAAAATAGGCAGGCCGGGAGAAGCATTAAAGCTTGAGGCAGTCATATAAAAGTCATCTCCTACTTGGCAGATGTCAGGATCGGAATAGTCTGCATGTAAAATAGGGTTTTTATAAGTGCCATTACCCAAATCGGCTACCCAAACTGAAGACAATGCTGTTTCACCTTTCTTATTTTGAGCTTGCGTCGTATAAGAAAAGGTGAATGCAATACATAATAATACTATAAAGGCTAATTGCTTTTTAATAATCATTTAATCGTAATTTATTCGCTTTAAAATTCAATACTTTTAATCTTTTTGACCGGGTATCCATCCGTCAAATATTCTCTCTAACGTATACTTTCCTATCTCTTCTTTCGTCATCTGGTGCGCCCATTTCACCCTTTCGGCAGGGTTTGCACCTGGCCCCGAAGAATTGTATTCGGCATAAAAAGCTGTCTTTTCAGCATCAGGCTTGTTCCAATTATGCCATCCATCTTTTTTGATATGTTTATCCATAAAGCAATCAATAAAAACGGTTTGGGCATGTGGCCGCCAAGGCCTTCCGAGGTAGACGCTTCCTTTGGGTGCATCTCCTGTGAGCTTACAGTTGATGAACACAAAACCAAACGCCGCATTTTCATCGGTAGAAGCTGCTGTAATGTAGCTCCCTCCATTTTTTGAATATATCTCACAGTTTTCAAACACTGCGGTAGACCATCCAAATATAAAATCTGTGGTGCCTTCTATGTAGCAGTTTTTATAATACTGCCTGCTGTTTTTGCCATGAGGATATAGCGTATCCTGAAAACCCAAAAAACGACAGTTTTCAAACGTGACTTTATCGCCATCTATCCTTACGGCTACTGCTTGACCTACGGGCCCTGATGAGTTTTCGAAAGTAATGTGCTTGGCCGTGAAGCCCTCACCAAAAACAAAGAAACTAGAAGAGCCAGAAGTACCTATATTTTCTCCAAACCTATTTTGCTTTGAAGCATAATCATCGTAGGTGAGGATGGTTTTATTCACATCCTCACCTATAAATGTTACATTGGTCTTAGTGCTAGGAAGGATGAGCTTTTCCTTATATTCACCGTTTTTGATAAATATGACTGTTTCGTTTGCCCTCAAATTCGGCACTGCATCGATGGCGTCCTGAACCTTGGAAAAATCGCCCGTGCCATCTTGCGCTACAACAAAATCATAGCGCTGTGCATACGTCCAATTGACACTGAATGCCAAAAGTCCGAGGGCCAAACAAATCAATTTCTTTAACTGCATAAGCATTTATATTTCCACGGTAGTTTTAGCCATGATCTTATGGCCCTACTTTAATCCATATTTTCATAAACCAATGAGGCTAAGATGAAAGATCCCACACCTTTAGGGTCATTGTCTCTTTTTGTCTCATTGATATAATATTCATAAGTGCCACTTCGGTATGGGTTTCCTCCCAATCCTGCCACAGCACAAACACTCGTAAGGCTGATTGTACCATCCTCATTTTCTTGTATAAATTCTTTCAGGATGCCTTCATACCCTTTTATGCCATTGGCTTGGAACTTCTGATCGATATACCCTTCCTCTGTTCCTTTCAACAAGAAGTAGGTGAACATAGAGGATGCAGAAGCTTCCAAATAATTGCCTTCTCGATCTCCCTGATCTACTACCTGATACCATAATCCTGTAGCTTCATCTTGGTACCTCACGATACCTTCGGCCATACGGTGTGCGATCTCCAACACTTGGTCTCTTCGGGCGTGATCTTCTGGCAGGTAATCCAAGATATCCACAATGGCCATGGCGTACCAGCCCATGCCTCTGCCCCAGAAATTAGGCGATAGACCAGTCTCGGGATCGGCCCATGCCTGCTCTCTGCTTTCATCCCAGCCGTGGTAATAAAGCCCCTTTTCTTTATCATAAGCATTTTTATCCATGAGATATACCTGCAAGGCCACATCGTCGAATAGCTCAGGCTCATTATACTCAGCAGCATACTTGGCTAAAAAAGCAGCTCCCATATATAGCCCATCCAACCACATTTGATGCGGGTATACCTTTTTATGCCAAAAACCGCCCTCAGAGGTTCGAGGATGTTCACGCATCTGGTCACGGAGGGTCTCTATGGCCAGTTTATATTTTTCTGTTCCTGTTTCTTCATACAGGTCTATCAGGAATTTTCCTGGGTTTATCCTGTCTATGTTATAGATAGATTTTTTATAGGTCTTAATGTCGCCACTTTCATTGATCATACTGTCAGCATATGCCTTTGCATAATCAAAAAACCGCTTTTCTCCTGAATCTTCATACACTTCCATCATAGCACTGCAGATAAGGCCATTGGTATACTCCCATTTTGGTTGCGGCCTAAAATCCAGGTACTGAGCATCTGGTGTGCGCTTCATCTCTGAGTCTGCCATCCAAGCAGCATAAGAAATTTCTTTTGTAGAACTGTCTTCTACGTTTGCACTGGAACTTTCTGTTTTGTTGCCACTGCATGAGGCCAAAGTCAAAGCGCCAGCTATTATTGCCATCAGCGGTTTGCTCCTATTTATTCTGAACCTTTTATTTTTCATGGATTATTTGATTTAAGTATATTTCTATATTGGTGTAGGCTTGGTTGAGCGAATAGGCAACATTATCTGTCGAATCGTGTGGGTTCAAGCCATGCGCTTTCTCCCAAAAATCAGGTATTCCATCCCCGTCACTATCCAATGGAGCTTCTCCTTTTTTCAATTCTGGCCAACCTCCAACGTCCGTTTGGGAATCGATGATGCCGTTGCCAAACGTGGCATTTCCTGCCCTTACTTCTTCCACGACCCGTTCGTCTACCACATCGCGACGAAAACTAGCGCCGGCAGTAGCCAGCACTGCTTCGTATGCATCCGCAGCGGTTTTCGTGTCAATTTCTATCACAGGAATTGGTGCGTCTATAAGAGGCAGTGACGGATCGTCACATATTACCCCAAGGGCATTATTCTGCGTCACGTCTTCATTTCCGTGCATATAATTGCCCACCACATAAAATTTACCATATGGCTCCCATGGATTCACAATCCGATCGCGCTTGGACTTTTCCGTTGCTGGGCCAGGCTTGTAATAGTTATTGACCATATTGTATTGGCCTGACTCGCCCGCATAAGCACTGTTGGACTGCCAATTATAAATGACGTTATTGCGAAAGTCAACGATCTCTTTTTCTGGTTCCTTATGTGTTCTTGCTCCATTGAACCTAGGAGTCCGACTCTTATGATGCGCTAATAGGTTGTGATGAAAAGATGCACCCTTACCTCCCCATATCCCCCCATAGCCATGCTCTCCTTTTGAATGCACAGACTTGTTCAGGCTTTCTGAAATAATGCTCCATTGCAAGGTAAAATTTTCATTATCATAAAATGAAGCTGCTTCGTCTGTGCCCCAGCTAAAAGAACAGTGGTCGATGATAATATTTTTCTGCCTGATAGCACTTATAGCATCATCTTCTATATCATTTTCATTGCCCATGCGGAATCGCATATAGCGGATAATAACATTGTCTGCGCTTACCTTGAGCGGATAACCTCTAAGGGCTATCCCGTCGCCAGGTGCCGACTGTCCAGCAATGGTGACATCACCATTGTTGATCTTTAAGGGAGATTTCAGCACAATGGTACCCGACACAGCAAATGTAATGATGCGAGGACCTTTTGCCCTTATCGCCTCTCTCAAGCTTCCGGTACCACTGTCATCAAGATTCTGCACGATTATCACCTTTCCTCCTCTGCCTCCCGTGGTAAACTTTCCAAACCCTTCAGCACCCGGAAAGGCCAACGGTTGCGCTTGCATAGAAAACGAAAAAGTCGCTAAGCAAAAAATCAATCCTACTATTAGGTATTTATACATTTGTGTTATGTTTGATAGGCATGCTCATTCATACCCAATATTCCCTATTGTATATTATGAAAAATAACCCTACAAGTTATTCATTCAAAGCTTATTAGCCTAGACAAAAACTCATCCGTTTCATCGATCACCAAGGTTGGATCCCAGTTATCTACAATCTTCGTTGGCGTATCCGCATACACGGTTTTCAAAACATTGGCGATGGTGAACTCGGCGGCTTCCTCGGCACTAAGCACTTTTGCCCAAGCCACTCTTTTATTAGAGGCAGCACCTTCCCCCGTGTTTTTGTATTCTACATAACGGGCTGTCGTTTCATTGTCAGCGTTGCCCCAATTGTTCCAGCCTTCTGGTTTTATCGCATCCGACATTTCACAGTTAATAAAAGCTACTGCGGCATGAGGCCTCCAAGGTCTGCCCAAGGTAGTAATATGCCTTCCTGTACCAGTAATAGAACAATCTTTGAATACATAGCCATAATCGACATATGGCTCAGTAGAAGCAGCCGTAATAGCACTGCCGCCTTTGGTGTGAAGCTGGCATTGGTCAAAAAATGCCGTAGAAGGCCCAAAGATAAAATCTGTGGAACCTTCTATGTAGCAATTTTTGAAATATTGGCGAAACCTTCCACCATACATTGTATCTTGATATCCTAAGAAACGGCAATTAACAAATACTGCCTTATCGCCTCCTATATAAATAGCCAATGCTTGCCCAACAGGTCCGGCTGAATTCTCGAAGGTGATATTTTTGGCATAAAATCCTTCACCGTAAATAAAATTGCTGGAGGAGCCGCTGGTGCCATATTCTTCGCCTGTTTCTGGGTTGACCTTTGAAGCATAATTATCGAAGGTCAAGATCACCTCAGAAGCGCTTTCTCCAATTATGGTAACATTGACTTTGTTTTTATGCAACGTCAGTACTTCTTTGTATGTGCCCTTTTTGATGTATATCACGACACGCTCTCTGCTGAAATTAGGAACAGCATCAAAAGCCTCTTGCACGGTAGTAAAGTCTCCTGTACCATCTGCAGCCACTACAAAATCGAATTCCGTTGGCGTCAATTCCTCCTCAATAATACCAACTTCATCATCGCTCTTGCTACATCCCACTATTAATATGGGGCATAATAGCGCACACGCAAACAATAGTTTTATAAGGTTTATTTTCATGCCTTTCAGCTTGTTATATCCTATGGAACTACTTTTTTGCATCGATGATGTGTTTTACCAAACTGTTGATATATACTTCCACATTGTCATACGCTGTGCTTAAATCTCTGCCGTTGGCTTGATCCTTATTAGGGTCTAGATTCATAGCGATTTTCCATTCATCGGGCATTCCATCACCAGCACTATCTAAAGGTGGAGGCAATGTCTCTAGGACAGGCCACCCTCCCACATCACCTTGGGTATCGATAATGCCCTTTGTGCTACCGTTTGAGCCTTCATAAGTATAGCTACCTTCCCGTACGTCTTCGGTTACCCGTTCGTCGACCGCATCTCGTACCAAAGAGGCCCCTGCGTAGTCAAGGATTAGTCCATAGGCTTCCTCTGCAGTATGGGTAGTCACGTTATTGTCAATCTCATGGGGCGTAGCAATTCTCAAGGCTAACTTATCTTCTTCCGGCACTGTTCCGTAGCTATTGTGGAATTGATTATAAACACCGTATGTCCAATTATCATTAGTTGTTTGAGCACTCCCCTCTACATAGTTGCCATCGATAAAGAACTTGCCCCATATATCGTAAACCTCTGTGCCTTCATTCTTATTTTTGTCGATCGAGATTATCCTGTTCCTTTTGGAACCCGACGGGGAAGCAGGGCCAGGCTTGTAATAGTTGTTCACGATGTTTACGTTCATCGCCTCACCGCCATAAGTGCTGTTGCCTACCCAATTATAGATTATGTTGTTCCGCATGTCGACCAGGTCGGTTAGGGCAAAAGCTTTTCCAGCCTCTTCTCCCAACCTTGGGTTACGGCTATCGTGGTGGGCCAAAAGGTTGTGATGAAATGAAGCATTTCTTCCTCCCCATATCCCGCCATATCCATGCGCTCCTTTATCATGCACAGAGTTTCTCAAGCTTTCTGCTATAATGCACCACTGGAGCGTAGTGTTCTCATTGGCATACATGGAAACGCACTCATCTGTAGACCAGCTCATGGAGCAATGGTCCACAATAATATTTTTATTGAACCTGCTTTCCAGCGCATCGGCTTCTTGCTGCGCTTCATCGCCCATTCTAAACCTTAGGAAGCGAATAATTACATTATCTGTCTGAATGACGACTGGATAATTCTTGATCGTAATGCCATCACCAGGTGCAGTTTGACCAGCAATGGTCAGGTCTCCATTACGAATGTTGAGCCTGGATTTTAATTCAATATTGCCTGAAACTTTAAAAAGAATATACCTTGGCCCAAAAGCATCGATGGCTGCTCGTAAGCTGCCTGGTCCTGCATCCTGTAGGTTGGTTACATATATAACCTTTCCCCCTCGGCCTCCTGTAGTATATTTCCCAAAACCTTCTGCTCCTGGAAAGGCAAGTGCCTCTTCATCTACCGGTTCTAAGTCGGGATCTTCATCATCAATCTGCTCATCATCTTGGTCAGGATCGACTTTGTCATCGCTCTTGCAACTGGCCATGCTCATGAACAGAAAAAAGCTTAAAATTAAAAATAGGTATTGTGGAATTTTATAATTCATCTTTTGGGATTTTAGATGTTAGACAGCAGATGTTAGACTTAAGACCTAAGACTTAAAACTTGAGATATTAGACTTGGGAATTAAGACATTAGAGAATTTGTCTATTCTCTAATGTCTACCCTATCATCTTAATAATTCACTTCTATTGTCTATTATCTGATGTCTTAGTACTTTCTTATTCGCTTCTATCTCTTGTAGGGTCTCCAGCCGTGTCTTTGCCTTCAAAGCTGTCATCTTTGATGGTAAAGTTGCCGTTTGCTGGATCTACAAACAAGTCTTCCGAAGTACCTGCATAAGGCTTCAGATCAGGGATGTGATTTCCAGTGCTTACATAATCTGAAGTGCTGTAGGTGTTACTTGAACTTACTAAACCATTATCTGTTCTTACCCCTTTTACTTTCACTTCTCCGTCACCATCTGGGTCTCCAAGGCCTATTCCGAAAATGCTGTTATTTATCTCTACACCATTAGTAACATCTACACCGTTATAATCCACCAAATATCGTGTTGCTTGAGGAGCTTGGTTGAAAGTACAATTATCGATTAGAATTGAATTGCTTGCTGCTTTACTAATAAAAATTCTCTCAACCTTATATATTGTACTGTTGGTGATTTTAATATTATCAACTCTTGAACCAGCATGATCTATATTAACTACTCCATAACCTAGTACGTCTCTAATAACAGTATTATTAAAATTGAAATCAGTTATGGTAACATCTGGAGTTTTTATACGGCTTACCCCTCTAAATGCTCTAATTATACATCCCTCAAAACTGATTTTACCAACATCACCTGCATTATCTATGTTGAAAACATAGTTTCCAGTTCCATTACCGATCAACTCCAAATTCTCAAATTCTATAAAATCAATAACACTGCCTTCAGCGATATCAAAATTGCTGCTTGTCAAGTCAACCAATGCCTTGCCTGGCTCAAATGTTACCTCGCTCATGATTTTCACAGAACGGTCAAGCAATGTCGTGGCATCGATCGTGTAAGTCACTCCCTTTTTCAGGAGTACAATGCTACCGGCATCAATCTGCGAAAGGGTATCTTGCAGCACAGACGGGCGGTCAGTTATGCCAGTGAGGTCAATTACACCTTCTTCTAGTGCTTCTGTGGTGGTAAACACAATAGTGCCTTTTGAGTTTGCTCCGGCGAATATTTCTGCACTATAGCGTGTCTCCGACTCAAGGCCTATGATTAGTTTCTGCCTGTTGAGGATATCCGCTTCATCCAAATCAATTGTAATGCCTCCGCCTACAGGCTCGCCTTCAGCATCAATGGCTGTTACCACGATTTTGCTAATACCGGCAGATTCTCTCCAAGACAACACGGCCCCTTCATGGGTAATGTCAGCATTGCCTAAAGGCAAGAAAATTTGCTCCCCTCTAATCCTAAAGCTGGAACTCACTACCCAGCCAGACTCGGCACTGTTTTCATTAGCATTTGCCTTTACCCTGGCAAAATAAGGTGTTCTCACCTGTATATCTTGGTCTGTAATCGTTACCCCTGCAGTATCCGTCACTGTAGTAAATACTACGTCAGTCTCAAACAGCGTATCGGCTGCTACCTCTACCGTGTAGCTTACATCCATACCTGAAGTATGCAAAGATGGGTGCCACGATAAAAACACTGAAGTTTCAGCGCTTGTCGCCTTTATTTCGCTTGCAGGAGTAAACATCCGCTTAGGGACGCCGACTTCCAAGTCGTCGTCCTTTTCACACGAGGCTAATGTCAGCATAGCCAGTACAGCCGCGGATAATAGCCAATAAGATTTTAATATATTTTTCATATGATTTCTTTTAATCAAGTACTTTATTTCACTATTAATAATCATAATCTTGGGTGAGATTATAATTCTGGTTAAGCACACCCGAAAAAATTGGGAAAAGCTCTCGGGCATTCGGCTGAAACTTGATAGCAAAACCTTTAAGCTCGCCTGTGATATTATCTTCCTTAATGGCGTCAGCCCAGCTTACTCGTATGTAGTCTTCCAAGCCAGTGCCAGACGCTGGCTCAGCCTTGAACATTACTTCAGATACAGATCCTCCATACAAGTTAAAGCCTGCAATCTCATCCTCTACAGATTCAGCGTTCAAGAAAGGTGTTTTCTTATAATATATATAGGTTGGGATATTAGCGTACTTTCCTTCCTGATTCATCATATCTCTCAGGTTTTGTCTGGTCTTTTCAATTGTAGTAGCCAATAGGTTCCAACGGATCAGGTCATATTTGCGTATGCCTTCGCCTCCAAACTCCAACAGTCTTTCATGTACAATTGCATCGAAAAAGCCTTGGTAATCGGTAGGGATCGCACCCATTTTGTCCTCATGTCCTGCAAAGGCTCTTTTCCTCACCTCTTCTAAGGCTGTAATTGCCTCTCCAGAAGGACCGCCGTTCAACTCATTGTCCGCTTCAGCAAACATCAGCAGAATGTCTGCATAACGTAAAATCGGCCAATCGATGCCCAGGTTTTGGTTCGTACCCGCTATGCTGGTCCAGTATTTTCTGAACTTACCATCTCTCATCAGCAATGGTGTAGTCAGTTCTTTATTGTCGTCATTGTCAATCTGGAAATAAGCCAATGTAACATCCCTTCTTGAATCACCTTCAGGAGCAAACTCATAGAAATAAGTAGGGATCGCCTCTGTACCTCCGTTGGCTTTTCCATACTTAGAGTTGTCCGCGATTCTAATCCCAGTAGCGTATCCTAGCTTACTGTCAGATCGGGAATTACCTCCAAACGCTCCTACTTGGAATATCCACTCATTAGTAGGATCTAGGCTCTGCCCATGCAATGTTTTGAAAAGATTTTCATACACTGGATTCAGGCCATTTTCCCCTCTATCGATTATATCTTTGCATTCTTTTCGTGCAATTTCATAATAGTCTTTATAATCGCTCCTGCGCTCCATGACCTGTGGATCTCTTCGTAAAGAGTACCCGCCTCGTGCAAGGGCAATTCTTGCGCGCAATCCTTTTACGGCAGCTTTGCTAATCCTTGTTGCAGGATCGCCAGACTCACTTCTCCACGGCACATAATCTGCAGCAAGAGCAAGGTCTTCCAGTAATCTATCATAAATCACGTCCCTGTCTGTCTTAGGAAGGTAAAGATCATCCAACAAAGCAGAAGGCTGGAACTGTGCGGGAACATCACCCCAGTTGCGGATCAGTTCATAGTAAAACTGCGCCCTAAGCGTGAGTGCTTCTCCCAAATATTTGCGCATCAGTCTTTGCTCTTCCTCTGTGCCTCCATCAAATAGAGATGACTCGGGTATGAATTGTATCAAGTTATTGGCAGATTCGATACCTGCATAAAACTGCAAAAACGGCCTGTACATCTCTGTATTATCAGGATGCACGCCATACCCACTAATACCTCTTCGGTCAAGTGAGTTATAATCTCCTCCTACTTTAAAATCTTCTCCACCTTTGGGGTAAAGCACCGAGACCCTACTTCCATAGGCGTCATCTCCCATGAGATTACTATAAACCCCTACAAGGGCCGACATGGTATAAGAGGTGCTTTCAAAAACTGGGGTTTGCGAAACTTCAGAAGGATTTTCATAATCTAAGAAATCCTCGCAGCCTGAAAAGAGCAATAAGCTTCCTGTGAGCATGCTCAAGACAAAGGACTTTATTTTTATATCTATGAATTTCATAAAGACAATATTTATTAGTTAGAAAGTAATGTTTACACCACCCAATATAAACCTGCTTCGTGGGTATGCGGCATAGTCCACTGAGGGTGTAAGCGGGTTACCGCGTCGCGTATTGGCTTCAGGATCATATCCGGTGTATCCTGTGATCGTCCACAAGTTATTTACAGTAGCATATACCCTGAATTTAGATATGCCAATTCTGCTCACTAAGCTTTCTGGAAGAGAATATCCCAGCGTCAAATTGCTGATACGCAAATAAGAACCATCCTCAATAGCAAAAGAATGCAAGAAATACTGTCCTTGAGCCGGTGTCCAGTACTTCGTGTTCTGGTTCATCTCTGTTAGCATATCTGGGTTAGTCACCAATTCTCCATTATCATTGAACCACTTCCAGCGATCATTCATAAGAGCCATCATGTTATTGTCTCTGTACAAATACTGAGTAGTATATTCAATCTTATTGGCATTGTACACCTTGTTGCCCACGGAGAAGTTCATGAATAAGCTCAAGTCGAAGTTCTTATAAGTAAACTGTTGGTTGAAACCACCAATGAATTTCGGTTGAGCATTGCCCAGAACAGTCCTGTCTTCCGTGGTGATCATCATGTCTTCTGAGTCGCTGAGCTTTTTCAGTTTTAGGTCACCTGGTTGTGGAACCCTGTTTCCTAATGCTACTTGTTGGCTATTAGGAACATCATCTCTCAGTTGGTATGCCCATGTTCCATCCCCATTATTGATCACATTAAAGTCATCTACGGTATAGAAGCCGTCAGTTACATATCCATAGAATTGCCCCACGGGTTGCCCTACTTCTACTTGGAAATCCTGATAAGTTGAGTGAATCCATCCTGACTCCGTCAAATAGCTTTTCAAAGGATTCCCGTCAGTGTCTATCCCTAAATTCAATATGGTATTTTTGTTAAAAGCCATGTTGAAATTAGTCGTCCAATTAAAATCATTCCCCTCTGCCACTATCCCTTGTAATTGGATCTCTAAACCTTTATTCTCTGTCTCTCCAATATTCTGTGTTTGGACTGAGTATCCACTTGTTGGCGGGATATTGGCTCTCAACAGCAAGTCTTTGGTAGAGTTTTGATATACTTCAACAGAACCGCTTAACCTACCGCGGAACATGGAAAAGTCTACAGCGAGGTTACGAGAAAGTGTGCTTTCCCAAACCAAGGACCTATTGGTAAGCCTAGGAATATACATTCCAGGCGTTATTGACTCCGTGAATGCATAACCATAGTTTCCAGAAGTCATAAACGTTGACTTCCACTCGTCGGCAGGTATTCTGTTGTTACCCACAGCACCGATACTGGCCCGAAATTTCAGGTCATCAAGCCAGCTTCTTGCTCCTTGCATGAAATTCTCTTCTCCTATATGCCATGCTACTGCCCCAGAAGGGAAATATCCGACGCGGTTTTCAGGAGCAAACATAGAAGAAGCATCGCGGCGTAGCGAAACCGTGGCCCTATATTTACCTCTAAAGTCATAAGCAGCACTTCCAAACCAAGAAAATGTTCTATTTGATCCAACACGTGTAGTTGGCGCATCTTGTATAAGTCCTGCAGGCGGGGTGGCCTTGCCAATTCCTGCATAGGCTTGTTCGGCAGTAATATCAACTGGCAACCACTTTGTAGTTATGCCTCGATCCTTTGAATCTCTTTGCCAGATCTCCTGTCCTACCAATATGCTCAGGTTGTGGTCGTCCCCAATCCTTGTTTTATAATTCAAAGTGTTGGAGTTTGTCAACGACAAATACTGAGCCCCTGTCATTTGCACTACTGGTTGGTCGTTGTTCTGACGGGCTATACTGGTCACCACTCCGTTGAACGTGTTACGATCTCTGTCAGTAGCGTTAATACCAAATACTGACCTGAAGGTTAATCCTTTAATAAGGTCATAGCTGAACCAACCGTTCAAAATGACGTCATTCCTATTATCCTCTCTCAGCTCTTGATTGGCTAGCAATACCGGGCTGGTGAGATTGGTAAGGTTGGCATATTCTGGATCAAACTCATCTACTACGCTTTCCATACCAGGTGCTACAAAAGGTCTGAAACGCACAGCATTTCTTAGCCTGTTTGAGCTTTGGGTACCTGTACTGGAAGTCCCTACACCTTCTACCGTCTGACGGCTATACCGTGAAGTAAATCCGAGCCTAAGCTTATCTGTGGCCCTGTGGTCGAACTTAAAAGATGCTAAAGTTCTGACATACCCGGAGTTTAGCATAATACCTTCTTCATCGGTATGGTTCAGGCTAAAGTTAAAATTGGTCTTCCCTGTTCCCCCTATTACGTTTAGGATATGTGTTTGACTTACGGCATCTCTACCGAATACCTCATCCTGCCAGTTAGCAAACGGCATGTCTTTATAAAGTTCGAGATCTTCATACCTGCCATAACGCTCTCTAAAACTCCTTCTCGTATCTTCATTGGTATTATAATTATAGATCTGGTGCTGATACTTTACATAATCGTAAGGATTCATCACATCTAGTGTGTTCACGATGCTACGTACGCCCATATGCCCATTATAAGATACCTGGGTTGGCATGTCTGTACCGCCTTTTGTAGTAATGACCACCACACCATTGGCTCCTCTTGCGCCATATATGGCTGTAGAGGCAGCATCCTTCAATACATCAATTGACTGGATTTCCTGTGGCGATAAGAAATTAAGGGCATCTTCCACCTGTATCCCGTCCACAATATACAATGGAGAGTTATCACCTGTAATAGAAGTTCCTCCTCTTACCCTAATTTGGACGTCGGCACCAGGTGTACCTTCTGAAGTAGTTACTTGTACCCCTGCAAGTCTCCCTGCAAGCACTTCACCTGCTGTACTCAAAGGCACATCCTGTAATTCGCGTGCGTTTACAGAAGATACGGAACTGGTCAACTCTCTACGGGTAACGGTTGTATACCCTACCACTACCACTTCATCCAGTTGCGTTATATCCGATATCAAAGTCACGTTGATCTGCGATTGGTTATTGACAGGGATTTCTTCAGTGAGATATCCTACATAGGAAAATACCAATATTGCTTCAGGATCATTTACTCGCAAAGAGTAGTGTCCATCAATATCAGTAATAGTGCCATTGTTCGTCCCTTTCACCAATACTGTAGCGCCTGGGATAGTTGAGCCGTCGTCATCAGCCCTAACCTGCCCGGATACTGTTACTTGAGCAAAACTATAACTGGTCGTTGCCACAAACATGCAGACAAACAGCGATGTTATACGCCAACGATCGGCAATTATTCTGCTTTTGCTTTTCAAAAAGCGATGGAACTTTTGTACGAAAAGATATTGCATAAGATTTAGATTATATGAATTATGTTGCTATTACTATTCTAAATAGCGTCTCATCGGTATTTATGGAGGTAAAAAAAGGCCTTCTTCCCTTTCGGATTCAGAAGGCACTCTTTTCCACTACTAACTAACTTATATGAAAACACTACTAATTACACTTTAAATTTTTGACTGCGAAAAGGATAAAATTCCTCAAAAGTTCCTCCGAACTGCGCAATCGATTGCATATTAAAAATAAAATCAGGGAATTACAAAACAAATAGTATTTCCTTTGCAAATTTCATAGAATAATTCATTAATTGTCGTTTTTATCAACATTTATCAGAATTAATAGCTGAGATTATTACTTGCTATACACCCTCAATGTAGAAACGAACGAACGAATTGTGTTATAAATTGCGCAACCGTTTACATTTTCTTGAGGCAAAAATAAGGAGTGATATAAGACCAATTCAATCAATCGATTTTTAATCACTCCTTATAAAGTTCGCTATCTATTCAAATACCAGAGCTTCCCCATTTATTTTTATATCACTAAAGCTGGCGGTAGTGGTGCTATTATTGCCGCTACTTAATGCCAAGCCTACATATAGCTTGTTGGGCAGTTCAGCGAAAGTATTGGATCTTTCCTCGCCATACGTAGCACCTCCATCAAGAGAATATGAGGCATGGTACATATCGCCTTCTCTTCTTAACTTCAGGTATAGGTTCCCTTCATCCGTTTCAGGTGCTTTAATCACACCTCTGTTAGCATTAGCTCCAGCACTCAGACGATGGGAGGAATTTACCTCTTCGGCACTTTTGCTCCCTTTCCCACTAAGCGCATGTATAAAATCACCATCAGACGCACTGGGGTCAGGAGTGAACAAGATACCCGCTAGTCCTTGGTTGCTCGACGACACTATTTGGAAATCATCCAACTTGACGGTCATTTCAAAATCTCCCTCCTGCTCTCTGTATATATAATAGAAGGTCTGTTTCCCACTCTCAAATTTTCCACTACCGGTCATGGTGATAGCGCCACCACTAATAGTATGAAGGCCCTGGGCATCGCCGATATTGGATGCAAACCAGCCACCTCCAAGATCCACTTCTCCACCGCTTCCTGGGTCATTAGGATCTTCAGGGTCGTTGGGATCTTCAGGGTCAGGCATGTTGCCATTATTTACAGCAATAGGCGCGCTATCAAAATTAGGCAGCTTACCCACTCCCGCCCCTGCCGGCACGATACTATTGATCTCATCAGCATTATCCACTATATAATCATAGCCAGGGGTAAAATCAGCTCTGGTGAGAGGTTCAGGCCGTGTCGCTCCATTATAGGCAAGGTATTCAACATTGACAAAAGGATAAGGGTCAGAAGCATTATCTGGCTTATTGACATAGACATTTTCCCCAGCAAATAAAAATCCTGCTGTTTTGCCCGTAAGATTAGAAACCCAGTTACTTCCCGATTTTTTTGCCGGGTAAGTACAGATGTCTGTTGGCAAATGCACGCCATCAAAATGATTGCTCTCTACCAACACTATGGCTTCCATAGCACTTCCTACCCCATAGGTAGAAACCTTATTAAAATAGTTATTGTAAATATGTACTGATCCGAATCGTACCCGTGGATGTCTTGAGTTAGACTCATCGAAGAAATTGTGGTGGAAAGTTGCTCTAATGTCCTTATCGCCAGTTTCACTATCTGAATGTCCCACCAAAGCTGTCTTTTGGGTCCTGATAAAGTGGTTCCATGATACGGTCACATCAGTTGTTCCATGGGTAATATCACAAGAGCCATCTTCGTAATCCTTAGTTGAATTCACAGACTCAAAAGTGCAGTGGTCTACCCATATTTTACTTGACTTCTGCATGGAAATACCATCCGCGCCATTATCAGCTTTGGGCATTACAATATATACATTTCGGATAATGATATTCTGTGCACGGACGATGAAGAAGCCCACATTTTGCATCTTGAAGTTATTAGTCCCATATATGCTAATGTTCTCCGTGTCCTTAATATCGAACCAAGGGCTGCTATTATCACGGCCGTTTTCCTTGGTAAATGTTCCGCTTAGCCAAACAATAGCTGGTTCCTCTGACTTGCTCTTCTCTCTCAACTTCAGCCATTCCCTAAACTTGTCACCATCATCGAAGTGGTGCGTATTTTCATGAGAAGCACCTTCTCCACCTGTAGTACCTTCTCCATAGCCATAAAGCTTGTCTAGCTCGACAACCCCCACCGTAGGAAGATCATCTTCTGGCAATTCCTGATCATCTTCATCAGGATCTTCCTCTGAACAGATATTAGCGGTAGTCTTTAAAGCAACAGTTACTTCAGTTTCCCCTTCCTTATAGGTCAGCTCATATCGCTCGCCCTTTTCTATTTCCTTTACTGTGTATGCCGTTCCTTTTGCAGTCAACACATTGTTTTTGAAAGTATAAGCTACAGCATCTGTACATGCGATACTGATCTTATCCGTATCAATTGTCCATATCGAAGCGCCTTCTCCAGAAGGCAATGCCTCATATGTACCCAATAGGTCATCAATCGCTATTTCTTCCTCTTCGATAGGATCTTTGACCTTTTCTATATCATCATCATCCTTGCAACTTAAAAGCAAGAAGAAGCAGGCATAAAATGCCAGCACCATTAGTCTAGAATTCTTCATAAAATTCGGTTTAGTTTACTTTTTGAGATCAGGAAAGTTGCAGGGAGCAATATCCTCTTATTTTTGTATTGCGCAATCGATTGCATGATACAAATAATAATTGAATAAAAAAACATATTAAAGAGAAGAAATCAATCGAATTTGATACCCAGATTTTTTTGGGTGACGATATCGATACACCTGCATTAGAGAAGGTTCAATAGACAATTTAGAAGCAATTGAAAACTGTAGTCTTGTCCTGGCAAATTTCAATCAGGACTAGCTTTGCACAATAGGATTGGTGCTTTATCCATCTTTTTAAAAAGCCATAAGATTTGTTCCTAATCCTATTTGACATCAATAGAAATGCGGAATTTAGTCCATTTCCGACAGTGCTCATGTAAGGCTTTTAGCTGCATGTTGCGCCTTCGACAATGATTTGGCTAAATATCGAAGACCATAGCCATCTGGACAAATTTCATATTGCTCGAGTCCTTATTAAAATGTCCAATTTTTCAGAGAATTTTAAAAAAAATGGCACCTCTTTATAGCAGTCATAAACTGCATGAAGAGGTGCCACTGAATATTTGTGCAGCTAAAAGCTACAGACTTTCTATTGGTGTTATTTAAGCACTTTTATATTGAAAGTCATTTTGTTGCTTTTATGCTTACCAGGATTCTCTGGATTCTCTTCAGCAGATACTAGATAGATTAGTCCCCTAACTCCGTCTTCCGTTTCAAACAATGCTGTCCTACTTCCATTTTGTATCCCTCTTGCTCTTTTAGTAGTTTCACCAAGATCCAACATCCCTATATCGATAGAAGTGGCTTCGGCGAAATCTAACTCTCCTACATCTAGTATGCGCAGTTGCACATCATTGGTATATGCCCAAGTAGGCCCGCCATCAGTAGGTTTATAAAAATTATTAGGAAGCCAACCCGTGTCATCCGGAGAAAAAACATCATAGTTCTCTGTTCCGTCACTAGTAGCAGTTGCTACAAAATAGACAGATTTGGCAATATTGGCATCATTAATAAGCGCATCATTATCATACAAATAGGACGTACCATTAGAGAAAGCGAATGCCGTAGGCCGAGGAGTTATGCTAGCTGTAGACATTCTAGCTCCTGCACCCCATAAATCCACATTATTATAGACTTGCAAATTCGGATCGTCAATTGTTACCTTAATGGGCAACACCTCTTCTGCTATCTGTCCATCAGCATCCTCTGCTACCACTTTAAAACCTTTTACTCCTAAAGCATAGGGTATGTCATCAAAATCAAAGATATACTCATGCTCATTGTCGAACGAAGTGATCTCGGCACCATGAATAGCATCCCCACCTGGAGCATCTATATAGAAAGCAATTGATTTTAGCCCTCCAATAGAAATAACACTTCCTGATATAGAAGGCCTCACAGCAGGCGAAACAGTTAAATCCGCTTCTACCAACGCCGCATCAAACTCTACCCTCGGCTTGTCGGGGGCGTCTATGATCGTGACCGGTATAACCAAACTGCTCGTAAAACCCCTACCATCTACGGCAACGATCTTAAATGCCGTCATACCATCTACAAATCCTTTTCCATAATCAGGAGTTGTATTCACCACATAGGCATTGGGTGTTTCACCAAAATCCTTCACTTCGCTCACTTGCTCTTCCTCTTCATCATAGACTTCCAATAAAGTAACTGATGTGAGCCCCCAATGTGACTTTACTGTTCCCTTAACCGCAGGCAGGATACTCACCTCTGGTCTAATATTGGCAGCAAGGCTTCCGGCAAAGCCTTCATAAGAAGGTCCTCCTTCACCGCCTGTGGCTCCTACTTCGTAAGGGGTCAGGTCTGTGCTTCTACCTTTAGTATCTGTAACTGTAATAGTGATACTCTGAAAATCTGCCGTATATTCCGGATACACGTCGAATTCAAAAGCAGTACCGTTTTTCTCCGAATTCCCAGCAGTAAAGCTGTTTACATTCAGCAACACTTTATTACCACCGCCTGTAGCAGCAGTGATATTCACAGTTGCCAAACCAGCGGGTGCCACAGCCCAGCCATGTATGTTAGGACCAGTGCCCGTGCTTAGGTTTATATTGCCCACATTGGTTCTTGGAGTAGTCAAGATTATACTTGGCTCCTCATCTGCTCCACTCACCTCATCGTCGCTACAGGCAACAAAAAGCGCCAGAGGGATCATGAGCAGTAATAAAAGATATTTTGAATATTTATTTTTCATTGCTATGTCATTTAATTTTTTGATGAATTTATGATCGTCCCCGATTTAGTATCCAGGATTCTGATCTTCAGGACCAATACTCTCATTCAGGTTAATTACAGTTTGTGGAATAGGCCTCAAGGTTTTTAAAGTTCCATCGCCAAAAGGATTGACCCCAAGCTTCTTCAAGACTGTATTATGCGCCAAGTTGCGCTCTGCCAGTGTACCTGTTCTTTTTAGGTCAAACCACCTGTGATACTCACCCAAAAGCTCCCTTGCTCTTTCATCAAGAATGAAATCTATATCTATATCAGCAGCTGTTATTTCCATTTGAGCTTCTGCTCCTGGCTTTGCTGCTCTTCTTCTCACCTCATTTATCCTGTCGGCGGCTGTTCCTGCGTCGTTAGCCTTATAATATGCCTCTCCAGCAATCAGGTATGTCTCTCCTAATCTTGCCAAGAAAATATCTCGTGTACTGCTACCATCAGTGGAAAATTCGGAAGTAGGGTCATCAAATTTCTTCACTGCAGGAGT
>CAYTTV010000001.1:61679-86411 GCA_964440915.1 uncultured Roseivirgaceae bacterium
GGAATAGAAGGATCTGGCTCATACATTTCCGTCATGAAAGTAGACTCCCACCTAGCGTCATACATACCCTTCTCGGCAAACACATCAAAAGCATATAAAGAAGGCACTAAACTATAGGCTCTATTGGGGTATCCAAACTTAGTTCCTTCTCCACCAAGATAAGGTCCGAACCAATAATTCTGTGTATTTCCATCATCAGATGGATTGAGGATCGAGCTTCTATCATATTGTACAGCGAATATTATCTCTTCATTGTCTTCATTCCCAGGATAGAAAAGATTCTCGAAGGTAAGGTTTAGCCCTTGTCCAGCAATAGCTGCGTCAGCATATTCTGCTGCAGTTGTAAAGTCTCCAGACTCACCATAAGGCTGATATCCTCTGGTCAAGAACACTTTTGCAAGGTAATGCCTCACCACTCTCTTATCTACCCTTCCATTATCTTGACTTCCAGGAACAAGGGCCAGCGCCGCCTCCATTTCATCTATAATAAAATTGTAAACATTTGCGGATGACTCCCTTTCAAAGCCCAAGATTACTGAGTTCACTCTTTCTGTTACCAAAGGAACATCGCCGAAAGACTGCACCAGAAGGAAATAAAAGTAGGCCCTCAAAAACCGAACTTCACCTGCTCGGACGCTTAGTGTTTCAACTTCCTCTGTTACTTCATTAAAATATAGTGCGGTATTGGCCAGTTGAATCCCTTCATAGAGAGTTCGATAGAGATTCAAAACATTGCTCTCAGTGGCATCTAAGTCCCTGTAGTTCAGCAGACCCACTGAGGGAGGTGTTCCTCTTCCACTCGTATATAGGTCTGTACCATAAGTAAAAACATACGGAAGATCGCCATAAATATCACGCAATGTCGAATAGGTAGCATTGACCAAAGCCTCATAGCCAGATGCAGTCGTATAAAACTCATCTGCCACTATGTTTGACTTATTCTCTTCTTCCAAAAAGTCGCTACAAGCCGAGGCCAGCAACAACATGCATACAAAAGTATATTTTATAAATTTTTTCATCTCTCTACTTTAAAATTTCAGGTTAACACCAAACTGATAAGTCACGAAAGCATTTCCTGTGCTTTCTAGGCTCTTGTCTGCCCACTCTGGGTCAAAGCCATCATAATCCGTAAATACAAAAGGATTCAACACATTGAGATAAAGTCTCAGGCTCTTGATATTAGCCCGCTCCAATAGCCCAGTAGAAGGGAAGTTATACCCTAAGGCTATATTCTGAACCTTTACAAAAGAAGCATCTTTGAAAAAGGCTACTTCATTGTATTGTGTGCCAGGTGTCATAGGTCTTGGATAGTTATTAGTGTAGTTTTTCGGATTCACATTGTTTTCAGGCATGTAGTAATCTACATTCAGTTTTCCTCTACCTCTATCTCCCATATTGGTAAACTCTTGATGAAATGGGCTGAATACTTGAACTCCCTGTCTGGTAAACAAAGAAGCACTTAGATCAAAACCTTTATATGTAAACTGAGTAGAAAAACCTCCAGTCCAATCAGGGGAAGATGACCCAATAGGCAACCAGTCGTAATCCGCATCGATCTTGCCATCCGGTGAACCTTCAGGTCCTGAAACATCCCTGATCTTTATCTGTCCCTCCTCACTTCCAAAGGCTGCCGCATCTTCGCCTTTTTGCCATATTCCATCCCACTGGTAGGTATAGTTTATGTTGATATCCTGCCCTACAATCCATGCATATCTATCTGATGCATTGCTACCTCCGATAAATCTGGATACATCACCGCCAAATATTTCAATGATTTCATTGTTATTCTTACTAAAATTGAAAGTGGTCGACCAGCTAAAATCATTGGTCTGGATATTTATAGTGTTTAAGAAAAGCTCTACACCTTTGTTCGATACAGAACCAATATTGTCATATAGCTTTCCAGCTCCTGTTTCAATAGGCAGATCTCTTTCCATCAACAGCTTTGTCGACAGTTTATCATATACATCTACTGAACCTCTTATCCTTCCTCTAAATAGCTCATAATCTATCCCAAAGTTGAACTCCCTTGTTCTTTCCCAAGTCAGTTCTGGGTTTACAATACCGCTAGGACCAAAGCCACTGGCATTTGTTCCACTAAAATCATAATAGGTTTGGTTGTCGGCCAACACTTGAGTAGAAAAGGGACTGATGTTGTTGTTGCCGGTATAACCATAGCTCACACGTGCTTTTAGGTCACGGATAAAGTTTACATCCTGCATAAAAGCTTCTTCAGAAATCCTCCATCCAACGGCAGCTGAAGGGAAAGAGGCCCATTTATGCCCTTTGGCTAATACAGAAGAGCCATCCCATCTATTCGACAAAGTCAACAAGTACCTATCTCTAAAAGAATAGTTTAACCTGGCCATATAAGAAATGAGTGTTTCCTGTGTATAACTACTCCTCACATCTTGATAATCTTTTGCTGTTCCTAAGTTGTGAAAACCTGAGGCAAATGGAAGATTTTCAACATTGATGAAACTCGTCTCACCTCTTTGATATTGCTGGCTATAAAGTCCCGTGAAATTAAAACTGTGCTCATCAAAGTCCTTGGTGAGATTCAATTGATTGTCCCATATATAGGAGAAGTATTCTCTTTGATCGAGACTAGCTGATGGATCTTTTAATTGTCTTGCTTCAGTTTCAGAACCATGGAAACGTCCTCTTCTTTGATTTCTAAATTGGGGTGACATGGTACTTCTAATACTAATCCACTCTACAGGAGCAAACTGAAGATAAATATTTCCAACTCCTTGAGTCCTGCGTGTATTGTCTTGCGAGTTTTCTATATCAACCAATGGGTTTACAGAACTGGTATAGTTCACATCGCCATATTTGGCAGGTTGGTACAATACATTTCCTAAAGAATCATAAGGAGATGCTAGAGGCGACATACGGTAGGCGTTTGTAATAGCATGCTGACTGCCTCTTTCCGTTTCAGACAAAGAGAAGTTGAAACTTGCTCCTGCTGTCCACTGATCATTGATTTTGTGATTGATGCTGGCCTTGAAGTTATATTGGTTGAAATGATCTTTCAAAAGGTTCCCTTTCTCTTCTTGGAAACCACCGCCAAGTACATAGCTCATCCTGTTGTCACTTGTAACGCCCGCTGCGGAGATCCAATGGTTTTGTTGTAATCCCGTCTGCAAAAAGTGGCTAGGCCAATCAGTATACTCTTTCAAAGCCACCCTTCTGGCTGTAATATAAGGCGCATTGGCAAGGCCTCCAATAGTCTCGTCATAGTTTCCCGTTGATAGGTTCTGCATGATAAAAGTGTTCTGCCTGAACCTGAACCATTCGTCTCCACCCATAAAGTCAGGCTCTCTTACATTCTGTCTTACACCAACATAACCATCATAAGAGATGGTCGCACCGCCTCTTACACCTGTTCCTTGCTTGGTTGTTACAAGCACAACCCCGTTAGAACCACGTGATCCATAAATAGCTGTTGAAGAAGCGTCTTTAAGGATATCCATCCTTTCAATATCTTGTGGGTTAATAAAATTGATATTATCAACTATCACCCCATCTACTACATACAAAGGGCTTCCTCCCACAAGAGAGTTTTGTCCTCGAATCTGAATGTCAAATTCGCTCCCTGCCCTACCTGAACCTGCGGAGATATCAACCCCAGCTACTTGACCTTGAACCGCTTGTAGAGGGCTTACAGTTCCCCGCTCTGCTATGCTAGAACCATCCACAACAGCAACTGATCCGGTAAGGTCCTTCTTCTGCACCGTTCCATATCCTACTACCACCACTTCCATCAGCTCAGTGATATCTGTCATAAGGGATATGTCGACTACGGACCGGTTATTCACAGGGATCTCTTCTGTCAAATATCCTACATAGGAAAACACTAGCACAGCGTTGGAATTTTCAACGCTCAGGCTATAGTGACCATTGATATCGGTAATGGTGCCATTGGTGGTTCCTTTTACTAAAACTGTTGCACCTGGTATTGGCGAACCGTCTTCATCAGCTGTTACTTTTCCCGCTATCTGGATGGCTTGAGCATATCCTAGATGGACAACGGCTAGAAGCAAGACTGCCACCAGCAAGGGCACATGTCTATAAGTGAATAGCTTGATGTTGACGCCTCTCCAAAAGCTGCGTAAACAAAACTTGTATGGATAAAAATGTTTCATAAGGAATTAAGATTTATGTTATTAATTAAGTTGGTTACACTCCAAAGAAAAATACATGAGGCGCATCACAAAAAATCCCTTTGCTTTTGGTCGAAGGTTCTCCTATTAAAAAATACCAACACATTTACCTTAATCCGATGTGCTGACAAGACAAGCACAATCGTTTGCACGACCAAGTTTTAACTTACTTCTGCGCAATCGATTGCATATTAAAAATAATTTGATCAAATTGCAAAGTATAAGATTGATTTTTTATTCCGAATTTTTATTTTAATCTATTAATTAAGGATAAAAAGATATTTTATATTAAGTTAGCAGCGATTCTCCATATAAAGCAGTTGCTAAAATAAACTAGTAACAGTGACAGATAAAAACTAAAAGCAGTTAGAAACTGTGCAACCGTTTACATCAATATATTAAAAGTTATGATTAATTATTCTATTCGACACGCTATCCATCCAGAAGACAGCAAGCATTATACAACTTCAAAACTTCGAGAGTCCTTTCTTATCCAGGATCTCTTTAAAGAAGATGCCATAGAGGCAGTTTATACTTTATATGATCGTTTAATAGTAGGGGGTATACACCCTGTGAATAAATCATTACGTCTAGACACGTTTCCTACTTTAAGATCTGAGCACTTTCTGGACAGACGGGAGATTGGCATTATCAACATTGGCGCAGAAAGCACCATAACAGTCGAAGGGCAAACGTTTACTTTGGCCAATAAGGAAGCCTTATATATAGGCAAAGGAACCAAGGAGGTTATTTTCCACCCTGCTAAGGAAGGAAAAACCTTGTTCTATTTCAACTCTGCCCCTGCACACCAAGCATACCCTACGAAAAAGACATCGCTAGAGGAAGCCGAAACAGTAGAATTGGGCTCCTTAGACAACGCTAACCATAGAATTATCCGCAAAGTGCTGATAAATTCGGTGGTAGAAACATGCCAGTTGCAAATGGGCATAACCGAGCTGCAAAGGGGAAGTGTATGGAATACCATGCCTGCCCATACGCATGACAGAAGGATGGAGGCTTACTTATATTTCGACTTGCCAGAAGACCAGGCCGTATGCCACTTTTTCGGAGAGCCCAACGAGACCAGACATTTGTTCATGAAGAACAATGAAGTAGCACTTTCTCCCCCTTGGTCTATCCATTGTGGTGCCGGCACAAGCAACTATTCCTTTGTATGGGGGATGGCAGGAGAAAATCTGGACTATGACGACATGGATAGGTTGGCGATAACGGACTTGAAGTAGATTTTTAGAGGTTAGAGGTTAGATAATTAGACACAAAGGCAATTGACAAATAAGCAATAGGCAAAGGAAAACCTTTTACGTCTTGGCGCCTTTGTGCAAAACATCTTGACGCGAAGGCAGCAACAATTAAATGTCAGAAAAAGCAGTAATGGACAACAGACAAAAGTATGTTCTATTCTATTACGCGCTATTGATAAATTTTGAACTTAATAACTTTATACAATGAACAATCAATTCGATTTGTCGGGGAAGGTTGCCTTGATCACCGGTGCTACTCATGGGCTAGGAATGGCGATGGCGATGGCATTGGGACGAGCTGGGGCAATATTAGTAATAAACGGCAACACACCTGCAAAGATGGAGGCTGCCCTGAAAGAGTATAAAAAAGAGGGTCTTAGTGTGCATGGGTTACTATTCGATGTCACCAATGAAACACTGGTAAAAGAAAATATTGATAAGATTGAAAAGGAAATTGGCCCGATCGACATCCTGGTCAATAATGCCGGGATGATCAAAAGAATACCAGCACTTGAAATGGAGGTTGAGGACTTCAGAAAGGTATTGGACGTTGATCTTACAGGTCCTTTTATTATGTCGAAGCAGGTAGGAAAATATATGGTGGAAAGAAGGGCAGGCAAGATTATCAACATCTGCTCCATGATGAGTGAACTGGGCAGGAATACCGTTACTGCCTATGCTGCAGCAAAAGGAGGACTAAAAATGCTGACAAGGAATTTGGCTACAGAATGGGCTAAATATAATATTCAAGTCAATGGCATAGGACCAGGCTACTTTGCAACGGACCAAACTGCGCCTATCCGTGTCGACGGTCACCCTTTTCATGAATTTATCATTAACCGTACTCCGGCTGGAAGATGGGGCGACCCAGATGACCTTGGTGGAACTGCTGTCTTCCTGGCAAGTAAGGCTAGCGATTTCATAAACGGTCAGATTATCTATGTGGATGGGGGAATTTTGGCAACGATTGGAAAGCCCGCTAATGAGGCCTAAAGACATGGCTTTAGTTCGGATGTTATAAATGATGAAGGGGCTTGGATTATCTATACATAAGGCTTATAATGGCCATGAAATCCAAGCTCCTAAAAGCTTTTTCAATAAAGCTCTATATATGTACCAGCTAGTGTTTTTACAATTGAAATTATGACAAACAAATCTAAAACGACCATACATGATATAGCACAGGAGCTTAATATCACTGCCTCGACAGTTTCTAGGGCATTAAACGACCATCCGAGGATCAGTGATAGTACCAAAAAGGCTGTAATCAGAGTAGCCAAAAGATTGAACTACCAACCCAATAGCTTGGCTGCAGCGCTCCGGAACGGAAAAAGTCATGTAATTGGCATTATCGTCCCCACTGCAGACAGGGCATTTTTTGCTTCAGTAGTACGGGGAATAGAAGAGATCTCGAACAAAGCCAATTATAAGGTGATGATTTGCCAGTCATATGACATTTATGAAAAAGAAGTGATGGCCATAGATGCCTTGTTAAATGCCCAAGTAGATGGCATTATTGCCTCTTTAGCAAAAACGACTTCAAACCTGGACCACTTCAAAAGAGTGCAAAATGCCAACATTCCTTTGATCTTATTCGACAGAACTACACCCGAACTTAATGTAAGCCAAGTAGTAATAGACGACTACATGGGGGCTTATATGACAGTGGAGCACCTTATACAGCAAGGATGTAAAAGAATAGCACATTTCACCAGTGCCTTGCAGAAACTGAGTATTTATAAAGAACGCTTTAGAGGCTATAAAGAAGCATTGGAAAACCACAATATTCCCTTTGATGAAGCGCTCGTAATTGAGAGCAATCTGCAACTTGAAGATGGCCGGGAGAGCATGAAAAAACTGCTAGCGTTAAAAGAGTTGCCAGATGCTGTGTTTTCGGCAAGTGATTATGGTGCCATGGGAGCCATGCAAATACTCAAGGAGAATAACATTAAAATTCCGGAACAAGTGGCACTTGCAGGCTTTAGCAACGAACCTTTCACGTCCTTTACCGATCCACCGCTCACTTCAGTAGACCAACTCAGCATTTCTATGGGAAATGTTACCGCAGAAGTGTTTTTTGAGCAAATAGCAGAAAAAGGCAGGAAGGTGATCCCTCAAACAATTACTTTGAAGCCTAAATTAGTCATAAGGAACTCGTCCATCAAAAATCCAAAACTGGTAGACAAAAGCTAATTGCGCTTCAACGATACCTGCTGCAAGATAAATCGTCTCTAAAAAACAGAATTTTAGGAAACTTTTTGCAATTGCTTAATCAATTCCGCTTTGTTCATCTTTGACCTGCCCCGAACCTCTTTTTTTTTGGCGATTGCATCCAGTTCCTTTTTGGTCTTTGATGATAACCCTTCTTTCACCTCCTTTTGAATAGCCTTTTTTCCTTCTAAATGAGATTCTACCTTCTCTTTAGAAACAAGGCGCTTTGAGGCAATGATCTTTTTCTGCTTGTCCTTCGACGTAGGAAGGCCATTGGGCAGTATATATTCTTTAAACTTTTCCCCTTTTTCCAGAAAGAGGTGAGGGACGTCATTAAAGTCAGGGTCATTCTTAAAGTCTGCCATATAATATTTCCCTTCCTGCAAGGTGCGCTGCTGTTGGTGTTTGCTGTCAGAGTGCACAATTATCTCTCCCTTTTGCCCTTCTACCAGCGCATACCAACCTTTCCTTTTTAAATGAAGGATATCGTTACCTTCTGTGGTTTTAAATAATTCATATTGACCGGTATTCTTTATCTCGCTGCTCATAATATGTTACATTTTCATTCATTAAAACAAGGCAGTTTTAAAAATGTTATAGCTCGTACTCCTTAGTATTAATGAATTATGTAGTCATGGTAAAGACAATTCAACGCCTTATAGAAATCTGCAGTGAGCGTGAAAATGGATACAAAACAGCAGCCCACTATATCGGAGATCATAGGATGGCCGAGGTCCTCGAAAACCTTGCCATCCAAAGCAGAAGTTTCAAAGGAACGCTTATTTCTATTGCATCGTACGCAAAGTCAGATGCAGAGGAGCACCCACTAGAAGATACTTTCGGTAATTGGATGGATTTCAAGACAGACGTTACAGACAGCAACCGCACTGATCTTATTGCCTTTTGTGAAGCAGGTGAAAAGAAAGCAATTGCAGCCTATGAAGAAGCATTAGAAAACATGGTCACCGATCGGCATATAGAAGAGGTACAAGCTCAACTGCTGCAAATAAAAAACACTTTGGAACTACTCAACGAACTCAAGCAATACAGCCATAGTGAACAAAAGGGCTTACCAATGCAAAAATAATGACAAGATGGAAAAAAAAGAGGGTAAAGCATATGTAGGTACCTCAGGCTGGCATTACAAGCATTGGGTGGGGACCTTTTATCCTGAGAAAACAAAGCCCGAGGCATTTATGGCTTTTTATGAGCAATCTTTTCGAACTGTAGAGCTTAATAACTCATTCTATCATATACCTCCTGCCAAAACTTTCGAGAGCTGGGCCAAATCTACTCCACAAGATTTTTTGTTTTCAGTAAAGGCCAATAGGTACATTACGCATGTTAAGAAGCTGAAGAGTTCCGATACCTTACCTTACTTCTTACTGCAAGTTGATGCCCTTGAAAATAAATTGGGGCCGATACTATTTCAGCTTCCGCCAAACTGGCAATATAATGAAGAGAGGTTTCAAAGCTTTTTGAAAGAGCTGCCAAAAGGATACCGCTATACTTTCGAGTTCAGAAACCCCTCATGGTATAATGAAAAGGTATTTGAACTATTGAAACAGCACAATATTGCATTTTGTATATACGAACTAGGGCACCATGAATCTCCAGTACAGGTAACCGCCGACTTTGTTTATGTCAGACTTCATGGCCCAGGAGAAAAATATCAGGGCAGTTATGACACAACCACCCTTCAACTATGGGCAGACCGCTGTAAGGAATGGCAGAAAAAGAACTTAGATGTTTTTATCTATTTTGACAACGATCAAAATGGCTATGCGCCACACAATGCCAATAAGCTAAAGGAACTTTTAGCCACTAAGCGTCAATAGCATCAATCACTAATCCATTAAAATGTGTTTTAAGGGTCAATGCTATTTAATATTTATAAAAGGAACTTGGCACTGAAGCTAAAAAAATATCGTAAACAATAAATTACATAAATACATCATATTTATGTAAAACTTTTTATAGCCAAACTCTGTTTATCATATATGCGAAGTGTTTAAACTAACCTTTAGGCATAATTTTTTAGACGTATTTTTTAAAAATGCTTTTTAATATGCGGAGTAGAAGTTGGCAACCTTACTTTTATTTACGCTTTCCCTTAGATGAATTTTAGTAATTGAGACCACATGTATAACCCTATCATCATGAAAAGCAAACTAGCCACAATTAAAATGTCCATGAGGCCTACGACTACCAGACGAATGCTGGAGTTTACCTATAAAAAGATGTCAATCGATGAAATCAGGAAAACAAAACCAAAATCTCGGTTGGAATCATTTTTAAGAAGGAAAGCCTTAGAAGCACACGGTCAGGTCCTATAACCTGAAATTAAGTTTCTTGTATATTACTCAAAACATTACACGTAAATACTTTTCAATAAAGAAGCTTAATAATTTATTAATCAGATAATTATCTTTAGTCATCTTCTTTTAGCCATTTGAAGATTATTATTAGTAAAATTATAGTTTGGGTTGTTTTGTTATAAAAGAGCGTTCTCCGGAATGCTCTTTTTATTTACTGGAACTGTGAGCGATGCTTTGTTCCGTTAATGAAATCAGTTTGTAAGCCAACTTTTCCATAATTATCAAGACACTGGCCTGAGGATACGGATCTATTAGCCCTCGGCTATCCTCCTCAATCTCATCTTCTTCCATATCTTTCCACAAAAAGGCTGTTAACTCAGCCTGAATGATCTGGCTCCCAGCAATTTTTATTTTTTTGGAAAGCGTTTGTTGCAGCTCATTGACAAAGAAAAATGTCAATATTAAAATCCCGGCAGTTATTAGTTTAGTATGTCGCATATGATTCTAACTTTTACAGCTAACCATCATGAGCAACAAATATCCGAAAAAACACATGACCTTTTATACACTTTTTTAATTTTGGCAATAGATATATCTCAACGGCTAATATGAAATATAAGTGCGGAAAGGCAAGATAAAGGTGCGTTTATTAAGCGAAAAATTTATGTTACCTTTAAGCTTATCATCAACTTAAGGGAGCCCATTTATTATAGATAAAATTATGAAGTTATATTCTGTACTTATCCTGATAGCCATCTGCTTTTTCTCATGCAAATCCAATGATTCGGACAACCTTTCCAGAACTGAAAAACGAGACAATATTTTAAAGCAGATTATTCCACCTAAGATTTCTGAAAACACGCTTCTTATAACGGATTTTGGCGCACAAGGAGACTCGGCAAGCGACAACAAACCTGCATTTGATCAAGCACTGAAAGCCTGTCAAGAAAAAAACGGATGTAAGATCGTTGTTCCTCCCGGGATCTATCTGATCAATGGCCCCATCCATTTGGTTGACAATAGCTGTATTGAGCTTGAGCGTGGATCCAAACTTGTCTTTGGAACCAATCCCGCAGATTATCTTCCCGTGGTGCATACGAGTTGGGAAGGCACTTTTTTGTACAATTATAGTCCCTTGATTTACGCATATCAGGCAAAGAACGTAGCCATAATTGGTGAAGGAACAATAGACGGCAATGGGAAAAATGGGTTTAGCCAATGGTATGACCTCCAAAAGCCCAGCCAACTATTGAGCAGAAAAATGAATCATGAAGCCACCCCAGTTGAAGAGCGCATATTTGGTGAAGGACACTATCTACGGCCCCATCTAATCCAGTTCTTTGAATGCAAAAACATCCTTATTGAGGGTGTCACTATTGCTAATTCACCGTTTTGGTCGGTCCACTTTCTCAAATCGGAAAATATAACAGCTAGAAAGGTCAAGTTTGATGCGCACAACAGGAACAATGACGGATTCGATCCTGAATATTCAAAAAATGTATTGATAGAAGATATTGACTTTAACAATGCAGATGACAATGTTGCCATTAAAGCAGGTCGGGATCGTGAAGGGAGAGAGACTGCCATAACCTCTGAAAACATCGTGATCCGCAACTGCAGATTCAAGGGCCTTCATGGTGTAGTTATCGGTAGTGAGATGTCTGCTGGTGTGCAAAATGTTTTTGTGGAAAATTGCACCTTTTCTGGTTATTGTAAACGGGGAATTTATTTGAAATCCAACCCTGATCGTGGAGGTTTCATCCGTAATATTTATGTTAATGATGTGGAATTTGGAGAAGTGGAAGATGGTGTTTTCATTACTTCATATTATCATGGCGAAGGTGAAGGACATGAAACCGAGATAAGCGACATTTATATTGAGAACCTAAAAATTGAGAAAGTCCGTCATGCCGGTTTAGTGATCCAAGGATATCCCACGAAAAAGGTTACAAATATTCATTTCTCAAACGTTAAGATCGATTCCTGTAGCACCGCAATAAGCTTTACGAATGCAGAACAAGTTGTCTTTAATAACGTCATTATTGGGCAAGAAGTAACAATCCCTACTGCAGCAAAATAGCTCATTCACACACAACCATAACCTAAGGATGAGCTTTTATAGATCGGGCCCAAAAAAATATTGCTTGATTCCAGAATAGCCATGATTTCAGTGCCATTATAACGAAAAAAGCCCCTAGCTACAAACCAAGGGCTTTTTAAAGTGGAGCCGGCGAGAGTCGAACTCGCGTCCAGATAAGGAAGCCATAGCGCTTTCTACATGCTTAGTTCAGTTTAGGTTTTCGAGATCTTGCTGGCACCAAACCAACCTACAAGATCCTTATGCGCGATTAAATTCGCCTTTGCATCACGCAACCTGCATCAGCTAGTCCTGCATTTCGATGCCTCGATGCCAGCCCGGCAGAACGAAGGGCTAGCGAGACACTATACTGCTAATCCTAGATTAGGCAGCAAGGGCGTAGTTAGACTCGCCAATTATAAGTGTGAAAGTTTTATTTGCGGGAAATACTCACAACTCCCGGCATGCTTACACTCGACTTGCACCTACTGTCAAAACCAGTCGGCCCCATATATTATGGGAATCAAATAATATACAATATTAAAAGGAAAAAAGTTCTCATGCTTCCTCAAAGTCTTTTATTTTTACCCATTTAATCAATCTCTTTAACTTAGTCAGTGGTTGAACTTATAAAAACACCTAAAATGCGATTTCATCATAATAAAGCGAAGTTTATTTATTTTCTCTTTGGCCTTTTGGCTGCTTGTTTCTCTCATCTTAGCTATGGACAAATCCTGAATGTGGAAAAGTCCCGCATAAAAGAGGACTCTGCCAATTACTTTATCGGAAAAATTGGGTTGAGCTTTACCCTACACAACCGGGATGAGGATGAAACCGGCACCAATATATTTATAGGCCTTATTGCCAATACAAATACCGCTTATTTGTCTGCTCAAAACAGTTATATCTTAATTAACTATATCAATTACACTGCATTAGGCGACCAAGAGGCTAGTCATACGGGATACACACATTTTCGGGCAAATTTCTCCCGCCAAAAAAGTGTCTCGACAGAGGCCTTTACCCAATATCAATATGATTTGGGTCGAGGATTAAGAGCACGGTGGCTCATAGGTGCCGGATTGCGCGTGAAGCTTATAGAAAACGAAAGCACTACTTTTATTTTTGGCCCGGGACTGATGTATGAGTTCGAAGATTGGGTGAGTCCTACAAAAAGCCTAGAGTCTCGAAAGGTAGACCTGATCAAATCATCCAACTATCTAAGCTTAAACAAAAAACTGACGGACCAAGTGAACTTAAATACTATCGCTTATTATCAAACGGGTTATGATGACCAGATTGAAAGCTTTAGGCATAGGGTGAGTGGGGAGGTAAACATATCCATTAACATTACCAAAAAGCTTTCATTGGCGACATCTTTCAATTGCACCTTTGAAAACAAGCCCATCGTACCGGTCAATAAATTTATCTATACTATTACAAATGGTCTTCAGTACAATTTTTAGCGATTTTCTGTAGCCACTATAATAGGCTCAATAGATTAATTTATCTTCAATACTGTTTTTAAGAGGAGGATTTTATAACTTGCATTAATGGAAAATTTTGTTGTTTCAGCAAGGAAATACAGACCTAGCACTTTCAATAGCGTGGTGGGACAAGTCCATATTACCACAACACTGAAGAATGCCATCAAGAACAATCACCTGGCTCAAGCATTTTTATTCTGCGGTCCAAGGGGAGTAGGAAAGACGACTTGTGCCAGAATTTTGGCCAAAACCATCAACTGCCAGAACTTGCAAGCCGAAATTGAGCCTTGCAATACGTGTGATTCTTGCAAAAGCTTCAACAACGGAAATTCCATGAACATCAGCGAGTTGGATGCGGCATCCAATAATTCGGTGGAAGACATCCGAAATCTTGTAGATCAAGTGAGATATGCCCCCCAAACAGGCAAATACAAAATCTACATCATAGATGAGGTGCACATGCTGTCCAATCAGGCCTTCAATGCCTTTCTAAAAACATTGGAAGAGCCTCCCTCCTATGCAATCTTTATCTTGGCTACTACAGAGAAACACAAGATCATCCCGACTATTCTGAGCCGATGCCAAATATTCGACTTTAATAGAATTCAAGTAGAAGACATTAGTAGCCACTTGCAATTCATCGCGGACAAGGAATCTATTGAAACCGAACCGGAAGCCCTTCATCTGATCGCACAAAAAGCCGATGGGGCGCTGCGAGATGCACTGTCTATCTTTGATCTTATTGCTACATTTTCTTCCGGAAGCAAAATCACCTATAAATCTACCATAGATAACCTCCACATCTTGGATTATGATTATTATTTTAAGGTGGTAGATTATCTTCTTGAGGAGAATATTCCGGGGATATTACTCATATTCGACGAAATACTTAAAAACGGCTTTGATGGTCATAACTTTATTGTTGGCTTGAGTGAGCACTTGAGAAATCTCCTTGTCTGTAAAGATCCAGAAACAGTGAAACTCCTACAAGTATCAGAAAGTGTACAACAGAAATACGTCAAGCAATCCTCCCGTACTTCTGCCTCTTTTATACTCACTGCCTTAAACATAGCCAATAACTGCGACCTTAATTTCAAGAGCAGCAAAAACCATAGGCTGCATGTAGAGCTTGCGCTGATCAAAATGGCTCACATATCATCAGCTATTCTTCTCGGACAACAATCCTATTCGCAGGGTGAAGAAGGGGAAGTAAAAAAAAAAGCCAGTTAACTTCAACAGCATCAACTAAAGCTACCGAAAAAAAAGAACCTTCTAATGAGGCCCCATCATTGGGAAATGCCCGGACAGAAGAACCGCCTGCCATCATTTCCTTAAAAAAAACCACCTCACTTCCCACCATAGATGCCCTGAAAGAACAAGCAGGGAAACCCTATATTGTAAAAACCAAAAAGACTGTTGAAACTCCAACTGCGGTAGAAGAACCAAGCAACGTAGAAATAGACCCACAAGCATTGCAAGAGGCGTGGGCCGCTTTTGCCCAAAAGAAAAAAGATGAGGGCCGTGACCAATTGTTTATGCTAATGAACCAACCCTATGGCTATAAGGAAGGCAACATCATGCTCAACTTGACAAGCTCTTTGCAAGAAGACCTTGTCAATGAATTCCGAACTGAGATTGTTCAATATTTGAGGTCTAAGCTAAAAACGAAACGGTTGAATATCCATACCCAGCTCGTAAAGCCAGAGGCCAAGAGAATGATTTATACTCCGTTAGAAAAATTCAACTATTTGGCAGAAAAACATCCGGAGTTGCTCGTATTAAGAGACAAACTCGGATTGGACCCCGATTTCTAATACCAACTTTAAAAACTATAAGCAAAGCCCACGTTTATAGCGCTTTTGAACTGCGTTGCAGGCCCAGGTGTTGGTTTGTTGTCTCTGGGCACATCTATGTCATCATCATAAATAAGCTGGGTCGTAATGCTGGAAGTAATAAATTTATTTACCTTGAGCACAATGTTATTGGTCCAGTTTACATCTACATTTTTGAATCTTTGATAATTGGAGAAAAGGTTTAGATTAGTCTCAATTCTTACATTTTTGAAAATCTCCTTCTTGAAGTTTCCATTAAAACTTGCTCCAACTTCGGATTTAACCCTTTCTCCTTCGGGAATATTAAATAATGGCGCAAGCCGCTCATTTAAGGAAATAGTATTTTTACTGGTAAAGGGAGATAGCGTGAAGTTAAGGATGTTTTTATTTTTGTAGGTAACACCAAGTGCGGCTTGGAGATATGCTGGTGACATGAACTCCGAAACAAGCTTGCTGACTTTTGTGCCATCTGGCTGCTCGTGCAATTCTTCCCCTTTGTAAAACTGTGTCCTAAAATTAACCAAGATAGCCGTAAACAGCTTATTGCTAAAGCGCCTCCCGTATTGTGTTTCTAGGTACAAAAGATCATCAGACTTTCTGACTGGTTGGTTCTCGTCATTTCCTTGCCTGATTAGCCCATAGGCTGCCTGGAGTTTATTGTTCCAAATAGATTTCCCATTATTAAAGTTTGCGTGCAGGTTCAGGATATTGCCCAAAGAAATCGAACTTTGCCCGCCGCTCGCCCAATTACTCAAGCTTACCTGGGAAAAGTTAATATTAATATCACCCCCAACTTGCCATGTAGTATCTGCCTTTTTGGTGGCCAAGGAGTCGATATTTTGAGCATAAGAAAAGAAAGGGAAAGAAATAAGCAGCAAGGTGCCAACAATAATTTTCATTATCAAAAGATTCAAGAGCCTCTAAAAACCAGAACGCTTATTAGAGTTGGATTTTGGGAAAAATCACTTTAAGTTTTAATAAAATCGACTGCAAAGTTACGAATATGAGCAATAAAAAAGTCTCACAGCTGAGACCTTATTATCATATACAATATGGAAAACTCTTTATACCGTAATTGATTTTATTTCAGTAAGTGCTTGTTCGGTCAACGGCTTAGTAATGAATCGGATTACGTGGTCATTATTTACAATTTTATCGATATCCCTTTTATTGTCAGAACTGGACAATATAATAACCTTGCATTTGTGCTTTACTGTATCTGAAAACTTTTCAAACTCATATAGAAAAACAAAGCCATCTACTATGGGCATGTTTATGTCGAGGAAGATTATATCTGGAAGCTTTTCTACCGTGTCTTTATATTTTTCTAAATACTCCAATGCACTCTTTCCTGAGTTTTTAATTTCAACAGCATTGGCAAACTTGGTGATCTCGATGATCCTTTTACTGATAAAATTATCCGTATCGTTATCATCGACAAGCATAACTAAGTCAATATTTTTTTCCTCACTCATCATTGGTAAAAAAGTTTTAATGTATTTATTCTTATAAAAACACTTAATCCAAGGAAATAAGCCCTATTCTATTTTTGCTTGAATTTATACCAAATATAATGTATTTCCTCCCTTATGAATTTAATGAAATGATTGAATCCTTATACAAGTAATATTCTAAGAAAAATTTAACATTTAAGCCGGTAAGCGAGACTCCATAGCCTACCTAGTTTAAGTGTTAACAGGGAGACAGTATAAATGTTCGAAAACAAATGGAATGCTATCTTTTTATTTTAAGTATTTCACCTATAGAAACGTTGAAGTCTTCCTTATTATTCCATTGCATTACATCTTTTATTGTAACGTTATAATCTCTGGCTATTTTGTAAAGCGTTTCTCCAGCGATAACCACGTGGGTAATAAATTGTTCTGTCGGTACGCTTGTTTCATGCTCTTTCTCTGTTGGCATTTCCTGTTGCTGAGGTGGTTTTACGCTTAACTCTTGCCCAATTTTGATACCATCACTCAAAGAAAGCTCATTCCAATAAAGCAAATCGCCCAATTGTATACCATAAGATCGGGCTATCCCATATAAGGTCTCCCCTTTCTGAACTTTGTGTATTTCTGCCTCTAACCCAGCATTTTCGCTTTGGTCTAGATCTTCCGAAGGCCTTACAAACCGCACCGTTTCTTCCGTACCAAAGGTACCAGGATCGGGATCGGGTAATTCAGGTTCACTATTTTCTTCTACACTGACTTCCACGCCTTCTTCAGCCATATCCGAAGGCCATTCCTTTGGTGTAGAAGGAATATCTTGCGCAGGCTGCACTTCCTGCTCCACGTTTCTTGGTACGACCGATGCTTGAACGGGAACCAGCTCTTCTACTTCAGGAAGCGTTTCTTTATATTCGATAGCCACATCTGATGGCCTCACGAATCGCATCCAAAGCACCCTTCCCGCTTTTGCTTGTTCGCCCTGCTTCATCCTATTTTTTTGAAGCAGTTTTTTGAGTTTTATTCCGTATTTCTGGGAAATAGACCACATGTTTTCTGTTTCCAAAACAGTATGATAATGTTCGGCTGCACGGTTTCTTTTAGCTCTCAAATAATAGACTTGCCCTGCAATGGCCCTGTCCTGTGGCTCAAGATCGTTGAATCTCAAGAATCGACTTATGGAAATATTGCCCTTTTCTGCCAAGGTCAATAAATTATCGTTTTGGCCTGCAATTATTCCCGGCCTACCGTTGACCTTAGCCAATACGGCTTCCTTATTAGATGCTGGAGCTTCGCCTTCAATTATCGGATATTTATCACTTCCTTTGCTAAACCTATTCTCAAAAGTCGGTCGGGTGCCATGAGATGGTCTTTCTTGTGATGTAAACTCCTCATCAGGGTCGCTCATAGCAAGAACTTTTCCGGCTTGGCCATGACTAGTTGGGATGACTACAGCGTATACCTTATCATCTGGAACGTTTCCTCTTTTAAGCCATTTATTATACTCCTCTAATAGTGCCTGGTCTACACCTGTTTCATTGGCAATCTGCCTAAACCCCTTGTTCGCACCCTTTTCATAAGGCACTAAAGTCAACTCAGGATGATTGCTTCCTATTGCATTTTCAAAGGCCACCTTATGAGCCAAAAACTTCATTATGTACCAATGGGTGCGCTTGTTGATTTCCATTTTCTTGGCACCAAAATATTTCTCATCCACATGCTGCTGTGCCCCTCCTGCTCCTGTATTATAAGACAGTAAGGCGTATAACCAGTTGCCGAAATAATTATTGTTTCTTTTAAGATAACGTGCCGCGCCCCTAGTAGAGGACACAATATTGATCCGCTCGTCTATTACATTGTCTATGCGCAGCCCTACCTCTTCGCCTGAGCTTTTCTTAAACTGCCAAAACCCTACGGCATTAGATGAGGAAACTGCATCCGAGATCAAGGCACTTTCTTGAATCACTAAGTATTTGAAGTCAGCAGGCAGGTTCTCCTCCCTAAAGATCTGCTCAATGATAGGGAAGTAAAGATTTACACGATCCAACTTAATTTGGAAATATTTTTCGCTCCTATATAGTGCATCCACATGCGTTTGGATTTCCTTACGCGCAGCTTCTGTAAGTTTTAGATTTATATCGGCAAATACCATTTCTGATGGCACCCTTGGCCCTTGCGCTAGTAAGGAAAACTGCGAACCAAGCACCAAGAACAATAAAATCAGGCCTTTTCTTATCATAATCATAACTTTCTTAAAATCATGAGCCCATCCCTTATAGGAAGTAAAACGTTTTCAACACGTGTATCCTTATGTACTTTGTCATTAAAATCAAGCATGACCTGGGTGTCCTTATCGAGCTTGTTTCTCCCTTCAGGCACTACTTTCCCGCTCCACAATACATTATCGGCGATAATATATCCACCAGGCCGGACTTTATCCAACACCATATCATAATAATGTGTGTAGTTAACTTTATCAGCATCAATAAAAACAAGGTCAAACGTCATTTCCATTGAAGGGATCAGCTCCATAGCATCACCTAATATATAATCGATACTATCTTCCAAATTGGCTGCTTTAAAGTAGGACCGCACTCGTTCTTCCAGTTCATCATTTTTGTCTATAGTGACCAATTTCCCATCTGCCACCATGCCTTCGGCCATACAGATTGCTGAATATCCTGTATAGGTACCTATCTCCAGTATGGCCCTAGGCTGAATCATATGTGACAACATGGCCAGCACCCTGCCTTGTAAGTGACCTGAAAGCATACGAGGCCTCATGACCTCAGCATGAGTCTCCCTATTGATCTGCTTCAAAAGAGGAGATTCCTCTTGGGTATGATCCTCTACATACTTTTGTAATGCTTCGTTTAGAAACTCCATAATGATGTATTTAAAAAATTTATACCTTACAGCTTAGGTAAAAAAGTAAGCATGCTCAACGATTGTTCGTTAAACATCTCATTGGCAATATCCTGCAATTCAATAGCAGTAATATTATTAATCTGAGTATAGATCTCCTCTACATCTTCCACTTTTTGCAAGTCCAACAAGCTTTTTCCCAACATAAGCATAAGATTGGTATAGTTTTCTTCTGCCATGGCCAACTGTCCTATGAGCTGCTCTTTGGCATTATGCAATTGGATCGTTCCCAAAGGTACTTCTCTAAGCTTCTTCAGCTCCTTCATCACAATATTGATGCCTTTTTCTATACGAGAGGGTTCTGTTCCAAAATAAATACCGAACATTCCAGTGTCTATATAAGGTGTGTAGGAGGCTTCAACGGAATAAACATAACCGTATTTTTCGCGAAGGGCTAAGTTTAAGCGAGAATTCATACCTGGACCGCCCAAAATATTGATCAACGCAAAGAAAGCAAGCCGCTCTTTATCTTTAATATTATAAGCTGGCCTTCCAATAGCGCACTGCGATTGGGTCAAATTACGATAAGATACTTCTGTCAGGGGCTGATATCCAGAAAAAGGCATTCTATTTCTAGAAGATTTTGAAACAGGGATTTGACTAAAGTGCTTTTCGGCCAGCCGCACCACCTTTTTCATAGGCATAGGACCGACGGATGAAAAAACAAGGTTTTCTGTATCGAGGTTTTCGGAAATGAACTGTGTGAAATCGTGCCTTTGAAACCGGCGGATACTTTCTGTAGTACCCAAAATATTTCTTCCCAAAGGATGTCCCTTAAAAACCAGGTCATCGAAATCGTCTTGAATCGCATCTTCTGGTGTATCGTAATACATGGCCATTTCTTCCAAAATCACGTTTCGCTCTCTTTCTATCTGCTTCTCTGGAAACACAGATTGAAAAGTTATGTCATATAAAAGCTCTATGGCATTCCCAAAATATGGCTCAAGAACAGAAGCATAGAAACATATCTTTTCCTTGGTAGTGTAGGCATTCAACTCTCCTCCTACAGAATCTAACCTATTCAAAATATGGAAGGCTCTTCTCTTTTTTGTACCCTTAAAGGCCATATGCTCCCAAAAATGAGCTATTCCTTGCTGTTCTGGCTTTTCATCTCTACTCCCAATATCCAAAATAAAGCCACAGTGAGCCACCTTGGTATGGGTTATCTGTTGATGAATGATCTTAATGCCATTAGGCAGGACAAAAGTATTATAATCAGGCATTGCTAAATCTCCTTCACAAAAGTAGCTATTTTAATGTATTTTGTCGGCAATTATGAGGGGCTTTAATAAAAGAATAGAATATACACATTCCTTCGACACTTATTTACTTATGCACGAACTTAACCTTACTTGAACTACAAGGCAATGGTTACGATTTCGGATAAGTGCGGCGTTTAAGGGAACGAACTTTTTTATCATTTTAAATAACTTAACCGCCTATCAAGGGTTTATACTGTTGACATTCTTTTTAAAACTTCCCTATGAAGATAGGCTTTGATGCAACCAGTGCTTTTACCGATCTTGATCATCACGGTATTTATAGTAGATCTGTAATACAGACCCTTAGCAGAAATTGTCCTGAAAACGAATACGTTTTATATACGAGTTCTTTGAAGCAAGACAGGACGCTTAAAGACTTGCTCGCACATAGGCAAATCAGACTTCGGGCTCCTTCCTTTATCCTCTCCAAATTGAACATGGGAAACTTATGGAGAAGCACTTTACTTGGCAATCTAGCCTTCAAAGACAGCATAGATGTCTTTCATGGTTTAAATAACCAACTGCCGTTGATAATTAACAAAAGACTTCGGACTGTCGTATCCATCCAAAATCTATACTTCCTTCGGTATCCGGATTTCTTTAAAAGCCTCGATATAGAAATCATAAAAAGGAGGTACAAGCATGCTTGTACGGTAGCTAATAAAATCGTAGCACCTACCTCACAAACCGCAGAAGATCTTATCACATTTTTTGGAATGAATCCCGACAAAATTCAGGTTATTCCCCAAGCTTGTGATATTGTCTTTCAAAAAGAATACGCCCCCTACGATGCCCTCGTGCTATCGGACAAGTATAATTTGCCAAGTGACTTCATCTTGGCCAGAAGCAGCAAAGAGGCATTGAACGACAATGCCATAAATGCTGTAACAGCTTTTGCCCGAATTAAGAATAAAATTGATATTCCCTTGGTCATCGCAGGAAGAATATCAAAAAAGCAGGAGGCATCTATATTGAGAATAATACATGATGAAAAAATAAGCAATAGGGTAATCCTACTGAAAGACTTACCATTGGATGAACTGGCCATATTATACCAGCTTTGCCAATTATATCTTCAAGTGCCTACCCACCCATGCAATTCTATGCCGATAAAAGAAGCCTTATGTGCACGAGTGCCTACAATCTGTACAAGAATTCCTGAATTTATAGAAGCTGGGGGGCTTGGGCCTGTATATGTACGGGCAGGTAACATGGATGAAGTAGCTGATACGGTCCTGAATTTACTTAATAACCCATCTTTGTTAAGCAATATGATAGAACAAGGTAGCATACATGCCAAAACTTTTGATAACACCCTTGTAGCACAGCAGCTTAACGACTTGTACCATTCCTTAATAGATCAAGAACAGGACCTAGTGAAAGCTTAAAAACATTTCATAGGGCATTTTCAATAGCAATTTTTATACTATGCGTAACTGGGCTTTATATAATTTTAAAAGAAGTCTCTATCTTTTTTTAGTATAATTGCACTCTATCATACTGCTTTCATGGGAAACGACCTTTTATCTAAAAAACAACTTGGCAAAGTCCTTATCATTCAAACCGCTTTTATAGGGGACGTGATCTTGAGCACACCTATAATAGAAAAAATTCGTCAAAACTATCCTCAAGCCCAAATCGACTTTCTCTTGAGAAAGGGCAATGAATCACTTTTAATTGGCCACCCTTATATACATGAAATGTTCGTTTGGGACAAAAAATCCGGCAAGTTTAAAGACCTCATTCGGATTCTGGGCCTTATTCGAAAAAATCGGTATGACGTCGTGATAAATTTACAAAGGTTTGGAAGTACTGGACTCTTGACAGCGTTGTCGAAAGCCAAGCATACAATAGGCTTTGACAAAAATCCCTTTTCCTTCTTATTCTCGCATAAAGTACCGCACAAAATAGGTGAGGGCATGCATGAGGTAGAAAGGAACCTGCAGCTTATAAGAAAAATAACAGACACCGAATTTATTCCTCCCAAGCTTTACCCCACAGCGAAAGACTATGAAGTTGTAGAGGAGTATAAAACAAGCTCATACATCTGTATAGCGCCTACTTCTGTATGGTTTACCAAGCAATTCCCGATTGAAAAATGGATAGAGCTTATTGATGCGATTCCCATGAAGCAACGTATATATTTATTGGGCGCTCCTTCCGACGCAGAAGCTTGTGAAACAATAAAAACCGGTACTGCCCATCCAAATGTGATTAACTTAGCCGGCAAACTTACCTTATTGCAATCTGCAGCATTGATGAAAGAGGCAGTTTTAAATTATGTAAACGATTCAGCACCACTTCATCTCGCGTCTGCTATAAACGCCAATACCTGCGCTGTTTTTTGCTCCACTGTGCCTGCTTTCGGTTTTTATCCTTTAGCGAGCTTTTCGGAAGTTGTGGAAATCGCAATTCCTTTATCATGCCGTCCATGTGGTTTACACGGTTACAAAGCCTGCCCTCTGGGACATTTCAATTGTGCTCATAAAATAAACAATAGTCAACTTTTGGCCGTATTGAATAAAGCGATGCATGAAAGAAGCTTGGCAAATAATGACTGAATGAAAATATTTTAACTAGGAAAACCATGAAATATCTTCCCATTGAGAACGCTCTTTTTATTCAAAACAGAAAGAACTTTTCAGCACTGCTTAAGTCCAAATCATTAGCTGTTTTCAACTCGAACGACATCATGCCCACGAATGCGGATGGCACGATGGCCTTTAAACAAAACAGCGATCTCTTTTACTTATCCGGCATAGACCAAGAAGAAAGCATATTGGTGTTGTTTCCAGAATGCCCTGAAGAGCGGCATAGAGAAGTGCTTTTTTTGAAAGAGACAAATGAAATGATCGCCATATGGGAAGGACATAAATATACCAAAGAGGAAGCGTATGAAACATCGGGAGTTAAGACTGTGTATTGGCTTTCTCAATTCGAGCAGGTCTTCAATAGCCTGATGGCCAAAGCAGATATGGTGTATCTTAACAGCAACGAACATCTTCGGGCAACAGTGGAAGTACAAACAAGAGACGGGCGATTTGTAAAATGGTGCAAGGAAAAATATCCCCTACATCAGTATGTTCGATCTGCGCCGCTGATGCACCACCTTAGAGCTATAAAGTCCGAAATCGAAATTGATCTAATGCAGCAAGCCTGCGACATTACGGAAAAGGGGTTCCGAAGAATACTTGAATTTGTAAAACCAGGCGTAATGGAATACGAAATTGAGGCTGAATTTCTGCACGAGTTCATTCGAAACCGTTCTGCAGGATTTGCCTACTCGCCTATTATTGCATCTGGTGCCAATGCCTGTGTTTTGCATTATATTGACAACAATGCTCCTTGCATGGATGGAGAAGTTATTCTATTTGATGTGGCGGCAGAATACGCCAATTACAACTCAGACATGTCCAGAGCTATACCTGTGAATGGACGATTTACCAAAAGACAAAGGGCTGTTTATGATGCGGTACGGAGGGTGATGAAGTCGGCCATGCAGATGCTCACACCTGGAAATACTATCCCTGAATATCACCGAGAGGTGGGCAAGGTAATGGAAAGCGAGCTTATAGGGCTAGGCTTGCTAGATAAAACAGACGTTAAGAATCAGCATCCTGAGCAACCATTGTATAGAAAGTACTTCATGCATGGCACCTCTCATCATTTAGGCCTAGATGTACACGACGTAGGAGACATGTTACGGAAATTTGAGCCAGGCATGGTGTTTACCGTGGAGCCTGG
>CAYTTV010000001.1:86511-145654 GCA_964440915.1 uncultured Roseivirgaceae bacterium
TAGGAGACATGTTACGGAAATTTGAGCCAGGCATGGTGTTTACCGTGGAGCCTGGAATATATATTAGAGAAGAAAGCTTGGGCATACGCTTGGAAAACAATGTCGTGATCACTTCAAATGGCCTAATAGACCTCATGAAAAACATTCCAATAGAGGCAGAAGAAATAGAGGAGTTAATGAATGCTTAAGGCTGGCTGGCTTTGATTCAATGGTCAGCACAAAACAACTTCAGCACACTTTTTCTTCTATCCCATATTCCTATTATCCAATTATATAATCTTATTAGGTTACCTTTCTCTTAGAAATAGCATCCATATGCAGGGTTAGATCCAACACCCTCATTTTGAATATTCATTCCTATTTCAAATTTATTTTTAACTTATAAGAACATTATGACAAGCAAAAATCTGATTTTCGCGTTTCTTGCCTTTATATCCATCATGACTTTGGGATGCAAGGAAGACGAACCAGCCATTGATGATAAAAAAATAGACAACCGACCACCGGAAGAAGTAGTGGAGACACTTACAGAGACGCTGAAAAGTGCCGATAGTGTGAGCGTTTTCACCGAAGCTTTGAAGAATATAGCTTTGACCCAAGAAGAAGTTGAGCAAGGATTGACCATTTTCGCTCCATTGAATAGTTCAAGCGCCAACAACGCTCGGCAATCTGCCATAAGTAAATCTAAAGAAGATGGTGGTTTCACCGATGAGGAATTGAGGGATCACATTATAAAGGGCGTCCTCAAGCTTGCAGACCTAGCGGATGGAACTATACTCATTAGTCTCAGCGGGAAAACCTATAAAATCACAAAAATAGGCGATCAAATATGGATAAATGGCGTACTCATTCTCCCAAAAGAAATTCTTTCAGGCACTAGAGAAACTGTGTTTGCAGTAATTAACAAGCTGAGTAATACCTCACCGACAGATGAGCCTTCACCCAGCACTACTTCCATAGAGATAACAGTCTGGGACGCTAGCAAATGGAGTCCAGAAAATATCAAAGGAGAGTTAAGTGCGGGAGCAGATGTGGTGTTATACCGCTCTCATAAGGATTATACAGAAGACAATCCTGCCTATCAATTGAAGGCAACTGGAGAAGATGGAAAAGTAATCTTTACAGATGTTGAACCAGGCACCTATTATATCGAAGTTTCTAAAGATAATCTCAGCAATATCTTTGGAGAACATGAAGAGCTCGTAAATGGCTTATATGTAGGGGTAGCAGCCGTTGGCATATTTCAAACTCAAGAAGAAGTAGATAATTCCTATCAAGAAGATGCTGCCGTTGGAAGCCTCCGTTGGTTGGACGCTAATGCCGACGGTGTACTCAATGAGGATGATTATCTGCCGATGCCTTATGAATCATTAACGGTACAGGAAAATAATATAGCGCGTATGGAGATACTCATAGGCATGGCGCACTCGGAAGAAGATAATGCTGAATTACCAGAACTGACGCAGGAGCAGATCGAGACAAATATGGATAATGCTATGAACACCTTTAATAGCTGGTTCCAGAATTTTGCTATCTTGGATGGATTATTGAGTGATGATGCCGATACTGCTCCATTGGGCAGTAATTTTCAAGGTATTGATGAATTCCAGATACTCCCGAACAATACGTCTATTACCCAAATATGGAATATGGCATATAATAACATCAATGTATTAAACTTGATTATAGCCAATAACCCAGCCAACACAGAGCTCCTTGCCAATGCAATTACACTAAGAGCTTATACGTATTTGAAATTGGCTACTTATTTTGGAGGACTTCCCTTGCACACAGGGTATGCCAATAGTCCTACTGGATATTATTCCTCCCCTAGATCAAGCCAATCCGATGTAATTGCTTTCGTGATATCAGAGCTAGAAGACGCCCAAAGCATGCTCCCTGATCATACTTCAGACAAATCTAGGCTCAACAATATTTCGATCAATGCGCTTTTAGCTCAGGCAGCCTTGTTGGATAAGAATTTTCAAGCTGTATTTGATTATACGGGAGGCATAATTCAGTCCTACCTGTATGAACTAGCTTCAACTCCCACCGCGATTGATGAGGAGGCCATTTGGACTTCTGGGAATAGCTTGGCAGCTAACTTAGAGAGCTATTTTGGCCACCAGACGCTTCCTTATATAAGATTGACAGAGGTGTACCTGATGCACGCTGAAGCCGGTATTAACCTATGGGGCGACTACTGGGAACAGGCGGTCAATACTATGGCTCCACTCATAGATAGAAATGGGAGCGAACCGCTTGACCCACCAATGTCGCAAGAGGAGCTACTATCTAAATTACAAGCACTTTGGAAAGCAGAAATGCCTAAAGAAGGCAACCGGTTCGCCAGTTTGGTCAGATGGGGTATAGCGCATGAAGTACTTGGTCCAAAAGGCTTCATTGCACAAAAGCACAATTTGCTTCCTATCCCTCAAGTTGTGATCGACGGCAGCTCCGAGATTACTCAAAACCCCGGTTACTAAGCACTAAGGTAAAGTCATAAAAAAAGCCCCAAATTGGGGCTTTTTTTATTGATAATGTCCGGTCTCAAATATTTAACCAATCGATATCCTTTTGAAGGAAGATACAGTAAGTCCTTTATTAACACTATCCAAATATTTGGCAATTGTCAACCCATTGTCTTTTACAAAGGCCTGATTGAGCAAAGTGTTTTCTTTATAGAACTTGTTCAGTTTCCCTTCCGCGATCTTGTCTAGCATTGCTTCTGGCTTTCCTTCTGCCCTAGCTTGCTCCCTTCCTATCTCAATTTCTCTTGCAACGATAGTCGGATCTACATCATCTTTATCCACGCCTACTGGATTCATGGCAGCAATTTGCATTGCCACGTCCCTACCTGCTGCTGCAACATCAGCACCATTGGCTCCTTTCAATCCAACCAATACGCCTAATTTGCTTCCAGCATGGATATAAGTAACCACTGCATCTGCATTTAGTATCTCATAAGCCACAATTTCGATCTTTTCCCCTATCTTACCTACTAGCTCTATGATCTTCTCTTCAACTGTCTGGTCACCTATTTTCTCACTTTTAAGAGCATCTACCGAAGCAGGTTTCTTCTCAACCGCTACGTTTAGGATAGCATTGCCCAGGTTTTGGAATTCTTCATTCTTTCCCACAAAGTCAGTTTCGCAGCCAAGCGCTACTAGTACACCTTCAGTATTGTTATCGTTGGTATTTACAAAAACTGCTCCTTCGGTAGTTTCACGATCAGATCTAGAAGCAGAAACTTTTTGCCCTTTTTTTCTAAGCAGGTCGATTGCAGCGTCAAAATCACCGTTTGCTTCAGTCAATGCTTTTTTACAATCCATCATCCCTGCACCCGTCATTTGTCGCAGTTTGTTAACTTCTTGTGCTGTAATAGCCATATCTCTAATGGTTTTGGGTTGTTCTAAATAAAAAAATGAACACTGAAGTTTAACGTCCAATGTTCAATTTTTCTTAAAATATATTGTATGGTTTTTAATTCTTATCTTCTTCCGATTCTACTTCCACAGCACTAGCCTTGACCTCAGTCTTTTCACCTTCGTCTACAGCCCGCTTGGCAGCTTCTTCTTCCTGAAGTTGTTTGTCATCCTTATCTCTCTTGCGTTCTGCTAATCCTTCTTCTATGGCTGCACCGAATGCTTTTACTATCAAAGAGATAGATTTGTAGGCATCATCATTAGCAGGAATAGGAAAGTTTGCAAGATTCGGATTGGAGTTGGTATCAACCACAGCAAACACCGGAATGTTCAATTTGTGGGCCTCTTGAACAGCAATATGCTCTCTTTTGATATCGACCACAAACAAGGCTGCAGGCAGACGAGTAAGGTCGGCGATCCCTCCCAACACTCTTTCCAATTTTTCCTTTTCACGCGTAACCATCAATCGCTCTCTTTTGGCCATGTTTTGGTAAGCTTCATCTTTCATAAGCTTATCAATACCTGCCATCTTTTTGAGTGATTTTCTGATCGTCGCAAAGTTGGTAAGCATACCACCCAACCACCTTTCGGTCACGAATGGCATTTTCAGTCTTTTTGCCTCATCGGCAACCAGATCTTTTGCTTGTTTTTTTGTAGCTACGAACATTACCTTTCGGCCGTTACGAACTACTTGCTTGACAGCGTTAGATGCTTCTTCAAGGCTGGCAAGGGTCTTATTCAAATCGATAATATGGATCCCGTTTCGTTCCATAAATATATATGGTGCCATTTTGGGATCCCACTTTCTTGTTAAGTGTCCAAAATGGACACCAGCATCTAGTAAGTCTTTGTACGTGAGTTTAGTCATTAAAAGAGAATTATTATGCGTTAATCTTAACGTTTACTGAACTGGAATGACCTTCTGGCTTTCCTACGTCCGTATTTCTTTCGCTCTACCATTCGAGGGTCTCTTGTCAAGAACCCTTCCTTTTTTAGAGCAGGGCGATATTCAATATTCACCTCACATAAGGCCCTTGATATAGCCAAACGAACTGCTTCGGCTTGGCCTGTTGAACCACCACCGTCCACATTTACTTTTATGGAAAAAGAATCGCCTACGTTTACCAAGTGTAAAGGCTGCTTTACTATAGTCTGTAAAATCTCAGAAGGAAAATATTCTTTGATATCTCGGCTATTTACGGTAATCTCTCCGTTACCAGATGACATGTATATCCTGGCTACCGAGGTTTTCCTTCTTCCGATCGAGTTTACTACTTCCATGAACTTAATCTTTAAAATTTAATTTCTTTAGGCTTCTGTGCTTCATGAGGATGCTCAGCACCTTCATATACGTATAGGTTTTTGAACAAGGCCCTGCCTAGCCTATTTTTAGGCAGCATCCCTCTGACAGCTCTTTCCACAAGCAATGTAGAAGATTTTCTTTTCAGCTCTATAGGAGTAATTTGCCTTTGTCCTCCAGGATATCCGGTATGAGACAAATACACACGATCCGTCCATTTTTTTCCCGTCAACCTGATCTTATCAGCATTAATAACAATTACGTTATCACCACAGTCCAAATGAGGAGTATATCCTGGCTTATGCTTTCCTCTTATTATTTTCGCTACGTCACTGGAAAATCGACCTAATACCTTAGCACTAGCGTCCACTATCACCCATCCTTTATCAACTGTAGCTTTATTTAACGAAACTGTCTTAAAACTTAAAGTATCCACCTTAAAACGTTGTTTTATCCAATAAACAATTATTTACCCCTCAAAAAGGGACACAAAGATAGGGGCTTAATCTTTGATTTGCAACTGTATTATTTATTTAATCCAGTAAATTTTAATGGCTGTGCGAATTTTTCTCCAGTTGCTTTATCAAAACAGCAAAGTCTTTAGGATATGGTGCTTCTATGCTTATGTTTTTTTCTGTGTCGAGCGCACGGAACTGCAACCCAAACGCATGCAGAGCCACCCTTTTGATCAATGGCTGCTCTTCAGTGTCCTTTTTCAAATTAAACCTGCGCTTGATCTTTGAAAGGTAAACGTTTTGCCCACCGTACTGCTCGTCGCTTGCAATAGGCGCACCTATGCGTGACAAATGGATCCTTATCTGGTGCATCCTTCCGGTAAGGGGTTCACAAGCAACTAAAGTATGCATTTTATATGCCCGTACCGTATTCACGGTGGTTTCAGCCGGCTTGCCTTTATGAGGGTCTATCTTTACCAAGCCCCTGGTCAAAGAATAGATAGGCATACTGATAACTTTGTCTTTGAAGTTGTGTAAGCCATCGCAAACGGCATGATATACCTTCTTCACAGTTCGGTCTTCAAACTGCATCGATAGTCTTTTATAAGCCTCTGGGTGCTTGGCTATAGCAAGCGCACCAGAAGTTTCTTTATCCAACCTATGACAAACTTGAGCTGTTGGGCAATACTCCCTAGCCATTTCCAAGATACTGGTTATGCTAGCAATGTTCCTGTCATCTAGCGTCGCAATGCCAGAAGGCTTATTGATCACGATATAATCCTCGTCCTCAAAAAGGATCAGGTCTTTAAACTGATTTCTTTCCATTGCTGCAAAAGTACAAAAGTATATGGAAACTAAATGCTAGACATACGCCTCTTTCTGAACTATGTATGCTGCTCTTTTTGCTTATCTCGGCTTCTTGTCACATAAAAAACGATAACTACCCCTGCAATTACCAACGGAATGCTCAGCCATTGCCCCATGTTTAAGGCTAGATTATCTTCAAAGTCCACCTGGTTCTCCTTCAAAAACTCATATAGAATGCGTAAACCAAAGATTACGATCAAGAATATTCCAAAAAGCAGTCCTTCAGGCATGCTTTCTTTCATTTTTCTCCAGACACCAAACAGAATGAAGAACAATATAAGACAGCTAAACGACTCGTACAGCTGAGCAGGATGTCGGGGCATACCCCAAATGTTTACTATGGCGGTATATTGGCCATTTGTTTGGCTAAGAGAATAAGTCAAATCTAAAGTAGGGTCGATAAAGGTATGGGGCTCATCTACAGTATTGTAAGTGACCAGAAGGTTTTTTACACTATGTTCTATGTAACTTCTTATGGCATCCTCTTCATACTGGCCTCTTATGAAACTAAGCTCCAATCCTACAGGCACAAATGCTGTACCTTCTTGAGCTTCTCCTTCACGTTTAAAAGCTTCTGCCTTTTCAATCTCGGGAAAGTTAAAGGTGATAGCTTCTTCAATATGCCTGGCAAATACGACACCTTTATCTGTGCCGGTAGGAAGTCCAATGATCTCTGAATTGATAAAATTGCCCAATCGGATAAAACACCCCGCCAAGGCTATGACAATGACAAGCCGGTCCAATACCCATAGGTAGCTTTGGTCCTTTTTTCTTTTGGCATATAGGTACAGGGCTATAAGAATTCCAATTGTAGCACCATGGCTTGCCAAACCTCCCTCATTGATCATTAATATTCTAACGGGATCTGCTAAATAAGTAGCCGGCTCATAAAAGAACACATGACCCAATCGGGCACCTACAATGGTCGCTATCACCATATAAATGGTCAACAGTTCCACATCTTTCTCGGGCTTTCCCTCGCTTTTAAAAATATGAAATAGTATCTGCTGGCCTATCAAAAATCCAGAAGCGAAAAGAAGGCCGTAATAAGCAATATTTAAAGAACCTAAAGGAAGTAAAATGGGATTTGGATCCCATACGATGGATTGTGCGAAAATCATATTACTGTTGATGTTTATGCTATGCCAGTTTAGTCAAGACTTGCCTCTTTTATTTCACCTTCATTGAAAGTAAGAAAGATCAATGCCCTTACCTAATGACATTCCCTGCCAAATATAAAATAATTATGCTTCTTCACACTCCTAAATGACCAAGAGAATTCAACATTGTGGATTTACCGGCTTACCAGCCCCCTTTAATCGCTCAGTCAATCTAAGGCTTCCAATGCGAGGAGTTCCTTTTCAAAGCCTCCTGACAATATTGGGAATCTGCACCAGCTTCTGGGGTCTACATTAAAATCATCCAAATGAAAACTTGGCGCTGTTCTTTCCCTTTTCCATTGATTCCTTGACCATAATCTAAAAAAACGTTTGATGTGCAGCTTCAATAGTGCCTTGCTTTCCAATTTTTGGCGATCCAGGGCATGATACACCTCTACTGGCGATTTCCTTTCCTTTATGGCCAAACGCTCTATCGCTACTATGACTGCGTAAGGCATCAAGTCTTTCTCGTCGGTCTGCTCTTGGTCAGAAGGGCGCAATTCGGCACTTGGCGTAAGTGCATTTACCCATTGCAAGCCTTCATATCCAAGTGCTCGTTCAGCCCACTGAAGCCACTTGAGCAGGAAATATTTATCAATGCCGGCCAGCAGCGCGATGCTTCCACTTGTATCCCCATCCATTGTAGCGTACCCCACATCCCCTTCACTTCGGTTGGAAGTTGTGATGAGAAGCTTCCTTTCTATATTGGTGATCATCCATATACTAGGAGACCTGACCCTAGCCTGTATGTTCTGGAGGGCTATATCATCTGTTTCCCAATTGAGCTTTCGCTGAAGGACGGTTTCCACCTTGCGGGTATAAGATTTTACCTCTTCATCGATAGACCATTGATAAAAGGTTGCTCCCAATGAGCGGGCGAGTTTTTCTGCAGACGAAAAAGTTGCCTCTGAAGAGTTCACTGTGCTTTGGTAGGCACAAGTAAGGACATGACGTGTTATATATTGCTCGACGTCTAGGTTGGTGTTGTTAAGGCCGTTGAGCAGGTCGTCACGTCCTATTTTTTTCAAGAAAGGCTCTGCTCCCAATTCAGCCACGCCCCTTCTAATCATATGGGCTACTAAAACCGCACATGCCGAAGAGTCTGCTCCCCCGCTTAAAGAAAGGACAAAACCCCTACTCCTACTTTTTCTCATATAATCAAAAAGAGCAAGGGAAAGCGCATTCGAGAAAGCGTGGAATGCTTGATCATCTCCCTCACCGACTTCTTCAACAGCATCCATTGTATCGTTTTCCCTATACGTAACTGCCAAAAGATTATAATCTTTGAAAGAAAGCAGCGTGTTCTTTTTTACGATATTGCCGCCATAACCAAAAAGTATATCCCCATCATAAATCATTCTTCCAGCCTCATTACCCAACAAATTCACATATACATAAAGGCACTTGAGCTGAGCAGAACTCTCCCTCACCAAAGCTTCCCTCAACTTGGTCTTTCTCAAGGCAAAATGACTAGCACTTGGATTTAAAATAATGTCCACCTCATTTTTATAGTGGGTCAAGCCAGGTCTTAACGCTTCATTCCAAGCATCCTCACATATTTCAAACCCTACCTTAAATCCATTAATGGTAAAAACAATGCTGCCTATATTATATACTTCACCTCCTATGCTAACAGTGCCTACTTCTCCAGGCTTCCACGGAGAAAACCAGCGCGATTCATAGTGTACGCCTTCGTTAGGCAAATGCTGTTTGGCAATAATGCCCAATATCTGGCCGTCGCTTAAAAGGCAGGCACAATTATAAAGATTATCCTTATGCCGTAAGGGCAGTCCTACAGCTACGGCGATCCCACTAGTATAAGGGAGCAATAGATTCAGTTGGTTCAGGGCCTCTTCTGCAACCCAGTTGGCCAGAAAGGTGTCTTCACACCCATAACCTGTAATGCACAGCTCGGGCAGACAAAGCAAATCGACTTGTTCAGCTTTAGCAGCTTGTATGGCATTTTTAATATTTTCAATATTCCCTTCCCAATCAAGTGGTGTCTGATTGAGTGAGGCTCCAGCGACTTTGATTGCTTTCACATTAAAAATTTTTGTGTGTTAGATAAAAAAATCAAGAAAACAAATATAGGAAGATGTCAGAAACATATAAAAAATCAAATTGATAAAGCTTAACCGGACTCGGCAATGAATAAAATGTGATAACCTATAGCCCTCTTGAATGGACGGGAATACTATTAGATCCGATAAGTTGTTTATTCAACAGAAAATATTTTAATTTATCCTTCCTCCACACTATAAAGGATGAAGTTCGATGCCCTTATAAAATTTTTGAATGTCAATGAACCCTATATTTTTGAATAAAGCCATGATGAGAACAATATTTTTAATGTTCTTTCTGTTCCATGCCAACCACAGCCCTGCTCAGATGTTTCAGGCAGATATGGACAGTATCAACCGATACACCTCTAAGGACTTTCAGGAAATGAAAAGGCAGTTAGGAATAACCGTAGAAAACAGGCCTGGTCCTTCGGGAGATCCCAATGCATCAAACGCGGCCAACACTGAAGAAGCAATGGTAAATGCTTATTCCCTGCCGGACCCTTTAACAACCAATAAAGGAGTGAAAGTTAACAGTGCAAAAGATTGGTGGGAGACTCGCAGGCCAGAGATTGTAGAAGATTTTGAGCGAGAAATGTATGGGCGATTGCCAGACAAGCTACCTCAAGTTCGTTGGACTATCATTTCAGTTAAAGATACGGTAATCGGTACGTATCCTGTAAAGGAAAAGACATTGGCAGGAGTGGTGGATAATGCTATATATCCAGAAATTGAAGTTACGATTGAATTGGTGGTCGGTACGCCTGCCAATGCAACACAGCCTGTTCCCGTGGTCATGGAGTTTGGTTTTGTACGATGGCCTTTTGGCAACCAGTCGCCCGAACCCAATTATTTCATGTCTCCCTATGAGCCTCGTTGGCAGCAGCAACTGCTATCCCAAGGCTGGGGTTACGCCATTCTGGTACCCAACAGTATTCAAGCTGATCACGGCGCCGGACTTACAGCAGGCATCATTGGCCTGGTGAATAAGGGGGAACCTCGCAAGCCCGACCAATGGGGTGCACTGCGTGCATGGGCTTGGGGCGCCAGCAGAGCGATTGATTATTTTGAGACTGACACTGATGTTGATGCCAGTAAAATAGGGATCGAGGGCACTTCCAGATATGGTAAAGCTTCTTTGGTAGCCATGGCTTTCGAACCTCGTATATCATTAGGTTTCATTGGCTCATCAGGAGCAGGAGGCGCGGCAATATTAAGACGCAATTTTGGCGAACAGGTGGAAAACTTAGCTTCTACTGCCGAATACCATTGGTTCTGTGGGAACTTCATTAAATATGCCAGCACTTTGCATGTAGAAGATTTACCTGTAGACGCACACCACCTGATCGCTTTATGTGCGCCCAGACCCGTATTTATCAGCGTCGGCTCGCCGTATATTGAAGGGCAATGGGTAGATGCCAAAGGAATGTTTTTGGCAGGAGTGCATGCAGGACCAGTCTATGAACTGTTAGGCAAGAAAGCACTCGGCACAGACAGGTTTCCATTTATTGGCGAAGCTTTGGCCGATGGAGAAATTGCTTTTCGCCAGCATGCAGGCGGTCATACAACTGGCCCCAACTGGAGCACCTGGATTGCATGGGCTTCTCGATATTGGAAAAAATAATGGGGAGAGGGCTTGGTGAACTGATCGGAAAGCAGCCTACCTTCTAGAGCCTACATCGAAATATTCAATATCTCGCAAGATTTCTGGGCGGCATCTTGCTCTGCTTTCTTTTTGCTGTATCCTTTGCCTATGCTGACGGGCTCATTATCGATCAATAGCTGCATGGTGAACTCTTTGTATTGGTTATGCCCATTTTTCAGGGAAACGAGTTCGAAAGCGACATCTTTGTTTTCTTTTTGTGCCCACTCGATCACCTTGCTTTTGAAATTGGGGTTGGTCGTTACCACTTCCTGAAGGTCTACATGTGGGCTGATCAATTTTTTAAGGATGAACTTCTTACAGGAACTGTGCCCTCTATCCAGGTACAAAGCCCCTATAAAAGCTTCCAATGCATCGCAATGCAATGATTTGTAGGAGAACCCGCTCTTTTTCCGTTCATTGTATTCGATCAGTTCGGCTACCCCTATTTTTCTTGCTAGTTTGTTCAGCGATTCCCTGTTTACTATCCTGGACCGGATCTCGGTAAGGAAACCTTCGTCTTTATAAGGAAACTTTTTGAATAAAAATTCGGCGACGACCATCCCTAGGACTGCATCACCAAGATATTCCAAGCGCTCATTGGAAAGCTTTACACCCTTAATATCTTCTTTGGCAATTGAGCTGTGTTGAAAAGCAAGCTTGTAAATGGACAAATTTAGCGGTCTCTTCCCTATAATGGCCTTTATGTCGGCCACAAGCTTTTTATCCTTTTTATTATATCTTAAGGTAAGTCCGGAGAGTTGCCTCAGCAGCTTCACTATTCGCTAAATTTTCTGAAAATAATTGAGAAGTTGTGCCCTCCAAATCCAAAGGTGTTGCTCAAGACAGCATCGACTTTTCTTTTCTGAGCTTTTAAGAAAGTAAAGTTCAGTTTATTGTCCAAAGCCTCGTCATCAGTAAAGTGATTGATTGTGGGCGGGATAGTCTGATGCTGGATAGCCAAAACAGCAGCAATAGCCTCAACTGCACCAGCGGCACCTAGCAAATGCCCCGTCATGGATTTTGTCGAACTGATGTTGAGCTTATAGGAATGCTCTCCAAATACCTTCTTAATCGCAGTAACTTCCCCTATATCTCCTAGGGGTGTTGAGGTTCCGTGTACATTGATATAGTCGATGTCTTCTGGCTTTAAACCGGCATCGCGCAAAGCTTCTTCCATCACTCGAGTAGCACCTGCTCCCTCAGGATGTGGAGCAGTAATATGATGAGCGTCTGCCGACATGCCACCACCTACAAGTTCGGCATATATCTTGGCTCCTCTAGCCTTAGCATGCTCGTATTCTTCTAGGATAAGTGAACCAGCACCTTCTCCCAATACAAATCCGTCACGGTCTTTATCAAAAGGACGAGAGGCTGTCTTGGGTGAGTCGTTTCTTTCAGATAGTGCTTTCATGGCGTTGAAGCCGCCTATACCAACTTCACTTACGGCTGCCTCAGAGCCACCAGAAATGATGACATCAGCCTTGCCCAAGCGGATATAGTTAAAAGAATCTATCAGTGCATTGGTCGAAGATGCACAAGCGGATACCGTGGCGAAGTTGGGGCCACGGAAACCAAATTTTATTGAAATATGACCAGATACAATGTCTATGATCATTTTAGGGATCAAAAAAGGATTGAATTTTGGTGTGCCGTCTCCTCCACTAAAGTTGATCACTTCATCTGTGAATGTCCTCAAACCACCGATACCAGATCCCCAAATTACCCCAGCTCTATCTAGATCAATTTTTTCCAAGTCCAGCCCTGAGTCAGCCATAGCTTCAGTAGCTGCAACCATAGCATATTGCGTAAAAGGATCCATCTTCCGTGCTTCTTTTCTGTCGAAGTACTTTTCGGGATCGTAATCTTTTACTTCACAAGCGAACTTGGTTTTAAACTTCGTTGCATCAAAACGTGTGATAAGGCCGGCGCCACTAATACCATTAGATAAACCATGCCAATATTCTTCAACATTGTTTCCTATGGGTGTTAATGCGCCCAACCCTGTAACTACAACTCTTTTTAAATTCATACAAGAATTTTACGTGCAAAAAGTTTACTTTACGTTTTCTTCCAAATAGGAAATGGCCTGGCCTACCGTGGCGATATTTTCTGCCTGATCGTCAGGAATGGAAATGTTAAATTCTTTTTCAAATTCCATGATAAGTTCTACCGTATCCAAAGAATCTGCACCTAAATCATTAGTAAAACTTGCTTCAGGAGTAACTTCAGATTCCTCAACGCCGAGTTTATCAATGATGATTCCTTTAACTTTTTGTGCTATTTCAGACATTTTTTAATTTTTTTAGTTAAAATTCACTGCAAAGAAATACATTTAAAGCAATAATGTCAAACTATTTTTCCCAATCTTAATTATTTATGGGGTATATATGTTTAGTAAAAACAATTTATATTTCTTAATATATGGCTTTTATGGAGACTTTTCACCATTTAGTGCCGAATTGAGCGATTCCCTATAGGAACGACACAGCACCTTATATGGAATAAATATAGGGTCAAAATCGCTCAGAATCAAAACGAAATTTTAGGAAATACACCTATTTAAACCGAATTGTTTCCTTTTCACCAATTTTAGATGGCTTATTTTTGTCATGTAGGAAATCGGAGGCTTTCGCATTAATCCTATTACCGGAACACGTAAAAATTATGGGGGCAAAAAAAACCAAACTTTTCGTTCCATATGAGTATGAATTTGAACTTATGGGTGTCTCTACTACCGTAAAGGAATACAAGTTGGCTTGGGCCATCAACAATCTTCTGAACATCAGGTTAGTGAAGGAGAAGGATCTGGAGATCGCCTTTAAGAACGATACTTTTGTTGTGATTTCTAATTTCGTATTTGAAACAGAAAACAGCATATTTAGGCTCCTTAGAAACAGATCATTTAATCAAAGTGCCGGATCACAGGGCTTTCTTGTGCCCGAATTGAAAGATTTTGATTACATTATTTTGATAAGCGGCTTTGAGGACACCTTTTCTATTGAGGAACTTGGGAAAAAGCTGAGAGACCTGTCAGAGATAGATTACTTGCAGAGAATCGATATCAATCAGTTGAAGTCTAAAGAAAATTTAATCTTCTAATAATACTCAGCTTATGCTCGATTTGTGTGGCAAGCTTTAAAGTAGTTTCTTTGCTAGTTCGTTTAAGGTATTATCTTTTTCTTTGCCATTAAACCTTGTTGACATGAAATATATTTTTCAATTATATTCTTAATAGTAATTAAAATGCTTATCAGGAATCTTTATATCTTGCGAAGATTTTGAAGAATATGTCTAAGGCCTTTAATATGCCGGACCATCAGCATAACAAAATCAGTTGACAAAAATCTACTAACTATTCCATCACTTAGATTTTCGGCACTCTCGAGAGAAGGGGCTACAAAATCAAAAATTGAAATTGAAAACAAATTACACAATGAAAGACAACATCTCATTTAAGAAAACCAAAATAATCGCTACGGTAGGGCCAGCCTCCAATACTCCGGAAAAGCTTGAAGAGCTAGTGAAAGCAGGTGCTGATATTTTCAGATTAAACTTCTCTCATGGCACGCATGACGATCATTTAAAGGTAATAAAGTATGTGCGCGAGATCAACGAAAAGCTGGGTACGCATGTTTGCTTGCTTCAGGATTTGCAAGGGCCCAAGATAAGGACGAGAGACATGGAAAATGGTGGCGTGGAAATCGTAAATGGCCAGGACCTTATTATTACCACAGAAAAGATGCTCGGCAATAGCCAAAAAGTGAGCACTACTTACCAATCTTTGGTAGATGATGTTGCGGTAGGCGATATGATTCTGGTAGACGATGGGAAAATAGAACTGAAAGTAAAATCTATCAATGGCCGGGAAGTCGTGACTGAGGTGGTGCACGGAGGCGTTCTGAAATCTAAGAAAGGCATAAACCTACCATATTCTAATGTTTCTGCCCCTTCTATGACAGAGAAAGACATCGAAGATTTAGCCTTTGGTATCGAAAATGAAGTGGATTGGATAGCACTTTCCTTTGTGAGAACTGCCGCTGATGTACTGGATCTAAAAAAGAGAATAAGTGCACAAGGCAAACAGATCCGGGTAATAGCTAAAATAGAAAAGCCAGAAGCCGTTAAAAATATTGACGAAATCATTGAAGCCAGTGACGCGCTAATGGTCGCAAGAGGGGATCTGGGCGTGGAGATCGTCATGGAAGAAGTACCTATGGTACAAAAGATGATTGTGAAGAAATGTAATAAGGCCTGTAAGCCTGTGATCATTGCTACCCAAATGATGGAAAGCATGATAGACAACTTAAGGCCTACAAGAGCTGAAACCAACGACATCGCCAATGCGGTAATGGATGGCGCAGATGCAGTAATGCTATCCGCAGAAACTGCTGCTGGAAAATTCCCGATACCTGCTGTCGTGAGCATGGCCAGGACTATCCTTACTGTAGAGGCTATGGGCGACATATATGACAAGTCATATGAAGATCAAGAGGACACTTCATCGCCAACTAGCTATAGCAACAGTGTAGTGCGTACGGCCTGCAGTCTTAGCAAACAGACCCACGCCAAAGCTATTGTCGGCATGACTACTTCTGGTTATACAGCATTTAGGATTTCTTCTCATCGTCCAAAAGCCAATATTTTTATCTTTACAAGCAATAAATCGCTGCTTACGACCATGAATCTGATATGGGGTGTAAGAGGGTTTTATTACGACAAGATGGTGTCTACCGACGATACTTTTGCAGACATAGAGCGCATCCTAAAGGAAAAGGGACATATTAATAAAGGCGATGTGTTCATTACAACTGCTAGTATGCCAATCCATGCAAAATTAAGGACCAACATGCTTAAAGTGAATATCACAGAGTAGTAGCTGGTATACCAAGTATTTCAAAGGCCCTGGTAAATAAAATTTAGCCAGGGCTTTTTTATGAGCTTTGGGTTTACTTTTCGGGTTTTACCAGAATCACCTTCTCCTTTTCCACAACAACTGCTCCTGGAAAAGCCCCTTTAGGCTTTCGTACAAATTTCTTTGGCGTATATATAACAGGGCATAGTGAATCGGTTTTCCTTTGGGAGTAATAGGCTGCCAACTCTGCGGCTCTTTCGATCACTGGTTTCGGAAATTGTTTGCCTGATTGGAATTTGACTATTACGTGAGAGCCTGAAACATCTTTTGCGTGCAACCATAAGTCTTCTTTGAAAGCACTCTGGGTAAGCAAATCATTGTTTTTTGCATTCTTCCCAACAAGTATCTTAAAACCATAGGCTTCAAACACTTTGAATCGGCTGACGGATTCCTCTTGCTTAGAAGAAGGGATGAGCCCGTGCTCCTTACTATATTTTCTTAGTGGTCGTAAAGACAATATTTCACTTACGGCCTCTATATGTTGCATGATCTTTTCCTGCTGCCTTTCTTTACCAAGGATATTTTGTTGGATATTTTCAATTTCAATTTGCTGATTCTTTGCTTTGCGATAAAGATTCTCCGCATATTTTTGAGGGCTGAGCTTGTTGTTTAATCTGATGACTACCGTCTTGTCTTGATAAAAATCGAACAACTGTACCTCTTCGGCCTTGGGCGGTATTTGGTGCAGATTGGCCATAATAATATTAGCGACTTTATCAAAAGACGTAGCTTGCTGAATTTCCTGCAGTTTCTTGCGGGTCTTCTCCAAATATACTTGAGTACTCTTAAGTTGGCCTTCCATTAGCTTCAGCAAGGCAAGCTTTTCCTTTTCAAACAGATAATCACGCGTATAGGCAATAAAGAGCGCATTGGATGCCTCCAAAGGGTCATCAATACTCATGAACACTTCACCAATATGGACCAAAGACAACGCCGGGACGCTATTGAGATGGGTCAGATAGAAGGCTTTGGGGTTTTCCAACAGCTCCTTGACTTGCATGATTTCCTCCCATTGCATCTCTACAGGCATAGAAGCATAGCCTCTGTGCTCTAAATAGGTCTTGATAGTAGTACCAAAGGTTGGAAATATTTTTTGGAGGTCGCCATGTTGCGTTACAAAATCCGAGTAGGTTTGAGGGATATGACGATCTATGTTGTGCCATTCTAGATTATTGTCTCCAATCAATCGTTGTTTGAATATCCTTTTGGCAATCTCATGCTCAAAAAGAACAAGGTTAGATCTGTTGCCATATAACTTGAAGAGCAGGTCATAACCTTGATCGAACCTTAAGGCAAAACTTCTTTCGTTGTTGAAAAGCACAACATCCTGCACTTTCTTTCCTATAAGCTCAGGAAATAGGTCCACTGTGTTTTTATTGGCTCGAGCAAAAGTAGCTGGAAATGAAAGGCATGAAAAATCTGATTGCAAGTAGGCCCTGATGAATTGCTCATCATTCCCCTTGCCAAACCCAATAATCAATTCATCCTTTACTTGGCTAAAACAAGATAAAAGCTCTAGGCCACAAAACCGCTCTTTGACCCGAGGGACAAGCTGGCGGAAAAAGTAGTAATTATTGTGCACGGAAAATTATTATATATCTAGAATATGAAGGCCTAATCCACCTTTACCTTCAGCCCATCATAAGCCAGTTTTACATGGCTGGGCAACAATTCATTTACCTCCTTGTGGAGGCCCATTCTATGACTAATATGCGTAAGATAAGCACTTTCAGGTTGAATGGCTTCAATGATTTGGAGTGCCTGAGCCAGTGTAAAGTGTGATATGTGTTCCTCTTGCTGAAGGGCATTGATGACCAAAACTTTACTCCCTTTTATTTTCTCTATTTCTTCCGGACTGATGTGATTGGCATCGGTAATATAGGTAAAATCTTTGATCCTGAAACCCAGCACCGGCAACCTATAATGCAACACTTCAATAGGTGTAAATACCGTATCTCCAATAGAAAAAGGATCATTTGTAATATGGTTGACAGCAATCCGAGGCACACCAGGATATCCCTTATTCACAAAGACATAAGAAAACTCCTGCTTGAGCTGATCGATGACCTTTTTGGTAGCATATATAGGGATATCTTCCTGTTGCTTGAAATTAAAGGCCCTCACATCATCCATCCCGGCTGTGTGATCTTTATGCTCATGTGTAAAAACAAGCGCATCAAGTCTTGCTATTCCTTCGCGGAGCATTTGCTGTCTAAAGTCAGGACCTGAATCAATGACCACACTCAGTCCGTCTACAGCGATGTGGACAGAAGTCCTCAACCTTTTATCACGAAAATCCAAAGAAGCACATACCTCGCAATTGCACCCAATCACCGGTACGCCCTGGGATGTTCCTGTACCTAAAAATTTTATGGTCAAAACTTAAGCGCTGTTTGAGAAAGCTCTAAATAGAAGCTTTTATTCCTTTCACTTAGATCCTTTGCTTCTATATCAATAGACTTCAAAATTTCCAGAAGGCAATTGATTTTTCCTTCGGTTGTATAATATTTGTTGACAATGGCAATATTCGTTTCTTTCAACACACAATACCCTGCTTTAAAATTGCCCTTTTCATACCTTAGCATATACTTTGACTCAGCAAAGAGATCTTCCAGCTTATTCAAGAAATGCTTGGTGTATCTTATCTGCATGAACCTATGTGTACTTTTTCACAGTTTCAACCAAATCATCGAAGTTAAGCGGCTTGGGCAGGTATTCATTTATCCCCACTGCTTTAAAATCTTCCATGGTATAATTCTTGGCGTTCCCCGTGATGGCAATGATAGGCGTCTTAGCCTTTTCTTTGTCATTTAACGAACGGATTCTTTTGGCGCACTCCATGCCATCCATTATAGGCATATTGATATCCATGAGGATGACATCGTAATTTTCAGTCTCTAGATTCTTTAATACCTGTTCGCCATTTTTTACAGATGATATGTTGTAGTTCTGGATTTGCAGGATTTTTTTGGTAAGGTTTTGTATTACTGAACTATCTTCTGCCACTAATACTTTTTTAGTAGATGTCATAAAGTTTAGATATTTAAAAAATTAGTATACTCCTTTTGAAATTCCTTAAATGCCTTTTTTAGGGACTTTAGGTGTTTCTCGAGGTTATTATCGTTACTTTCCTTTAAGTTCAATTCAATTTGTTCGGCCAATGCAGAAAGTTTATCGATACCTAACGTCCCTGCATTCCCTTTTAGCGTATGCAATTTACTTAAAATATCTTTATAATCTTTTTCTTTAAAAGCTGTAAATATATCCTTTAGCTGTTCTTTAGCTTCCTGTTCAAAGTCTGCCAAAGTATTTTTAACCATTTCTACTCCCCCATACTTTTTCAATTGGTCGAGAATAGCCTGATTTATGACCCTTTCTTCTTCATTGTTTATGACCTCCATGCTTTGGAAGTCGTCATCTGGCAACACCCACTCCTTCACCTTCTCAATCAGCAATTGAGCTTTAATAGGCTTTGAAATATAATCGTCTAGTCCCATTTTCAAGAACTTCTCCTTATCTTCTCGCATCGAATAAGCCGTCATGGCCACGATTGGAGCAAGGTTAGGCAGGTTAAGCGCTTTTATCCTATTCGTAGCTTCTACACCGTCCATTTCTGGCATTTGGATGTCCATGAAAATAATATCATAAATATTCTCTTTGATCTCATCAATAGCGGCCTGACCACTGGACAATAACGTGACATGACAACCCGACTTTTTCAGGATTTCACTCGCCACTTGCCTGTTCACTCCATTATCATCTACGACAAGCACTTTGGGGTGTAAATTACCAAAGTAGTCTTGTACATGCATAGGTTTACTCTTTCTTTTATCAGGATCATTGAGTTCGGGAGTTGTCTCTTCTGCTTCGAAAGTGAACCAGAAAGTACTGCCTAAACCAATGGTAGAATAAACGCCAATTTTTCCGTTCATCAATGCGCACAACTCTTTTGAAATGGCCAAACCTAAACCTGTGCCACCATATACCTTAGAAGACGAATTGTCAACTTGATTAAAGCTATAGAAAAGGTTATTGAGGTCGCTCTTGGTAATGCCTATTCCAGAGTCCTTCACGTCTACCTTAATAAGATGGGTGCTGCCATGTTTTTCCCTTGTACGCATCCCTATATATACGGTACCGCCCCCATCGGTAAATTTGATGGCATTTGAAGCGAGGTTGGCCAAGATTTGCAATAACCTTGTTTCATCTACCAACACCCATTCGGGCACATTGTCTGCGATATGGTATTTAAGATTAATTGATTTTGTCTCTGCCTGCTGGGAGAAAAGCGCATGCAATTTCTCAAGCATTTGCCTAAGATTCACCCTGGTCTTGCGCAGTTTCATCTTTCCAGCTTCTATTTTCGAAAGATCCAATATGTCATTTAGAATATTGAGCAGGGTCTCGGATGATTTTTTAATAGTTTTCACATAGCGATCCTGGTCTTCTTTCAACCTGGTCTCACTGAGCAGATCAATCATACCGATTATCCCGTTCATGGGAGTCCGTATCTCATGGCTCATGTTAGCAAGGAATTGCTCCTTTACTTTCAAAGACTTCTCTGCCACTTCCTTGGCGTGCACCAAATCCTGATTGGCCTTTTTGAGCTGCGTGATATCGCGGGCCACTCCTTCAATCTTTATAGGCCTTCCCTGCTTGTCATATATCAGCCGGATATTGCAAATGCACTGGAGCAGTCCACCGTCTTTTTGAATTATAGAGGCCTCAAAATTCCTGACACTTTCTTGTTTTATTAGCTGCCGGATGAGGTCTTTTGTCCTAATGGTATACAAATAATAATCTGCGATATTCTTGTTGATCACTTCCCCAGGGTCATACCCTACATGCTCCTTTATGGAAGGGCTCACCATGATGATTTTACCGTGCAGGTTGCAACGGAAATATATATCCTGAAAAGATTCGAAGATATTCCTGAACTTTTCTTCACTCTCCTGAACAGCCAGCTCCGAAAGCTTATTTTCTGTGATATCGTGGGCTATCCCCGATACCTCTTCTATATTCCCCTCCGAATCGAGGATTGGATTTAGAAATATCTGCTTCCAGGCTACTTCATTCTTCTCATCTTTTAGTTTTGTCTCAAATTGTTGGGGCATGCCATTAAAGGCCTTCCTATACCTGTTTTCCCAGAACTTGTAGATTTTATTGCTGAGATATTGCTGGTTGATATTATCAGATAGGTTGAGCCGAGGCCGCGTTCCAAAATATTTTAAAACTGCGTCTGAGAAATTTTGATTAAAGGAAGTAAAACTGGCTACCTTATTTATGGACCATATCCAATGAGTACTTGTTTCGAAAATGGTATTGAGTCTGGCGGCCTGATTCTTGATCTTCTCCTCGTTATATTTTCTTTCAATAGCCAATGCCACCTGACCTGAAATAAAATCCAGCAACTCAAGATCTTTGTCATTGTAGGTGGTCTTGCTTTTGTATGACTGCACAGAAATCACCCCTATTATTCTGTTCTCCAGCTTCAATGGTACGCCCAACCATATTTTGGGTACAGGCCCGATTACTTCAATCTTTTCCTTTTTTGAAAGTTTTAGGATATCCTCTTCTTTAAATACTAAGGACCGTTGCTTGAGCATGGTATATTCCGTCAACCCCCTCCCTACTCGCTTTTCATTATATGCATTTATGCCCTCGTAGTTCTCGTCGATAAAATAAGGGAATTCCACTTGATTGGTCGTCCTGTTCACCAAAGCGATATAGAAATTTTTGGCTTCGATGATCTTCTTAAGCTCTTGATGTATATTGAAATAAAGGTTTTGGAGATTAGAGCTTCTGATAGTCAGGTTGGCGATACTATAGTAAAGGTTTTGGGCCTTTTCTGCCCGCATCCTGTCTGTTATATCATGCAGGATACCCCTAAATTCGTTAACTTTTCCGTTTTCAAAGCTACAATTAACGTTGCCCGACAACAATATGCTCCTTCCTTTCTTTGTCACATAAATTGTCTCAAACCGTTCCAACTTTTCACCTCGAGCCAACCGCTCCAAATTGTCAAAAGTAGCCTCCCGAGCACTGGGGTGAACAATATCGCTTAGGTTCAGCTTTGGAATTTCACGCTGGGAATACCCCATTTTTTCCTTCCATGCCTTATTTACGAATTGAAGAGAACCGTCTGATGAAAAAATCTGAATAAGGTCGTTGGCATTTTCAAAAAGTTCCTTTAATTGTGCATTGGTCTTTTCCAGCGCCTGCTGCACTTTTTTCTTTTCTGAAGTATTCTCGAGGATAATTGTGACGCCATAAATCTTTCCTTTGGTATTGTTAAGGATCACCGAGCTAAAGCGGATGCTGATATTTTCTCCGTCCTCGCGCCTGAAAGTGCCTTCAAGATTATTGGCAACATTCCCATGCTCTATAAACTGAATGAATTTGTAGCGCCAGAAAGCCTGCTCTTCCTTAGGCACAAATACTTCAAAAAGGTTTTTGTGGATGAGGTCCTCCTTTTTTCTTCCGGTGACCTTTAAGAACTCATCATTGCAAAACGTGATGATGCCGTTCATATTAACAGATATGGCGAGCAGATTTGCCTTCTTTAGCGAAGCTTGCAAACGTCGCTCAGATTCCACAATAGCCGCTTCTCTACTTTTTGCCTCTTCGCTCAGCCTCCTTTCCGTAATGTCTATCGTGGCAGTTATATAACCACTAAATTCCCCTCCATTGCTGGTTCTGGGAATACCTGTTTCTAGCATGTATCGATAGTCGCCATCTTTCCTTTTGAGCCGATACCCGATTTCAAACTTCTTCTGTTGATGTATGGCTATCTCTAGATCCTCCAATGTATTTTGGATGTCATAAGGATGTATGCCTTGCGTCCAGCCCTTCCCCTTCTCTTCGGCGGGTGTCCGCCCTGTAAAGCTCAGCCACTGATTGCTGAAATAGTAGAAGTCTAAATTCCTATTGGCTATCTTAAGCAACACAGGAGCATTTTCTGCCAATGTCCTGAAGCTTTCCTCACTCTCCAATAGAATTTTATAGGGTTCCTTTGTCTCTGCATTGTCTTTTATGAGCATAAGGATATATGCTTTATCCTCCAACACAATCTTATTAAGCGTGGTCTCTGTATTGACTGTGCTGTCGTTGCAGACAAATTGCCATTCGAATTTTTGACTCACCCCTTGTTCCGCGGCTGCTAGTTTCTTCTCCCCTGCCTCTTGTGAGGCCGTTTCATTGGGCTGGTTTTCAGGCGAGAACGCAAAAGGATGCTGACCCATCAGCTCGGCCGCTTTACAACCGAACATCGTTAATGTACGTGGAGTATAATTTACCACCTTTCGATTTTCGATCAATAGTACGCCAGAAAATGAGACTTCATAGGCAGCCAAAAACTGTTGTAGCATACCTTCTTTTGCTTTCTGAAGTTGCTCAATTGTTCTCAACCATGTCTCTTTATCGTCAATATTCATTATTGTGCTCATTGTATATCCAGGGAACCTACTATCAACATATGGCATTGCTGAAAGCTCAATTTGAAACGCTTAAAAACATCTGCTCTGGGAGGTTGCATAAGGTGTCCAAAGGAAAAAAAATTCCATCAAAAGTTCCTACCAAAATACTGTAAAATTATTTCTTGTACTAATAAAGTGTTTGATAGCCTTTATTTTGCTATTTACTCACTTTGCTCATAATCAACTAGAGTAAAATGGAAGGAATTGCAAAAAAGTATCTATCACCTATCATCGGTTTCCAAAAAGTATCGTCTCTCTTCTAAAATACAAGTTTCCTTAGATACCGATAGGAATTCCCTTATTTTGTATTTTTGAGATCTATGGGGTAGTATTTATTACCACAACGTCTTCATTATTTTATAACGTCTTGAATAAAACATTAATTGTAGTCGTAGGCCCTACTGCAGTAGGCAAAACAAAAACCTGCCTTACTTTGGCAAAACATTATAACAGTGCCATTGTATCAGCCGACTCAAGACAGTTTTATCGGGAGATGAACCTCGGCACAGCCAAACCCAGTCCTGAAGAGCTTCAATCGGCACAGCACTATCTTGTCAACCAGCTCTCAATTCATGAGCCTTATACGGTAAAGGATTTTGAAGAAGATGCTTTACAAGCCATTGGCCATATCCATACATCTTCTGATAAGGCTATTCTTGCTGGTGGATCAGGTCTTTTCGTGAAAGCAGTATGTGAAGGACTGGACGAAATCCCTGACATACCTACATCCTATAGAAGCGGGTTGGTGCGGGAGTATGAAGAAAATGGCGCTGGACCGCTTCTGCAGCAATTGCAATTGCTTGATCCAGCGTATTTTGAAACAGTAGACCGTTCGAATATACAGCGTATCATCCGGGCACTTGAAGTCATAAGATATACGGAGCAGCCATTTTCCTCATTTAGAAAAAATAAAAAAAATCCACGACCATTTCATATCATCAAGATAGGCCTTACACTGCCAAGAGAAATCCTGTATGATCGAATAAATACGAGAATGGACGCCATGATCGCCAATGGGCTATTTGACGAAGCTGAAGAACTCTATCCTTTCAAATCACTCAATGCCTTACAGACCGTGGGCTATTCCGAAATATTCGGGTATTTAGATGGCAAATATGATAGGGAGGAAGCGGAAAGGCTGTTGAAGCGAAACTCAAGAAGATACGCTAAAAGGCAGCATACGTGGTTCAAAAAGGATACTGAGATCGCCTGGTTTGCACCTGATGACATAGGGGCGATAGTCCATCACATAGATGCTTTTGATAGATAGGCAGAAAAATGTTACGTTTTAAAATGGAAATTTTGAATGGGAAAGGTGAGAAGTTGGTAGGTTAATACCAATAAAAAAACGCCAAGCACCTTATTCTTCTATTCAATCCATCTCTCTAAATTATGCAACCAAGCACTGAATTTTGAATCGTGAACAATAGCAACAAGTGGACAGAGTACAAAAGGTCCATGGTATCAATTGGAATTATTTTTCAGGATAATTGTTACCTTTGTGGGATTTCAAACAAGCGACACTCCTTATGGAATTAAAAAAGGTGGTTTTAAATGACCTCCATGAACAATTAGGCGCTAAAATGGCTCCTTTTGCAGGTTACAACATGCCTGTTCGTTACAGTTCCGATATTGAGGAGCATAACACGGTACGCAATGGAGTAGGCATATTTGATGTTTCACATATGGGAGAGTTTATCGTCAAGGGATCCCGCGCCTTAGACATGCTCCAAAGCATCACTACCAATGACGTCTCCGTCCTATCCAACGGAAAAGCACAATACACCTGCATCACTAATGAAAAAGGAGGCATCGTAGACGATATTATCATTTACAAGATCGGGGATGAAGAATATATGTTGGTGGTAAATGCTTCCAATATTGAAAAAGATTGGGATTGGATAACAAGTAACAATAAACAAGAAGCTGCACTGGAAAACATTTCGGACCAGATCGGCCTTTTTGCCGTTCAGGGCCCTTTTGCGGGAAAATCCCTTCAATCGCTTACCGCTATTGATCTTTCTACGATGCGACCCTACACCTTCGAAAAGGGCACTTTTGCTGATGTACCAAATGTCTTAATTTCGGCTACAGGATACACTGGTTCGGGAGGCTATGAAATATACTTTCCAAAAAACGCTGCAAAGGAGATATGGGACAAGATTTTCGATGCAGGGAAAGCCTACGATATAAAACCTGTAGGATTAGGCGCAAGAGATACACTGCGCCTTGAAATGGGCTACAGCCTTTATGGCAATGACCTGAACGATAATACAACGCCCTTGGAAGCAGGTTTAGGGTGGATCACCAAGTTTACCAAAAGCTTCATTGGTGATGAAATACTCAGACAACAGAAAGAAAAAGGGGTTGAAAAGCTATTGGTGGGATTTGAGCTGTTGGAAAGAGGAATCCCCCGTGAAGGCTATGCGATTCAGAACGCTCTTGGCCGAGAGATAGGAAAAGTCACCTCTGGCACGCAATCTCCTACACTATCCAAAGGCATAGGCTTAGGATATGTAGATACCAGTTTTGCAGTTGTCGGGGAAGAAATATATATTAGTGTTAGGAACAAGCAACTGAAAGCACAAATTGTAAAACTACCCTTTTATAAAAAGTAGATATCCTCTATTGCCAGCTTGGGCAATTTCCATTAAACATCCTTACTGAATGAAAAAAAACGTTGATGTATGTCTCTCTCCTGATTTGTTGCACTTATACGATCTCGAAGACAAAGTAGTAGTAGTAGTGGACATTCTCAGGGCCACTTCCTGCATGACCACGGCCATTGCTCACGGCGTTAAAAGTATCATACCTGTAGCATCGCTCGAGGAATGCAATAAATTGAGAGCAAAAGGATGTCTTGCTGCTGCGGAAAGGGATGGCAAAATTGCAGCAGGGTTTGATCTGGGCAATTCCCCCTTTTCATATATGGATGAAAGCATCAATGGAAAAGAGTTGGCGGTAACCACCACCAACGGTACCTTGGCCATTAAGAAATCCGAAAAAGCAGTACAAGTTTTAATAGGGTCATTTTTGAATCTGTCGATTCTGAGTGAGTACCTTGTGCAGCAACAGCACGATATTTTAATCGTCTGTGCTGGCTGGAAAGGCAAAGTAAACCTTGAGGACTCCTTGTTTGCAGGAGCCCTTATAGACCGATTAGATGGCCACTGCAACCTAGCATGTGACGCTCCGCTAGGCGCAGTTACATTGTACAAGGCAGTAAAGGATAACTTGTTCGGCTTTTTGGCCGATTCTTCTCACGTGAAGCGTCTTAAAAAGCTCGATATTGAAAAAGACATTGCCTTTTGCCTTCAAGAAGACTTATATCCGGTAATCCCTATTCTCAAAAAGGGAAAACTTGTGAAGCTTAAATTCACTCCATCAAAAGTATATACACAAACTTTATAACCTAAAGTTGCTATTGGGCAGCAATACTACTGTATTGCCAAGCTGCTTTGTAGCGTAGTTTGCAGTGCAGCTTGTTGCCCTGCAATTTTCTTTTCAAAGGCTATGATTTGCTTGAGTGCTTTCTTGAAGCTTACTTCTGCTTTAAGCAAGGCCACTATTTGTTTAAGATATTCTTTTAAAGGCTGAAACTGGTCCTCCCCGATCTCTACGGAAAATGCTTTAGCTTTTACATCGGTTCGGAAATGGTATTTCGTGCCCATGCTTAGAAACCCTCTCAAAAGTGGATAATAACTTTGGTAGTCGTCCGATAGGCTGAACCTTATTACATTACTCGATTTTTCAGATTTGGAAGAAACTGAGTAGGTCAAACTGCTGAGAATGCCGGTGTTTTGTATCCAGATTAACAAGGAGGTCACTGGTCTTGAATGGCCCTGAACCAAAGTGTCTGGGTCGTTAAGATCAGAAATAACCAAAGAGATATCAGAAGTATAATTAAAAGATTTATTCGTTGCTGTCATGATTGTTGATTTATGATTTTTAAAATAGCGTTAATAATCCGTCATAGTTATTAACATGAAACTTCAAAAAGTAGTTTTAACAACAACAGCAACAATGATTGGAGTGAGAAGAGAAATTTAGATAGATGGTCATTTTTTAATATTTATATGTCCTAAAATTTATTTAGGCAGGAATTGGCACCTTTACCTGAGGTTGGTTGCCATAGGGTCTTCGAGCCTGCTCTCTCGCCTATTCATTATAAATCGTGTCACTAACAACTAGATGACACTGCAAAGCTAGAACAAAAGATTTAAATACTCTACTGATCCGATAGAGTATTTTAGAAAAATTAATTTAGCTCCTGAACAGACTTGGAAAGCGTAGGAGCGCCCCTGATGTCAGCGGATACCCCACAGGGGCCGAGGTACGAGGACCCGAGGAGTAGTAGCGAACAGCAGGATAAGGCGCCCAAATAAAAATCTAAGTGATACTAGGGCTTTAATTTCGGGTTTTGAAGATGACGGTCTTTATCCCTGCTATTTTTCTTTTCCAAGTTTTTTTCAAATGCGGCGGTGAGATCCACTCCGGTCTGATTGGCCAAACAGATGAGAACCCACAGCACATCGGCCAGTTCGTCGGCAAGGGCTTTATCGTCGTCGGTAGGTTTGGCTGATTGCTCGCCATATTTTCTCGCCATGATCCTCGCTACCTCTCCCACCTCCTCGGTAAGGATGGCCATGTTGGTCAGCTCATTGAAATAACGTACTCCTTTGGTTTTTATCCAAGTATCTACGATGGTTTGTGCTTCAGCGATGGTCATTTCGTTTCAGGGTTTCTGTTTTGATTAAACTTTATTTTTGGTATCGATGAGGATAGTCACTGGCCCATCGTTTATGAGGTGCACTTTCATGTCGGCGCCGAACTGGCCTGTGGCTATCGGGCGTGGCATTTGATTGTTTAGCGCATCGATAAAGGCCTCGTAATGGGGGATGGCGATGTCTGGTTTTGCTGCTTTGATATAGGATGGTCGGTTCCCTTTTTTTGTGCTTGCGTGCAGGGTAAATTGGCTTATCAATAGTAGCTCTCCTTGTGTCTCAAGCAGGCTTTTATTCATCACTCCGGCCTCGTCGTTGAATATCCTCAAGTTGACGATCTTTTTGCTCAGCCATTCGATGTCGTCTTGCTCGTCTTCGTTTTCGATGCCCAGGAGCACGAGTACGCCCTTTCCGATTTTTCCTAATACCTCAGAATCGACTACCACAGAGGCTTCGGACACCCTTTGAATTACTGCTATCATAAAGTTTTGTGATGTTATATCCTTTTGATCTGCTCTGACTCAAAGATATAAAACCCGCTCAACTCTTGCTTGGCTATTTTCAACATACCTTGTGCGACTGTTTTTGCGTGGATAGGTCTATATTTATTGAGTGGCCCTACAAAAATGAAGATCAGGAGGTAGGAGATCCACTTTGCCATGCTTTCGCCAAACCTTCTCTCTTTGCGGTCGCCCACGAGCAGCGAAGGACGGAAAACGTTGATGCTTTGGAAGGGGATGGAACTTACGGCTACTTCTATTTCGCCTTTCACACGACTATAGAACATTTTGGAATTGACATCGGCGCCGAGTGATGAGACGAGAAAGAAATGAAGAGCACCTTGCTGATGGGCTATTTTTGCTATCTCCAATGGATAGTGAAAGTCGACTTTATAAAAAGCCTCTTTGGAGCCGGCTTTTTTTCTTGTTGTGCCGAGGCAGCAGTAAACGTCATCAGATTTTAAGTTTTGGGCGGCTGATTGCAAGTCTTGAAAATCATTGATGATGACTTCAATTTTGGGGTGGTCTATCGTTGGCTTGCGTCTAGCCAGTACTTTTACTTTTGAATAAAACTCGTCTTCTACTAATAATGACAACAAATGGCTGCCTACCAATCCGGTAGCTCCTACTACCAATGCTGTTTTCCCTTGATCCATTTTAATTATTTATATTTCATCCGAAACCTGGGTGCAACTTCATCCAGAACCTCATGTTTTTACGCTTAAAAGGAAACCTCTTTTGCTTAGTCCTCATACGTTTGCGCTATAAGAATGTTTGTGGAAATGGAAAATATGACTATGATACAAAAGCTAAGAAGCTTCTGTATCAATATACATGTTGTTTTTTTCCCAATCTTCAAAAGCTTCTATATCTTTTCTAAGGGCGCTGAAAATCCAGATCATGATAGTGGCGTCGTCAAGAAAACCTACTATTGGCAGAAAGTCGGGAATGAGATCCAACGGCATAACAAAATACACCAAACCGCCGATGATGAGCACCATGCTGCGCCAGGGCATTTGCGTATAGCGATTTTGCTTATAGGCCTTCACCATTCTTATGGAAGCACCTACTTTCATCATAAGCCGATCAAATTCTTTATTTTCCTTTCGTAACGTCAGGATCTTGTCCACCGCCGCATTCAATATCTTATGAAGTTTCACAGGATCGTGTAGCGCTTCTTGTGCCGTTCGTTTAGCTCTTTTGAAGAAGATGCTCTTCCTTACCAACTTTGGATCTTTTCCTTTCATCTTTTTGTCCTTTACGTGATTGTCCTACCCATTGGTTCTAAAACACTTGTCGGATCTCGTTCTTTACTAGAACAAGCGCATGCGCTATCGGGTCTTGTTCTTTTTCTAGCATCTTTTCGAAGACTTTTTTGGCCAATGCCACCCCTTTGGCTTCTTCCGAAAGTTCCTCTCCTGCTTGATTGATCACCGTGATTACTGCTTCTTTGGCATTTTTTACCACATCCCAAGCTTCATCCGACATATACACTTGCTGGGACAAGTTGTGGTTATATTCATTTCTTATTTCTGCAAGCAATATCTGCTGGAATTGTTTCGCATTATAGGCACTATCGTTCAGTCTTACCACCAAATTATTGGGGCTTATCCGTTCTAAAAACAAGCACATTCTTTCGTATGCCTGCAACCGTATGGGCAAAACGGTATCCCTGCTTTTCATCTTATGATCAAGCATGGCTTTTTCGAGTTCCTTTGTTGTAAAGGATCTTATGGTCAGGTACATTCCGTAAAGTACTATGGCTGCGGGTATAATCAACTTGGCCAATTCAACTAATATTTCCATATTAAAATCGTTATTTTTTTATGCATAGTCTTCTTATTAAAATTTATAAGGGTACCCTCACCGGTTAATGTACACCTGTGCCAGATTGAAGAAATTGCTAGACGACTTATAAGCCTTAAAAAGGTTTTCTGTATACCCGTTGTACAATGAAGCTAACGAAGTGAGCATTTTGGCTTGGATGTGTACGTTCTCTTCGAATATCTCCAATATGTTCACTTGAGGTATTACATATATTTCGGCATCTTCTGAAATGACCACCGCACTATATATCCTTTTAGTATTTTTTAGCAATACATTATCTCCGAACCCTTGGCCTGGAATAATGCGTGTAAGCACTTCGAACTTGTCTTGAATGTCGATATTCAGAGAGACTTCGCCAGTTTTGAGTACATAAAAAGCATGGCTTGGATCGTTCCTGAAAAAGACCACTTCGTTTTCTTTGTACTTGCGCAGGTAGAGATAAGGGAGAAATAATTTCCGTTCTTCAGGAGCAAGCCTTTCAAACATCTTTACAGAGGATAAGAATTCTATTAAATACAGCTCCTGAGGAGTATAGGTTTTCTTGAAAGGGTTAATCATGTTGGGACATTATATTGTACCTTCAATACATTTTTTGTTTCATTGGTTATCTTGAAACGATCGTCTATTCTATGGCCTATTACCCAAGCGATCGCATTCCCTGAGGTTAACAAAAGCACCTCTCTTTTCAAGTTTAACGGAATTTTCTCATCAATCATAAAATCACTGAGCTTTTTTTTCTTCTTCATTCCCAAGGGAAAGAAGAAATCTCCATGTTGCCATTTTCTTATCTCCAGTGGAAAAGTCAGCTTGTCTAGATCTAAAGCTGCAATACGTTTATTGGCAGAAATCTTGAAACCGTCAGCCGCTTCATCGCTAAATTTCAACCACAGCCGCCCATCCTTAAATTCCTGTTGATCCCGAAATATGGCTACCGGGAGAAATGAGGACAGATCTTTTGGGCTTATGACCAAAGCTTCTCTGTCTATATTCAGTTGATGTGTGGGCGATTCAAATATCTTTCCTGCTCCTTCCAAAAGCTTTGTTTGGATATCTTTCGCTTGGATAAAGTTAAATCCATAACGTTTTATCAGGTCATGTAACACCACGGCATTGACCTTCTCGAGCATGAGCATCTCCATATCAATAAAAATATTGCTATTGACCTTTTTGACTGCTTTTTGCTCAATTTTGGCTACATGCGCCAGATATACCTCTTCTACCTGCGCTATGCGCTCAATGGTATTTTGGAAAGTATTTTCTAGATCGGGATTTACTTGTTTTAGCACAGGTACTACTTCATGGCGGATAAGGTTGCGAGCGTATTTTACTGACTCGTTAGAACTGTCTTCCCGCCAGGCTAGCTGCTTCTGGGCTACAAAGTCCATGATCATCTCCTTATCGGCAAACAAAATAGGCCGCACCAACTTGCCGAACTTGTGTTTTATGCCATGCAATCCTGCTATACCCGTACCTTTTGTCAAGTTGAACAACACCGTTTCGAGTGCATCATTCTTATGATGCGCTGTAGCCACGTAGTCGTACCCGTAGTCGTCCATTAGCTGAGCAAACCATGCGTAGCGAAGCTGGCGGGCAGCCATTTGAATGGATATTTTTTCTTTCTCTGCGAAAGCTTGTGTATCAAAAACGTGACTATGAAAAGGAGCTTTGACGCGCTTAGCCATTTTCTTTACGAACTCTTCATCCGCATCAGAATCTTCGCCACGCAAGGCAAAATTGCAATGGGCTACCCCAAAGGCACATATTTCAGCATCTTTAAAACATCGGAGCATGGCTACAGAGTCTATCCCTCCACTGATTGCCAACAGTACTTTGTTGTTTTCGTCAAACAGCTGGTTATCCTTGACAAATTGAGTGAATTCTTTAATCATAAAAAAGGGTATAATAATTGCATTGCAGCAGCAATAGAATTTGATCTGTTTTACAAGACCCTCTATTTGTTTTTTACTTAGCTTTGCTCCAAATTTAATGCAAACCATGAGATTTTGTGCCATTATAATCGTCAGCCTTCTTTTTTTTATGGCAGGAGTTCAGCCACTCTTGGCACAAACGCGCGAGCGGGTCATTCTTAAAAATGGGGGCGACTATTTGGAGAGTGCCGAAAGAGATGGCGAAAAGTTCCAAAAGCTCATCGGAAGTCCTAGCAACCAAGTACAGTTTGTTCAGAAAGAAACCAGAATTTTTGGTGACTCCGTATATTACTTCAAGGAGCGAAATTCTGTAGAAGTATTCGGTCATGTGAAAATATTAGAAGGGGACTCCATCACCATTACAGGGGAAAAGCTCATATACGACGGCAATGCAAAACTTGCCCAACTTAGAAATGAGGTAGTGTATAAAGACCCATCCATGACGCTTTATACTGACTTTCTAGATTATGACATGCCCGCAAAGCTAGCTTACTACTATGAGGGTGGAAAGCTTATCACCAACAACAGTACCCTTACGAGCGATATGGGGCATTATGAAACCGACAGGAAATTCGCATCATTCAAAGACAGCGTCATCCTCATAAGCCCTGAATACAACCTTGAATCAGACACCTTACAGTACAATACTGTATCAGAAATTGCCTACACACGCGGCCCCACTACCGTGATCACCAACGATGGCACAGTGCTGAAAGCAAAAGAGGGCCTAGAATATAAGACGCAACAAAAACAATCTCTCTTTCAAGTAAGTGAAATCGAAACAGAAGATTATATCCTTAAAGGCGACGAGCTGTTTTTTGATGATATAAAGAAATTCTACACCGCCACCACCAATGTAGAAATGGTGGCTAAGGAGGACAACATCATTATATATGGCGATTTTGGTCGCTACTGGCGATCAGAAGGAATCATTAAGGTATATGGCAATACCCTAATGAAGAAAGAAGTAAATAGAGACACTTTATACCTCACGGCAGACACCTTGGTTTCTATTGAGGACTCTATCCCAGCGAATAAAAGAATATTGGCATATAACAAAGTGAAGATCTTTAAATCGAATCTGCAAGGGATATCCGACTCGCTGGCCTACCATAACCTTGATTCAATTCTGTATTTCTATAAAGACCCCGTGCTCTGGTCAAACGAAAACCAAATAACCGGCGATTCCATCAATATCGAGATTGTGAACAATACGGTAGACAAAATGAATACTAAGGGTAACTCCTTCGTGGTTTCTCAGGACACTCTCAATAATTTTAATCAAATAAAAGGACGGGATATGGTGGCGCATTTTTTTAATGGCGACATAGACCGGGTATACGTCTACGGCAATGGAGAAAGCATTTATTATGCTTTAGAAGAAGACACTGTGCTTACAGGTATGAATAAAATCATATGCAGCAACATGCTCATCAAGTTTAAGGAAGGGCAGGCCAATAGCATTTCTTTTTATACCAATCCTGATGCCTCATTCTTCCCTCCCCATGAAATTCTGGAGCCCGAGACAAAGCTGAGGGGTTTTGCCTGGCGGGAAGAGGAAAGACCTGAAAGACAAGATGTAATACCAGAACGTATAAGTGGGATCGCCAAAACAGAAGCGCAGTAATGCTCCTTTATACACGAAAAAAAAAGATCAAGAAACAAAAAGTTGAAACATTTTCATCTGGTTTCGTTTAATAAAAATACGAATGTTTTAATACACAAGGGGTCTTGAAATTTCACTAAATATTTATATCTTCATGTAAGATTATTGCATTTATTGAAAACCCAATGTGAAAATTAAATTCTAATTTTAATTATTGAAAAAAATCTACCCATTTAATACATGCGAGGGCTTATTCTAACGGTATTTATTAGCGTGCTTTGTAGCATTGTACATGCTCAAAGCTTGCGTATTACCCATACGCCAGACAATGTATTTGGTAGAACAGCTTCAGAAATCCCCGTCAATATCAGCATCAAGAACACTACGAAAAAACCAATAGAAGTAATTTTTTATCGGAAATCCATAGACATCCATAGTGGACAGGAAAGCTATTTCTGTGTAGGAAAAAATTGTTACTCTCCAGAAACCCAATCAGCAACAGAAACAAAGGAGTTGCGTCCAGGAGAAGTATTTGATGGTTTTAAAAGTATTTTGAATTCTGGACTTGGAAAATCCGTCAGCACCATCACCTATTGCTTTCAAAATGCTGCCGATCCTTCTGATGAAGTATGCCATACGCTCACCTATCATGTATCATCCTTATCGGCCAATGACGTCCTATTTTATGACAATTCCATTTCTGTCAGCAATATATACCCAAACCCTATCGATGAAATAGCCATTTTTGATTACTCCATTAAAGACCCAAAAGTGAAAGCCAAAATAATTCTTCACAATGTCTTAGGGGGTATTGTAGAAGAGCATCCACTGAATGAGCTTGAATCCAAGCTTAAGATTTATACAAAAAGCTTCAGTCCAGGTGTTTATTTTTATACTTTAAACGTGGACAATCAAAATATTATCACCAAGAAGTTCGTAATAAAACGATAAGCACAAAACTTATTGCTGACGCATTGTCAAACCGAGATGTCTTACCTTTATAAAACAGATTAATCCTTCGGTTCTGCACAGATTGTGCTTTTGTTTATTAACTTTACCTGCTTTATATTTGCACCCTTATGTTTCAAAACAGGCCTATACATAAATTCCTTTGCCTCTCCTTATTGAGCATCGTACTGCTATCCTCTGCTTCGTGTAGCAAATTCAGGAAGATTCAAAAAAGCGACGACTGGAAAGTTAAATACGATGCTGCGATCAATTATTATGAAAAAGGGGGAAGAGGGGATTATTACAAAGCTGCTGTATTATTCGAAGAAGTGCTGCCCTTGATAAGAGGTAGCAAGGAAGCTGAAAAAGCACAGTTTTACTATGCCTATGCGCATTATTATCAGCAGCAATATATTTTAAGCGCTCACTATTTCAAAACTTTCTACGAAACCTATTCGAGGAGTGAGCAAGCCGAGGAGGCAATGTACATGCATGCTTATTCATTGTACCTTACTTCCCCGATTATAGACCTGGATCAGACCAGCACGAATGAGGCTATACAAGCCATGCAGACTTTCCTCAACAGATATCCTACAAGCCAATACCTGGATGACGGCACTCGGATTATTGATCAGTTGAGGGCAAAGCTGGAAGCAAAGGCCTTTGAAAATGCCAAGTTATATCAAAAATTAGGGAGGTACAAAGCCGCACTCGTGGCCTACGATAATTTTGAGAATGATTTTCCAGGTTCTGCAAAAACTGAAGAAGTGAAGTATTTGAAAGTGTTGGTTCAGTATCAGTATGCAAAAGAAAGCACCCGACGCAAACAAGGGGAACGATTTAATGCAACAATTGATTATTATAGAGACTTTATAGATAACTATCCAGAAAGTCAGTTTGCTAAAGAAGCAGAACAGATGTATGTTTCCAGTCTTAGCAACTTAGAAAAGATAAACGACAATAATTTATAAACCATATTCCAATGCATAATATGATGGCAACGAATGCGTCAATTATTACACGCGATATTGACAAGATAGCCGAGCCCACTGGCAATATATATGAATCGGTGGCGGTAATTTCAAAGAGAGCGCGACAAATTTCTTCTAAAATGAAAGATGAATTGAGCAGTAAGCTGGCAGAATTTGCCTCCACTGTCGACAATTTAGAAGAGATTTTTGAAAATAGAGAGCAGATCGAAATTTCTAAATTTTATGAGAGAATGCCTAAGCCAACAAACGTGGCGATAGATGAATTCTTGGAAGGCGAAGTGATGTTCAGAAGGCCTGATTTGGAAAACGAATAGCAAAGCCGCCATGCTCCAGAATAAAAAGATTTTATTGGGAGTATGCGGTAGTATTGCTGCATATAAGGCAGCCTCTCTCGTAAGGCTACTTGTAAAAGCAGGGGCAGAGGTGAAAGTTGTTATGACTGCCTCTGCCTCTTCATTTATTACCCCTTTAACACTATCGACTCTTTCAAAACATCCGGTATTGAGCCGTTTTGAGAAAGTTGAGGGAGGGCTTTGGAACAATCATGTAGAACTAGGGCTTTGGGCAGACCTTCTGCTAGTGGCTCCGGCAAGCGCACATACCATTGCTAAATTCGCCCATGGGCTCTGCGACAATCTCCTTAGTGCAACCTACCTTTCTGCAAGGTGTCCGGTATTTTTAGCACCAGCCATGGACCTGGACATGTACCAACATCCTACCACTCTTGAAAATCTCCAAACCTTAAAAGCAAATGGTAATCATATTATTGATGCCGCTACAGGGGAACTCGCTAGTGGCCTGTTTGGAACTGGCAGGATGGCGGAACCAGAAGACATATTTGCAGTAGTAGAAGATTTTTTCACTTTGAAGCAATCACTTCAAGGCAGAAGAGTGCTCATTACAGCAGGCCCTACATACGAAGCCATAGACCCAGTGCGATTCATAGGAAATCATTCTAGTGGAAAGATGGGATTTGCTCTGGCAGAAGTAGCTGCCAAGCACGGTGCTCAAGTCACCTTGATCAGTGGGCCTTCCAAATTAGAAGCACAGCACCCCGCTATCCATACCCATCGGGTCACATCCGCACATGAAATGTACGAAGTCGCCCATCAAAACTACTTTGACAAGGACATCCTTATCTTTGCCGCAGCGGTAGCAGATTATACGCCATCAAAAGTTGCTGGCCAAAAAATAAAAAGCTCCAACGAGGCCATGACGATCTCGCTGGAGAAAACCAAAGACATAGCTGCTGAAATTGGTAAGATGAAAAAGAAAGACCAGTTTTCGGTAGGATTTGCCTTGGAAACGGAAAATGAAGCTGCGAATGCCCATGGAAAACTTATCAAAAAAAATTTCGATATGATCGTACTGAATTCGCTTAACGATCAGGGAGCTGGATTTTCTCACGATACCAATAAAATAACAATTATTGATCGCGATAATAAACAAGAAGTATTTGAGTTAAAACATAAAGACGAAGTGGCCGAAGATATCATTCAGGCCATCGCCAGCAGATATGGCCAATAAATCTTTATATATACTGACCTTTTTGACCTTGTTTGGCTTTTCTGTTAAAAGCCAAGAGCTCAACTGCAATGTTGTCGTGAATGCCGACCGGGTAGAAACCACGGACCGAAGGATATTTCTCGATATGCAAAGTGCCTTTTCCCAATTTCTCAATAACCGGAAATGGACAGATGACAACTATGACGTGGCCGAGCGCATCAACTGCAATCTTGTGATCACGATAGAGGAAATGCCGGTCGTGGGCTCCTTTAAGGCCACCGTACAAATCCAATCTTCAAGACCTGTATACGGCACTAGCTATGAGAGCCTGATGCTGAACTTTGCCGATAGGGACTGGCAATTTGACTATATTGAATCACAACCGCTGGATTTTAATGAAAATAGTTTTTCCAGCAATATCGCTTCTATGTTGGCCTATTATGCCTATATAATCCTAGGCATTGACTATGACTCGTTCGAGGCTTTGGGGGGTACAAGCTTCTTTGAAAGGGCCAACAATCAGGTGATCCTGGCCCAAGAATCAAATATGCCTGGATGGAAGCAGTTTGATAGCCAGAGAAACCGGTATTGGCTGGCAGAGAACTTTCTGAGCCCTATTTTTCATCCTGTAAGGGAAAGTATCTATCTCTACCATATTCAGGGGCTCGACCAATTCCTCGAAAATCCAGATGCCAGCAGAGGCATTATTTTAGAAGTCTTGAAGAAAATGCAGGTTGCTAATCGGTCAAGACCTAACAGTATCTTTACAATAGCCTTCCTGGATGCCAAATCCAATGAGATTATCAATATATTTTCCGAAGGAGACATGAACATTAGGCGCCAAGCCTATGAGATATTGAGGGCGCTTGATCCTACCCTAACAAGCAAAATCGGAAAGATTATCAACAATTAATGCTTTCTGTATTGGCCTAGGCGTTTTTGAATCAGTAAGGGAAATCCTATCTTTGAAATTGCTAAGGATATTAATTTATATTCATAAAAGTTATCTACATTGCCTCAATTAGAAGGAAGTTAGTTTATGCTGAAAAGTCTAACGATTCAAAATTACGCCTTGATTGAAGAGCTTACCATGACTCCTTCTGCTCTTCTGAATATTATTACCGGAGAGACGGGTGCAGGCAAGTCGATCATGCTAGGAGCAGTCGGACTAATGTTAGGTAATCGGGCCGACACAAAATCCTTATTAAACGAAGAAAAGAAATGCATCATTGAGGGGGTATTTGACCTCAGCAGTTACACCCTAACGCATGTTTTTGAAGAGGAAGACCTAGATTATGAAAGCATCTCCATCATTAGAAGGGAAATTTCTCCCAGTGGTAAATCCAGGGCCTTTATCAATGACACACCAGTAACGCTTGACACCTTGAGGAAAATCGGACTGTACTTGATGGACGTTCATAGCCAGCATGACAGCCTACTACTTACTTCCAACGCCTTTCAGCTTCAAGTGGTAGACAACTTTGCCTCCAATCATTCTTTAAAGGAAACCTATAGCAAGCAGTACAAGGCTTTTAAGAATGCTAGCAAGCAATATGAGCAATTGTTGACCGCGTCTGCTCAAAGCAAGAAAGAAGAAGATTATGACACCTATCTCCTCGAAGAGTTAGAAAAAGCTGCCCTTCAGGCGGGCGAACAGGAACAATTGGAAGAGGAGCTTGAAGTTTTGGAAAATGCCGAAGAAATAAAAGTACGGCTTAGCAGCACCGACACCCTTCTGACCAACGGAGAACCTGCTATCATCAATATGCTATTTGAAGCACAAGGTAATTTAAATGGAGCAGCAAAATTCTCTTCTCAATACGAGGCGTTGAGCCAACGGCTGGAGAGCTGCCTCATCGAACTACAGGATATAAGCAGAGAAATTGAAGCCTCATCTGAAAACGTAAACTTCGAGCCAGATAAAATAGAAACAACCAAAGAACGGCTGAGCTTGATCTATCAGCTACAGCAAAAACACCAAGTAAAGTCTGTAGAAGAACTCATCAAGATCCAAGATGATCTCATCGCCAAACTGGAAAAAATACAAAACCTTGAAGAAGCAATAGCTGCTGCAAAGGCACAGGTAGAAGTTATAGAGAAATCAATGCGCATTGCCGCAGAGGCACTTTCGGCTAGCCGACAAGCAGTATTCGAAACCATAGAAGCGAAGATCGTTGAGCTCGTGCAATCTTTAGGCATGCCTGATGCTTCATTTTTAGTACAAAGGAATGAAACCAACCCTACTGCAGAGGGAATAGACGAGATCAGTTTTTACTTTAGCGCCAATAAGGGAATAAAACCCCAGCTTTTGAAGAATGCCGCTTCGGGAGGGGAGTTCTCTAGGCTAATGTTCTGCATTAAATACATCTTGGCCGACAAAACAGCCTTGCCTACGATTGTCTTTGATGAAATAGACACTGGCATATCAGGTGAAATTGCTTTAAAGATGGTGAATATGATGAAGCAAATGGCACAGCGTCATCAGGTGATTGTTATCAGTCACCTTCCTCAGATAGCAGCAAAAGGTGATACGCATTATTTTGTATACAAAGACAATTCGTCTTCTAAAACCATCAGTAAAATCCGGAAACTCTCCCAAGAGGAGAGAATAACCGCCATAGCCCAAATGATTGGAGGAGAAAACCCCTCGCCTACTGCATTCGAAAATGCAAGGGAATTAATGGGAGTGTGATAACCTAATATTGCTAAGCTAGAAGAATTGTATTATGTATCGTTAAGAAATACCATCCTTGTATTATCCGCTTTTCTGATATTAGTATAAAACTCCCTTAGTGCTTCGTAATTATCTGGAGAATACCTCCCTTTTTTCAGTTGAATTCTCCTATAATAGACCAACGTACCCCCCTCCACTGCAAAAGATGCTTCATAATCCCCAAAAACAGAGGAAATCAGTATAGACTCTGGTATAAATTCAGGATATATCTGTTCTGGCAAATAATAGCGAATGGTATCGAAATCGGTCCAACCCATCTTTATAACGATATCACTTTGGCGATTCTGATTAATTTCAGGCACAAAGCTATTCCGGTTCATTAGGTTTGGGTTGAGAAAAAACCTTTTCCCACTCCCAGTACCCAATCCAGCAATATTCAGCTTTACATCTATTCTAGCAGAAGGGAGTTTTTCTTTTATATGGTCAACTTCAAAATACTCCAAATCGAAACTAGGGATGTTTATATTACTATGGAGCCACTTTTCCAGTGCATCTTTCTGATTTAACACGGCATATAAGCCGTCATTTTCATATTGCAATCCAGTATATGTGGTCGAAACAGAGACTTTAGCATTCCCATCTCTCGCAATAAAAACATCCGCAGTCCTTATCTGGGAATTTTGCTCCTCATTGTAAGCAGGTGTTTTTACAAGTGTTGATCCTTGCTCAGAGATAAGCAGCGCATAGCGATCGCTAGTAAATGTACCCAAATAGCCAAAGGGATTGGTTTGACTTGTGCATTCAAGCCATATGGTATCTTGAGCATTCGGCACTGCAACAATAGCATGATTGAACTGATGGCTGGGTAGATCTGTCTGCACAGGTGCCGCATCCCAGCCAGCATTTATCAGTGCGTAATATCCCTTTATGCCCACCTCTTGTAACAAAGCAATCATATAGTTAGATAAAGCTTTGCAGTCCCCGTAGCCAGTCTGGTCTACTACTGAAGCTTCGAATGGTTGTAATCCTCCTATACCCAATTGAATACTCACGTAGCGGGTTCTGTTTTGCATATATTCATATAAGACCTTTGCTTTTTCTTCAATGGTGTTCTTTCCGTTGACAAGTTCATGTGCTTTTGATTTTGTAGCTTCATTGAGGCCTGATGTCCCTTGCCCTAACAAATTGATCCAATTGCCATAATTCTCCCAAGTATCCATAATACCGGCATATGCATCGTATTTAAATTTAGTAGGGGCTACCATGATATATGGAATAACTTCGTAAGGAGAAGATCCAAACGATTCTCCTTTTAATGCGTTCATATTGTGGAACTCCCATCTCAGGGTTTCCATACCTTTTTCACGGGTTGCAGTAGGTTCAGCCACAATATTCATGACCTTATATCGTGGGGCAAGATCAGGAGGATAGGTCAAAAAATAGGAAGCGCTTTCTACTGCTATTTTCAGGTTGGGTATTACCACAAAAGAGGGAATTGAATAGAGATACTTGTACCGCACTTCATAATCGAATTCTACAGTATAGGGATATCTGTTTGTAGAAAGGTCGGCAAATTTTACCCTTGAATCTTCATATAAAGAAAATCCAGAAACAGCGCTTTGATCCTGTATATCGTTTTTCTTCAACTTCCTTATTAACTTTCCCTGAGCATCATAAACGGCCCCAGAAAAAGTATTCACCTTTCTGTGCTGATCGTAATAAAGATACCGAGAGGCATAACCTTTAGCATTTTCATTTAGAATAGTAAAAACCACTTTTACTTTGTAAAGCGCTTCATCACTACCTATTATTGTAAAAGCAGCATCTGATTGTCTGATTACCATATCTGCACCTTGCAGCAATGCTGGAGATATCTTGTTTACGGAAAACTGATCAGCATTAGCAAATACCAAATGCTGACAAAACAGGATGTAAATCAACAGATAACGCATAGTGATGGCTTAATTTACCTTCTTTAAAACGATTTGCTCAGCTTGCATGGCCACAATCTGATTGTAGAATTCCCTTAAGTTTTGGTATTCGGACTGGACAAACAAGCTTTTATTGATGCTCAAATTACTTGTGATAAAGATGCTGTTGCCATTATTGACAATGTTGAAGGTAAATCTTGCAGCATTATCAGGCAAGGCTATAATTTTGCGACTTGGCAACTCCTCCACCACAAAACTTTCTGGGATGGTGATTTGGCTCATATATATTCTTTCAAAAGGGCTTGAAAAATCAACTGGATATTCCCTCACCAAAGATTTAAAAGGATTCTCCTCCACTTCATAAATCAGATACGGTCTGATATAAACAAGATCGCCAGCCATCATTGCATGGTCCTGTATAGATACTTCATACTTTTCTTGAACCTGCTCTTCTGATGCCTTAATTCCTTGGAACTCGTTACCGAGTATATCCCATGAGGTTTTCTCTGCAATTCCTTTCAAATATCCCTCCTCTCCTTTCGCAAGATATTCTTTTCGCATGTTATAGGCGTCATACCTGTTTCTGACGAAATTGACCTCGCCTTCCAAAAGTCCGGCTTCATCTAAAGTCAAGTTGGCGGATATCATTATTTTAGATTTTTCTTTTTCCTCTAGTTTTACCCAGTCTACAGGCCTGTTCTTTGAAACCAACAGCCCATAGCCATTTAGGCACCTTTCCGGCAATATTTCTTGAGGTAAATTACGGTGAGTAGCATCTAACAACAACCGCTCATTTTCTAAATTAACAGCGCATACCACATAATTAAATTGCCTCAACATAGAAAACTGTTGTCGCACAAATCCGTGGTCTCTTGTACTAAGGAGTACTAAATCTACATCCAGCTTAGCAGTCTGCAACATTGAGGCCAATGCCAGGTTGATATCGGCAGAAGAGCCTTTGCCTTCTTTAAAAGCATTTCTCAAATTACTAGTAGAAAAATCCGATACTTCATTCCATATCAGATTTTCTTTTACATATTCATAAATGACCTTAACTTTCTCTTTAGGGTCTTCTAAGCCATCAGTCAGCTCTCGAGTAGTCTTATTCAAGAATGAAGAGCCATTCACTACACCACCTACATAGTTGCTTTCCCATAACTGCTCCTTAATTTTCCCCCATGAGCCCATATAATCATGATAAATGCCGTTCAGCTTATAATGAGAAAGTGCAAAATTAATTTTTGAAATATAATCATCTTCGCAGGTCATATAAGGCTCCGCTTTGAAAGCAGGTGCATCCTTGACTACCCACCTGTGAACCTCATAGTTGTGCTGTGCGGTACTTGTCTTCTTGCTTTCATTTATTGCCATGCGCAAGTAGCCTTGCATATATCTTTCATATACAAAAAAGTCTGGGATATTGGCTCGATACTCACTCCAGATCACCGGAATGGTTCTTTGAAATCTCCATGATGGGAAGTTAAAAAAAAACTCTGAGTGGACTTTATAACTTACTTCAAGGATAGAGCCTACTCTAACATCCTCTAGTGCAAACTTATAGAGATTGTAGTCATTATTAACCCTCTCTGTAAAAATGCCCTTCTTCGACAACTTCGTAGAAGATTTGTCTCCATCCTGAAAATTATATGTCACGGCCTTTAGGTTGGAAACATTTTCAGACTTAGAACCTTGTTGATAAAGAGGTATAGAAAAATCCGCCCATTCTAGGCCTTCCTTTTTCAATATCTTAATCCTGATGTGCCGTTCAAAAACTAATCTACCTGTTTGAATATTGATATAAGCATGCCCGTAATCTGTTAATACGACGGCTGCGGCAGAAGAATCTAACGCATAATGCTTCATGGTCATTTCTTCTTTAGTGAAATCGCCAAACTTAATCGGTGGTTTTTGGGAAAAAGCAAGAAACGGCAAGAACCAAATAGCTAGTATGAATGATTTTTTCATGGGTGATTGTATTATTTGATAATACAATATGAGTAATTTTTACAATAATAGAAAATACATAACATTTTCTTTCTTACACCATACTTTGACAATGCTCAAAGAGAAGGCGATTTTCGTCATTTTCTATATTCCTCTATTCACTCATGCTGTGCACTTAGGATATTCTTTTATATTTGCATGGCAGATTATAACAAATTCATTTTTATACTATGGCAAACAACATACTTAAGGGCAAAAGAGGAATTATTTTCGGTGCTTTGGATGAAAACTCTATCGCTTGGAAAGTGGCACTTAAAGCCAAAGCAGAAGGAGCCTCATTTACACTCACTAATGCCCCTATCGCAATGCGTATGGGAGAAATCAAAAAACTTGCAGCCACATGCGATGCCGAAATTATCCCGGCAGATGCTACCTCTACAGAAGACCTTGAGAATTTATTCATCAAAAGTCAAGAGATATTGGGAGGTAAGCTTGATTTCGTCCTTCATTCCATAGGCATGAGCCCTAACGTCCGGAAAGGCCGTTCTTATGGCGACCTTAATTATGAGTGGTTCCTAAAAACACTGGATGTCTCAGGGATATCTTTCCATAAGGTATTGCAGACGGCTGAAAAAACGGATGCCTTGAACGAATGGGGATCGGTCTTAGCCCTTTCTTACATTGCTGCGCAAAAAACTTTCCCTGATTATTCAGATATGGCACAAGCCAAAGCGGTGTTAGAATCCATCGCAAGAAGTTATGGCTATAGATTTGCCAAATCAAAAAAGGTTAGAGTCAACACAATCTCTCAATCCCCTACTAAAACCACTGCGGGTACAGGCGTGACGGGTTTCGACGCTTTTTTTGAATATGCAGACAAGATGTCGCCCTTGGGCAATGCCAGTGCCGAGGATTGCGCCAATTATATTATCATGATGTTTTCGGACTATACTCGAATGGTAACCATGCAGAACCTTATGCACGATGGAGGCTTCTCTTCTACCGGTATTACCGAAGAGATTGTGGAAATGATCAGCAAATAGCAATTTTATTTGAGAGTAGGCAATGGATAAGTAATAAGGACATTAAGCGCCCAATTATCCCTTGCTTACTCTCGTTTCCTACTTGGGTTATATCCTCCATATTTGGCTTATGATCTCCTTCCCTCACGCAAAAATTAACTTAGGCTTATATGTCACTGAGAAGAGGCTTGATGGATATCACAACATCTCTTCCTGCTTCTACCCGATTGGTTGGTCAGACGCCCTGGAAATCATTCCTTCTCCCTCTTTAAATCTTTCTTCTTCGGGATTGGCCATTCCTGGCAACGTAGCGGATAACTTATGTATGAAAGCCTATGAACTGCTTCAGAAAAAATTTGACCTGCCTCCTGTTAAGATTCATTTGCACAAAGTTATCCCAACGGGTGCCGGACTTGGAGGAGGGTCATCAGACGGCGCATTTGTTCTGAAAACGCTCAATAAAATATTTGAGCTTTCATTGAAAGAAGAAGCTTTGGAAGATTATGCGGGCATGCTGGGCAGCGATTGTCCTTTCTTTATTAAAGGAAAACCTGTTGTGGCCACTGGCACCGGTAATATTTTCGAGCCTGTTGCACTGTCTTTACAGGGTTATACTTTATTAGTTATCCATCCACAGATTACCGTGAACACTGCTGAAGCTTATCGCCAAATTGTCCCCAAAAAACCGGAACGTGAGATTTGGGAAATTCTGAGCCTTCCAATAGAAGATTGGAAAAACACTTTGAGCAATGACTTTGAAGCGTCTGTTTTTCAAAAGTTTCCTGAAATAGCCTCCATCAAAACAGGGCTATACGACCTGGGGGCAGCCTATGCCAGCATGAGCGGCTCAGGCTCCTCAGTTTTTGGCCTCTTCCCAAGTGATATTATTCCTCCAACATCTTATTTCCCTGATCACTATCAAATATGGAAGCAAGCGCTTTAAGCTTTCTATTGGGATTGGTGAAATGCACGACGCTTGAACAGGCTTGATAGATGATATTTGGAGGTATTATAGGGCGTTTACCCCTTCTTATTGGGAGGTCTCAACTGAAATCAACTCCACTTCAAAGATTAGCGTAGCATAAGGAGGAATTTGATTTCCGGCTCCTCTCTCGCCATAGGCCAAATCATAGGGGATGTATAATGTCCATTGGTCCCCTTCTTGCATCAGCTGCAAAGCTTCTGTCCATCCGGGGATGACTTGATTTGTGCCAAAAGTAATAGGCTCTCCTCTTTCTATAGAACTATCAAAAACGGTCCCATCTACAAGTTTGCCTTCGTAATGAACCTTAACTTTGTCCTCAAGTTTTGGGGTCTTGCCATTACCTTTTACTTTTATTTCATACTGCAGACCACTTGGCGTTTCTGTTACCCCTTCTCTTAAACTGTTTTTCTCCAGAAATTCAGCAGACTCTAATTTCATCCTTTCCATCTTCGCCTCATAAGCACCTTGTACGTACTCCTGAACTACAAACTCTGCTTCCTCTTTCTCCAACTTTAAAGGTCTGTCATTCAACACATCTTGAAAGCCCGCTTGTAATGCTTCTAAAGATAAGTTCTCTAGGCCTTGGGCTTCCATGTTAGAAGATACTACCATTCCTAAAGCATAACTTGCCCTTTCCACCTCATTGTCAAAGTCAACTTCATAATCTTTCTTCAAATCCGCTATTTCTGTTTTCAACCGATCAATATCTGCCCGTAATTCTTTTTTAGACTGTGCAAAAAGTGACGTTGCAGCAAAGAAAATAGTGACTAAAGTGAGGAACATTCTCTTCATTGTATCTTTTATTTATTTGAAGAGCAAAGAAAGGAAATATTACGGATTATTATCCATAATTATTGAAATTTTATGGGCAAAGGGAAGCTATAAAGACATGTTTGGCTTATGAGCCTCACTTATTTTGGACAATCATAGTTTTCAAGTCGCTCTCTACGTCCACATCTCTAAGAACCGCTAGAAGGCATGCAGACAAATTGTTTTCTTCGATATCTTTTACGGTTTCTATCAACACCGAACCAGAACTCCAATGCTTATTCCTGAATAGGAAAGGAAGGCGTTCTTTCATGCCGATAAGGTAATATCCGCCGTCTAGGCTGGGGCCTATTACAACGTCATGCTCTGCTAGCCTTAAATAGGCATCAGTAACTATTTTTTCATCAAGTTCATAACAATCGCTGCCTATGACGCAAACAGCTTTATACCCCTTATGAAAGCCCCACTCTAGCGCATGCATCATCCTCTCACCAAGCTCGCTTCCCTTTTGGTAGTGCTTTTGAAAAATAGCATTATCCCATTCATCGGAGTGGTCTACATAATCGGAATAAAAGACGACCTTATCAAAAGGTAGGTTTTGCGTGATAAGACGGGTATGCTCTAACAACTGCTTGTATACACTTAATGCTTCCTCCTCTCCTATTGATGCTGCCAGACGGGTTTTCACTTTACCTAGCTCAGGGTTTTTCACCAAAATGATTAAAAGATTATTTTCCATATTTAAAACATTTAGGCTATTAGCGCGACAGGCAACCCCGCTGCCTTCCTAGTATGCATACCCTAATTGTAAAACTAAGGATTCAGCTACCATGCGCGATAGGTTATTTTAAACTACTACTGTCTGCAAAGATTAAAATTTGTAGAAGTTAGCAAAAAAAATTCAAAATACGGGTTAACCACACCGCTATTATCAAAACTATACAGTTTAATTTTTATGTATTTTAACTTGAAGCTCAGGTGGATACAAAAAGTCGCAATATGCCTACTAAACCAATCTATGATTCCTGCCTAGAAGCTTCAATAAACTAAAACGGAGTTTCTATTGATAGAATCCGATACAAGTTTCTTTGTTTAAGAATCTAAGCTTCAGTAGTATGCATTGATGTATAAATTATTTATTCTACCTCATATAGGAATATATCCACAGCTTTCTGCGATATAAAATACAGGCGCGTATCCGTAGCCAACACAAGCTCATATGTTTGCTCTGTAGGAACAGAAATTATATTTTCTTCTCCTGTATAAAGGTCATAGAAAAGAACCTCGTCCCCGCTCAGGAAATAAAGCTTGTTCTGAAGAAAATTAAAATAACGCACTTTGGCAAAAGGGAGTGTTTTGATGTAGTTGCCCAAATTATCGAACACATAAATTCCCGATTGATAATCGGCCATAAAGACCAGGTGTTGATATTCTCGCAAATGTGCGCCTTGAAAGTTTTTCTCCACTCTACCCGACAAATCCGTCACTATATCCAAAGTATTATATCCTGTATTAAACTTTTTCAGGGCAAAATCTCTGTCGTCAAAAACCCATATGTTGTTATCACTACCAGGGGCAAGCAAACGGGCAAAGATATTTTGAGACAAGGAGTGTGTGGCTACTTGCGTTAAAAACCTATTCAAAAGCCTATATTCCTGAAGCCCTTCATAAAAAAGGAGTATATTCAGCGTTTCCCAAGCCTCTACATATTCAATATTTCCTTTCCTATCAGGCGAATACGTATAAAGTAGTGTCCCTATACTGTCCATTTTAAATAAGCTGCCCTTATTGTCGGCTATATAAATATTGCCTGCACGGTCTATCGAACCTGTTACAGCACGGTTGGTTAAAGAAATTTTTCTTTCCAAAGAGATGGATTGACCATGCGCTTGGCTGACAAAAAGCAAGGCCAAACATAAAGCTCCTAAAGCACCTATGGTTTGTAGAAATTTATTCAAAAGAGCGCAATTTAAACTCCTTGCCATCAAAAACCCCGTATGGGCTATAGTTTACCCATTCGCCTAAGTTGATATACCGACTATTTTCATTCACTTTCAGATCTAAAGGGAGATGCCTATGGCCAAAAACATAATAATCATGATGCGTCTGTTTTTCCACTTCACGTGCATACTGAAACAACCATTCATGCTCTTCCCCTTGGAAACTTTCGTCTTCTTTTGAATTGCTTATCCTACTTTGCCGTGACCAATAATTAGCTAGAGAAAGTCCTAGATTAGGGTGTATACGGGCAAAAAGCCATTGGCAAACAGGATTTTGAAAGACTTTCTTTAGCATTTTGTACATAGGATCGCCAGGACCTAAACCATCGCCATGTCCCAAATACAACAGATGTCCATTTACTGCCAACTGCTGTGGTTCTCTATACACGGGGATATTTAACTCTTGTGGGAAGTAATCAAACATCCACATATCATGGTTGCCTGTGAACAGCTTTACTGCGACACCATTGTCCGTCAGCTCTGCCAATTTCCCTTGCAGCCTGACGAATCCTTTCGGGATAGCATGGGCATACTCAAACCAAAAATCAAATATGTCACCCAATAAGAATATGGTATGGGCTTCATGTTTAATACTATCCAACCATCGCACTATTTTCTTTTCTCTCTCTAAGCTCGATGGCTTATCAGGGACACCTAGGTGAAAGTCAGAAGCAAAAAACAGCTTTTTGTCTACAGGTAGTTTATCTATGGGAGGCAACATCCTTTTGGGTTGGGAATATTATAAAGATACGAACGGTTGTTTCTATGTGAATCAAATATGCAAAAAGCCAAAAGGCTGCTTGGGGGATAAAAACTACACCTTTCCAAACAGCCTTTTGTAAGCAAATAACATTATTCTAAATTTCAATTTTTTTTGCCTGAAGCACTGCTTTCTGCATGCTCATCACCAATTTTATTGTTTTTATTTTCTTCCACTTCCTTTAGAGGCTCGCCATTCTTTTCCTTTTTCTCCTCGAGTGTCGTGGCATCTGGTTCAAGCACTTCTTTGTCATACTCGCTATTGGTATAAGCCTGATAAGTAGTTTGTTTGTCAAACGGCCTAGGCCCTATAAGCCTTTCTAAGTCGTTTTGGAAGATAATCTCTTTCTCAAGCAACTCCTGAGCAATTATTTCCAATTTACTTTTCTTGTCCATCAAGAGGTCTTTGGTCGTAGCATACGCTTGCGCTATGAGCTTGCTTACCTCCTCATCTATAATCTGAGCTGTTGCTTCAGAGTACGGCTTATTGAAGTTGTATTCAGAAGCCTTGGAATCATAAAATGACAGGTGCCCTAATTTTTCATTCATCCCATATACGGTCACAATACTGTATGCCAACTTCGTAACCCTTTCCAAGTCGCTCAGCGCTCCTGTAGATATCTTTCCAAAAATGATCTCTTCTGCAGCCCGCCCACCTAGTGTCATGCGCATTTCATCCATCAGTTGCTCTGTTTGGTACAGGAACTGCTCTTTAGGCAGATATTGGGCATATCCTAGTGCTGCCACACCTCGGGGCACTATGCTCACCTTTACCAATGGATCTGCGTGCTCCAAAAACCATCCGGCTACAGCGTGCCCTGCCTCGTGGTAGGCTACGATCTTCTTCTCCTCTTGAGAAATTATTTTGTTCTTTTTTTCCAAACCACCGATTACCCTGTCTATGGCATCATGGAAGTCTTGCATATCTACCGCTTCCTTGTTCCTTCTTGCTGCAATCAAAGCTGCCTCGTTACATACGTTGGCAATTTCGGCTCCAGCAAAACCTGGTGTTTGAGCGGCCAAACTTTTGGACTCCACATCTGGTGCCAATTTCAAGGGCAGGAGGTGTACTTTAAAAATTGCCTCTCGTCCTACGATATCTGGCTTATCTATGCTGATTTGCCTATCGAAACGTCCTGGTCGCAATAAAGCAGAATCCAGTACGTCCGGCCTGTTGGTAGCGGCAAGGATAATTACTCCTGAGTCAGTAGCAAACCCGTCCATTTCTACTAGCAATGAATTCAGTGTATTTTCACGCTCGTCGTTAGATCCGGGCATTTGGCCACGTCCTCTGGACCTGCCGATGGCATCAATTTCATCTATAAACACGATACAAGGTGCCTTTTCCTTCGCTTGCTTAAACAAATCCCTGACACGAGCCGCCCCTACACCTACGAACATCTCCACAAAATCAGATCCTGACAAGGTAAAGAAAGGAACGCCTGCTTCGCCAGCCACAGCTTTTGCTAGCAACGTCTTACCCGTACCCGGCGAACCTACCAAAAGTGCCCCTTTAGGAATTTTTCCTCCTAACTTGGTAAACTTTTGAGGCGTTTTTAGGAATTCAACGATTTCGGCTACTTCTTCTTTTGCTTCGTCCAGACCTGCCACATTGTCGAAAGTGATCTTTACTTTATTCTCAGCATCGAAAAGTGCAGCCTTAGACTTGCCAATATTGAAGATTTGTCCTCCAGGGCCACCCCCTCCAGTCATTCTTCTCATCAAAAACCAAAATCCAAACAAGATCAGGATGATGAATCCCCAATTGAATAAAATGCTGGTATAGTCGGTCCTGGGTTCAATCCTATAGCCTATCCTTTGGTCTTCGGGAAGCTGCGCCTCGATTTCCTGAAACTTTTTGTCAAAGATTTCAGGCGAGGTAACATTGAAGCGATAATGTGGTACTTGGTTGTACGGCACGCTCGTCCTGTCCCCTATTTCATTTTTATACTTAGGCTCATTTAATGCCTCTTGCTTCAAATAAACCTCCACATAGTCCTGATCTTTCACAAAAATCACTCTCTGCACGTCAGCATCGAGCATTATTTCCTCGAAGCGCTTGATGGAGATTTCCTTGACGGTATTGCTTTTGTTAAAGAAGAATATTCCAAAAATCACAGCCGACAATACGATTACAACCCAAATTTGGTAATTGGGCTTATTCGCATTCGGTGGGTTTGGGATGAAATTCTTCTTTTTATTATTAGGTACTTCTGCCATTATTAATGATTATGTTAATACTTTTTTCAACACTAGATGTACGATAAGGTCAACAGATGGGCCTATTAAGGTTCCACAGCGGTGATCTTTGCATCTCCCCATAGATCTTCAAGAGCGAAGAAAGCCCTGCGATCTTTTTTGAAAACATGCGCCACTACATCGACATAGTCTATCAAAATCCATTCCTTATTTTTTTCCCCTTCTGTATGCCAGGGGTTTTGGTGGGCATCCTTATAAACCATCTCTTCCACGCCTCCTGCAATGGCATCTACTTGGGTATCGGATGTACCCGTTCCAATGACAAAGTAATCGGCAATGGCGTTTTTCAACCCTTTCAACTCTATGATGACAACATCAGAAGCCTTCTTATTCAACATTCCATGAGCAACAATCTTACTTAACGCTTCTGAATTTATTGCTTGCTTGCTTTTGTCTTCCAATTATATTTATTTGTTTTTAAAACTCAGCCCTGATGTTGTAACCTATGCCCTTATTGGCATGGTTAAAAAACTTGACGACTTTAAGTTATTGTGAATTTATCTTTTAATATTGCAACTACAAATCTACGAAAAATAGTTGCATAAATACTTTGCCAACACCACATTTGTAGGTAAACAAATTGTTTATCTGCCATCTTGTCACTCTACTAATGACATCATAGCTAAAATGGTTCCTGAAGGCAACCTTTTAGAGGGAAGCGTAGTGATAACAGATGAGCAGACTTCCGGCAGAGGCCAACGAGGCAATTCCTGGGAAGCAGCAAAAGGCCAGAACCTCACCTTTTCCCTCTTGCTCAAACCTTCATTTCTACCCCTGAGTTCCCAGTTCTATCTTAATATACTTTCTTCTTTAGCCATAACCGACACACTCAGCGCTCACATGCCAGATGGATTGGCCATAAAATGGCCTAATGACCTCTATTGGGAGCAGTTCAAATTAGGAGGGATATTGACAGAGAACACACTCCGGAACGCAAAGATTGAAAACACCATAATAGGCATTGGTCTTAACATCAATCAGCAGGACTTCTTCTCACCAAAGGCCTCCTCAATGGCTTTGGTATGCGGACGAGAATTTATACTGGAGCATATTTTAGCGGAGCTGTTGGCCCATCTGGAAAATCGTTACTTACAGCTTAAAAACCGGCACTATAGCCATATGAAGGCGGAGTACCTAGAAAAAATGTACTGGATGGGAGAAAAAAGGGTATTTAAAGATACCGATTACTTTGAGGGTACCATATGCGGCATCGACGACACAGGCCAGCTCATGATAGAAACCGACAGTGGCATGAAGAAATTCGGCGTAAAGGAAGTAAGCTTTATAGAGTGAGTCTTTTGCTATAGGACCTTCTTGCAACGCCTCTACAGTATTCATCAACTGGTTGCCGACTCCTCGTCTATTTCATCTCCTAGCTGACCATCGCTCACCGAAATCACCCTATCCATATCGCTCCTAGTATAAGAATTACGATAACTAAGCGTAACAACCGCTCTTGAGCACAAACTCCCAATTCGATTTAGGTCGCACCCGTATATCAATCGGAAGAACATGCTCTATATTAAACCCAAAGTCCCATTTCGTGTATTGAGCATCTGACCATATGGATAGAATACCAGACTCTTTTAGTCGTAATTTTCAATATTTAAAACATGCTTTCCCATGTACTACCTTATGACACATGAAAACAGCAGCTTATTCTTTTATAATGCGCTTTACAACTCTCTTAGTACCGTATACGATCTCTATCATATAAGTTCCAGGGCTTAGGCTCTCTAGGTTTAACGCATAGCTCATTTCGTTTTCTTGCATCACGGTTACCGGATATTTTCGCCCTCTTAGGTCAAACAGGGAAAAGACAGGAGCTTCCATAAAATAGGAAGAGAACTGCAAATGAACTTTGTCCTTCGTTGGATTAGGATAAATTGTAATGTGCTGGACTCGGTCGACTTTATTTACGCTAATTACTTTAGAATAGGTAAATTGCCCATCTGTATCGACTTCCTTTAAGCGATAATAAAAAGTGCCAGACCAAAGCAAATGATCCACCATATCATATTCTACTTTTTTGTTGGAATTCCCTGAGGATTTCACTTTTCCGATTGGCTCAAAGGTTTTCATATCTACGCTTCGCTCAACGACAAAGTAATCATGGTTTATCTCGGATGATGTTGCCCAATTTAACGCTATCCCGTTATCAACTGCCTCGCCGCTAAAGTATAACAGCTCTATAGGTAATGGAGTGTTATCATTGGTGGTATGTACCACAAAACTGGAGAAACTTTGTGTCCCTACTGTGAATATCCTATCGCTCGTACCTAGAGAGTGAAGTATGGATGAAAACAAGGTTCTTGGACCACCCGCCACTAATGGATCTAAGGTATTTGAATCGTCGATTTTGGTAATTCGCAAGTAATCTGTATTGAAGCTGCTCTCCATAACCCCCTCCTCAATCAAACCAACATCCACAGATTTTTGCTGCAAATCATTAATCTCTTGACCAAGCGCATAAAAACGAATGTACACTTTTTCACCATCAGGCTGATTGCTTGGCGCTATCCACCAATTCCTGTTTAATAAATATTCTGTCCCGTTTGTTCTCACAGCAGTTTTTCCATTTAAAATTCGGACACCATAGCATGTGGACCCAAGATCATTGCCTACAGGATTAATACTGAATATTAACCTGCCGCTTTGGTCTAGCACATGCACCCATTGGTGGCCATTTAAAACTTCGCATGAACCTCCAGAAACTGAAAAATCAGCAAGCGTATTTCTAATGGAAAGTCCATTTGGTACAGAGGGGCTTAATGCGTTAAAGGGGTCAGTATAAGTTATCGCTTCGATATAATCTGGAATGCCATCCATATCCGTATCAGATTCCTTGTCAACCGAACCTATTGCCCCGCCCGCGCTAATAATAGCTTCCATAGCGTTGGTAACACCATCTCCATCGGAATCCAATCCTCCGGATGCTACTGGATGGTTTCCGTCATTGGGGTTAGTATTGTTAATGATCTCCAGAAAATCCGGCACTCCATCACCATCCGTATCGGTCGTGAAATTGGCGTTAGATGCTCCTCCTTTTTGGGCAATCAATTGTTCTAAGGCATCGGGCAACCCATCGCCATCAGAATCTAGCGCACCATTAGGGGTAGGAGAATGGCTATCAAAAGGATTTGTACCGTTTTTCACCTCAATCCAATCAGGAATCCCGTCGCCGTCTGTGTCTGTATAACGCGTGACAGGTCCGGTTGCACCATTATCAATCAGTATTCTTTCGAGGGCATCTGAAATACTATCTCGATTTACACCTGATGCACTATTAGTATCCGTATAAGGGCTACCGCCAATCACTGGAGAGTTTCCATTGTAGGGATCGGTGCCATAAGCGATTTCAAAATAATTGGGAATACCATCTTCATCAGAATCGCTTAAAAGGTCAATGGCTGTGCCCAAACCGAAATAGTTGATTCCATTGAGGTCTACGTTGGTGAAAGTCACCACCTGACCACTCCATGAAGTAGGTGTTACCAGCCTCGATATCCCATTAGCAAAATTGCTGTTGTTGTCCAGGATGAGTGAAAAATCATTGACGTTTTTGGTAGAATATCCTAAACCATTTAAGTCAAAACTTAATGTAACAGTTCCAGGAGTATTCGTGGTCTGCACGGCCCATTTTCTCTGCACCATTTCTCCAACTTCTGCAGGCACACCTGTAGCGGTAGAAGACATTGTACTTCCATTATTTCCTATGACCAAGAAATCATTATTGTTCAAGCTGCCTGGATTACCAATTGTTAAAACAGCACCTGCATTTACACTTTTTGAAGATGTTTGGATAAAATCATAACGTGCATAAGAAACAATGCCAATCACATCGTTGGTAAAGCCTGTAAAGGTAGAAACATTATATACCGTAGTGCCTCCAAGGGTATAATTCCTGTTTCCCGAAGGATCCAAGGTTAACCCATACTTCAGTGCCAGATAAGTTTCGATATTTCTTTTTTCTGGATTTGTTTGGGTAGTAGAAAAACTTAGGACCTCGCCAATCTTCCCTTTGAAAGCTCCATTGCTGCTAAAGTTATTTCCTATACGATAGGCTTGGTTGTTAAGATTGGCAAAAGTACCTGCGGTAGAAGCAGAAAGTTCAAATGCATTAGTGAACAAGGTCTGAGGGCTACTTCCATTGTTACTCCTAGCATTAAATATGGTTGGATTATTATAAGACGCATTACTTATAAATGTTGTATAGCGAGTGTTTCTATAGACATGCGTAAGCACTTCATTAGTTGCGCCTATTGCATTCCCCAATGCCAAACCGCTAATTTGTCCTGATTGAAATCCTAGTATATATCCCGCATTACTGGAGCTACTATAATTCTCGGGATCAGCCATGACAAAATATTCTCGTGTATAAAATCCTCTCGTTCCTCCGATAGCATTGCCATCAAACTGAAGCGCATGATTGCCATTGATTGCGCTGTTTACTAAGGTGGGTCCTGTACCTGCTTGTGTAGCATTGTTGTTTAGACCACTTTGATCCGCCCAAGCAGTTGCCCGGGTGCCGCTTAAGGTGAGTCCCTTATCAGCACGGAGCCATAGTGTATTGTTGTCTCCTATAGAAGGAATAGCAGGAATGGCAAGGGTGAAGAAGTCGCCATGCTCAAATGCTACATTACGGAATACCAGGGTATTGTCGGTAAATTCAGAGGCAGCAATAGCCCTACTAGCGGTCGAAAAATTACCACTATTATTAATAAGCAAAGAGTAAAAATTGGCAGTTTTTGAACGTCTCTCAAATTGAGGAAGGTCTCCTATGTATACCTTTACCGTAACTGCTCCTGGGTTACCTGTCACAGAAACCCTATACTCAGCACTTATCCGTTCATCATATTGGGAAGGCAATTCGGTCGTTTGAATAGCAGTAGCAGAAGCACCGTCTTTGCCCCATATGAGATAAGAACCGTTGGGCATAGCAGCAGTTTTGCCCATCTCAACTACTGCCTCCGTGTTACTGCTTTTTGATCGGGGTTGGTCAAATCCATTGTCGAGGTCACGGGCGATGCCGGCAATATTGTTGGGATGTGTTTTAAAGGTATAAATGGAATTGCCTCGTGCCGTATAATTTTGAGCAGTAATATCCAAGGTAATGCCATATTTGATCGCCAAATAAGTCTCCACGTCTCTGCGCTTAATGTCAGTTAAGCGGCTGCTGTAACTGATCACTTCTGCAATTTGTCCAACATACGGTGAACCATTGAATGCACTGCCTATCCGGAGTTCTCTATCTGATAAGTTCTTGAAACTTCCTGTTGTGCTATTATTTCTCCGAATCCCATCCACATATAATTCCTGCTGGTTTCCACCAACATTATTTTTAGAGTTTATTATTAGAGGAGAATTTAAAGCATTATTATTACTCGAGGTAATTGCAACACCATATCCTCCCCTCAGAGAATGAGATACAATTTCATTCGTAAACGGTCCACCCGAGAAGTTTCCTATTGCAAGAACACTGGTCGCACCACTTTCTACACTTTCAAAACCTAATAATGCACCTTGCGCATTGCTCCTATTTACAGCAGCGTTAGGCTTGGCTACCACAAAATAATCCTGGGTATAAAACCCGTCGATACCATCCAGATAATCGTTATTAAATGCGATGGAAGGGTTGAAGTTGATTCCATCATCAACGTAAGTAGGTCTTAAGGAATTATTTCCCTGATAAACATCCTTGGCATTTCCAGAGTAGTCTGACCAGCGCTTTACACTATTACCATCTAGAGAAACTCCTCCATCTGCTTTGAACCACATACTGAGGTTGTCTTTTACGCCCCCTGGAGAAGTGGTCTGGATATCACCCCCGATGGTAAAGTATTCACCACTGCTAAAATCAATGCCATGGAATGTTACAATAGTTTGCCCTTCGCTGTTGGTAGAACGAACACCGTTGGTATGGGCAGTAGCGGTAGAAAAAGTATTGGGAACACTAGAACCAGCAGGTGCCTGAAAAAGGTTGACAGTAGAATTGTCAATATCAATCCCCAATTGATTCAAGTTAATGGTCACATCTACTGTGCCTACATTGCCGGTTTCTTGCACATACCAAGTGCGGGCAAAACGATCTACGTTACCAGCAGGAACATGTGTAGACACCCAAGATACTGGCCCTCCGTCATCTCCCCACACCAAATAGTCGCCATTGTCTAGTCCCGAAGGGTTGGACATTTTAATAATCGCTCCTTGATTTACACTCTTGCTAGCGGTTTGGTTTAGTCCTTGGCTTGCAATGTTCTTCCCTAGGCCTGCAATGTCTTTTGCGTAGTTTTTATTACCATAGATAGATGCGCCTTTTACCGTATAATTTTGCGTACTGATATCTAAGGTAATGCCATATTTGATGGCCAGGTAAGTTTCTACATCCCTTCTTTGGCTGGCTGAAAGGGGCGTGCTGTAGGAAATAAGTTCTGCAATCCGGCCATTGAAGGGCAAATTCCTGTTCAAGGGATCATTGAACAGGTTACCTAACCTGTACCGCTGATTGTTAAGATTATAAAAAGCCCCTTTATAAGCTTCCTGGTTGTTCGCTTGCAGACCATTGTTATGTACGTATTGCCCTTTGGGTATACCTCCTTCCAGATAGTTCCCCGAGGAAATCAATGAAGGGTTACCGTAGTTAAACTCCGTATCGGTTTGCAAGGCCCTATAACTAGTTAAAGTGCCCCCTACTGCATGAGTGATGATTTCATTTTCAACTACTTGGGTACTAGGGCCAAAAGCCAAGTGTCCAAAACCATTATTTTCAAAACCAATTATACGTCCTATCGATTTTTTGTTGTTGTAAATCTCATTTGGATCTACAACAACAAAATATTGTTGAGTATAAAAACCTGCCCCTCCATCCATATAAGGTCCCTGCTCAAAATACACCACCGGATTACCATTTAAGGCATCGGGGATATATTGCGGTTTACGGCTATTAGTATTTTGAGTGGCATGATTAGCATTTCCGCTCTGGTCCTGCCAGGCTGCTACAGCCCCACCGCTTTCAGTAATTCCCTGATCTGCTTTGAGCCAGAGGGAAGTGCCATAAACTCCACCTGGTGAAACCGGAGGTTCTTCCCTTTTAATCACGAAATTATCAAATGCCACACCGTCGTCAACTGCTGTACCATTGGATACAAAACGAACGCGGAAGCGTACATTCTGCTTGCCGGATAATTCGGCTGGCAAAACTATGCTGGTTGGTTGCCAACTTCCGTTATTGCCACCCCAGCCATCTCCCATGCCATCAATCTCTTCGTTATACCAATTAGTACCACCTCCTTTATTTCCCAAGCCTTCCCATGCGCCTCCATCAATGGAATACTCTACCCTCATACCATCATAAACATCATACCAATTATATTCAAGACAAATAATAAAACTTCTTATACATTCTCCCCGCACCTGATTACTGGCTGTTTTATACCTTACATCCATGGATAAAGTCAGCATAGAATTTTCT
>CAYTTV010000002.1:0-3719 GCA_964440915.1 uncultured Roseivirgaceae bacterium
TACTCAAACACCAAATCAAAAGAGTTTTTAATAAGCTCCACATTTTCATCTGTGAGAGGCTTGTTCATGTACACGACGTTTTTGCCCAAACAGTTTTTGCCTGCATCTTCTGCTTGCGCATAGGCTGAAAGCAAGACAATGAAAATTTTCTCGTCATCAGGTGTATTGATCGATTGAATATAATTGACCAGATCCCAACCGCTCATGCCAGGCATATATACGTCACAAAAGATTAGAAGTGGAAAGATGAGGTTGGGGTCTTGGCCCTCAATTTGGTTTTGGACAAAGGTAATAGCTTCTTGAGCTGACGATTTCATATAAATACTATCCGAAGGAAAAAAATCTTCCAAAAGCCATTTGTTAAGTTGCAGCGTGCTTTTGTTGTCATCTACGATTAGAACCGTATTTATTTTTTTCATGCGCTTCTCATTATGCTTCACATATCCTGATCGGCATCATCGTATCAGGAGATTAGGACATAATCGTCCAAGTTTAGATAGCTAATCCGTTAGGATATAAGCATTTTAGACACAAAAAGTTTAAAATTATTTTGGATGTTAGTCCTTCCTATCTACCGTTGGTTCCATTATTCACTTTCAGCAAACATTGAAAGAGTGTAATAGAACTTTTAGCGAACTTCTCCTGCCAATGGCCTGCTCCGTATGTCTTTTGTCTAGTGTCTAATGCTTATTATGTGCCGTCTTCAGTCTCCTGTTTCCGTCTATGCCTATTGGTTAGGCTTGGGAAGATTGCCATATGCCGGGCCTTCCAAAACCTCGCCCTTTACAGAAAACCTGCTGCCGTGGCATGGGCAGTCCCAGGTCCTTTCCCCGTTATTCCAATGCACCACACAGCCCATATGGGTACAAATGGCAGACACTAAATGCAGTTGCCCTTGGTCGTCCCGATAAGCTGCTATATGTTCTCCATCGAGTTTAATGGTTTTGCCCTCTCCAGGCTTTATTTCCTTGATAGAGTCTACCTCTCCATAGAAAAGATAGTCTTTGAGCAGGTGTTTGACTACATCCACGTTTTCTTTTATAAACTGAGGAGCGGAAGCTAAGGGTGTGAATCTTTTAGGGTCGTAGAGTTCTGACCACTTATTGCCCTCGCCCAAGATCTCAGCACTAATGATCATAGCAGCCAATGTGCCGTATACCAGGCCGTCAGCAGCAAATCCTGTGGCGATGAAAATATTCTTTTCCATAGGACTCGTGCCGATATAAGGTAAATGATCAGCAGGCTTATAGTTTTGAGCCGCCCAAGAGTATTCAATTTTGTCTACATCGAAGTGGCTTTTCAAGTAGTGGCTTACCGCTTCAAAGTTCTCTGCTGTATTTCTCTTGTTGCCCACTTTGATACTTTGGCCCAATACAATAAGGTAATTGCCAGATTCATTGCTATAGGGCCGAATGGAGTACATATCTGAGGAAACCATGTGCCAATATATGCCAGGAGGAGGCAAGTTGCCTTTGAGCCGAACGGCCAATGCAAACTCACGGTAAGGTTCCATGGCTGTGTGCACCGCATAAACTCCTTTCGGTGAGTGGGTGGCCATAATAACTTGCTTTGCTTTCACTGTCCCCTGTGATGTATGCACAGTACATGGATCCCCATCCTCTACATTGATCACCTTGGTGTTTTCAAATACCTGACAATTTTCTGTGGGAAGTCCTGCAGCCAAGCCCTGTACGTATTTAAGCGGATTAAACTGGGCCTGCCCTGCTACTGTGACAATTTTAGATACATTGCTTAAGGGGAATCCAGGTGTTGGAGTGTTTTGAACAATTAGCCCTGCCTCTTGGGCAGTGTCAAGCTCCTTTTGTATCCATTTGTCTTGCGTTTGGTCTTCTGTTGTCGTGAAAAGATGCCATGGAACATTTTCATATTCACAATCTATATTCAAAGCCTTTATCCAATGCTCAATTGTCTCGATGGCACTAGTGCGAGAAGCCACTACTTCTTTTAAGGTTTTTTCGTTGTGTTTACTAGCAATCTGGTTTAGGCCCGTTCCTACTGGTGAATACAAATTACCTGTAGAAGAACCCGTAGTGCCTTTGCCGACTTCTAATGCTTCTAGTACAGCTACGCGTTTTCCTGCTTTTGCCAACAATGTAGCGGCTGTGATGCCTGTGATGCCCCCACCTACAATGGCCACATCTACTGTAAGGTCAGAAGAAAGTTGAGGGAACTTTTTAGGATCGGAATGAGCACTCCATATGGCTTGGGTATAAAATTGTTTCGTCATTTTTTTTACATTTACAAGTTCTAATGTTTTTGTAAAACAAGAACATATAAATTGGAAAGAGGTTTGGATAAGTTGCAGCAATATTTATATTGCTACCTTCTTTTTTGCAAATTGTAGGTTGCAAAATAGTTCTATAAAATTTTTCTCTGGAAAATTGGAGAAAATATCTAGGGCAATAATTGCATTTCCTTAATAAGAAACGTTAATTGTACACTTAATCAAAAAAATAACCTGATGAGAAAACATAATTTAATGGGAACGCTAGCTTACTACGCATTTCCGATTTTACTTGCAGCAGCAGCGGCCTGTACGGGGTCTTCTGAAAAAAAAGAAACGAGCGAAGCAATCAATGAAACGAGCAAAGAAATGAATATAGTAAAGTCAGATTTTGGAAAACTTGAAGATGGAACTTCCGTGTCTTTATTTACACTAACCAACGAAAATGGCGTTGAGGTTAAAATCACCAATTATGGAGGCATTATTACTTCTTTAAAAGTGCCCGACAAGGAAGGTAATTTGGAAGATGTTGTGCTTGGCTTTGATACTTTGGATGGATACACAAGCGAAGCCTATAAGGAAGCTGGCCCGTACTTTGGTGCCATCATCGGACGATATGGTAATAGAATCGCCAATGCTAAATTTACCCTTGATGGGGAAGAGTATCAACTAGCGCCCAACAATAACCCCAACCATTTGCATGGCGGAGTAAAGGGTTACGACAAAGTAGTATGGGAAGCAGAGGAAATGAGAACAGACGATGGGGTGGGCCTGAAGCTCCATTATGTAAGTGAGGATATGGAAGAAGGTTATCCAGGAACCCTTACAGTAGATGTGGTTTATACGTTGACAAATGATAACGAAATTGTCATGGATTACAAAGCCACCACGGACAAGAAAACAATTGTTAATCTTACCAACCATTCTTATTTTAACCTTAATGGCGGCAAAAGCGATATACTAGACCATGAGGTAATGATTAATGCAGATAAGTTTATTCCTGTAGATAGGACGTTGATCCCAACGGGTGAGATCCGGGATGTAGAGGGCACACCATTTGACTTTACTTCACCAACAGCAGTAGGTGCAAAAATACAGGAAGACAATGAGCAGCTCAAGTATGGACTAGGATATGACCACTGCTGGGTAGTAAATGGAAACAATGGAGAGATGAGGCTTGCTGCTACCGTATATGAGCCCAATAGCGGCAGATATATGGAAGTACATTCAACTGAACCTGGAATCCAGTTCTATTCTGGCAACTTCTTGGATGGTTCGCTTACAGGATCAAGAGACATTGTCTACAAGCACCGATATGGATTGGCTTTAGAAACCGAGCACTTTCCGGATGCCCCTAACCAACCAGATTTCCCTTCTGTAGAATTAAATCCTGGAGAAACTTATCATACACAGACAATTTATAAGTTCTCTACCAAGTAAACGTAGGTATTATAAATCATAGAATCCTCTTAAT
>CAYTTV010000002.1:3819-18753 GCA_964440915.1 uncultured Roseivirgaceae bacterium
CTAAGCATCCAATATCATTTCAATACACTTTCTACGTTCAGTTCGATTTTATCGCTCAAAGAAGCTGAGACAGAGCAATATTTCTCAACAGCCAAGTTGATAACTTTTTCCATTTCCTCCTGGGTTGTATTCGGAGACTCCAAAATGAAGCGTAAGGTAACATGGGTAAAAGCCTTTGGATAGTCTGTTCTTCTTGTTCCTTCTGATTCAATGGTGAAGCTATCCACAGTCTTCCTCTTTTTTTTCAACATCTGTACCGCATCTACCGAGGCACAAGCAGCAACGGCAGAAAGAAGATGCTCCATTGGGGAGAAATGCTCCTTTTCTTCTTTGGGATACATATCAATCTTGGCAATATTGCCTGCTTCATTGGTTGACTCAAACTCATAGTCCGAAACAAATCTGGTGGTTATTTTCATGCCTGTTCTCTCTGTTAGAAACGTGTAATAATTTTTATGCCGCTAAGTTACTGCAAAAGATGAAATTATTGCTTTTGAGCCAGTAACCATACACCCTTGTTTTTAATCCTTTTCAGAAGAAAGAAGTATAGCTGTCGGCATTCCAATACATAATAAAATAGAACATTGCCCAACCTATAAACCCGATAAGGATGGCCCAAACCCACGACGGTATAGCTTTGGGTGTTTCAGAACCCGTAACTACAAAAAAGTCCTTGCGCTCACTGCCATAGGCGTTGATGGTAAGCGTCAGGTTGTTGTCCACTACATCGTTGTCTTTTAGACCTACTATATCGATGGCTGGTCCATTTCGTACTTCAAAGGGTACTACCCTTATACCCTCTATCCCATCGGTAGACTTTGCTACGATTCTAAGTTTATGCTTGCCATCCGGGATTTTTGTCGTATCCAACATGACCTTTACAGGTGGTTTAAATTCTGCAAAAGGAGCGTTCTCGTCATCCAGATAAACCTTTATAATGCGTTTGTCTTCCATTTCTAGTAATTGTCTAATATGATATTTTTTACATGATCAGGAGATTTTTCCCCAGGTTTCCAAAGATACTTTATGCTGTAGATCAAGGTAAGGCCTACGATTATGGCTGCCACTGTAATAATGATAAAATCTGTCGTTCCCTGTGGCCCAGCGCCATGGGTAATGTTTCGGAGTATTCTGGGTTGCTGCTCTTGGCATACGTCACAAGCAAATACAGGGGATACTGTAAGCAGGAGAAGCGTGCCCATAATGATTAACGATCGTTTCATGTCTTATAAGTTTAGGTTCTCTATTAGCGCTCTTATTTCGGCCACTTCTTGGGCACTTACCGTAGGGGCATTATTACCCCAGCTTGTCCGCTCATGGTTGGCTATGGCTGCCACTTCTTCGTCGGAAAGCATGTCTGCAAACCCCGGCATTTGCCCAAATTCTGGTCGGGCATCGTATCCTTGTAAGATAACCCTTACAAGAATTTCGGGGTCTTTATCGGTGACTATTTTACTGCCTACCAATGAAGGGAAAGCACCCGGGATTCCTTTACCATTAGACTGGTGGCAAGCCATGCATGTCTTTTGATACAGCTGAGAACCATCAGGAAGGAGCGCCTCTCCAGTATTTTGGCCTGTGGCAGCAGTAACTTTTGTTTTTGCAGGGATAAAAGGGGTGGCATCCTCGGGAAGCACAGGTGCTTGCTTTAATGATTTTAGATAGGCTACAAGATTAAGCGCATCTTCGGTGGCTACTACTGTGCCGTGGCCTTTCTTGAAAGTATCTGGAATGTCTATGGTCACGGCCTCCTTCCCTGGCTTTTCTTGATGCTCAAATAGCCAGGGGTAAGCAGGCATCACCGATTCTTCTACCACTATTCGAGGGTTGTATAAATGCAGCAGGTGCCATTGGTCGCCGGGCTGGCGTTTGCCCACATTGGTGAGGTCGGGCCCAGTTCGCTCGCTACCCAATAAGGATGGCGATTGTCGCCAAATATCCAATCGCTTTTTTGAATAATGATAGTCTGACGGCATGGAGGGTCTATCTCCCCACATGTTGTCCATTTCGATATTACGTACTTGCTGCGTATGGCATGCTACGCAACCTTCGGCTATAAATATATTTAATCCCTTTAATTCCGCATCAGTCATAGGTGCTGCAGAGGGCAGTGGAGCATTGTTTTGTTGCATTTGATAAGCAGGCAAAACAGCTATTCCAAAACTTAGGATACTGAAAACAAGAAATATGGTGATCAGTAGTTGTCGATGATTTTTATGAAAGTTGAACATATTGATCCTTTTCCTTTTTGTTGACGATTTTATTATTCGTTGTATCGATGTCATTGCGTTTCAGACGCATGTACCCTGAAGCCATTTTGTATAGGTTCCATGCAAATACCAAGTGTGAAAGGAACATGAGCGTTCCGCCTACAGCTCGCCACACCCAATAGGGAGCCATCAGGTTTACACTTTCTAAGAAAGGCGCTTGTTCAATCCAGCTCAGCCCTTTTTCTGTACCTCCGATCATGAGAGAGAAGGTATAAATTATCATCCCTATGAATGCAAACCAAAAGTGCATACCTACTCCCAGTTGATTCGGTTCAGTCCTTGTGAGCTTCGGCACAATGGCATATATACTTCCCCATAGTAAAAAGCAGATAATGCCGTACATCGTAAGATGGGAATGGGCTACATTGAAATCGGTAAAGTGCCACACATAGTTGGTGAACCGAAAGGCCTGAAAGCTGCCTTGAGCAGAACCGATAAAATAGAACAGCACTCCAACGAGCAAGAAAGGCAGGACATAAGAATCTGCAATGGCTTTCATGCTCCCGCGCATGGTCATCAGAAAATTAATGGTACTGGCCAATACGGGGATGAACATGCCACCGCTAAAGACAATGGCAATGGTTTGGAGCCACCAAGGAAGTGGGCTAAAAACAAAATGATGCGTGCCAATCATTGTATAAAACAGCATCTGTGTCCAAAAGGCCAAAACGCCTAATGAATAGGAATATATGGGCTTGTTCAGCGCTGAGGGCAAGTAATAATAAACCAATCCTAGTGTGAAGGTCATGAACCACATGCCCACGCCTTGGTGCATATAATATCCCTGAATCACTGTTTCACCCAAACCATCTTGGTAGAATGGTAGATACCCGATTACAGTAAGTACGATGGTCCAAGAAAGCGAACCCAAGATAAACCAGTTGGAAACATATATGTCTTTGGTGTTCCGTTTGGCAATTGTTTTATAAAAGTTCATTAAAGTGAGCACCAGACCAATAGCAAAGAGCGACATGATAGGCCAGATATATTCGCGATATTCTCCCCCGCCATTATTAATGCCATTCATTAGAGCCAAATTCCCCAATAAAACACAGCCGTTGATCAAGTAGAAAGCCGCCCATCCCCATTTATAGCTGTATATTTTTCGGTTAGACGTTCGGCTGACGACAAAATAAGCCAGTCCGATCATGGCCAGGGATGCCCACCCCCAGAAAACTGTATTGGTATGCACTGGCCGTAATCTGCCAAAAGACAGCCACGAAAAATGATCAATGTCGGGCCAGATAAATTTCATGCCCAGGTATTGCCCCGCTAGCGTTCCTAGAACTAGCCAGGCAGCGGCTGCTCCCAAATAAGCGAGAATGAGGTCAATTAGCCGATTGTCAGTCTGAAGATTTATTTTTCCCGGCTTCTTTTCATCTACAAAAGGGTTCTCAGGGTTGTGGGTCACCTTGTCTACCAGTCCTCTTTTGTCTTGCACAGGACCTAGCCCCGATAATTCATCGCCCTGCAGCTTATATTGTCCGGCTTTCTTCCTTGCCACCAGCAGCTTGTCGATATCTTCAGAAGGTAGATTGATGATGGACTCCTGTAGTTCGTTGTCGAGTTGATTCCGCCTCATTTGCTCTGAGGTTCTCAAGAGTTTGCTTATTCTCGCCACCGATATCAATGCGAAAATGATAAGGATGACGATGGCGAGGATCATCGTACCTACGATGCCCGGTTGGGTGTACCAAGAACTTGTATCTATTGCTTTGGTGGTTTGAGCGAAAGCACCCCCAGGCAATAGCGCAAGTAGGAAGGACCCAATAAGTAATTGTCCACAATGTTTCATAATAAGATAAGAGGGTTTTAAGACCTTTTTGTCCTTTTTAAAGTTAAAATTGTAATTCAATAATCTTTCAATATTCTAAACTTCATTTTATTGATTGTTTCATCTACCATAATCTGGCAAGCTAGGCGGCTGGTTGCTGTCTTGTTGGGTAAACCGTCCAATGTATCTTGTTCATAATCATCCATCTCTCCCATATCGCCTTCAAGTATTTCAATATGACATGTGCCGCACATAGCCCTTCCCCTGCAATCTCCCCAATCTTCCCACAACTCATTTAAGAGCAGGTCCATAACGTTGCGGTATTCATAAGGTTGATAGGGTACAGGCCTTTCATCGCCCGCCTCATTTATGACATACAATATACCCATCCTTTTGTATCATTTTTTCAAAAAGGCCAAGCCTTTGTCGATGTCTTCCGTAATACGCCTCACAGAGGTTTTTTCCAATACATTCTTAAGTGAATCCCTTATTTGTTTGAAATCCGCATGAATAGGGCATGGCTTGAGCTCAGAACATTCTTTTATTCCAAGCCCACACTGTGTAATAATTTTATTGCCGTCTATTGCCAACACGATCTCTATCAACTTTATGTCTTTATCTTTTTCAATGAAAAAGCCACCGTTAGGCCCTTTGGCAGAACTTATTATTTCCAACTTGCGGAGGTTTTGCAGAATTTTAGCAGTAAAAGGTTCTGGAGCATTTATGCCTGCACAAATCTCTTTTATGCCAATTTTCTTATTGTTTCTACTGTAAGATTCTATGATGATAACAGCCCGAATCCCATACTCGCATGCTTTGGAAAACATATCGCTTATTTAGGTTTCTTCTCCCAGAATTTATCATCCCATACTTCAGGGATTTCTTCGTGGATTTCCTCTAATTTTAGGCGAAGTAGCTCAAGGCCCTCTTCGTCTTGCTGCACTTGGATGTAAGGGAAGAAATCGCGCTCTTCAAACCGGATATGGTTATCCAGCTCTTCTTCGATCTGTCCCAACGTTATTTTTAATTTTTCTGGTTCATCTACTAGCTTTTGAGCCAAGCGGCCCAGCCTTCTGTGTTGGCTTTCTGCTTTTTTTCGTTTGTCGTTTTTTTCATCCACCAACACAAAGACACATTGCTCTTCCGCATTGAAATGAGGCAGCAAATGATCTTTATAAAAATAAGTGGCGTAAGATGCGATTCTCTCTGGTGCTATTCCTGTTTTAAGCCCCATTCTAATTTTCCAACATAAGAGCAACCCAAAGTGATGGTCTCTAGAGAGAGGAACCAGCGCAGGGTGTCTTTTTAATGGCTTAACCTTTTCTGTCAACTTATCCATGCTTAACAATTTTCATGTAACCTTCCTTAGATTGGCCTGCGCAAATATAAGGTAAAATGTATAGTAAAGGATAAAAAAGTCTTTTTTTTATTGTAATGCAAATCCTTATAAAACAATACATTGTAAAATAGAAACGAATAGTGGAATGCTAACTTAAAATGTGTTAGGATGTTTGGAAAGTTGAAAACCTATTACTTGTACTTTGGATTCACGGATTAACCTTACCTATTTATTGAGGAATTTCATCCAGTTGCTTGGTTAGCTTTTCAATATCGGCGGAAACTTTTTTGATTAATCTCAGCTGCCTATGAATAAAGTCTGCATCCGAATTTTCCTTCTCCACTGGGCTATCCTCCAATGTGGGAAAATTGAAATCTATGTCCTTAAAATCTTCATTGATATGCAATATGGCCTCTTTTAATAAAAATTTAGTCCTCCTTGCAGATTTGATGTGTTCATGATTGGCTTGCACTTGGGAGTCTGTTTCATTAACTGAAGAAGATAGTGACGCCAAATAGGAAGAGAGCATATGGTTCATGACGACGAACTCATTGAGATAGGAAATGTTCTCCTGCTTGCTTTTCGGTTCGTTGAGCATTCTTTGAAAAGCGGCTCCTAAGTGTGCTGTCTGCACATACACGTTTTTTCGGGCCAGTCTTAAATCAATTGAAGAGTCGGGGCTACCGCCAAGGTTAGAAACTATCTTGAGAAAATAGTTAAGGTTAGCTTTGAGAATGGCCTCCATATGAATTTTAATATGGGAGGATTCCCAATTCGGAAAGACAAAATAGCTTGCCATAAAGGCTATACCAGACCCAATGAGTGTGTAAAGAATGCGTTCGAATGCGACGCCAAGATCACTGTTCTGATATAAGAAACTGAATAAGATGAGGATGAGTGCCGTCACAAAAAGTACGCTAACGATATATTTTGTCCTATTAAAGCTAAAGCCCGCCACCATAAATATGATCATAATGATGAGCTTTGCCGTTTCATCTTTTATCAGGAGAAGGACCAAAGTGCCTAAGAGGCCGCCACCTATTGTACCAAGCACACGTCCATAATTTCGTTCTTTGGTAAGACTAAAATCCGGCTTTAGAATGACAAGAATGGAGACTAGAATCCAATAGCCATGCTCATTATAAGGCAATATTAAAGCTATGAGGTATCCGGCAAGGGCCGAGATGCCCAGCCGCATGGAATGTCTGAAAATGCCTGAATCAAGAGATAAGTTGTTTTTGAACACCTTAGCATCAAACTGTTGGTGGGATACAAACTGAGTAAGATCGGCTTCTTCTTTTTTGGACAAGTAAGGGACTTTATCAGCATGAAAATAATTATAGGTATGCTCTAGTAGCCGGTAGATATTGCGAATATTTACCAAGGTCTTTTTCAGCACCAGTGCAGGACCTTTTTGTGCCTCTAGATCATCAATTTGTAGTTTTATGATTTGCAGATTGTTTTCCAAACTGGGCAGTGGCCCTGGCTTTTCGTTGTTGATAAGCGCATATCCCAAGTTATCCAAGGCTTGCGCGATATCCAGTATGATGTTTTTGATGGCAGTCAGGACATTGCTCTGTGCATACTTTCGTCGGATGTCACTGTAATTGATGTGGGTTGACATCACCTGCTCGAATAAGTCGAGAATGTCAATAAAAATCATGATCACCAATCTGCCCGACCGCATCGTTTCCCGAACTCTTTTACGTGTAATAAAAAGGATCTGGCGGATATTGTTCTGATGCTCGTTAATGGTAACCTGCTTGATAATCAATTTCTTATAAACATCTCCTATTGTTACCTTGCTATCATAGAAACCTGCCCGAATACGAAGGTAGTCGGCCACTTCAAGAATGGATTCTCCCAGCATTTGCTGTGCCAGGCGATAGGGCCTTATTTGACTCAGCGACAGGCTTAAGGCCATATACCAAAGCCCTCCAGACACACTGAAAGAAGTGAAAATAAGGGGATCAACCTCTTTGATATGTATGCTGGCGATCATCATGAGCAAAGCTGCTGTGCCTACGGCAGAGGCTCGGGCGCCATAGCTGGTAAACATACCGAAAATGAAAAAAAGCAGTGGTATCTCTATGGCAAGGAGCCAAGGCTGGTCATGGATATATGAGGTGATTAATGCAGTCACAAACATGACGCCATTTGCTGAAAGCATGCCATTCCTTCTATGCTTTATGGGGCCTGGATGGTCTGTGATACTGACATACATTGCACCCATCGACATGTAAAGCCCCAACTCCAAATAACCTAACCCACTCAATAGCAAAGAAGGCAACACGATGCCTAATGTGATTTTTAATCCATTGGCAAAATATTGACCATTGATGAAGCTTTTGAATTCTACTATATGTTTATTGTTCGTAAACCCATCCATGAAAATAAGTTGCGTATTGAGTTGAATGGATACAAAAGTAACACATTACTATAAGGTAAATCCTATAAGTTAGAGTAAAATAAAACGGCATATCTTGTTCAATTGAAAATGCCCAATTTTATTCATGATAAAAAATTTGAATGCTTAAGAGAGATACAATTTATAAAGGTTCATTCATTTTTTCCAATAGTCGGAAGTGATATGCCATATTTTAGCGCTAAAACACGGATGATAATAATCAAACAGGATGATATCAGAAGATTGGTGTTTCTGTCTATTTCGAAACTGCCTAGGATCAAATAGGCGATTGCGCCCATAAGACAGGCTGTAGCATAAATTTCTTTTCTGAAAATAATAGGCGTTGCGTTAGTTAAGGTATCGCGGATTACACCGCCCATTACAGCCGAAAACATGCCCATCATAGCCGCAATCTCAGGCGCTACATTCAGGCTTAGTGATTTTTCCACTCCCAGTATTGTGAAGAGGGCTATTCCAAGCATATCGAAAAATAGGATAGTCCTTTTTAACTTCATGATAAACTGATAGAAGATGAAGGCAGACAATACTCCTAAAATAATGGCATAAAGAAAGTTGACATCACCCACCCAGACCAAAGGATAACTCCCAAGTATCATGTCCCTGAGACTTCCACCACCAATTGCTGTGATAAAGCCTGTAAAAGCAGCCCCAAACCAGTTGTTGTTCTCATCTTCGGTTGCCAATACCCCAGAAATGGCAAAAAAGTAAGTTCCGATAAGCTCAAGAGGGTATTCAAGTTCCATCGATAGAAAAAGTTTTAGGGAAATTTAAAGAGCTTAGTTGGGATTTAAAACACCTGCCTTAATATTTCAACCATTGAAGAGGGGGTAGGCCTAAGACCTAGAGTAGATAGCAAGGAAAAAAGGAATATGGTTTTGAAATATTGATTTTTTTGAATTAGTGAAAATAGACGCTTTCTCGTAGTCACTCAATAAAAAAACGGGAACTATTAAAACTACTCGTTTTTAACAGCCCCCGTTGCAATGAATATGCAATTCTTAACCTTCGTAACTAATCTTAGGAATTTGTTTGTCGATAAAGAATCTTCCAGTACCCTCTTCGCCTATCACATCAAAAAGCTCTAAGGCCCTTCTTGCCACATATTCTTCTTCAACTTGCTCATTTAAGAACCACTGTAAGAAGGTTGCAGTAGTAAAGTCCTTGGCCTTATGACACCTGTCTACAATTCTGTTGATGGATTGAGTTACGGCAATTTCTTGCTCCAGCGCCTTTTCAAAAACAGTACGAAAAGATTCGTACTCTTGTGGTATATTGGTGGTTTCTGGAGATATTGCCCTTCCGCCCTGATCCGAAATATATTTAAAGAGTTTCAGCATGTGATCCCTTTCTTCATCAGATTGTTTGTAAAAGAAGTCGGCACTCTGTTCAAATCCATTTCTATCACACCATGCTGCCATTGCCAAATAATTCGCAGAGGCAGACGCTTCCATTTTTACTTGCTCATTGAGTAATTGTTCTACTTCTTCAGTTAAAGAAGTACGTAATCTTAATAGATCTTTCATATACCTAGGATATTTATTGCTATAATTAAAAACTGACTTTTGTCAGCTATGAGTTATATAGCGTATAAAAGTACTAGAAAGTTTCAATAAGTGTGGGGATGAAATAAAATATGGAATGATTCTAAATCTAAATAAGTTGATGAGTTTCTCTCTGGAAAGGTAATCGAGGCATTAGATAATAGATAGGGGCAGTTAAATACAGACGCTCTTCAGGCGTTCATGAAGTATGGAGTTTAATTCAAGCATTACCTTTGCGCCTGCCAATAGACTCTTGAAACGGATCACTTCTATGAGTGTAAGCGTATAGCAACGATCACAACTGCATGGAGAAATAATGGCAACATCGGCACTTTTGTGCGGATTGTTCAACATCTCCTCGATATCTACCGCATCAATGAGTTGCTTAAGCCTAAAAAAGCAATGGAATTTGAACGGAGTAAGAGAGCCAGCATATTCAACCCAGAAGCAGTTTTCCTGATCGCACTGATACACACTTCCGTGTTGAGTTCTGTAAACTTCATGCATAACCAATCTCATTTGAAATCGGAACAAATGTAAAGCTTATTTATAATTAGTCCAAATAACTTTTGAATATTAGGTCCTGGATAAAGACATCAGACAATAGAAATTTGCATGGTTGTAGGAAAAAGTAATGCTCAGTTGAATTGTAGCATTCTTACGCTAGCTGATAAACCATGCCTCATGGGGGAATATGGATGGAGGGTTAATTTACGAGTGGATTAATTCAATCATTCTCTCATTCAATCATTTCAACCAGAAAGCAAAGACTTTAAGACATTAGAACGATGTCTAATGCCTTAAGTCTTTCATCTTAAGTCTATTTAAGCGTATTTAAAGCTGATCCAGCCCAGAACCAGGCAATTTGCCCGTCATTATAAGTATGGTTGACCAGTATTGTATCTGTACTTCCATCAGCATGATGAAGTGCTACTGTCAATGGAGCGTTCGGTCTGAAATTATCTAGATCCAACACTTCGATGGTATCATCTTCAAGTACTTTGTCATAGTCTGATGGATTCGCAAATGTAACGCCCAACATCCCTTGCTTCTTCAAGTTGGTCTCATGAATTCTCGCAAATGATTTTACAAGCACCATGCGTACGCCTAGGTGCCTTGGCTCCATGGCGGCGTGTTCTCTAGAAGAACCTTCACCATAGTTTTCATCACCAACCACTACAGAACCAATGCTTTTTGCTTTGTAATGTCTAGCAGTAGCAGGCACTTCGCCAAACTCACCTGTTAATTGATTCCTGACTTTATTGGTAGCATCGTTAAAGGCGTTGACTGCACCTATGAGCATGTTGTTTGAGATATTATCCAAATGTCCCCTGTATTTCAACCATGGTCCAGCCATGGAGATATGGTCAGTAGTACATTTTCCTTTTGCTTTAATCAACAGTTTCATGCCTGTAAAGTCTTCCTTCTTCCAGGCGTTAAATGGTGCCAGTAGTTGAAGCCTGTCAGAAGTTGGGTCCACAATCACCTGAACAGCTTCGCCATTTTCAGCAGGAGCTTGATAACCAGCATCCTCTACTGCAAATCCGCGTGGGGGCAGTTCTATCCCTTTTGGCTCCTCCAGCATCACTTCCTGTCCATCCGCATTCAATAGCTTATCAGTCATTGGATTGAAAGTAAGGTCACCTGCAATAGTGAGCGCCGTAACGATTTCTGGAGATGCTACAAAGGCATGCGTATTGGGGTTGCCATCATTTCTTTTAGCAAAATTCCTGTTAAAGGAAGTGATAATGCTGTTTTTTCTGTTTGGGTCATTGGAGTGCCTTGCCCACTGACCTATACACGGGCCGCAAGCGTTAGCTAAAATAACTCCACCCATTTCATCAAAAACCCCTAACAAGCCGTCGCGCTCCGTGGTATACCGTACTTGTTCTGAACCAGGCGTGATGGTGAATTCGGCTTTCGCAGTAAGTTTTTTGTTTACAGCCTGCTGTGCCACAGAGGCAGCTCTTGTAATATCCTCATAAGAAGAGTTGGTGCACGAACCGATTAACCCTACCTCAAGTTGTTGAGGCCATCCCTTTTCTTTTACTGTAGCAGCAAACTTTGATAAAGGCCAAGCAGCATCAGGAGTGAATGGGCCATTAATGTGCGGCTCTAGTTCAGATAAATTGATCTCAATCACCTGATCGTAGTATGCTTCAGGATTGGCATAAACTTCATCATCGGCACGTAAGTGTTCTTTGATTTTATCCGCTTCAGCAGCGATGTCTGCTCTGTCTGTTGAGATCAGATAATCGCTCATTTTCTCGCCATAGGAGAAAACCGATGTTGTAGCACCGATTTCTGCGCCCATGTTGCATATGGTGCCTTTTCCTGTACAAGAGATACTATCTGCACCTTCGCCGAAATATTCGACAATGGCTCCTGTGCCTCCTTTTACAGTAAGGATGCCCGCTACTTTAAGGATCACATCCTTAGCAGAGGTCCATCCACTTAGTCGGCCAGTAAGCTTTACGCCTATTAGTTTAGGAAATTTCAGTTCCCAGGGCATGCCAGCCATTACATCTACAGCATCGGCTCCGCCTACGCCTATGGCGATCATTCCAAGCCCGCCAGCATTGGGAGTGTGAGAATCCGTTCCGATCATCATCCCTCCGGGGAATGCATAGTTTTCCAAAACTACTTGGTGGATAATGCCGGCACCTGGCTTCCAAAAACCTAAGCCATATTTGTTAGATACAGAAGACAAGAAATCATAGACTTCTTTGTTGATCACATTTGCTTTTTCAAGGTCGGCTTGGGCGCCAGTTTCTGCCAATATGAGGTGGTCGCAATGAACAGTAGAAGGAACTGCTACCTTTGGCTTTCCTGCCTGCATAAACTGCAAAAGTGCCATCTGCGCGGTGGCGTCTTGCATGGCAACCCTGTCTGGTGCAAAGTCAACATAGGATTTGCCTCGCTCATAAGCCTCTTTTACTTCTCCCGCATATAAGTGAGAGTAAAGAATCTTCTCTGCCAAGGTTAAAGGTTTCCCAACTATTTTTCTTGCTGTATTAATACGCTCCTCCATTTGGGCATATACAGCTTTGATCATATCAATGTCAAAAGCCATGTTTAATTTAACAATTATAGTGAATGATGTTGCATTTTTAAATAAAATGCAGTTTGCGTCCGCAATTTACAAAATATAGGAAACATAAAAATATTAGCCCGAAGTTTTACGGTTGTTTGTGTACCTCACATTTATTCATATTTTAAGGCGGAGTTGAAAACTACTATCTATGTCACCTTTTCTCTATCATTTGTAAGATATAGGGAATAATATTATGATTTTCTGATATACGCCCTTGTATATTTCTAATATAATTTATTGTTGAAGTCGTTGTGGCCTAACCCTTTGTTTACAAGCTATTAAGCCAAATTGGTTAATTGAAGGGATAAGGACAGATGAATAGATTACGCTTGAAATAGATAGAAAGCGCGTTTCACCTTATTATACTAAAATATTATGAAAGGTAATTTTAAACTCAAAGGTTCATTTTTATTGATGTTCTTAGTCCTTTGTTGGGTAAAGCCAACATCTGGATTAGCGCAATGCGAGAGCAAGATTTTTTTGAATGAAGTAACCAAAACTTCGGCCAACGGAGATGACGGTGCGATAGCGGTAAGGGTGGAAACGTCTGGAACTTTTGAATGTGTGTTGTACATAATGACGAGCACGCACGATGAATTGATCCATAAAGTGGAAGGGCAAGGAAATCAAGTAATCGAGTTTAATGATTTAGGGCCTCACAATTTATATATAGTTGTTGCGACATTTTCTGAAGAAGAAAATTTGATGTGTAGGAAGAGGAAATTGTCAGATTTATCCACGATTGAGTGATGGTTATGAAAAGAAATTATACTTTATTTTTATTAATACTTTTATCGTTCTTCATTCCCAAAGAGGTATATGCTCAGTGTATTACGAGTTTTACGGTGACCTCTACCAAGGATATTTCATGTCATGGTGGAAATGATGGAGAGATAACGGTAGAGCTGGTTGGTGGAACAGCGCCTTTCCGGTACGTATTAGAGATACAGTCTCCTTTTGGAGATATCTTAGTGGGTGAGGTTGTCAATACTCCTGAAAGGGAAATTACCTTTAGTTTAGCCAATAGCAATGTAGAACCATTTGGTATTATGGCAAAGAACCCGATGGATGGATCGACCTACTCATATAGGGTGAGAGTGATTTCTGATGATCCTTCTGTTTTCCCGGGATGTAATATGAGGGTAGTGCCATCAATCTCTTTTTCGGAGCCAGCAGATGATCTTGCGGTTATGATCAATGCAATAGATGCCAGTTGTAACGGGGGGAACGATGGCGAAGCAACCGCTAATCCTACTGGCGGCACAGCACCTTATACTTATTCATGGAATACAAGCCCTGTTCAAACTACACAAACAGCGACAGGGTTGTCCGTAGGTACCTATACAGTCACAATCACAGATGCAAATGGTTGTATTACCGATAATTCAGTAACCATTCAGCAACCTACAAGCCTGACATTGATTACAAGCCAAACGAATGTCACTTGTAATGGCGCAGACAATGGAGAAGCAACAGTCAACGTAACGGGAGGTACGGGACCTTATACTTATAATTGGAATACAACTCCTGTCCAAACTACTCAAACGGCAACAAACCTTGCACCTGGAACCTATACCGTCACAGTAACAGACGATAAGGGTTGTTCAGGAACAGCAGATATAACCATAGTAGAACCAGATCCATTGGTTGCGTCTATTAGTAGCCACGTAGATGCGAGCTGTAACGGGGCAGCTGATGGAGAGGCAACAGTAAGTGTGGCAGGAGGAACTGCTCCTTATACTTATTCATGGAACACAAGCCCTGTGCAAACATCAGCCACAGCTACTGGTCTTATAGCGGGTACTTATGTCGTAACCATAACAGATGACAATGGCTGTACGACAACAGAAAGTGTTGTTATTGATGAACCTGCGCCTGTAATTGCATCAATTGCCAATAGTACTGACGCTAGTTGCAATGGTGGGAACGACGGGACAGCCACGGCAAGTGCTTCTGGTGGGACAGCTCCTTATACTTATAGTTGGAATACATCGCCCACCCAGAATTCAGCTACGGTTACCGGACTTGCGGCGGGTATATATATAGTCACTATTACTGATGCTAACGGATGCTTTGAAACTGCTTCTGTAACGATAGACGAACCAACGCCTATCGTCATTAATATTAATGCTGTGCAAGATGCCACGTGTAACGGTGAAGGTAATGGTGAAGCAACAGCGACTGCATCAGGAGGAACTGCGCCTTATATTTATAGTTGGAATACAATGCCTGCTCAAAATACCGCTACTGCAATAGGGTTAGCAGCAGGAACATATACTGTGACAGTAGAGGACACCAACGGCTGTACTGAGACGGCCTCTGTGACGATTAGCGAACCAGACGAATTGGTGGCCACGGCCGTTTCTACAAACATCACCTGCCATGGCAGCGATGACGGTCAGGTGGAAGTGACGGTTACTGGTGGCACTGCTGGTTATGCATACTCACTGGACGGCACGACCTTCCAGTCAAATAATATTTTCGACAA
>CAYTTV010000002.1:18853-20669 GCA_964440915.1 uncultured Roseivirgaceae bacterium
ACGGTAAATGAGCCTGACGAACTGATGGCCACGGTTGTTTCCACCGACATTACCTGCCACGGCAGCGATGACGGTCAGGTGGAAATGACGGTTACTGGCGGCACTGCTGGTTATGAATTCTCACTGGACGGATTGACCTTCCAGGCAAATAATATTTTCGACAACCTCATTGCGGGCACTTATACCATTACGGTAAGAGATGCCAACGGCTGTACGACCACAGCTACCACAACCATAGATGAGCCTGCGGCCTTAACGGCTACTGTTTCTTCTACTGATGCTACATGTAATGGCGGTGCTGATGGCACTGCAACTGTAAGCATAACAGGGGGAACGGCCCCTTATTCCTTTAACTGGAATACTACTCCTGCACAAACTAGTGAGACAGCAACAGGGCTGTCTGCGGGAACTTATTCAGTAACTATAACGGATGCCAATGGATGTTCAATAACTGAAAACATTGCGATTGCGGAGCCAACTCCTTTGGTTGTGACAATAGACAACCAAGTAGATGTAAGTTGCAATGGCGGCAATGATGGTGAGGCCACTGTAACGACTTCTGGTGGTACAGGTCCTTATTCCTATAGCTGGAGTACTACTCCAGTTCAAACGACAGCATTGGCTACGGGACTAGCTGCTGGTACCTATTCTGTAATTGTGACAGATAATAACGGGTGCTCCGAAATATTGAATGTCACTATTGGAGAACCTGCAAGCTTGACAGCTACAGCAGTAACCTTACCAGATTGTGATGGCGGCGGTACAGGTTCTATTGACTTGACAGTTAATGGCGGCACAGCACCTTATATTTATACATGGTCAGGTGGACTTCCTGGTCAGGAAGATCATAATGGAACAGTGGCAGCGGCTATCTATAGTGTGACGATAGAAGATGCTAATGGTTGTGCCATAACGCTGAATGATATAGAAGTGGCACCACAAATTATAGCAGATGCCGGAAGTGACCAAACCATATGTACAGATGAAGCCACTTTATCTGCTAACCCGGTCGCTGCCGATCAAACAGGTGAATGGATAATATTGAGTGGGCATGGAGATTTTGGAAATATTAATGATCCTAACACCACTGTAAGCAATTTAAATATTGGTACCAATGAATTTATTTGGTCGGTTACAGACATTTCTGGTGACTGTACACCTTCTACAGATATTGTAACCATCTTAAGAAATAGTATATCAGAAGCGGATGCAGGAGAAGATGAAATTGTATGCTCCGATATCACAAAATTGGATGCTGGTGCGGTTGCTGCTGGTGAAACAGGCACATGGATTAGAATCAGTGGAAATGGTATCTTGTCTGATATCCATGACCCCAAATCAGAAGTGATCAACCTTTCCGAAGGAGATAACTTATTCAAATGGGTCATAACTGATGATGCAGGGATATGTGCTGAAAGTTCAGATATCGTAAATATTCATTATACGGTCTTGTCTATTGCCGATGCAGGAGATGATCAGACAATATGTGTAGATCAAACTGAGCTGTCCGCACAGCCTTTGAAGGCAGGTGAAATAGGGGAGTGGTCTTCTTTCGGAAATACAGCTACGATAACTGATAAAAACAATCCTACCACTACTGTAACAGGGCTAAGTGTGGGAACGCATATATTTATATGGTCTATTTCAGATGCTGCAGGAGCATGTGGCTTCCGAACAGATGATGTAAAAGTTCATGTGATAGGAGATCTTACTGAAGCTGATGCTGGTGCAGACCAAAATGTATGTATAGATGAAGTTACCCTAGCAGCCAATGCTGTGGGTGCTGGAGAGACTGGCAAATGGACAGTGCTAAACG
>CAYTTV010000002.1:20769-104551 GCA_964440915.1 uncultured Roseivirgaceae bacterium
CAGACCAGGATGTATGTATAGATGAAGTTACGCTAGCAGCCAATGCTGTGGGTGTTGGGGAAACTGGCGCCTGGGTGCTAATCAGTGGTACAGGTCAAATTGACAATACAAATAATGCCACTACCTTGGTTACAGGACTAAGCTTAGGAGATAATGAGTTTGAATGGAGAATTACCGATGACAATGGTATTTGTCCTGATTCTTATGATAGAGTCATTATTACTTTCAGTCCACAAGTTACTCCTCCAGCGGTGGCAATAACCAATTTTGATTATTGTATTGGAGAGGCAATGGATGCTTTTGAGGCTACTGGAACAGGGATTAAATGGTACGACGACGAAGCACTTACTAATGAAGTAGGAGCAGGTAGTTCATTCACGCCATCAATAGACAATACAGTAGCTGGTATACATACATTTTATGTTACACAAACAGCTGTTGGGTGCGGGGAAAGTGAAGCCGTTGAAGTAATTGTCAATATCGACGATTCCAGCCCTGCTCCAGTGGTAGATATTCCATTGGTGGAAGTTTGTCAAAATGGTGTTATCCCAACCTTGGAGGCTACAGGTTTGAACTTGACATGGTATGCTGATGCAGCTTTGACAGAAGTGGTAGGTGCTGGAAGTACCTATACACCATCTATTACTGCACTCGATATGACTACTGTCGGTACTACGGAGTTTTATGTGACACAAAACATTGGTTGCGGCGAGAGTCCTGCTGTACCCGTATTGGTTGAAGTAACCAACATAAGCAATGTTCCGGTGGTGGTTACTCCGGGTGCTTTCTGCCAGAACTCTCCTCAGCCAACATTAGTGGCTACAGGCACAAATCTGGCTTGGTATGCCGATGCTGCCTTGACAGTTCAAGTAGGTACAGGACCTACTTATACACCAGATGCTACTGTCCTAGATATGAGTGTAGCAGGTACCACTATCTTCTATGTAACCCAAGATCAAGGTTGTGGAGAAAGTGCTGCCGTTTCAGTAGCGGTGAATGTTTTGGATGCCAATGATCCTGCCTGTATAGGTGGAGGTACTGGATGTGGCGTGTTTACGCAAGTATTTATTGATAATGTGGTTAATCCTTCCTGCAACAGTTCAGGTATAATTTCTCAAGATGGAGAGTTTTTGTTCAATGTTTTAGGAGGAAATGCCCCGTATACCTATAGGATAGAGAGCGCAGAAGGGATTGAGGAACAATTCAACAATCCTTATTTCGATGGGCTCAAAGCAGGAACATATCTGGCTACCGTTAAAGATGTCTTAGGCAATGAATGTTCTATTACCTACACTTTACTGGTAGAATCTAACTTGGTTGGTGTAGCCTCAAATATGGTAGATGCGGTTTGTTATGGTTCAAACACAGGACAAGCTACTATCACCATTACCGAAGGCGGGAACACTGGCTTCTACTCTTTCAATGATGGAGATACATGGTTCCCATTTACTTCGGGTAATACTGTCAACAACTTACCGCCTAAGGGCACCTATAATTTGCTAATTGGTAACCAGGCAAACGATCCATGTCCAGGATTGGTAGAAGTAACGATCAACAATCAAAATGAGGAGATTAAAGTGGCTGGCTTTAACACGGTAACACCGGCAAGCTGCGACAATAATGATGGAGAAGTTCAAATAGCTGCCATTACAGGTGGTTCAGGTAATTATACTTTTGAACTTGACGGGAAACCATATTCTATGCCAGATGATTTTATTATCAGAGGGTTAGGACGTGACGAACATACCATAAAAGTTACTGACGACATGGGTTGTAGCATAACTTCTGAGTTTTATGTAGACTCTCCTGGTTTGGTGAAATTCGTTACAAATGAGTCTCCGGCTAACTGTGGAGAGGCGGATGGAGTAATAGAAGTTATTATTACCGAAGGACTTCCTCCATATTATTATTCAGTAAACGGAGGTGTTTTTGAAGCGGTAGTTAGCAATCCTTTCAAAGTAAAAGATTTACCTCAGGGAAATTATGAAATAATTATTAAATCTGGCAATCCAGAAGAAGCTTGTCCTAATATTAGAGATGTTCAGATTTTTGGCCATAGCGTTGTAAATTATGAAGTGGACGTAACACACATTGCTTGCTATGGAGACGAATCGGGTGTAGTCAGCTTTACCAACATTAGCGGAGGTGAGATTAATATGCAAGTGACAGGCCCTAATGGTTATTCAAGAAGCGTCACGAATGTTGGTTACAATCGTGAGTTTAGAAACCTTGAACCAGGCACTTATACATTTGAGTTCGTTCAGTTAGGTGAGTGTAATTCTACAAAAACTGAAACTGTGACAATTAGGCAGCCTAGAAAGTTGTATGCAGAGATCAAGGACGCAACGATATCACTTCCTGATATTCCTACGGGATCCATTACAGTAAGGGTGGATCAGATGTCTGGCACTGGGCCTTACGTGGCTACAGTACAACGAACTTATCCAACAGGAGATGCATTCTTCTACCTGCAAGAAGATACGGTAAGAATGAATTCAATGAATCTTCAATATGAACTCACCTTCCATGATGCACCTGCAGGTGATTATACAGTTCACGTAAGAGATGCCAATGGTTGTGATACTACCATGACAGTTTTGGTGGATTATGATAGAAGGATATTCATTCCGAACGTCTTTACGCCAAACGGGGATGATGCCAATGAAACGTTCTTTGTTCGAAACTTACCAGAAGAAGGTGCCCAGATGATCATTACAAACAGATGGGGTAAAGTAGTGTATAGCAATGATAATTACGACAATATGTGGGATGGAGGCGACTTGCCCGATGGTATTTATTATTATAAGCTTATTCTTGAAGAGGAAAACTTCTCAGGTTGGGTAGAGATTTGGAGAGGAAGTTTTAGATAAAGGCCAAAAAAAGAAAAATGCAGTTAAAAGTTAAAAGGGAGCATCCATAGCGGAGCTCCCTTTTGTGTTTTCGTCAATGTCATCGCTATAGGTAATAATTATTGATTAAGACCTTTCCTTGAGTTTCCCTACATAAGCTTTCACGCCTTCTTCCAGGCTATGAAAAGGCGTATCATAGCCAATAGACTTTAACTTGTCCATCTTGGCCTCTGTAAAATATTGGTATTTGTCCCGAATGTCTTCAGGCGTATCGATATAGGTGATATTTACGGGCTTTTGGAGATTATGGAAAACCGCTGTCACAAGATCTTTGAAAGTCCTGGCTTTGCCACTTCCCAAGTTATAGAGACCCGAATGCTTTCGGTTGTGCATAAGGAAATAGCATACATCCACCACATCTTTGACATATACAAAATCGCGCATTTGTTCTCCATCATGATAGGCCGGATTATGCGATCGGAAAAGCTTCATTTCACCGGTATTGTTGATTTGGTTGTAGGCATGCCATATTACAGAAGCCATTCTTCCTTTATGGTATTCTTTGGGACCATATACATTGAAAAACTTTAGCCCTGCCCAGAAGAATGGTTTCTTCTCCTGCTCTAGCGCCCATTTGTCAAACTCATTCTTAGAGACTCCATACGGATTTAATGGCTGTAGTTCATATGGAAGACCGTCGTTTTCGTCGCTATAGCCTAGGTCTCCCAGGCCATAGGTCGCTGCAGAAGAAGCATAGACCAAAGGAATCTGGTAGGCAACACACTTTTCCCAAACTTCCTTAGAGTAGTCAAGGTTCAGGTGCTGCAATATTTCCCAATTAAACTCTGTAGTGTCGGTTCGGGCGCCTATATGGAAGATAAATTCCGTTTCTGTATGGTTTTGATCCAGCCATATAAAAAACTCCTCCCGCTCTATTTTTTCTTTTATTTTAAGTCCTTCTAGGTTCAGGTTCTTTGCTTCATTATCAAATTTATCTACAGCAATGATGTCGTTAAAACCCTCATCGTTCAACTTTCCAATAAGGTTGCTTCCGATAAAACCTGCTGCGCCTGTTACTACTATCATGATGCTCAATTTTGGTTATAAACGTGCAATTTAAATATTCCTATGATATAAGTATATGATATATAACATAAGCATTTGATATATTGATATAAGAAAACAATATAAAGTATCTTTGTGGCTGATTACCTTTTAAAGCCATGATATTCGTAAGTCGTAAAGAGCATTTTAACGCAGCACACAAGTTATACAACCCTAATTGGAGCAAAGAGAAAAACATAGAAGTGTTTGGTCCATGCGCCAACGAAAACTGGCATGGGCATAATTTCGAAATGATCGTTACCGTAAGAGGTACACCTGATCCTGAAACAGGTTTTGTTATCGACCTCAAGGCTTTGAGTACATTGATCCGACAAGAAGTCATAGAAAAGCTCGACCATAAAAACCTCAATCTCGATGTAGATTTTATGCAGGGGAAAATGGCCAGTTGTGAAATCTTAATTATGGAAATTTGGAAAATTCTAGAACCCAAAGTCAATGCCATCACTAAAACAGGACAACTACACGGTATAAGGCTCTATGAAACCCCTAGAAACTATGTGGAATACTTTGGAGATTAATATACCAATGAGTTAATGTAAAATGTGCCTATTAAAAATAGCATATTGATACATGATAAAAATAAAGAATTAATTAAATGAAGTACTACATCATTTCCGGTGAGCGGTCTGGCGACCTGCATGGGTCGAATTTGATCAAGGCCCTTAAGGTAGAAGATCCTGCAGCAGAAATCAGATGCTGGGGAGGGGATGAGATGGAAAAGGCCGGGGGTGATCTGGTTGTACATTATAGGGAAATTGCCTTTATGGGGTTTTGGGAAGTGTTGACCAACCTTTTCAAAATTTCCAGTTTTTTAAAGCTCGCCAAGAAAGATATTGTCCAATACGATCCTGATGTCATCATTTTGATAGACTATGCTGGCTTTAATATGAAGATTGCCAAATTTGCTAAAAAGGCTGGCTACAAAACGTTCTACTACATTTCTCCTAAAATCTGGGCTTGGAACCAATCCCGGGCCTTAAAAATCAAAAAATATGTCGATCGAATGTTTGTGATACTGCCGTTTGAAGAGCAGTTCTATCAGAAATTTGATTACAAGGTCGATTATGTGGGCAACCCACTTTTTGACGCCATCAATGCTTTTGACGCCAATCTGGATTTCAGGTCCCAAGAAGGGTTCGATGACAGGCCCATTATTGCCATCCTACCGGGAAGCAGAAAGCAGGAAGTCGATAATATGCTAGGCGTAATGTTGGCATTGGTAAAGGATTTTCCTGCCTATAATTTCGCAGTGGCAGGCGTAGACAATATGCCACCTGAATTGTATAAAGGTATTGCTGCGCATCCTGACGTCAAACTCGTTTTGGGCAAGACGTACGACCTGCTATCCCATGCACATGCTGCAGTGGTGACATCTGGTACGGCTACTTTAGAAACGGCCTTGTTCAATGTGCCTCAAGTAGTCGTCTACAAAACGAGCACCATATCCTACAGTATCGCCAAAAGTCTCATCAAGGTAGATTATATCTCGCTGGTAAATCTTATTGCTGGCAAAAAAGTCGTCGAAGAAATGATTCAGTCAGACATGAATCCAGCATCTGTAAAGGCAGAGCTGAGCAAGGTGGCTTCGCTTTCTCCAGAAAGGAAGAAAATGCTGGAGGAATATGAAAATATCAGAAAAATTATGGGCAACGAAAAAGCCTCGCAAAATGCTGCGAGGCTTATGGTTAAGTATTTGCAATAGCACCAGCTTTAGGCTACTTTTAACTTATTGTACTTCGATTTGTCGAATTTGCTTTCAGCATAGTCTCTCGAAATGACCAAATGCTCCACATCTTTGCTCGAAGGGAGCTCAAACATGGCATCAGTAATGATGGCCTCACAAATGGAGCGTAGCCCTCTTGCACCGAGCTTAAACTCTACAGCCTTCTCCACAATATAGTCCAAAGCATCCTCTGAGAACTCAAGCGTTATGTTCTCCATCTCAAAAAGCTTCTTATACTGCTTTGTCAAGGCATTTTTAGGAGTTGTCAGTATCTCCCTCAAGATATCTTTGCTCAAGGCATCCAAATGCGTCAGTACCGGCAATCGGCCAATGAGCTCAGGAATTAACCCAAATGTTTTAAGATCCTGAGCCGTAATGTATTGTAATAGATGATCTTCGTCAATGCGGTGCGTGAATTTATCTTTTGGACTAAAGCCCAACGGCATCGTATTCAATCTGTTGGCAATAGCCCTTGAGATTCCGTCAAAGGCTCCACCGCAAATAAAAAGGATGTTCTCCGTATTCACGCTGATCATCTTTTGGTCGGGATGTTTCCTGCCACCCTGAGGCGGCACATTTACAGTTGTGCCTTCCAGCAATTTTAGCAATGCTTGCTGTACACCCTCGCCGCTAACATCCCGCGTAATAGAAGGGTTGTCAGATTTTCTGGCAATCTTGTCAAGTTCATCTATATACACAATGCCCCGTTCGGCTGCTTCCACATCATAATTGGCCGCTTGCAGCAGGCGTGTAAGGATACTTTCCACATCTTCCCCTACATAGCCAGCTTCTGTCAGCACGGTAGCATCTGCTATACAAAATGGCACCTGAAGGATTTTGGCCAATGTTCGGGCCAAATAAGTTTTACCGGTTCCCGTTTCGCCCACCATGATGATGTTGGACTTTTCTATGGTTATGTCCTCGTCGACCTTTTTCTGCATCAACCTTTTGTAATGGTTATAAACCGCTACAGAAATCACCTTTTTGGCTTCATCCTGACCCACCACAAACTGATCCAGATATTTTTTCATATCAATCGGCTTGATCAGGTTAAACTTTGGGGCAGTTTGCTTTTGTTTGGTCTTGATCTCTTCAGAAAGAATCTGTTGTGCCTGAGATATACACTTATCACAAATGTGGGCATTTATCCCAGAGATCATCAAATCAACATCCTTCTTGTTTCTGCCACAAAATGAGCAAGTTACTTGAGCCATTATCCTTGTCCTTTAATTTAAAATGTACCTATTTCATTAATAGGTACATTGTTTAATTAGTTCATTGGTACCTTAACTTTTCTTTCTCTCCAGTACCTCATCTATGAGGCCATATTCTTTGGCTTCGACAGCGCGCATCCAGTAGTCTCTGTCAGAGTCCCGCTCGATTTCCTCAAATGACCTGCCGCTATGCTTTGCCATAATATCGTACAACTCCTTTCTCAGCGACATGATCAGCTTAAGTGAGATTTCCATATCCTTCGACTGTCCTTGCATTCCGCCAGAAGGCTGGTGAATCATCACCCTGCTGTGCGGAAGTGCAGACCTTTTCTTTTCAGCGCCCCCACAAAGCAGCACAGCACCCATTGAAGCAGCAAGACCTGTACAAATCGTCGCCACGTCAGGGTTGATATATTGCATGGTATCATATATACCCAAACCAGCCGTTACGGAACCCCCAGGGCTGTTGATATAGAGCAAAACATCCTTTTTGGCATCCACAGATTCCAAAAACAACAATTGAGCTGTGATGATATTGGCAATGTTGTCGTCTACGCCCATGCCCAGAAAAATGATCCTGTCCATGATCAGCCTAGAAAAAACATCGATTTCTCTAAAGTTGGTGGGTCTTTCTTCAATTACTGATCGGGTCATGTTTTCTACCCGAGTCACATAACTGTCAAAAGCACTGCCACTTATTCCTTGCCCTTTCACGGCAAAACTTCTGAATTCGTTCTTATCGATCATGTTTTATAGTTTAGAGGTTAACCTTATAACTTTATGATTTTTGCCTGAAAAAATAACGATTAATTTCCAATTGGAAAATTAACCCGCACAAAGTTACAAAAGTATTATTAACAGTGGTTTGTTTTTAGTTGTTTTCCAAGCTACTACCTAGCCCTGTCAACCAATAGGCACCACTCACCTTTGCTTGCAAATTGTTTGCTAAACCATACAAGTACTGCCGTATTGGCAGTATGTTTTGAAATATTGGGGCGGTGGCCGAGCTATCCGCTTCTACTCCGACCAGCCACATAGATTTTTTGAGCCTAGCCATAGGCTTTATTATTTGAGGTATTTCTAACGAAGCCCACCCATGTCGGGGTAGCGCTTCTATCTCTACCGCTCCTGCGCTAGCCCAAAGGTAAGCGGAAAGTTCAAAGCTATTATCATAGAGGGTGGAATTGCAATATCTCTAGGGTCTAAAAGGAAGATTCAAAGCTCACTAAAACGTCCTTCCAAAAAACCGACGATAGAAGGTTTATTTGATATCCCCAGGTCATACAACAAAAATGGATAAACACTCATGCTCACACAAGCACCATCTAATGCTTAACTTTTATTGATGCCGCCCTCAGAGATATTAATCCCAAACGCCCATAAAAACCTGAAATAAGCCCATAAAAAAAGCCCTTTTCAGGGCTTTCTCAACTTATTGCTTTACTACTATATCTTTAAATTCCTCCACATCCACTTCCTTTTCTTCGATTTCTGCCTTTTCACGGACGAGATCAAAAACTTTCTCTGCTTTTACTTGACTAAACATGCGCATATAATTGTCACCTTTGTCTGATTGGAGATAGTTCTGTACAAAAGCATCCAGGTTATCGCCCAACTGCGCCAAAAGGCCAGAGGAACCTAGCTGCTCCGAAATCACTTCTTTTGCCTTAGCCTCGATGTCGCTATTCTCCACTTTTATTTCGTTGTCGTCGCCAATCCTGTTTTGGATCAATGTCCATTTCATTTCCTTGGCGTAAGCATCATATTCTTTGGCAATATCCTCTTCTGTAATTTTTCCTTCGTTAGAGGTCAGCAACCATCTTTTTAAGAACTCATCTGGTAGGTTGATTTCTGTGTTTTCCAGCAAGGTGTCCTGAATAGTCTTGTTAAAATAAAGCTCGGTTTCCCGTTTGTAATTTTCGGAAATGGTTTCTTTTACTTTATCTCTGAACGCTTCTTCTGAATCTACTGCTTCTGGTCCAAATATTTTATCAAAAAACTCTTGGTCCAAGTCAGCAGGCTCTTGCCTGTTTACATTGATTACCTCTAATTCAAATTCACCTTCAAGGGTTTCGGCTGCGGCATTATCTATATTAAGGGCTTCCGCAATAGTAGCCGTGTCTTTAAAAGTCTTCTTAACGTCAAAGGTCACTTTGTCACCTTTTGCTAGACCAATGAATTGCTTGCGCTCCTTTTCTTCGATTAAGTTCAGTGGGATGGAAACTTTGTCATTATATTCTCCAGCGCTTTGGGCCACTTGTCCATATAAGAAATCGCCATCTTCGCTTTTCTCTGGATTGGTCATTTTTCCGTATTGTTTTTGAAGGTCAGCTATGGTGTCTTGAACAGCCTTATCATCCACCTTTATATTGTAGCGGATCAATTTCTTGCCTTCTAAAGAGTACTGGAACTCATCGACCAAACCGATCTCATACTGGAACTCAAAATCTTTCTGGTTCTCCCAGTCTATTTTGTCAGCGCTCTCAATATTAGGGAGAGGCTCGCCCAATATTTGAACTTTGTTGTCACGGATATAGTCGTTAACAGCCTGTGATAAGATGTCGTTGATCTCGTCGATCATGATGGACTTACCATACATTTTTTGGATCAATGCAGGAGGGACTTTCCCCGGTCTAAAGCCTTTTATTTGTGCTTTTTTGCTGTACTCCTTAAGTTTTTCTCGAACTTTAGGTTGATAATCAGCTTCCGTTAATGTAATTTTAATGGAAGCCTCAGTAGGGTTCTTTTTTTCTAAGGTAATGTCCAACGCTACAAAATTTAAAAATGATGAACTGTGTTAAATTAAAAACCCCCAATCAGTCCCTTTTGATGATTGGAACGTGACAGGGGGTGCATGAGTGCGGATGGAGGGAGTCGAACCCACACGCCGCGAGGCGCTAGATCCTAAGTCTAGTGCGTCTACCAATTTCGCCACATCCGCTTAATTTAAGTGCTGGGGAGTAGAAGGCGAGCGACATTCACTGCATGAAAGAGAGAATGTTCAAACCAACTTGGCCACATTGCTTAAAATTGAAGTGCAAAGGTAAATGATTATTCTAAAACAACAATATGTTTAAAGAATTTTTTTACATAATAATACCGTTGTGTTAATTAGGGCAAGTGTCCTTTATAGAAGAGAAGAGGCCATAAATGGTTAACCTTGATTATACGTATATGTGTTTCGTCATTTTTTTAATCACAAAACTATTGAACAGGCGTTGTACAAAACTGACTTTTTAAAAAGGCTTTTTATTATGCCGGTTTTTATTAACTTTCTATTGTTTGCCGGAATTTGAAATACCTTAAGCTTTTGCTTTTTTTTTATTTTGTAGCATCTTGCCAAATACACATTTTTCTAAACTGATACTATGATCTATAGAATAATTAGGTAGGACATTCTCGTAAATAGCACACGGAGGTTAAAGATATGAATGATCTAAAATTGTATTTAATGTTTTTTTGTTGAGCGCAGTATGGTAACAATCGATATTGAAGAAGAAAGACGGGAAATTCTCAGAAAATACAGGAAGTTATTAAGGCATGCCAAACCTTTTCTAAAAGATGGCGATGCAAAATTGATAAAAAAGGCATTTAATACCTCTATGGAAGCGCATAAAGAAATGCGCAGGAAGTCGGGCGAGCCTTATATCTTTCATCCTTTGGCGGTAGCCCAAATTGCCATTGATGAAATTGGGCTAGGTACCACTTCTATCGTTTCGGCGCTGTTGCATGATGTAGTAGAAGATACTGAGCTGGAAATTGAGGACATCCATCGGGAGTTTGGCCCAAAAGTGGCCCAGATTATTGATGGCCTAACCAAAATATCTGGGGTTTTTGAGCACGGAAGTTCACAGCAAGCAGAGAACTTCAGAAAGATGCTGCTCACACTTTCAGAAGATGTACGCGTAATATTGATTAAGCTGGCAGACAGGCTGCACAATATGCGCACCTTGGATGGCATGCCCCAAAACAAACAGTTGAAAATAGCCTCTGAAACGATCTATCTCTATGCCCCTTTGGCGCATCGTTTAGGGCTTTACGCGATTAAATCGGAGCTAGAAGACCTGTACCTAAAGTTTACAGAGCCACAGACTTATCGCGAATTGGCGGCCAAGATAAGTGCCACCAAAGCTGCCAGAAATAAATTCATCAAAAACTTTGTTGCGCCCTTACAAAAGGAGCTATCCAAGCATGACTTCAATTTTCAAATAAAGGGTCGACCCAAGTCCATCTATTCGATCTATACGAAGATGCGTAAACAGAATATCCCTTTCGAGGAAGTATATGACCTGTTTGCCGTAAGAATCATATTAGACACGAGCTTGGAGTCAGAGAAGGCGGACTGTTGGCAAGTGTATTCCATTGTCACAGATTATTATAAGCCCAACCCAGACAGGCTCAGAGACTGGATAAGCACCTCCAAAGCAAATGGGTATGAGTCATTGCATACAACTGTCATGAGCAACTCAGGACAGTGGGTCGAGGTTCAGATCAGGTCTAAGCGGATGGATGAGATTGCTGAAAAAGGCTATGCCGCACACTGGAAGTATAAAGATAAAGTGACAGGAAGTGCCCATCGATCAGGTTTAGAGCAGTGGATTGGCCGGGTGAGAGACATGCTGGAGCAAAATGACTCCAGTGCCATAGAGTTTGTAGACGATTTCCGTTCCAACCTGTTCAATGATGAGGTGTTTGTATTTACGCCTAAAGGAGAGCTTAAAACGCTCCCTTTTGGTGCTACTGCATTAGATTTTGCTTTTGAGATCCATACAGAAATAGGGGCTACTTGCTTGGGGGCAAAGGTAAACCAGCGATTGGTACCCCTAAACTATGTTTTGAAAAATGGTGATCAAGTAGAGATCCTCACATCCAAGAAGCAAAGACCGAGTGAAGACTGGCTACGTTTTGTGGTAACTTCTAAAGCAAGATCCAAAATAAAGGATGTGCTGAAGGAGGAGAAAAAAGCCGCAGCTTCAATAGGCAGAGAAATAGTAGAGAGAAAGCTTGGCCAAATGAAGCTACACCTCAACAACGAAACGATCAACCAGCTTAGGGCCTATTTTGATGAAAAGACACCGCTGGATTTCTTCTATAAGGTGGGAAAGGGCCAGATCGATTCCAAGGATATCAAAAAATTCAGAGATGTCCGTTCTAAGGTAGAAGGGACTGCCAAGGAGTTTATATCAGATGCAAAATCCTTCGAAAAGGAAATATCCAAAGTCTCTGGGGTCAATAGAGATATGCTCCTAATAGGGGAAGATATGGACGTGATTGAGTACAAGCTGGCCAAATGTTGCAACCCCATTCCTGGCGACGAGGTTTTTGGTTTTGTAACAGTGAATGAAGGGATTAAAGTACATAGAAACTCATGCCCTAATGCCATGGAACTGCTTTCCAACTATGGATACAGGGTTGTGAAAGCCAAGTGGACTTCTCAGCAAGAGCTAGCATTTCTTGCTGGTCTTAAGGTAATCGGCACCGATAGGGTAGGGCTTATCAATGACGTTACAAAAATCATTTCCAGCGAACTTAAGGTAAATATGCGCTCTATGACTATGGCAACAGAAGATGGCATCTTTGAGGGAAGTATAATGCTCTTTGTAAATGACACCTCTCATCTCAATACCCTGATTCAACGGCTGGAAAAAGTAAATGGCGTAGTGCAGGTGAGTCGTTATGATTCTAATAAAATATCCTGATGCAGGAAGTGATTAGATCAAGGCATTTGTAAATTCAAATTTATCTCCATCAAAAAGCCCCTTGTCGCTCAGTTTTAGAGATGGAATGACCAACAAGGCCATGAAAGATAATGTCATGAAGGGGGCTTTTAGGGAGGAGCCTAACTCCTTGGCCATTTTGTCTATCTGTGCATATGCATGTGCTACAATGTGGGCGTCCTCTGCTGACATAATTCCCGCCACAGGGAGTGGAAGGAGCGAAATGTTCTGATCATCAACAGCACAAATACCTCCCTTTTGTTCGATCAAAGCATTGGTAGCCTTGCTCATGAGTTCATCGCTTGTCCCTACTACTATTATATTGTGCGAATCGTGCGCCACAGATGAGGCAATAGCACCATTTTTGAGACCAAAACCTTTAATAAATGCAACCGAAGGCGCCGTGTTGACATAGCGGTTTACCACAGCCATTTTCAAGATGTCCCTCTTGGGGTCGCTTATAACCAAGCCGTTTTTTATGGTAGCGGCTTCAATTACAGAAGTGGTGATGAGTTGGCCATCAGCAGGAAGGATGACCTTAATATTTATCTTATCATCGGCATGGACGACGAAATCTTTTGGAGTTTTAGGAGTGCAATGAAAATTGTTGATAGGGTCACTTTTTATATATGCAATATTTGAAGTGCCTTTTTCGGCAACGAGTTCGCCGTTGATATAAGTTTGTAGTACGTCGAAGTCATGAAGGTCTTTGACAACTATGAAGTCAGCAGGGTCACCTACTCGAAGTTGTCCCACTTCGATATTATAATGGGCAATTGGATTTATGCAAGCTGCTTGCAGTACATTAAACAAATCTACGCCCTTTGCCACTGCCCTTTTCACCACCTGGTTGATGTGTCCTTCCATTAGTTCGTCGGGGTGCTTGTCGTCAGAGCACAACATAACTTTATCGGGAAACTCATCTATAATGGGGTATAATGCTTCAAAGTTCTTTGCAGCACTGCCTTCCCTTATGATTATCTTCATGCCATACGCCAACTTTTCCTGTGCCTCTTCCAGTGTAAAGCATTCGTGGTCTGTGTGAATGCCTGCAGCAGCATATCGTTTGGCTTGCTCGCCCCGAAGGCCTGGTGCGTGACCATCTACGGGTTTGTGATTTCTTTGAGCAATATTGATTTTAGATGTTACTTCTTGATCTTGATTTAGCACCCCAGGCCAATTCATCATTTCCGATAGATAATAGATGTCTTTTTCTTGGAGCAGGGTATCGGTTTCTTCTACAGAAATTCTACCGCCTGCAGTTTCAAAAGGAGTGGCAGGCACGCAGGAAGGAGCACCGAAGAAAAATTTAAAATTCACCTGCTTTCCGTTGTCCACCATGTACCGCACGCCTTCAATGCCCATCACATTGGCTATCTCATGAGGATCGGAAACAGTAGCAACAGTACCATGGACAACAGCTGCCCGAGCAAATACCGCAGGCACTAACATAGAACTTTCGATATGTATATGGGCATCAATAAATCCGGGAAGTAAATAATGCCCCCCGTTTTCTGCTGTTTTCTGGATGGATGCGATCCGATTGTTCTTTATGGTGATTTTAGCTGGATAGATGGTTTTGCGGAAGATATCTACATATTGACCGACAATGATGTTTTCTAGTGACATAGTGGATTGTTTGGCGTTGAGATGAAATATCGACGATAAGCGTATTTTTTTATCATCACTTCTATATGGTAAAAGTCAAGTTTGGGTGCCTATTTAAAAAGACTCCTAAAATTATAATATTATGGAAACTATCAATGGGTTATAACATGTTTTACAAATGTTCCATCTTTTCGGTGCGTTTCTCGATAGAAAAGCCTATCCTTAATTCTGGAGATGTGATGTTGGATAATTAAAAAGAAAATATTTCATGTTGCCAAGTATTGAACACATATATTTATAAAAAAAGAAAGCTATTGACATGTTAGTAAAAAGAAATATCAAATTCCTGATGTTATTGATTTTGGCAGCGAGTTTGTGTCTTCAAAGCTGCAAAACGAGCGAGAAGAGGCCGGGTAAAATTCCTAAAAGAGGTGCAATTCCCTGCCCTTGTTAGTATTATGGGTTAAACACAGCAAAAATGAAAGCATGTTGCTATATTTGCGTAGCCTTTGATAAAGCAGTCAAAGCTATGCTTCATCTATGAGAGATATTGTTATTGCGATCGATGGATTTTCAGCCTGCGGCAAAAGCTCTACAGCAAAAGCCGTAGCAGCGGTCCTCGGCTATAGTTATATTGACACAGGTGCCATGTATAGGGCAGTTACCTCTTATTTTATAGCGCATTATATAAGTCTGGATAACCATAAAGCCATCGAGCAGGCTTTGAAGGATATTCACATTGAATTCGTCTATAATCCTAAGAAAAACCATAGCGAGACTTTCTTGAATGGCTTGAATGTGGAGGCTGATATTAGGACCATGGAAGTTTCTAATCTGGTGAGTGAGGTAAGCGCCATAAGTGCCGTAAGGCACGCGCTGGTAGCACAGCAAAGAAAGCTGGGAAAGAAGAAGCGTGTAGTGATGGATGGCAGGGATATAGGCACGACCGTATTTCCTGAAGCGGAGCTTAAAATTTTCATGACTGCCGACTTCCATATCCGTGCGGAAAGAAGACAGAAAGAGTTGCTTGAAAAGAATGTAATGATCGGATTGGAAGAAGTAGCGGAGAACCTTCAAAAGCGTGATGTTATCGATACTTCACGCAAGGAAAGCCCTCTGCGCAAGGCGCCTGATGCCATAGAGATAGACACCACCCATTTGACTTTTGAGGAACAGGTGGAAGAAATCCTTTATCTGACGGCAGGAAAAATGATTTGTGAACAAAAAGCAGCATATATATGATAGCGGTAACGATAGATCAAAACTCTGGATATTGTTTTGGCGTTGAGTTTGCCATTCAGATGGCTGAAGACGAGATAGAAAAGGGCGGCACATTATATTGCCTTGGTGACATTGTCCATAATGATATGGAAGTGGAGAGGCTGTATAAAAAAGGCCTTAGGATTATCACGAAAGAAGATCTTAAGAATCTTAGGGACTGCAAGGTGCTGATCAGGGCGCATGGAGAAGCACCAGAGACCTACAAAATTGCCATTGAAAATAACATTGAGCTTGTGGATGCTTCTTGCCCCGTGGTATTAAAGCTTCAAAACAGGATCAAACATTCCTACGATAAGATGTCTTCCACAAACGGCCAAGTCGTGATATATGGACAAGATGGACATGCTGAAGTAAAAGGACTTGCAGGGCAAACCAAAGAAGAGGCCATCATTATCACTACGGAGGACGACCTCGACCAGATAGACTTTTCGAGACCTGTGACCCTTTATAGCCAGACCACTAAGAGCACTAAAGGCTTCTATAAAATAAAAGAGATCATTGAAACTCGGATGCAGGAGGCAAAACTGGACCAAGAAGTAATTGCCTTTAACGCCAACGATAGCATTTGCCGCCAAGTATCCAACCGCGAGCCTCATCTGACCAAGTTTGCGCAACAATACGACATTATTATTTTTGTGAGCGGGAAAAAAAGCTCGAATGGGAAAGCCTTATTCGGCGTCTGTAAAGGAGAAAATGAACGCAGTTACTTCGTGGAGAACGAAGCTGAAATCGATCTGAACTGGTTTGGGCCGAATGATACCGTAGGGATTTGCGGCGCAACCTCTACGCCGATGTGGCTAATGGAAAATGTATCAAAGCACATTCAGAAACTTAATGAACCAGACTTGCAAGGCTAAGAAGTGATAAGTGCTGACCAAAGCATTTGTTTTTACAGAGAGATGTTACATGAAGAAAATTAATATAAAAATATATGGCAAGTTTTAATAATTGATAAAGTTTTTATTCGATAAAAATTTATTATTTTTGCCCCGATTCGTGTTTAAATTCATTGCTAAACGATAAAAATGTCAAAATTTGTAAAGCTAAAAAAGGGCTTTGATATCAGGTTGGTAGGAAAGGCTGATAAGAAAGTTGTCCCTGTAACGCCATCAGAAACTTATGTGCTGAAACCTACTGATTTTGTAGGAATGCAAAGTCCAAAATTGTTGGTACAGGAGGGAGATAAGGTGAAAGCTGGCACGCCTTTGTTATTTGATCGGAAAAACGAAGAGGTGCTATATACCTCTCCCGTTAGCGGAGAAGTAATAGAAATAAACAGGGGAGAGAAGAGAAAGCTGTTATCGGTAAAGATTTTAGCAGATAAGACAATTGAATACGTCGAATTTCCAAAATATTCGAATGCTGATATAGGTAGTCTAAGCAAGGAAGACATTGTTAATAATTTATTGAAAAGCGGGGCATGGGTCAACATCATACAAAGGCCATTCGGTATAGTCGCCAGCCCTCAAGACACCCCCAAATCTATTTTTATATCCACATTTGATACCCACCCTCTTGCTCCCGACAATGAATTTTTGCTGAAAGGTCAAGAGCAAAGCTTTCAAATAGGTATTAATATACTAAAAAAACTTACGTCTGGTATTGTCCATCTTGGCGTCGACGCAAATATAGAGACCTCTTCCTTCTTTGCTAATGTCAAGGACGTACAGATCAATAAAATATCAGGACCGCACCCTGCAGGCAATGTAGGAGTGCAGATTCACCATATAGATCCAGTAAACAAGGGGGAGGTGGTTTGGACCGTGAGCCCTTGGGGAGTAGCGCATATTGGCAAGCTGTTTTCTGAAGGGAAATACGATGTCTCAAAAATCATAGCTTTGGTTGGTTCTGAAATTAAAAATCCACAGTATTATCAGGTAATTTCAGGCACCAGCATTAGCAAATTAGTAGCGCAAAATCTGAAATCTGATAATGTGCGGTATATTTCCGGTAACGTACTGACAGGAGAGAGGATTGAGAAAGATGGATACTTAGGCCATTACCACAATATGATCACAGTAATCCCAGAAGGGAACTACTATGAGCTGCTTGGCTGGATCAAGCCTACTACAAGGTTAAGCTTTCATAGGGCTTTTGGGCTATTATCTTTCCTCAGCCCCAAGAAGGAGTATGTTTTAGATACCAATACAAGAGGAGAAGAGAGGGCATTTGTGATGACCGGTACTTTCGAAAGGGTACTCCCTATGGATATCTACCCAACTCACTTGCTCAAAGCCATCCTTGCCCACGATTACGACGACATGGAAGCTTTAGGCATATATGAGGTAATAGAGGAAGATTTGGCGTTGTGCGAATTTATAGATGTTTCCAAGCATGATGTGCAGGCCATTCTAAGAGATGGCCTCACTTTGATAAGAGAAGGATAGGGCCTAACCCTGAATTGAAGATGTAGATTGTATATAACGAAATAATTAAATACGGATGAAAGCTTTAAGGGATTTGTTTGATAAACAAAAGCCGATGTTTGAGAAGGGAGGGAAGTTTGAAAAGTTCTACTACCTATTTGAAGCTGGGGAGACTTTTCTTTTCACACCCAATCAAACCGCCTCTCCAAAGGGAGTTCAAGTGCATGATGCTATAGACCTCAAAAGATTGATGATGACTGTGGTGATAGCAATGTTGCCACCATTGTTGTTTGGAATGTGGAATGTAGGACATCAACACTTCTTGGCAGTAGGAGAGATGGCCACTTTCATGGATAAGTTTTTGTTAGGGGCCCAACTTGTATTGCCGATAGTTATTGTTGCTTATGCAGCAGGAGGTATTGTAGAAGCCATTTTTGCTGTAGTACGTAAGCACCCTATTAATGAAGGTTTTTTAGTGACGGGCATGCTCATTCCGCTCATATTACCCGTGACAATCCCTTTATGGCAGGTAGCTTTGGCTACCATATTCGCCGTAATTATAGCGAAGGAGGTCTTTGGAGGAACTGGAATGAACGTGTTGAACGTTGCCATGACAGCAAGAGCTTTCTTGTATTTTGCTTATCCGTCTGATATGGCGGGAAGCATATGGACTTATTTAGGAGACAAAGAGCCTATTGAGGGGTATTCAGGTGCCACACCTCTGGCGATTGCTTATGAGACCTCAGCAGGAGGTACTGGATCTGTAGTAGAGGCACTTAATCAATCTTGGGTGCCCGGATTATATGATGTATGGAACATGTTCTGGGGTGCTATCCCTGGTTCTATTGGAGAGACATCCACTCTGATGTGCCTAATAGGGGCTGCAATATTAATCGTCGCAGGCGTGGGTAGTTGGAAAATTATCCTAAGTGTTTTTGCTGGTGCTTTTGCCACTGGTATTCTTTTCAACATGATAGGGGCAAATGAGTTTATGTTATTGCCCGCCTATTATCATTTGCTCATTGGTGGACTGGCACTAGGTGCCGTATATATGGCAACTGATCCTGTAACGGCAACACATACCGAAACAGGGAAATGGATATATGGATTTCTAATAGGAGTGCTGACGGTACTGATAAGGGTATTTAACCCTGCTTACCCCGAAGGCATTATGCTGGCGGTGCTATTGATGAACGTATTCGCACCACTTATTGATTATTACATAATAGAGGCTAACAAAAAAAGGAGATTACAACGTGCAACAGTCTAATTCATACATTATTATATTTTCAGTTGTTCTAACAGTCCTTTTAGGAGGCTTGTTAGCACTTGCAGCCGTAGGGCTTGGGCCTATACAACAAGTGCAGATCGATATTGATACCCGTAGAAGCATATTAAATGCTGTTATGGATGTTAGTCAAATCGAGAAAGCAGATATTACCAGTGTTTATGAGCAAAAGATAGAATCAATTGTTGTAAACCGAGCAGGTGATATTATCGATACGGATGAAGAAGGAAACCCTCTAATAGCAGAGAAAGTAGATATCGCCAAGCAATTTAGGATTGCGCCTGACGATAGATTATATCCCGTCTTCCAATTTATGAGTGAAAGTAACCCTGATGAAGTAGAAGCCTATATTATACCCGTATATGGAAACGGGCTATGGGATAATATTTGGGGATACGTGGCCTTAGAAAAAGATCTTGCAACGATTAGAGGAGTAGTTCTTGACCACGCTGGAGAAACGCCAGGGTTGGGCGCTAGAATAACTTCTGTAGAAGTACAGCGTAGATTTGCTGGCAAGAAGATATATAACGATATAGGAGAATTGGTGGCGGTAACGATGATGAAGGGTGAGACGGGAGATCCAAGTATATACAATGCCAATCAAGTAGATGGAATTTCAGGTTCTACTATCACGGCAAACGGTGTAAATAACATGCTTAAGAATTACCTGAACTATTATGAAGGGTACTTCAATAAAGTTAAAGGTGAAGTTACACAGGCCGCTGCCAACTTGTAAATGTGTGAAATAAGGGCTTAAAAACTAAGATTATGAGTACTGAAACTATAGAAGCACCGAAGGTTAAAAAATCTGAAGGGCTTTTTTCAAAAAGAAGAAAGAAATTTGTTATTGATCCCCTTGGTGATGATAACCCTATAACCATACAGATTTTGGGGATTTGTTCAGCTTTGGCGGTTACAGCACAGATGGAGCCTACTTTAGTAATGTCCATCTCTGTTATTGTAGTAATTGCCTTTTCAAATTTGGTAATTTCCAGCCTTAGGAATGTAATTCCTAATAGGATTAGAATTATTGTAATGTTGGCTGTGATTTCTGCTTTGGTGGGACTAGTTGACCAAGTATTGAAAGCCTACATGTACGAAATATCAAAAGTTGTGGGTGTCTATGTAGGTTTGATTATCACCAATTGTATTGTTATGGGAAGGTTAGAGGCTTTTGCTATGGGCAATAAGCCTTATGATTCTTTCCTAGATGGATTGGGTAACGGTTTTGGCTATGCATGGGTGATATTAGCAGTGGCTTTCTTTAGAGAGCTTTTGGGTTCTGGCTCTCTGTTTGGCTTTAAGGTTTTTGAAGCCATTGGTATTGAGAACTTTCCTAATAATGGCTTGATGGTGACTCCTATAGGGGCTTTTATGGTTCTTGGGATAATTATCTGGGTTCAAAGAATGAAAACAGGATACGTAGAACATTAAATAAGAAATAGAATGGATCTGATTAGTCTAGGAATTAAATCAATATTTATAGAGAACATGATATTTGCCTATTTCTTAGGTATGTGTTCGTTCTTGGCCGTTTCCAAAAAGGTGCCAACAGCAGTTGGACTTGGTGCAGCAGTAATTTTCGTACTTACAATTACTGTTCCTGTAAATTGGCTTTTGCAAGAATACGTACTCAAGGAGGGAGCTTTAACTTGGGTAAGCGCTAGCTTCGCCACGATAGATTTGAGCTTTTTGCAGTTTATCATGTTTATCGCCATTATTGCTGCCATTGTGCAATTAGTAGAAATGATCATTGAAAAATTTTCGCCTACTTTGTATGGATCGCTTGGAATCTTTCTTCCGCTTATAGCTGTAAACTGTGCCATACTTGGAGGAGCATTATTCATGGTTCAAAGAGATTATACTTTTCCTGAATCAGTGGTATATGGTTTTGGTTCTGGAATAGGGTGGTTGTTGGCTATTGTGGCACTTGCTGCAATTCGCGAAAGACTCAGATATTCCAATGTGCCAGATGGTCTTAAGGGTCTGGGTATAACGATGCTTATTACAGGGCTAATGGGCATTGCTTTCATGTCATTTATGGGCATATCGCTCTAAGATTCGAATATAGTTTTAAACAATAAAGGCTTTGCTACGGCAAGGCCTTTATTGTTTAAAGACAAAATGCCAAAAGACATAAAGCAGTCCAGTACTAACCTTGTTATTATCTATAGTAAATTTGTGGTAAATAGCGGCATATTTCGAACACTAGAAGTTTCAAATCTTACCCTATAACTTGATCACTTTTAATATAAATCAATACTATGAGCTCAATTACTTTTAGGCGTTTACTCAACTATTTCCTCAGAGGCCTACTTTTTTTAGTTCCTGTAGCCCTTACATTGTACATATTGGTAGTATGTATTCAGTGGCTCGATAGCCTAATACCGGTAAATGTGCCCGGATTAGGATTGATTTTTATTCTGGTTGGTGTTACTTTGTTTGGTTACTTGGGGTCTACCCTATTGATCAAGCCTTTCTTTGATTTTCTAGAAGAGCTTTTAGAAAAAGTGCCTTTTGTAAACCTGATCTATACTTCCATTAAGGATTTGATCGAAGCTTTTGTGGGGGATAAGAAAAAATTCAATCAGGCCGTTGTGGTCGATCTGGGTGAGGGAGTTCAAAAGCTGGGATTCATCACACAACCAAGCCTGGATCATATTGGTCTGCCTGGGAAGGTCGCTGTTTATTGCCCCCATTCTTACAATTTTTCAGGCAACCTTTTTGTAGTGCCTAGAGAAAGTGTAAAGCCCATTCATAACGTTGCAAGTTCTGACTTTATGAAATTTGTTGTTTCAGGCGGCGTATCGGGCTTGCCTTCGGCTGAGGAGATAGAATTGATTATAGAAGCCAAAAGCATCACGCCCAGCGATGAAAAATAGACCTACCTGTTTCAGTAATGAAATTTATGGATAGTGATCGTGATCTTTGATGCTTTGAGATAAAGCCAGTCAATATTATAACTTTAAAAATACAAAGGCTGGCAATATAGCATATTGCCAGCCTCTTATCTTATTTTATCTGTGCAAAAAAATCAGTCCACTAGAAATCGTTCTTTGATTTCTTCATAACTGGGAGCATTCTTTTTGAACAGTAGCCAAAAAAGATAGCCCGCCAACACAAAGCTCCCTATCAGGAGTAAACATAAAATAAGGATTTGTTGTAAGATGATCATAATGAGTTTGTTTGGTTAAAAAATAAACCTACAGTATGTAAGTTTTTAATAGTTGTACGCTCTTTTGAAGTTCTATTATTTCCTGTTGATGTAATAACTCAGAGCAAAATTACATAAAAAATTAAATATAATAGCTATTTATTTATATTTTACTAGAAAAAAAGTTAACAAGTATCTTAAACTGCTTTTATAATGAAAAGGTTTCATCTAACCAAGATGAATTTTTGATGTATGTTTTAGTTAGAGTTGTTTAGCTTTTTTGAAACTTGTTTCTTGCGTAAATATTCGAATACCTTATGATATTCGGTGTTTTCCTGGTTGGCCAATCCTACTTTCTCTTTTTCGAAGACAAGAGTTAATTGCTTGAAAACTGTTCCTTGTGTTTTGATGATGGTTTCTTCCCAATGAACCAATTGTTTCATATTATACTTCCTTGTTCTAAACAATAGCGGATACCTTACGGTCATTTGACCTTTGCCAAGGTTTACTATTTTAAATGTGCGCGCGACTTTAATACTTACGCTTATAGCAATGGGCGTGATGATGATAAGAATGGCATACTGGTACCAAAACTTTTCTTCATGAGAAACATATTGGAATATTGTATAACCGAGGAGTGAATAACAGATAATTAAAAACATGCATAGCGCAAATACGGTATTTCCTTTGGGCTTTGATACAATCATAGTTGTTTAATATATATCGAACTACAAAACTAATCAATGTTGGTCATGAATTCTTGGCAATGCGTATTCAATAATGGGAAGAAGGTGCGGAATTCTTCCTCTAGTGCATCGTAGTGTTTTTTTAACTGGATAGGGGCATTGGCCATGTTTGATTTGAATTTAGTTCGTTGTGCCATTCCTTTACATACTTTTTCAATGCCTTCAAGGTGCATATAGCTTACCAACCAGTTGTCTCGAATCATATACGGGAGCATAAATTGTGCATCAGGTGGCATCCAATGTGCGTTTTTTTGCAAGGTTTTATAAGTGGCATTTGCAAAGTCATGAAGGGGTGTAGAGCAGTAATCCCACCAATTGGCAGCAAGAAAGTGATCATAGAATATATCTATTACTACGCCACTGTAATGACCTTGGGATGCGCGGAGTTTGTCTTTGCTCTGCGTAACTATCGGGTGGCTGTCTGTGAAAAAGTCGATTTCTCTATGCAAAAGTATGCCCCTCTGAACATCTTTAGCGTAGTTTTCAAACTGCTTGCCTTTTACAAAGTCTCCTATAAAGTTTCCAAATAATACAGCAGTGGTGTTGCCTGAAAGGTATATATGGGACAAGAAGTTCATAAGGAGGGTAATCTGTGTATTTGGTAGATGTTATATATAGCCATAGCTTTGTAATCAAAGTTAAGGATTTTGTGGCAGTATTGTTTGGTTTTTGAAACCTGGGGATTAACTTGAAAGCGACTAAAGAACAATGAGTACCCTTTAAGGTTTCTTAGGGGCTATATACAGCGTAAAAATGAGTTTATGCCAAAATCTTTATTGAGTATATTAGTACGACTGGCGAAAGTGGATGGAGAAATCGTGTCCGAAGAGCATGAGCTCATTCACCAAATTGGGCGAGCCAACGGACTGAGTGAAGCCGAAATACAGGCAGTGATCAAAAGTCCGGAAAAAACGATAAATGTAGCATCGCTTTCAGATGATGATCGTTTTGAATACCTGTACACCTTAGTAGAATTGATGAAAGCAGATGGCAAGCTTTACCTAGAAGAGATAAAGTTTTGTTCTAAGGTTGCTGCAAAACTTGGGTATAATGAGGCAGTCATGTACGATCTTATTACAGAGGTCTATAGCGACTATCAACAATACGACAAAAGCTGGCAGAAGCAAAAAGTACAGGAATATCTGCGTAAATAGCCTTTTACCTTCCAAACAGTCAAATAATTTATTAGTTGAACTCTACCGGTAAAGTAGCTTGTCGCCCAACGACTTTATAGCGGTAGCGCTCAAGCTTGTTTAAGTTTGCTTTAAAAAAATCGCATTGCATGGCCTCTATTGAATCTCTTCGTCACACTTTAGCCTTGCTGAAAAAGGAACGAGAAGAAGACCTTGAGCAGTACAAACAGAAAGTACTGAGAACTCCGCTCCAAGAGCGTATACAAGCGGGCCTTTCTTGGTATCCCGTTATTTTTAAAAGGACGATGTACGATACAGGCGAAAAGCTTGTCATAGAACTTGAGCGTACTACTCAGATTGGTAGGCCCCATGTATTTCAGTCAGGTAAGTTGGTCAGCATATTTGCCCAATCTCAAACAGGTAAAGTGGCTGAAGAGCAGATTTCTGGAGTAGTAAATCAAGTGAGAGGTAATTCGATGATGATTACCTTAAGCACAGACCATTTTCCTGATTGGCTAGATTATGGAAAGTTAGGGATAGACCTTTTGTTTGATGAGGCCTCCTACCGGGAAATGGAATCTGCCATGAAACAGGTGATAGAAGCAAAGGGTAGGGCCCTCGAATTGCGAGAGAAAATACTTGGAGAGGCATTACCTGAATTTGATAGCCTTAAACCGTACGCTGACACGCAATTGAATAATAGTCAAGAAAATGCTGTTCAGCATATTGTGGCTGCCAAAGACGTGGCGGTTGTTCATGGCCCCCCAGGAACGGGTAAAACTACTACTTTGGTAAAGGCTATACTGAAAGTTTTGGAAGAGGAGGAGCAGGTTCTGGTATGCGCCCCTAGCAATGCGGCTGTTGATCTCTTAGTAGAAAGGTTGACGGCAGCAGGACAGAATGTGGTTAGGTTGGGACATCCCGCTAGGGTAACAGAAGATGCCCTTCAACAGACTATGGATGTTAAAATCGCCAATCATCCTACATATGCTGACCTGAAAAAAGCAAAACAAAAGCGTGAGGAGTTTAGAAAGCTTGCTTTTAAATACAAGCGAAATTTTGGATATGCAGAAAAGAACCAGCGGAAACTTCTGCTCCGTGAGGCCTCTGCATTGCAGGCAGAAGCAGAAATGTTGGAACATTATATCATAACGGATATTATGGGAAAGGCGCAGGTAATAGCTACAACTTTGGTAGGGTCTGCAAGTCCTTATCTGCATCGGAAGCGGTTTACGAGCCTTTTTATTGATGAGGCTGCACAGGCCCTGGAACCTGCTTGTTGGATTCCGATTCTCCGCGTTGACAGGGTGGTTTTTGCTGGCGATCATTTCCAGCTTCCACCCACAATAAAGTCCTTTGAAGCTGCTAGGGAAGGGTTATCCAAAACATTGTTTGAGAAAGTGATAGCAACGAAAGGCATTGGCAGTTTGCTAACAGTGCAATACAGAATGAATAAGCAGATTATGGCTTTTTCCAATAATCAGTTTTATGGTGGTGCCCTTGTGGCGGACAGCCAAGTGGAAAACCACCAACTCACATTCGAAGAAGCCCCTTTAGAATTCATTGACACTGCCGGTTGCGGGTATGGAGAGGAGATCAACCCAGAGTCGTTGAGCCGGTATAATCAAGAAGAGGCCAAGTTCATGTTGAGCCATTTGGAGAATTTAGTTGAAAGCGTTAAAATAAGCCCACAAGAAAATAGCTTTACGATAGGGGTGATAGCACCTTATAAAGCTCAGATATTGTTGTTATCGGAAATGCTTTCAAGTTTTCCATCCTTAAAAGAGATAGAAGAGATTATTACTATCGACACGATTGATGCGTTCCAAGGAAGGGAGCGAGATATTATTTATATAAGCCTAGTGCGATCAAATGATAAAGGTGAGATTGGCTTCTTGGAAGATGTAAGGCGCATAAATGTGGCCATGACGAGAGCGAGAAAGAAGTTGGTGATTATAGGTGACAGTGCAACACTTGGTCATCATCCGTTTTATAATGATCTTATCGATTATGTTATCGCCTCCAATGCATATAAAAGTGCTTTTGAATATGCTTTTGAAAATTAATGGTTGCCTCAATAAAATATAACGAATGCCCGAGATAGAAGACGTATACGGCCAAGCTTTGCACGATTATTATTACCGACGAAATCACAAGCTGCTGCTCTACAACAATTATGGGCCAAAGGAGGAAATGCCCATTGCCCTTTTCTTTAGGGACATGGAAAAAATGCCGACTATTGAAACGAAGGCTATGAGTTTGTGCAAAGGTAAGGTGCTGGATATCGGGGCAGGTGTTGGAAGTCATGCTTTGATTTTACAGAAACAAGGTATTGATGTGACTGCTATAGAGAGGTCGGCCTTAGCGGTGGAGATCATGAAAAAAAGAGGAGTAAGAAAGGCGATAGCCGGAGATATATTTGCCTTGGCCGACATGAAATTTGACACGCTACTTTTGATGATGAACGGAATTGGGCTTGTGGGCAATTTGGATGGATTGAAGTATTTCTTGCAGCATGCTAAAACTTTACTGCTCCCCGGCGGGCAGCTTTTGTTTGACTCTTGCGATATTTTGTATTTATATCAAGGCGGCCCAACACCCACAGATCGTTATTATGGAGAGATTTCCTTCCGATATGAATACAAGAATAAGATAGGAGAATGGTTCAAATGGCTTTATGTCGATCAGCAAACCTTGGAAACTGTAGCTACAAAGACAGGATGGCATTGCCAAGTCATTTATGAGGACGATAAAGACCAATATTTGGTTAGGCTTACTTTAGAATAGGCGGTTGAAGGAATAGTGACTGATTTTTTATTTTACCGGTAACAGGGTTATAGTTGAACCCCGGTTTATAGAATACACATTAAAGCTAGGGAGTAAAATAAAAAAAAGCTAGCTTTAGAAAGCTCCCTGTTCGTGTAGTTACATTGACGATCATAGGGCGCTCCTTAAGCTTAAAATTTGTATTTTTTTAATTTTATCAATGCTTGTTGAATAAACTATTAATTAAACCTAAACTCCCGATATTTTTATGGCTACTAAATCAGACTTAGATTTTACTTATACAAAGTTGGATAGGATATTTCGCTTGAGTATGGGCGAGCATGGAGATTTTAGCGGGGCAAGATATAAAGGCGACTTTTCAAAGACCTTAGAAGAAGCGCAAAGGGCCAAACATCAGTTTATTGCCGAGCAATTGAATATCACCAAAGAAAGTAAAGTGCTAGATTTAGGCTGCGGCTGGGGACCTTTTGTTAATTATGTGACCCATGAAATAGGAGCTGAATGTATCGGCCTTACACTTTCCGACGGGCAAGCCAGGGCATGTCAAAGCAAAAACTTGAATGTTCATATAAAAGATTGTAGGACTGTAAAACCTACAGATTTTGGCACTTTTGACGCTATAGTTTCTTTAGGTGCCTTTGAACATTTTTGTTCTATAGAGGAATACAAAGCTGGTAAGCAAGAGGAAGTGTATCACAATTTCTTTCAGACCGTCTATGATCTTTTGCCAACAGGGGGAAGGTTTTATTTGCAAACCATGACTTTCGGTAAAAATATGATCCCCTATGAAGAAATTGACATAAAGGCTGAAAGCGGATCTCCCGCTCATGTGCTAGCTTTAATGGTAGAGCAGTTTCCAGGGTCTTGGTTGCCTTATGGGTCAGAAATGATCGAAAGAAATATCGAAGGAATGTTCAACACGATTTATAAAAGCAGCGGAAGATTAGATTACATACAAACAATAGGAGAGTGGAGGAAAAAATTCAGAAAATTTAACCTAAAAAAATATGCCCTATACCTTTCGCTTTTGCCGAAATACCTGACGGATGAAAAGTTCAGGCGGCAAGTAGCCATTTTTAGAATTAGTCCGAATCGTGTTTGTTTCGAGCAGGAAATTATGGAGCATTATAGGTATGTGTTTGAGAAGATATAGGTTGGTGATTCAAAACCATCATGGATTGAAATACTAAAATGACCAGGTGCAAGCCATGATAAATCGAGTTCAGAAGCTTAGTTTCGGTATTGATTTTTGATTTTACTCTTTACAATTAAACGTCTCTATGAAAAAATATCTGTATCAGGGATTTGTAGCGCTCTTATTAACTCATTCCATCAGCTATGGTCAGTATAATCCTCAACATGATTTGGGAGAGCTATTTGCTGATGTGCAGTTGACACCTGTTTTTCCAGATTCAAAAACATTTGTGGATTGTATTCCGAAATATTCTCCGAATACGATTTTAAAACAATACCGTAAACAGAAAAAACAAGCGGATTTTGATTTAGCGGTATTTGTTCGACAACATTTTATCATCCCACAGGCTGCTTCCTATGTCGATACAGACTCTTTTCCTCACATTGAAACCCATATAGAAAAGCTTTGGGACGAGTTGGTAAGAACCGACTCAATTACTGCTAGCTCATTGATTGAACTGCCTTTTCCCTACATCGTACCTGGAGGCAGGTTTAATGAACTGTATTATTGGGATAGCTATTTCACCCTTTTAGGATTGCAAGTCTCGGGGAAGGACCAACTGATAGAAGACATGGTGGACAACTTCGCTTGGTTAATCGAAACGTATGGTTTTATTCCCAATGGGACACGTACTTATTATCTTTCCCGCTCACAACCCCCTTTTTTTTCTTTGATGGTAGTATTGTTGTCAACTATCAAGGGAGAGGAAACATTGTTAACCTATTTGCCGCAGCTTGTGGCAGAACATCAATTTTGGATGACAGGTGAGGATGAATTGGACAAGAACAATCATGCTATGCATAGGGTGGTGAGGCTGGAAGAAAATGTCATTTTAAACCGTTATTGGGATAATGACAGTACGCCAAGACCTGAATCCTACAAGGAGGATATTGAAACTGCTTCGCTCATAGCGGTAAAGCCTGAGATTACTTATAGAAATATTAGGGCGGCGGCAGAGTCAGGTTGGGATTTCAGTGCACGTTGGTTTAGAGATGGCCTCTCCTTGGAGACGATACATACCACAGAAATAATACCGGTAGACCTCAATAGCTTGCTTTATCATTTAGAAAAAACCATTGCAAAGGCTTATGCGCTAAAGGGTGATAAAGAAAGCAATGAATTGTTTTCATCAAAAGCAGCAGCAAGAAAAAACGCTATTTTGCAGTATTGCTGGGATGAAGGAGCAGGCTTCTTTATAGATTATGACTTTATTGCAGAAAAAACTACGGGATTTTATTCCCTTGCTGGGATGGCGCCACTTTACTTTTCGATTGCAGACCAAGAACAAGCAGAAAAAATAGCTCGAAATATCGAAGCCTATTTTATGTTTCCGGGAGGTTTGCCTAGTACATTGATATTGTCGGGTCAGCAATGGGACGCTCCTAATGGTTGGGCACCTCTCCAATGGATGAGCTATAAAGGATTAAAGCAGTATGGACAAGAGCACTTAGCGGATACCCTTAAGGCACGATGGATAGAGACCATACAAAGTCAATATCTTGAATCTGGAAAGTTGTTAGAAAAGTATAATGTTGTATTTCCAAAAGTGCCAGGCGGCGGCGGAGAATACCCCACTCAAGATGGATTTGGTTGGACCAACGGGATTTATTTGAGGATGCTGGAGGAACTATAAGCAAAACCTTACTTTGGCTTATCAATTAACTCTCTGGCGCAGTATTGCGCTGCTTATATTTATAGCTCAAATAGCTCAACACTTCTCCAAATGCATTGATTCCCTCTTTCATGCTTTCGTCCACTTGCTTGCCATTCATACGGAGCAGCAAAAGGCCATAAATAGCGTTCAGGCATACTTGTATCGGGTCTTGTATAGCCCCTTTAGCCAGTGCTATATTTTTGTTGATATGGATTTTGGCCCGGTCGTATATCTGGCGGTAGGCTTGGTCTGACTTGAGCAGCTGCTTGCTTATTTCGCCCAGTTCTGCTGCAATTTTATTGACAAAGCTTAAATGACCTTTATCCTGTATTTTCTCCTGGACCATCTGTTCGCATATATTTGAATACCATTGCGCAATGGCTTCTTTTTCTGGGTCGGCCACGGGAAAATGCTTGATAACATAGTCCCTGATCTGATCCGTGTCAAAATTATAAGCCCGTATCAGGTCCTCGGTCTTATACATGTATATAATGTACTCTGAAATGTTGTTTTTCCTTTTGTTTTCGGCAATAATCATAGCGAGGAAGCTTTAAGGAGATGTACAAATATCTGAAATATTATATGGATATAACAGCTAAAAACCACACATTTTTGCATTTACACGGTTGAAGCTTGATAGAAAGGGAGGCAATGCCAAAACAAATATACGAACTAAAAAAATATTCTCTATTTTTGTGAGAATGGGTAAAACCACCATAGGTCAAGAGATATACAAAACGAAAGGAATTAGTCAGGGATAGCATTTTATATTGATGAAAAACATACGAAACTTCTGCATTATTGCGCATATAGACCACGGGAAGAGTACCTTGGCAGATAGGCTGTTAGAACATACCCAAACTGTAACTGATCGGCAAATGCAGGAGCAATTGCTCGATAGCATGGATTTGGAACGTGAGCGGGGCATTACGATAAAAAGCCATGCGATCCAGATGGATTATGTTTTTGAAGGAGAAAAGTATGTTTTGAACTTGATCGACACGCCTGGACACGTCGATTTCTCTTATGAAGTGTCTAGGTCTATCGCGGCATGTGAAGGTGCCTTGCTTATAGTGGACGCCTCCCAAGGTATACAGGCCCAAACTATATCGAACTTGTATCTGGCTTTGGAGCAGGACCTGGAAATCATTCCTGTTCTAAACAAAATAGATCTTCCAGGAGCGATGCCAGAAGAGGTGAAGGATCAGATTATTGAACTGATAGGTTGCGATAGAGAGGACATAATTTCGGCGAGTGGAAAGGAAGGCATAGGGATTAGCGATATCTTAAAAGCTATTGTTCATAGAGTTCCCGCTCCGAGTGGCGATATTGACGCCCCTCTTCAGGCCATGATTTTTGATTCAGTTTTCAATTCCTTCAGGGGGATTGAAGTGTATTTTAGGGTTTTTAATGGCACGATTAATAAAGGAGACAAGGTGAAGTTCCTAAACACAGGGAAGGTTTATGAAGCAGATGAAATAGGGATATTAAAATATACTCAACTACCTCAAAAATCGATTCAGGCTGGAAATGTAGGCTACCTGATATCAGGGATAAAAGTAGCCAAAGAAGTGAAGGTAGGAGACACCATCACTCATGTTGATAGGCCTTGTCAGCAAAGTGTGAAAGGGTTTGAAAACGTAAAACCGATGGTTTTTGCGGGCATATATCCAGTAGAGACCAGTGATTACGAAGAATTGAGGGCATCCATGGAGAAACTGCAATTAAATGACGCTTCTCTAGTATGGGAGCCAGAAACTTCTGCTGCCCTGGGGTTTGGTTTCCGCTGTGGATTTTTAGGCATGCTGCATATGGAAATCGTGCAAGAAAGGCTGGAGCGTGAGTTTGACATGACAGTCATTACTACTGTGCCTTCAGTGCAGTTTCATGCTGTAAAATCAGATGGTAGTATCCAGAAAGTGAATGCACCTTCTGATATGCCCGAACCTAATACGATATCACATATTGAGGAGCCTTTCATTCGTGCACAAATCATTTCCAAATCTGAGTATATCGGTACGATTATCGCTCTTTGTATGGACAAACGGGGTGTTCTGAAAAATCAGGTTTATCTGACACAAGACCGTGTTGAGCTTTCATTTGAGCTCCCCCTTTCTGAGATTGTTTTCGACTTCTTCGATCGTCTCAAAACAATATCTCGCGGCTATGCCTCCCTTGATTACGAACTTATAGGGTTTAGGCAGTCAACCATGGTAAAGTTAGACATCGTGTTGAATGGAGAGAAGGTGGATGCTTTGTCGGCGATCGTGCATAAAGAGAAAGCTTATGAATGGGGCAAGCGGCTTTGTGATAAGCTTAGGGAGCTTATACCTCGACAGATGTTCGAAATTGCCATTCAGGCTTCCATAGGTACTAAGATTATTGCAAGAGAGACAGTAAAGGCCATGAGAAAGAACGTTCTGGCGAAATGCTATGGCGGGGACATCTCTAGGAAAAGAAAGCTTCTTGAAAAGCAAAAGAAAGGAAAGAAGCGCATGAGGCAAGTAGGCAACGTAGAGATTCCACAGGAAGCCTTTATGGCGGTTCTGAAACTGGATTAGGGGATGTAAATTTGAATGGGGATGGCTGAGAAGATAAAGCTCTTGTTAGGAACGGAATTTTAATTACATATACTCATTTATTTAATAATAATAGACAATGGCGACACTCCTGGATGGGAAAAAGATTTCAAACGAGATAAAAGAAGAAATCGCTCAAAAGGTACAGCAAATAAAAAGCAAAAAAGGGAAAATACCACATTTAGCTGCAGTATTGGTAGGGACAGACGGCGCAAGTGAAACGTACGTGAGCAGTAAGGTTAAAGCTTGTGAAACTTGTGGATTCTCATCAACCCTTAAAAGATTTGACGCTGACATTTCGGAAGAAGCACTTTTGCAGGTTGTGGAGGAGATCAACAATGATCCAGACATTGATGGTCTGATCGTGCAATTGCCACTTCCACCACACATTTCTGTTCAGAAAGTGACGGATAAGATAAAACCCGAAAAGGATGTTGATGGCTTTCACCCCATGAATGTTGGCAGGATGGCAAAAAATCTACCATCGTATGTGGCTGCTACGCCTTTTGGGATTCTTCAGTTGCTAGAGCGGTACAATATTCAAACCCAGGGAAAGCATTGTGTTGTTGTCGGAAGAAGTGAAATCGTCGGCTCTCCTATGAGCATCCTTATGGCAAGGAATACTTACCCGGGAAATTCCACTGTTACTTTATGCCATAGTAGAACCAGCAATATCAAAGAAATAACCTTGCAGGCAGACATTATCATCGTAGCCTTGGGAAAACCCAACTTCCTGACGGCCGATATGGTAAAAGAAGGAGTAGTAGTGATAGATGTAGGGATTACGCGTGTGAAAGATGAAACCAAGAAATCGGGATTTGCCCTAAAGGGAGATGTCGATTTTCTTGAAGTCCAGAAGAAAAGCAGTTTTATAACCCCAGTGCCAGGCGGAGTAGGCCCCATGACGATAGCCTCCTTGCTGTATAATACTTTGCAAGCAAGCCAGAAAGAAGTGTATGGATAACTGATTAGGAATTTTTGATTCAAAGTTCTAGGTTCTCAGTTTAAGAAAGATGGCTGCTACCAAATGTTTTGAAGATTTAGCGTGTTGAAAGAGTGCGAGAAATTTGTATGCTAGTATCTTTCAAGCAACTAATCAGGAACTTTTGCAAAGGATTTTCCATTAAAGGATCAGATATCAAGATCCAGTGGCTCGACTATGGATAACATAGCGGAAGGGTTTGAAAGAGGAGGAAATAAGGAATTAATCCATTTCTTTTTTTATAGCCAAAGCTTCCTTTGCTGAGGTAAAATCTCAACTTACAGGACAATGGACCGGAAGCATATTAGCGAAAGTGAATTCATGGAGCTATACCATATTTCAACACAAACTTCAAAACCAATACATGGTTTTATTGCATACTGAAGTAACGCCGAACATATAGGATTTAAGTATAACTAATAACCCCAAAATCCCAGAACTGTAAACTATGAACCCTGAACTTCCTGAATTGAATGTTCCTAACCAAAACACTATGTTGTCTCTTCCTATCATGGAGGCTTTCTACACCATTCAAGGGGAAGGGTATCATAGTGGAAAAGCGGCTTATTTTATAAGGTTGGCTGGATGTGATGTGGGCTGCCACTGGTGCGATGTAAAGGAGTCTTGGGACTTAGGGCGCTGGCCAAGCCTACCTGTTGACGAAATAGTGGAGACGGCAGCAAGAAATCCAGCAAGATTGGCCGTAATTACAGGAGGAGAGCCGTTGATGCACAACCTCGACGCCTTATGTGAGCGGCTGCAAGCACAGGGATTCAAAACAAACATTGAGACTTCAGGAGCCTATCCTTTGTCGGGTATTTGGGATTGGATATGCGTTTCTCCTAAAAAATTCAAAGCACCGTTACCAGAATTAATAGCTGAGGCCCATGAATTGAAAGTGATTGTCTACAATCGCTCAGATTTTAAGTGGGCGGCATCTTTTGAAGAGCAAGTTCCTAAAGGATGTAAGCTTTATCTTCAGCCTGAATGGACTAAGTCCGCTGAAATGCTACCTCTGATGGTGGAGTATGTAAAGGAAAATCCTCAATGGGAAATCTCTTTGCAGACACATAAATATATGGATATTCCCTAAAGAATCTTCGAACCAATTCCCTATAACCCCAAAAGCTCTTTTCAACTTGCTTTTATGTATAGCAGAGGGGGTAGAGCATCTCATAAGGTATTTTAAAAACCCTTTCTGTAAAACAAGACATAAAAAAAGACAGCTCTATTCCGAGCTGCCCTTTTTCAAATCTTCAAACACATTCTATTCTTACTTTCCTTGTTGTACGATTCCTCCTTGCATAAAATCAACTCTTTCAAGTTTCAATACATTCATAGGGTTGGTTGGTGTTAAGCCGATCACATTGTTTTGTGTAAGGCGAAGCACTTCGTCATAGAACAACACAATTACTGGCGCCTCTTCCATAATGATATTATCCATGGCCAAGTAATAGTCAAAGCGTTTGAAACCTTCAGATTCAAACCTGGCTACATTATACAACGAATCAAATTTTTCATTGGCGAAATGGGTTTTATTCGGCCCTAAGGGAGCTTTGTTTTTGCTATAAAACATAGACAAATAGTTTTCAGCATCAGGGTAGTCTCCCAACCATGAACCGCGGAAGAAGTTAACTCTTCCATTGTCTACCAATTCTTGGTGTGTTGCTACTTGATTGATCTCTATTTCTACTTTTATTCCGACAGCTTCCCACTGCTTTTGCAAGTATTCCACCATAGGTTTGGATTGTATGGTGGTGTATAGCTTTAAGGTAGGCAGACCTTCGCCTCCAGGATATCCTGCTTCTTTCAGCAAGTCTTCTGCTTTTTTAGGGTCATACTTATATCCTATTACTTTTTCAGCATCATAGGCTGCTACGGCAGGCGGCATAATGCCAGCATTGCCTGGAACCCCCAGGTTGTTCAATAAGAATGAAACCAATTCTTCCCGGTTAATGGCGTAATTAAGTGCCTTTCTGAACTCCTTGTTCAAGATAGGGTGATTTTCATCCTCATATTTTTCAGGGTCAAGTTGGAAACCTATATACTCGGTATTAAGATAAGGTTCTTTTTGCACCACATATTTGCCTGCAAACTCTTGAGAAGGCGTGCCATCATCGTTCAAAATGAGGTCGATAGAACTGGGCTGGCCTGAATAGGATACAAAGTCAAGTTTCTTTTGCTGAAAAGTCAAGAGCTCCTGGTTCTTGTCGGAGATAAATGAAACCAAGATCGCATCCAAGTAAGGAAGCTGCTTGCCATTGTTGTCTTTTCTCCAGTAGTTTTCATTTTTCAACAGCACGAGGCTATTACCCTCGTCCCAAGATTTAAAAATGAAAGGACCTGTTCCCACAGGGTTTACCCTAAAGTCTTTTCCGTACTTTTCCACAGCTTCTTTAGGCACTACAAAGGTGTAAGGCATGGTGAGGATTTCCAGGAATGGACCAAATGGCTCTTTCAACCGAATAACCAACTTATAGTCCTCCGGCGCTTCTACCCAATTGTCCACAGGGACACCGTTTTCGCCTTTTACAACCTTATCGTTGAATATCCAAGCACCCGTACTGGTTGTTTTACTATCCAGTATCCTTTTGAAGCTATAGACAAAATCAGATGCTTTTACTTCCCTGCCCTTTCCCCCAGGGAACACTTCGCTATCATGAAAAAATACATTTTGTTTTATATTAAACGTATAGGTTTTTCCATCTTCAGAGATTTTCCAAGTATCTACAAGGTTGGGAACGGTATATAAATCATCACTCAACTCAAAAAGGCCGCTATATATTTGGGTGGCTGCCCAGCAATTGGCTTGATTTCGTGCAAACGCAGGGTCTAACGAGCTTAGGCCGTCTGCTTGATTATATCTAAAGACTTTTTTATTCCCATCCTCTAAATCAGATGAGTTTTCTCCCACCCCGGCGCACGACGTTAGGAGTAAAGCCGCTATTATAGATATCCAAATTTGTCTTAGCATAATTTTTAAAATTTTTGAATTAAACTTTTATCTTTGTGAGTGCTGTTTAAAAATCATCATAAAGGTTGTGGGAAATAAGCGCAAATAAAAAGCTATTTATGAATTTAACTTACCTAGGTCATTTCTATATTTTATTGAAACCAGTTCGATTTAAAGGGCTTTTTGATTTGTTTATGCTCCTTAATCTTTAATCGAAAAATGTTGCATTATGAATTGAAACCTTTTCGCCTGGGCTATTTGATAATCCTCATTTCAGCTTGATGAAAGCACTGAAGAAGTTGCTGTAAATCCCCAATAATCTCTCTTTTTCTTATTGGATATAGTGTATGGGTTGATCTGTTTTATAAGGGTTCCGAGCGCTTTATATAAAATAGCAAAGAAGAATGAGGGTTGGGCATTGAATCGATAAAAATGACTATATTGTTCTTTTTTTAGCATATTAAAGAGGACGCACTATTAACCCATGCTAATCTTTAAAGTCCGGGTTCGATATAAAGTTTATCAAACAAATCTATCTTGTAAAAGATTTTTGTTTATAAAGTATTGAGCCTTAGGCAGCAAAGGGTTGGGTTGCCTTGATTTAGGCAAAATTGCGTTCAGAGGTGAGTTAAAGCAATGATGGATATATTTCCAAAAAAAGATAAGGGGAATGTAAACAAAGGATTTTCCTTACATCAAATAGGGCTATCGACGAACAAAAAGGTGTTTTTTGGAAGGAGGAAAAGGTTACATTTGATGGAAATAGGCGATATAGTAAACTTATAACAACTGATGGGTAAAATAATAGCAATAGCCAATCAAAAAGGTGGCGTAGGCAAGACGACAACAGCAATTAATTTAGCAGCAAGCCTAGCAGCCTTGGAGCACAAAACATTAATAGTAGATGCTGACCCTCAAGCGAATACTACTTCTGGATTAGGCTTTAATCCCCAAAAAATAGAGAACAGTATATACGAGTGCATGGTCGACAACATTTCTGTTAAGGACGCCATCATAAGCTCTGAAATAGATTATCTGGACTTGCTTCCTTCTCATATAGATTTGGTGGGGGCCGAGATCGAAATGGTGAATTTGGTGAATCGTGAAGAAAAGATGCGGGAGGCGCTCCGGGAAGTTAAGGATACGTACGACTATATTGTTATAGATTGCTCCCCTTCCCTCGGACTCATTACGATCAACGCCTTGACGGCAGCCAATTCTGTCATCATACCGGTACAATGCGAGTATTTTGCCTTGGAAGGTCTTGGAAAGCTGCTTAATACAATTAAAATCATACAGTCTCGTTTAAATACAGGTCTAGAGATCGAAGGCATATTGCTTACCATGTATGACGTGAGGCTGAGGTTGTCTAACCAAGTGGTAGATGAGGTAAACCAGCATTTTAAGCAGATGGTTTTCTCAACGATTATTCCTAGAAATATAAAGTTGAGCGAATCTCCTAGCTTTGGGATGCCTGCAATAGCCCACGATGCCGAAAGTAAAGGGTCTATCGCTTATCTGAACCTGGCAGAGGAAATCATCAAAAAGAACGCAGTAGTTTAAAACATTTATAATGAGTAATCAGAAATCGCCGAAAAGAAGAAATGCATTGGGAAGGGGGCTGGGTGCCCTGTTGGAAGACTCCGACACGGGTAGAGAAAACCTTGATGGGAATAGGAATCCTGTACTTGGAGGCGGAATGGACGAAATACTCCTTTCGGAGATCGAAGTTAACCCTTTCCAACCACGTACTTTTTTTGATAAAGAAGCACTTCAAGAACTAGCCGATTCAATCAAGGTACAAGGCATCATTCAGCCTATTACAGTAAGGCGGCTAGAAAGGAATAGGTACCAGCTAATATCGGGAGAGCGAAGGTTTCAGGCGTCCAAGCTAGCAGGATTGGACGCTATTCCTGCTTATGTAAGGACAGCCAATGATCAGCAAATGCTGGAAATGGCCCTGATAGAGAATATTCAAAGAAAGGACCTCAACGCCATTGAAATTGCCTTAAGTTACCAAAGGCTATTGTCCGAATGCGACCTGAAGCAAGAGCAGTTGGGGGAAAGGGTAGGAAAAAATAGAACCACGGTCAATAACTATCTTCGCTTACTTAAATTGCCGCCAGATATCCAAATTGGGCTAAGGGACAATAAAATATCCATGGGCCATGCTAGGGCTATAATAAATGTAGAGAATGTCGATGCCCAACTGGCCATATATAATAAGATCATCAATGACGACCTATCGGTAAGAAAGGTAGAGTCCATGGTAAGAGATCTAATGGCCGGAGACGAAAAAGGAGAAGTCGACCAGAAGGACAGAAAGGGTGTAGCCGACAACTATGAAATAAAGCAATTGCAACAAAAGCTGTCCTCCCATTTTGGCACGAAGATCAATATTAAGAGTGACGACAAGCATAAAGGGGAGATAAAGATACCTTTTGTATCCGCTGAAGACCTGAATCGAATTTTGGAAATATTGAATTTATAATGCGCACCGTCGCCATTTTTGCTTATTCTGTTGTTTTTTTGGTAGGTTGGGGAGTTTCTTCTGCCTTTGGCCAAGAGATAGCGGATACTGTCATGACTGATACCGCTAGGGTAGAGTATGAATATGAGTATCAAGAAAGGCCTATGGTAACCGCCGATCATGTGGATACGGTCATTATTGCTGATACTTCAGAAGAGTTTTCTCCAAGGAAGGCTTCTTTATATTCTGCAATCCTTCCAGGACTGGGGCAAGCCTATAATGAAAAATACTGGAAGATACCCATTATATATGGCGGTGCCGTAGCTTTGGGGTTAGCCATTGATTTTTATGCAGAGCGCTATTCCTTTTATCGGCGGAATCTCCTGACGCAGCAAGAAAGTGGGACAAATGAATTGGGCGTAAGTGAAAGAGTGCTGGAGAATGCTACAAGCAAAATGAGGCGACAGCGGGACTTTTTTGTGATCATGTCCGGGCTAGCCTATATGATCAACATCGTGGATGCCCATATCGATGCCCACTTAAAAGGCTTTGATATGAGCGACAACCTTACGTTAAAACTCGGCCCATCATTGGAGTCTACCCCTTTTGGTACACCAGTAGGAGGTATGGCCTTAACTTTGTACTTGAAATAAACAACATCATTATTCATAACTCAAATTTATATAAATGAATATTTTGCTTTTAGGCTATGGGAAGATGGGAATGGCTATAGAGAAAATAGCCACTGAAAGAGGACATACTATTGCAGGAAGAATTACCATTGAGAATAGGAAAGCGTTGACTATCGAGCAGGTAAAAAAAGCCGATGTAGCCATAGAATTTAGTGAACCAACCGCCGCAGTCGAGAATATCAAATTGTGTTTGGATAATGGTATTCCCGTATTGTCTGGTACTACAGGGTGGCTTGACCAAAAAGAAGCAATCGACGCTTATGCCCTGAAAAAAAACGGGACCTTCTTCTACGCTTCCAATTTTAGTATTGGTGTTAATTTGTTTTTCAAGCTCAACAAAACATTGGCATCGCTTATGGAAAAATACAGCGAATACAATGTAGACATGGAAGAAATTCATCATACGGAAAAGAAAGATGCCCCTAGTGGTACGGCCATCACTTTGGCTGAAGGTATCATGGGGCTCAATCCTTCGAAAAAGCAATGGGTAAATGAGCCTTCTGATCAAAAAGATATGCTCTCCATTATTTCCAAAAGAGAGCCAGGAGTGCCAGGAACGCATACCGTGCGTTACTTTTCAAAAATTGACGAAATTGAAATCAAACATACTGCCTATAGCCGCGAAGGGTTTGCTTCCGGAGCTGTTCATGTAGCGGAATGGATTTCCGATAAAAAAGGAGTGCTTTCTATGGAAGATTTTCTCCAACTTTAGTAAGTTGCATTGTTGCCGATATAAAAACAGATGAGATTTAACTTTAAAAGATCAAGCGGCCCAAAGTCCAAAACCAGGGAATGGGTCGACGCTATAGTATTTGCCGTGATAGCGGCCACTATTATCCGCTGGTTGCTGTTAGAAGCATTTACAATACCTACGCCTTCTATGGAAAGGTCGCTCCTTGTTGGCGATTTCCTTTTTGTAAGCAAAATCCACTATGGGCCAAGAACGCCCCAAACGCCTTTGCAAATACCGTTAACGCATAACCACATATGGGGCATGCCCAATGTCCGCTCTTATCTGGATTGGATTCAATTGCCCATGTACCGGTTTCCAGGGTTTACATCAGTAAAGCACAACGACGTGGTGGTGTTTAACTATCCCGATGAACTGCAGCATCCTGCTGACCTTCGGACACATTATATAAAGCGATGTATCGGGTTGCCCGGAGATACGGTTTCTATAACCGATTCTCAAGCTTATGTGAATGGTGTAGCCGTAGAAAATCCCGATGGAATGCAATTCAATTATTATATTTCGACCAAAAGCGTCATCAACGATCGGGTTTTTCAGGAACATAAAATCAGAGAATACGGCTTTATCCCCAATATCGGGTATTCTGTCATGACCTCGCCTGAAACAGCCGATAAGTTGAGAGCATTGTCTTTTATCGATGATGTACAACTTGCCCAGATGAGCAAAGAAGAAGCAGAACCTAGGATTTTTCCAGATGCAGGCAAGTACCCTTGGAATCGTGATTTTTATGGACCTTTATATATTCCTCAAGAAGGTGCGACAATTATAATTAATGAAGCAACCTTGGCGGCTTATAGAGATGTGATCATGTATTATGAGGGCAACAAGGAAGTCAATATAGAAGATGGAAAACTTACTATTCAGGGTGAGGCCATAGAGCAATACACCTTCAAACAAGATTACTACTTCATGATGGGAGATAATCGCCACAACTCACTTGATTCCCGTTATTGGGGATTTGTCCCTGAAGATCATGTTGTTGGCAAAGCTTTCTTTATATGGCTATCAATTGATCCTGAAGGCTCTTTCTTTAGTAAGATAAGATGGAATAGATTTTTTAAGATGATTCATTAGCCTTAAAGTTAGGAGTTGTGGAGAAGGTTCAGGTCATAAGTTATTTGCCAGAGCATGCAGAGGCATTCAAAAGCCTGAATGAAGCTTGGATCACAAAGTACTTTGAGCTGGAGGAAGAGGATATTAAAACCCTTAACGATCCTGAAAAGATAATTCGTGACGGAGGTTGTATCTTTGTTGCTCTTACAGGCAAAGAAAAAGAGGCAGTCGGCGTTTGTGCCTTGAGAAAAAGTGCCGACAAAATCTACGAATTCTGTAAAATGGCTGTAGCAGAAGATAGGCAGGGTTATGGTATAGGCAGAAAGCTAGGAGAAGCTGCCCTTGAAAAAGCAAAAGCTATGGGTGCCAACCGCGTTTTCCTGGAAGGAAACTCAGCTTTGGAAGCCTCTATTCACCTCTATAAAAAGTTGGGTTTCAAGGCGATTGAGGGGCAGGAGTCGCATTATAAACGTGTCAATATTGTAATGGAAATACGCTTTGGGAACAATGGCCAAGAGTAGCAGGCATTGGTCGAGGAATGTTCAAAATATCAGAGGTAATTCTTTAGGTTCATGCCTGTTTTTACTTACTCCCGCTTTCTTTTCGTTATGGAACTTGGATTAAAATTCGCATAAGTCCCCTCATTGTTAGCATTGGTGCTCCATTCTTTTCTATGTCTTTATCCTCCGAATAACAGAAAAAATGTTATCTTGTAAAGATAAAAAGGTATTACGTTTATAGGGCAATGAGAATGGGAAAAGTAAGGTACTTGTTGCTTTTTTTATCGGCTTATATGCTTGTGCACATAGCCCACGCCAACCATATCGTGGGTGGAGGCATGGAACTGGTGCATGTAAGTGGATCTAGCTATAAGTTAAGCTTAATACAATATCGGGATGCCATCCAGCAAGAGAATACGGTCATAGAACCCTATATCACTGTCCGTGTTTTTCGCCAAAGCGACAACCATATCATGAAAGATGTCGTGCTGTACTTTAGCGAAGAAAAAGCACTAGAGTATACCAGTCCCGAGTGCGTAGGAGATTTCCTGAAAACCATACAAGTGACTTATGCTGCACACATCACCCTGAATGCTTCGGTTTATAACGACCCCCAAGGTTATTATGTAGCTTGGGAAAGATGCTGTAGAAATAACAACATAGACAATATCGACCTAGTGGCACCCAATACCGTAGGCCAGACTTATTACTTGGCCTTTCCACCTGTAGAAAAGGATGGGAAGACTTTGAGAAACTCTTCTCCATCTGCATTTGCTCCTCCAAACGACTACGCCTGTGTGCACATGCCTTATACGGCCAATTTTAGCGCTGTGGATAAAGACGGTGACCATTTGGTATATCGGCTCGCTACCCCTTTAGACAGTTCTACGGACGAAGCCCTGCCAGAGGTGACTTCTGCACCCTATCCGCTCGTGCCATGGAAAAATGAGTTTGATGAAAACGCAATGGTGCCTGGGACGCCTCCACTGCAGATCGACCAAAATGGTGTGCTCACAGTTACACCCACACAACTTGGGCTATTTGTGTTTTCTGTGGTCTGTGAAGAGTACAGAGCAGGAGTAAAGATAGGGGAGGTCCGAATAGATTTCCAGCTTTTGGTAGTAGATTGCCCTCAGCAGGGGCAAGCACCTGTTTTGAAAATTGATGCACGAGGGAATAGCAATTTTGACCCTGCAACAGGCGTGGTTGAGATTGATGGCACTTTGCCAGAAAGCGACCGATGCTTGGATTTTTACATGGTAGATAAAGAAAACATAGGGATATCTTCAATAGAGATATTGCCTGTGAATTTTTCCATCGAGGATCGAGTGGCCACGATCGACAGGAGTACTTTCAGCATTAAAGGCGACACACTGAGAGGAAAGATATGCTTTGCCGCATGCCCCGAAGGTGAGGGGCCATACATATTAGATTTAGTAGCGAAAGATAATGCATGCCCGGCACCGCTTCAGGATGTGGTGCGCTTACATGTGGGGATAAAGGCCGCTAAAAATGAGGCACCATATTTTAAAGATCTATGGGAAAAGGAGCAAACGGTGATCGTAGGCAGCAAAGTTCAACTCCCTATACATATACTCGATGCGAATAGAGACTTGCTGAATTTAGAGCTCAATACCTTAGGTTTCGATGCTTCCAGTCATAGGATGGAACTGCGTGAAAGAATCAACGAATTCGGCAGGATCGAAGCCATTTTCAGTTGGGACATTACTTGTGAAGACCTTAATGTCATGGACAATAACCGGTATGAGGTGCAGTTTGTAGCAAGTGATAGCCCTCAATGCGAAGCGGTAAAAAGCGAGATGGTTTCCCTTACGTTCGTGGTAGAGGATATACATTCAGATTTTGAGCACTTTGTGATGCCCAATGTATTTACGCCCAACGGAGATGATAAAAATGAGTTCTTCCAAATGTGTGATCAGCCCCAGTGTGAAAGACAGTATGTTTTGCCCCCTGACAACTGCAAAGGACGTTTTGAAGGTATAGAGGTTTTTAATAGATGGGGTAAGAGTGTGTTTAAAGACAGCAGTCGCGACTTTAGATGGAATGGAGAGGGGATGAGCACAGGCATATACTTCTATGTCGTACGATATACTCATAGGTCCATAAGAGGACAACTCACGCTTATTCGATAAGATTTAGGAAAAGCAACTTCCAAAGCTTTCAATACTTGGGGGAATATTTATTTTTGTGATATGAAAGATAAAGTAGTAATCGTAACAGGTGGCTCATCAGGTATTGGAGAAGCTTGTGCAATGGTATTTGGTAGGGCCGGAGCAAAGGTAGTAATCACTGGTAGAAATGCGACTAAACTTGATGAAGTAAGCCAGAAACTTACAAAAGAAAACATACAAAACATTGCCCTTGTTGCTGATGTGAGTATAGAGCAAGATAATAAGGACCTTGTTGAAAAAACCATTGCGCAATTTGGAAAAATAGACGTGCTGATCAATAATGCTGGAATCTCAATGCGGGCACTTTTTGAAGACCTGGATATGAAAGTTTTCCAAAAGGTAATGGACATTAACTTTTATGGAACTGTTTATGCCACAAAGTATTGTCTTCCACATATATTGGCAACCAAAGGGTCTATTGTTGGAGTCAGCTCCATCAATGGCTATAGAGGCACGCCTGCCCGAACGGCCTATACAGCTTCAAAATATGCTATGCAAGGTTTTTTGGAGGCATTAAGGACTGAAGTAATGAAACGAGGCGTGCATGTATTGGTGGCATGTCCGGGTTTTACCAATTCCAATATTAGAAATGCAGCCCTTACTGCCGATGGGTCGGTACAAGGTGAATCTCCTCGGGAGGAGGAGAAAATGATGTCTTCTGAGGCTGTAGCGGAAGCTGTCTTAAAGGCTACGCGTAAAAGAAAGCGTGATATCGTACTTACTACACAGGGGAAGTTGGCTGTTTTCCTCAATAAATGGATGCCGGGAATGATGGACAACATCGTGTACAACCATATGGCGAAGGAAAAAGATTCGCCTTTTAAGTAATAATGGTAAATGATGGGTTTCAATCCGATTAAATATAATCACCCGTTTTAAGGCGATCAACGTACTTTTTGGCTATGAGCACCAGTGAACTTTGCTATAAAACAAAACAATTATTATAATTGAATGAATTTTTTCCAATCAACAAACCCCAGAACTAATGAAAAAAATATTTGTCTTGGCATTGCTGCCCTTCGCATTTTATGCATGTACCAACAAAACTGACAAGCGCGCCGACGCAGAAACAACGGAAACTTCAGGAGATGCTACTGAAGAAATTACGCCTACACTCACCAAAGTTTGGGAAACAGACACAGTAATGACCACGGCTGAGTCTACACTTTATGATGCCGACAACGATATTATCTATGTAAGCAACATCAATGGTAACCATTCTGTAAAAGATGGTAACGGCTTTATATCAAAAATGCGTCCAGATGGCACCATTATCCAGTTGCAATGGGCAACAGGATTGAATGCACCCAAGGGAATGGCCATTTTGAATGATAAGCTTTATGTAACCGACATCGATGAATTAGTAGAAATCACTATCGCAGATAGTGCGATCTCAAACCGTTTCCCAGTACAGGGGGCAACTTTCCTTAATGATGCGGCAACAGATGGGAATAACGTGTACTTCTCAGATTCTCAGACAGGAAAAGTGCATGTGTTGGAAGATGGGCAGATAAATACTGTTGCAGAAGGCATGGAAGCTATCAATGGCCTGGCCTTTAATGACGCTGGAACTTTGCACATTCTTAATGGACAAGGACTTGTTCGCTATGACATGAAGGAAAAAAGCAGTGAAGCCATCAATGAAGTAGTAACCGGAGGAGATGGCTTAGTAATCATAGATGATAATACTTATATAGCCAGTCGTTGGAAAGGTGAAATTTACCTGATAAAAGACGGAAAAGAATACTTGTTGCTCGACACTACAGGAGAAGGATCCAATACGGCCGATATCGACTACATAGCTGAAGAAAACTTGGTGCTAGTGCCTACTTTCGCAAAAAACAGAGTAGCAGCCTACACTTTAGCGTATTAATCTTTACGAATCTGCTTTTAGATAAAGCACGTCAAGCTACTAATCAATACCATTTAAAAGACACTCATAAAGTTTCCTTAAGGAGCGATATGAGTGTCTTTTGCTTTTATTAATTCTTCCGAAGTAAGATAAGTAATAAATTATAGTGGTTTATTTACTTATTTATCATTAAAATACTGCGCCATAATCCTTCAATTCCCCCTTAAAATAATCTCATTCTGCTTTCAGGGCAGTATAATCCGATTGTAAGGAAAAAGCTATTATTTCTGATTTCATTAGTTTGCATTCTGTTTACTTTGCAAAAAAATAACAAAAAAATATAACTAATGAAAAAAATCAACCCCTATTTATTGGTTGTCCTTTTATCCTTCATAGGATTCGCATGTGAGGACGATAAATTAGAGTCCATTACGATTAAATCAAGTGGAAAGCTATCGGTTACACTAATGAATGGAAACCAACCATTGGCTAAGCAAAAGGTATGGTTCGAAAACTTAAAGACAGAAAGTTCAGATGTATTCCTTACGGATGAGAACGGTATAATTGATTTTGGTCTCTTAAATGAAGGCCCTTATGAGTTGTATGCAATGGTCAAGGAGCCCTATACAGAACTTAGACAAGAAGTGCATGTGATCAGTGGTGAGACGATCCAAAAGGAGATTCAAATAGAAGACTATGTAGGATCTTTAAAGTATAGCGTTAGAGATCATTTTACTAGGGAGCTAGTAACGGGAGATTTAGGTTTAAAGATTTTGTTTGTGCCTCGGAATGATGCTTTTTATGAAGCTGTTGACTATGGATCAATCAAGGACCATATGTTTGAATTGGCTACTAAGGAAGTAAATGTAAGCAATCAATATATCACCGTGGATCTTCCTGTTGCGAGCTATAATGTGTACTTGGTGAAGGATGATTATATTATTGCCACACATAACTATATGTATGTTGAAAGGTACAGGGATATCACTTCCTCCTTCTGGGTATATTCAGAGGACTATCTAGATTGATCAGGATCTGATAGTATTGGCGAACTAATAATATAAAATGATATCAATGAAAAATATATTGCTCGGGTTGATGATGGTTTTAGGGGTGTTTTCCTTTTCTTGCAAAGAGGATCAGCTTGAATCCATCTATATTAAAAGAAGTGGCAACCTTTCCATTACCATATTGGATGGGGAAGAGCCAGTAAAAGGTCAAAAAGTGATTCTTTACAGTGGTTATTCTGGAGATATAATGAATGCCTTTGAAACCGATGAAAAAGGAGTGATTAATTTAGGAAATTTATATGAAGGTGCCTATGAAATCGGGTTTGAGATTGAAGGTTACGTTTATGTCGATCAGGAAGTTCAAGTGATCAGCGGCGGGCCAACAAGCAAAACGATTCAGGTGAAGGATTACGTGGGAACCTTTACTGTTGATCTTTATCAAAGGTATGTCAATGAAGTCCTAAAGGAAGATCATGGGTATGGTATAGCCATAATACCTTATACTGAAGACTTGGATCATGTAAAAGAGGAGGATATCCTTGACTACGCAAGAGAGATAAAGTATTTTGATCAAGGAATGGTTGTTTTCGAATTGCCTGCCTATGAATACATTGTTTTCTTGGTTAAAAAAGATGATGAAGACTTTCTTCAGTATGTGGACGAAAGGTATATAGGCCGACTCGATGAGAAGAGATCGAGGGCATATGTCACCATAGATTAGCGCTACATTGTAATTTACATCCTTTCGAATTGATTTTGGCTGTAGCAAATCCTTATGAGGATTTGCTACAGCCTTTTTTATTTTAGCTTTTGTCAAAAGCAAAGTGACCTATTCCCTGAAATTGAATGGATGATGAGTTTGCATTTTTTTCTAAACATCAATGATTCATCTGTGGGCATGCACTGGCCGATAAATGGTGGTTTATTGACCCTGCCGTAGTTTATCAAATTCCTGCTTTAATGCTTTGGCTGCCACGGTTGGATAATCTTTTGCATGCGAATGGGTATTAACATGGATATGTCTTACATGGAGAATGTGGCATTCCTCTCCCAATAAGCTGCTGACGACCAAATCGCCCGCTCCTGTCTGCGTTTCTTGATCCAGATGTTTTATATTTTTGGCTATTATGGTAATGTCCACCTGCCCACTGGAGGTAAGCGACAGGCCAAACTGCCAATTTTGTGCATTCACAAAATGTAAATTATACTCCTCGTCATATAGCTTGAGTTCTATGGACTCCTCCTTTATGGGTTTTGCATAATAAAAGGTCCAAGCAGAAAGGGCAGGGGAGGCTTCTACGATAGACTTGCTCAACTTTAACAACTCCGGGTCGCCATTGGGAGAAATGGTGAGATAGAAAGCACTTGAACCGTCGGGTCCCATTTCCCATGTAAAAAGGCCCAAATTCAATATTTGATTGTCCATCGCCTGCACGAGCTCTTCTCTTTCTGGGTGCAGCTCATCGTTTAAGATATCTCTTATACGTCTCTCTTGGGTTTCAAACCATTCCCAAAACGACGAAATCTTATCATATGTTATGTTCTTGGCCATTACTGTTCTTTAGATTGCTGCTCAAAAGTAACAAAAGTAGGCAAGAAAAAAGAGTAAGCACTATTCAAGCGTATGACGATGAACAAGTTTACCAAAAGTTATAATCTTCACAAACTAATAATATTAGTTACATGTTAATAAAATTAGCAATTAGAATATATAACTAATTTTATTGTCATAATTTTGCAAGAAAGAACATCATGTTGCCCGACAAGTATATCATTCATATGGACCAAGATGCTTTTTTCGTATCGGTGGAAATACGGAAGGATCCTAGCCTGACGGGGAAGCCTGTTATTATCGGCGGTATAACCGATCGCGGCGTTGTGGCGTCCTGCAGCTATGAGGCGCGAAAATTTGGGGTGCATTCTGCTATGTCATCACGGTTAGCGAGAATCCTATGTCCGCATGCCATTTTTATAAAGGGAAGTATGGAAGAGTATTCCAAAGCTTCTCATGAAATTACCGACATATTACAGGAACGCGTCCCGCTGCTAGAAAAGGCTAGCATCGACGAACATTATATCGATATGACGGGCATGGACAGGTTCCATGGAACACTAAAATACGCCCGTGAGCTCAGGCAGCGTGTGATCAAGGAAACTGGGTTGCCGATTTCCTTCGGGCTTTCTGTAAATAAAACGGTGTCTAAGATGGCTACCAATGAGTGCAAACCCAATGGCGAGCTCAATGTGGAGAAACCCGCAGTGCAATCATTCCTGAACCCCCTGTCCATCCGTAAGATTCCCGGGTTGGGCAACAAGACTTTTATAAAACTGAGCGATATGGGCATCAAAAGAATCCATACCCTGGCACAGATCCATCCCGACCATATGCAGGCACTGCTAGGGAAAAGTGGTCTAGCACTGCTCCAAAAGGCGAGAGGTATCGACTATTCACCCGTTGTTCCTTACACGGAACAAAAAAGTATCGGCACCCAATGCACCTTCAAAGCAGACACCATTGACATAGCCAGCGTCAACAGCCTGATCGTTGCCATGGTGATGGAACTGGCCTTTGAGCTCCGGCAGAAGCAAAAATTGACAGCTTGTGTTGCCGTGACCATCCGCTATGCCAACTTCGAGGATGCGACCAAGCAGGTTGCCATCGCTTATACCTCCCTCGATGAGATATTGGTGGGGAAGGCACAGGAGCTTTTCAAGCAGGTATATCAAAAAAGGATGTTGTTGCGGATGGTAGGGGTGCGCTTTTCCAATCTGGTAGGCGGGCATGAACAGATAGGGCTGTTCACAGGGTCCGAGGAGCGGTACAGCCTCTATCAAGCAATGGACAAGATCCGCCTGCGATATGGAGAAAAGGCAGTAACCATGGCCTCTACGATGAATTTGGAACTATAAGCTATGTACCTGAACGCACATTCCCATTTCAGCCTGCGTTATGGCACGATGTCCATTCCCCAACTGGTGGAGGCGGCCAAGATGCATGGCATCGACCAACTGGCACTGACCGACATCAACAACTCGACGGGCATCATGCAGTTCATGCGCGAATGCAACAGCAAAGGGATCAAGCCGATCGCTGGAATGGAGTTTCGCAGGGACAAAAGACTGTTGTACATAGGCATCGCTAAGAATAAAGAGGGGATGAAGGAGCTGAATGACTTTATGACCTATTATAATCTCCATAAAAAGCCATTGCCCGATAGTGCAGGTGCCTTTCATAATGTCTTCGTGGTCTATCCTTACGGACATCAAGCCCCTTTGAGAGAAAATGAATTTTTGGGCATCCGTTTTGACCAGCTCCAAAGGCTTTACAAAAAGGACCTCTCGCCCATAAAGAATAAGCTGGTTGTCCTGCAACCTGTATTCATGGTTGATAAAATAGGCTTTCGTTTGCATCAATACCTGCGCGCAATCGATCTGAATACTGTCCTTACCATGGTGCCGCCAGAAGACAAATGCCAGCGAACCGATATGTTCTTACCTCTAAAGGAACTGGAAGAACACTTTTCAAATTACCCGTTCATTCTGAAAAATACCCAGAAGCTGATGGACAGCTGTATTATGGACTATCCTCAGGGCAAGGTAAGGCTGAACCGTCGGACTTTTACAGGTAATGCTGACGATGATAGGGCCTTGTTAGAAAAGTTGGCAAAAGAGGGCATGCTTTATCGATATAGGAAGAACAATAGAGAAGCATTGAAGAAAGTGGAGCATGAGCTGAAGGTGATCTATGAATTAGGTTTTTGTTCCTATTTTCTGATCACCTGGGATATTATCCGGTACTCGATGGCAAAAGGGTATTACCATGTAGGCAGGGGATCGGGAGCCAACAGCATCGTTGCCTACTGCTTGCGCATTACCGATGTTGACCCTTTGGAGCTGGACCTTTATTTTGAACGTTTTCTGAATCCGCAACGCACCTCGCCACCGGATTTTGACATTGATTACTCTTGGGACGAGAGAGAAGATGTACAAGATTATATTTTCAAGCGTTACGGCAGGGAGAATACCGCTTTATTGGGAACCATGTCAACCTTTAAGGACCGTTCGGTGATCAGGGAAATTGGCAAGGTGATGGGGCTGCCCAAGGCAGAGATCGACACGTTCACCGACCCTGTGCTAGTAAAGGCTAACCAAGACAATCCTGCCTTTAAGAAGATTATGGCTGTTTATGAACTCATGCGAGACATGCCCAATCAGCGGGGCATTCATGCAGGAGGCATACTGATTTCGGAGGAGCCGATCACCTATTATACTGCGCTTGACCTGCCTCCCAAGGGGATGCCCACGGTGCAATGGGATATGTACGAGGCAGAGTATATCGGTTATGACAAATATGACATCCTCAGCCAGCGAGGCATCGGTCACATCAAAGAAGCAGTGGAACTAGCGGCGCAAAATCAGCAGCAGAAGATTGATATCCATCGAGTAAAGGGATTTATGAAAGACCCAAAGATCAATGATCGCTTGAAAACAGGGGATACCATAGGCTGTTTTTATGTGGAATCTCCAGCCATGCGGCAGTTGCTCATAAAACTTCAATGCGACAACTATCCCGTACTGGTTGCAGCTAGTTCCATCATACGGCCAGGGGTGGCGAGCTCAGGCATGATGCCTGCCTACATCCGTCATCACCACAATCCCGCTCAGGTGAGCTACTTGCACCCTGTTATGGAGGAGCAGCTAAAAGAAACCTATGGGGTGATGGTCTATCAGGAGGATGTGATCAAGATCTGTATCCATTTTGCAGGTATGGACGGTACTGATGCCGATATCCTGCGGAGAGGTATGAGCGGTAAGTACCGGTCCAAAGTGGAGTTTGACAAACTCGTGGCCCGATTTTTTGAAGAGGCAAGAAAGCTAGGCAGGCCCGAAAACGTTATTCAGGAAGTATGGCGCCAAGTCTATAGCTTTGCCGGTTATAGCTTTTCTAAGGCACATTCTGCTAGTTTTGCTGTAGAAAGCTATCAGAGCCTGTACCTAAAAACTTATTTCCCAAAGGAATTCATGGTAGCGGTTTTGAACAATTATGGGGGATTTTACACGCGCTGGCTTTATGTGCACGAACTCAAAAAAGCGGGAGCCAAGGTACACCTGCCTTGTATAAACCACAGCGATGATAAGGTAAACATACAAGGAGATGATGCCTATCTTGGCCTGATCGGTATCCAAGGTTTGGAAGGAAAGTTCATTGAGCTGATCCCTCAGGAGCGGATCCAGAACGGAGATTATAAGGGTCTTGAAGACCTGATCAAACGAACAGGTATTGGCTTGGAGCAGACCATTATCTTGATCAGGGTAGGAGCACTGCGGTTTACCCGAAGGAGCAAGAAAGAGCTGCTCTGGGACGTGCACACACTTTTGGGGCATGGGGCAGGGCGGACAAGAGGGACCGAGCTCTTCGACGTGGAACGTAAGCATTATCACCTGCCTGAACTGATCGATACCGAGCTGGAAAATGCCTATCATGAGTTGGAGCTCTTGGGCTTCCCATTGACCCTTTCCATGTTTGATCTTTTAAAGACCAGCTACCGGGGCGACGTGATGGCCAACGATCTGGTGGCATCTGCAGGACAGGTTGTCAAAATGGTGGGGCTTTATGTTTGTGAGAAAACCGTGCGGACTAAGAATAACAAGAAAATGTGGTTCGGGACATTTCTGGATGCTGAGGGCAACTTTTTCGATACGACGCACTTTCCTCATTCCGCTCCTGTTTACCCCTTCCGGGGAGCGGGTTGTTATCTTGTTTTAGGAAAAGTAACCGTAGACTTTGGCTGCCCCAGTATCGAGGTCATCAAATTTGCGAAGCTGCCAATAAGGGATAATCCCGTAATGATATAGCCCTTCCTATTGATTTATATTAAATAAAACGAAATGCTCGACTTATGCTAGAATGTAGGGCATGGGATGAACTTTTCCCTTCTCACGCTGGTCTTGGCATTGCTGCGTCGCTCGAATTGGTAGATCAAGGATACTTCATGCGAACCACCAGAGGATGGCCCCATAGCAGAAATGGTGATATCATAGCTATAGCCTACTTGAATCTCGTCAAACTTCAGCCCGAACAAGAAGGTCAACGCATCCTGGTTTACCCGATCGGGCACATTTTGGGTGACAGGGATGCCCCTATACCAAAAACCTGCCATAATAGGGTCATATTGAAAATGTAACCCTAAGTCAAGCTGATCAAACTGGCCTTGTTTCTTATAAATAAAGGAAGGCGCAAGGCTGGACATCTTTTTCATGCCTTTGGGGCCATAGTACAAAGGTACCCTATAGCCGGCATGTATCGAGTATTTTACAGGCAGTTCGTCATTGCCATCTATCAAAGAGTGATTAGGCTTGTTCATATGGTATGCCGAGAGCCCCAACCAAATACTTTTGTTGTATATCAATAAGCCCGACCCAAAGTCAATATAGCCTTTTCCGTACGTATCAATGAGGTCATTGGTGGGGTAGAGATCCGCTCTGCCCAGTTCAAATTGATCGCCAAACACCAGCTTATTGTAATCGATAGAACGCATGCTGTATGAAAAATGGATGCCCGGAGTAATTACCCACTTATTGGCAAGGTGGATCTTATAGGAGTATAGCAGCCCCACATTGGTAGCTTTTAGATTAGCAGTTCCAGCGACGTCTTGTGTCACCATAAGCCCAAAGCCGCTGTTGAGATTTCGGTGGTAATAGTCGTATGAAAAAGCAGCAGTCCTGAAAGCCGTAGAAATTGCAGGCCACTGGTTGCGATAGTTGGCGACAAACCTGTGATGTGCCTTTGGCCCCGTGCCTGTATAAGCAGGATTAAGGTACAGCGGGGCATTATAGAATTGTGAGAACTGTGGATCCTGAGCACTTGCATTGCCCCAAATGAGCATTCCCAACAAGGTCAATATTATTAAATTTCTTACCATATCCATTGCAACTTTCCCTATCGTAATAATGTGACATCACCGTGCTTGGTGGTTCGTTCCCCATTTTCAAACTTGACATCTAGTCTGTAGATATAGGCATCTGGCGGACTCATTACGCCTTTGTAGTAGCCATCCCAACCTACTTCAGGATTCTTGCTTTCAAATAGTAATTCTCCCCACCTGTTAAAAATCAGCAAGTTGTATTCTACGGCACCTTGAAGCAGCGGTAGAAATATGTCGTTGTTCTGATCACCATTAGGCGTAAATACGTTGGGTATTTTTACCTCGAATTGATTCTCGATCTCGATTTCACCCACCCGCACCAAAGTGTCGGCACAGCCCAATGAACTTATGGCGATTAATTTAATGGTGTATTCTCCGGCTTTAGTGTAGGCATGTTTGGGCTCAAACTCCGTAGAGGTTGTGCCATCGCCAAAGTCCCAAAGGTAGCTGACAGCCCCTATGCTCTCATTTAAGAAAATCACAGAGTCGGGCATGTATACGGGCATCCGTTGCCTTACCCTGAAGTTGGCGCGCGGGTTGTCATATACATTGATGATATAACTCTTTGTTTCGGAAGTTCTAATGCCATTGGCATTAGAACCAGAGAGTGTTACTGTATATTCGCCAGGTTCATAATAGGTATAAGTAGGATTAACCTCACTTGATTTGCTCGTACTGTTGTCGCCAAAATCCCACAATAAAGTCCCTGGCTCGACATACTTTGCCTTGCTGATGAACTGTACCGTCAACGGGCCGCAGCCACTTGCAGGCTCGTATTCAAAGTCGATCTCGGGCAGTGTGGGCTCTATTTTTATTGCCTGCGTTACCGTTTGGTCGCATTCCCCAAACTGATCGGTTACTGTCAAGCTTATGGTGAATTCTCCATATGTACCATAATCAATACTTCCAGGGTTCCTTCCTGTAGATGTCGTGCCATTGCCAAAATCCCATTCGTAATTATAGCCTGGTTTATCAGGAGTAGTATTGTTCAATGTAACCGTAGCACTGGGCAAGGTTTGTGAAGTTGGTGTCGCTGTGAAAGAAACGGTAATATCGGGATAAACCAGCACATCGGTCACTTCTGTGACACTACACACTGTGCCACTAGGGTGGCTTTTGGTACCCGTGTAAATGATCCGATAGGGAATTATCTCTGAATCAAAGTTTTCGAGCGTATGCTCATAGTATGCAGTCGTTGCACCATATTCGGGCACTACTTGGCCCGTGGTGAGGTTGACAACCTGCCAATCATGAAGGTCTATTCCATTGAAGTTGTTCTCAATAGAGATATTCAATGGTGAACAACCTTCGAGAACAGAGGGGGCTAATGTTGCGCTCATGGAAGGCCTCACGGTTACCGTTTTTTCTGTATACACTGAACACCCTGTACTGACATCAGTAGCGGTGAGCCTCACCCGGAAGTTTTTGGGAGCCGAAAAAGAAGTATTCTCAAAGATGTGTGTGATCTCGGTTTCAGTAGTGGTTACGTCACTAGGGCCATCACTCCAATCCCACGTATATTCGACGCCATTGCGTATATTATTGTTAGTGAACCTTACTTCCATGGGGCTACAGCCATCCAGAATGTCCACGTCAAAGTCTGCTACAACCTGCGGGTGAACGGTTACTTCTTTAATTATTTCGTCCGTACATCCGTCAGCATTGATGGATTGGAGTCTTACTTCAAATTTTTTGGTATCCGAAGTGGTGTTTTCAAAAGTGTGATATGTGCCAGCAAAGGTTGTCCAACTCCCTGTAGAAGGCGAAACTTCTCTATAGGACCATTGCTGCAGTGCGGGGTCATGCCCTAGTGAATAATCGGTAAACGTTACGGCAAGAGGAGCGCACCCTTCACTTCTATCCATGCTAAAGTTGGCACTGATGTCTTGCAGGAGATTCACCGTGAAAGTTCTTGTGAAAGTACAGCCTGTAGTGGCTGTGGCAGTAACTGATCCCGTGTATTGATCAGAGCCAGTAAAACCTTTCTTATTGATGTAAGTATGTAAGTTTTCCAAGTCAGTTGTGACTTCAGACTGACTGTCTCCCCACGTCCACGTTACAGAACTTATGGTCATGGTCGGATCTGTAAGTACTACTTTAAAGTCGAAGGCCTGATCACAAGAAGTGTCATTGTAAGAAAGATTGAACTCCGGCCGTGGCGCTACTTCGATGGTTTTTGTCATCACGTCAGTACAGCCTGCGGCAGATTGTACCATTAGCTCGATCTCATATTGCCCTGGAGTGTCGAATATGTGGAATAGTTTAGCCCCGTATTCCTGAGATTGATCACCATTATCCAAATTGGTGATTGTCCAAGTTCTAGTGGCAATAACAGAAGAGGGTATCTGAGAAGCTTCGTTTAAGAACAATTGTTGCCCCGGACATATGCTGGCAGAGCCAGGTTCAAAGAAAGCCTTTATCGCTGGGTGGATGGTAAGGTTGATATAAGACGCTTCAGTACATCCACTGGTGGTGCTGTTTGTGCCTACAAGGGAGACAATATACTCACCTGCGTCTTCGAATGTATAGGAAAACACACCGTTGATATCCCCATCTACAGGGACAGTGATGGGTGGCAAGCTGCCTCTTTGTACCCTGAATTCGAATACAGTGCCTGCTGGAACATCTGAATTGTTCTCAAAGGAGATTTCGTGTGGTGCACATTTAGGCATTGAAGGAATCGTGTCAAATGCTACTTTAAAATCTTCCTTTTTGGGGATAACAAAGGTCTGTGTTGGCCCAGTGCTTTCACAACCGGCAAAATTGCGCGTGCGAAGGGTCACGTCAACAACCAAGTCATCATCTGCCCGCTCGAAAGTTAGACTGAAATTATCGTCCAAGGCAGGACTGTTGATATAATGAACTGGATCGCCAGTGTTTTGATCCAGGAACGTCCAGGAGTAATTGGTTGGGCTCAAGCCTTTCTGATTGGCGTCCAGGTTCAACGACACATTTTCGCACTCCCAACTCATAGAAGAGGTGAATTTAGATGAAGGCGTTGGGTTCAATTTTATTTCCTGTGATGCCGGCTGAATACATGAGCCAGAAGTCGAGTGAGTGGCTAGTGTTACCCTGTAGGTCCTTATATTAATGGAATCCTGGCTTGTGAAAGTGTATTGGAAATGGGTGTTTGCCGCATCATTGCTAGTCCTGTATATTTCTCCATCTTCATCGGTTACAATCCACTCGTATGTTTTTGGGAAGGGTAATGCTTGGGTGACAGCATTGACCTCGAAGTTTACTTCCAGATCGGTACAGTTACTATTGTAAGGGTTATAATCGGAGACTAATCCCGAAGAGGCTGTTGGGTTTACGGTTATTGCAATTTCATTGCTCGTCGTCACACAGCCTTCGTCGCCATTGTCATCGGCAGCATAAGCCTGCATCACCACCCTGTATATCTGATCTTGGTTGTCTGTCCTGGTATAAAGAAACTCTTCAGTAAACTCCGTGGGGAAGTCGTTGGTAACCGGATCGGGCACCTGCTCTTCATCAAATACTATATTATTGCTTTCATCATAACCAATCCAACGGTATTTCAGCACTGTTACGGATGTGTGCTGGCTATTGGCAAATTGGTTGGTAAACACAGGCGAAAAAGGAGCACACTGTGCATTGTTATCTACTGATATTTGAGCAGCGGCAATAGGATTTACCGTAACGATCATTTCTTTGCTATCAACGCAACCATACTTTGTTGTTACCTCCAATCGTATTTTATATGTCCCGACCGTAAGGAAACTATAGGTCGGATTTTGGTCAGTGCTTTGAAGGGCCGGGTTGTTGTCATAGTCAAAATACCATGTCCGACTGTCTATCCCGTCATCAGAGAAACTCGGTGCTGTAGCAAATCCGCTGAGGTCATTAAATTGCACTTGTCGTCCCACACAAAGGTCAGTGGCATTCACAATTTCAAAATCGGCTACAGGGTTGTTGGCGATATTGATGTCTATTGCTGTTGTGTTGGCACAATCAGTATCATCGTCAAGGGCTGTCAACTCAACTTTGTAAGCTCCTGGTTGAACAAGCTGGAAGGTGAAATTAGTGGTGAAATCAATGCCATTCGGCCCTAGTGTTTGAATGACCGAGCCATTTTTTCTCAACCTCCATGTGTATTTTACATTCGGCCCAGCAGGCGAGGTGTTGTTTTCTATTGAAAACTCGTATGGGGTGCCAGGGCGTTCGCAAAAGTCCAGGTCGGTGGTGGCCGTACCATCTACAGAAACTTCCATGTCAGGAATGGGCGAGTCGATAATCTCGAAATCTTTTTCTATTTCTGCAATACATGAGCCTGCGGCATTATTATCGGATACCCTTAGTACAGCTTTGTACTGTCCTGCATCTGTAAATTGCCGTGTATGGTTAGGACCATTGGCTGTGCTCACCACCACTCCATTGGGTGAGCCGTCTTGATAAATAAACTCCCATGAATAGTGAGTACCACCCGTAGAAGCGTTACGGAAATATATGGGTTCGTTTGGACAGAACTTGTCGCTTATAGGACCAGTGTTGGGGTTGTTTTTCCTTATATTAAAATTTGGTGTCGGAGCAGCGACTACCACAATTCGAGCCGTTTGTATGACGGGAGCGTTGTCACCATCGACCGTGTTGGTAGGGGGTCCGGAAATAGTGGGATCATCATAAGGGTTACATTTGTTCCAAACGCGCAGGGTGACTTCAAAGACCTCTCCTACTTGAGCAGAAGCAGGTACGGTAATAGGCACTGTGAAGCTGTTGGGCCCACCTGGACCCTCAACAGGTCCATTGTATAAATGTACATTTCCATAAATTAAGTTTGGAGCATTAACTATTGTTCCGTCTACGTTAACATTGTTAATTCTATTGCCTGGGCCAGTAAGCGTTCCATACACCCACTGTACCCATCTGTTTTGATTGTTGACAACGTTTTCTTCATCGGGAGGTGTGCAATTCCAATGACTTACATCCTGGAAAGTTACAGTTGTTTCATTTCCAGCACAAACCCTATGTTCGGCTGGTGCTATAGCCAAATTGCCACCATTGTATATATCTACATCGTGCACCACCACAGAGCTTTTGGCAGTTGCTTCTGAACACAATACGCCGTTGATTCTTAAAAAAACCTGGGCTTCGTAAGTACATTGACCTGGGCCTTGTGGATAGGTATGTTCGGCAATGGCGTCAGCGCGCCATTCGGATACAGCACTTGGGAAAAAAGTAGCAGACACCTCGACGGGGGGGGTTCCATCTCCCCAGTCATAAACAAAAGCTACATTGCTAGCCGTCACATTATACACCTTCATTTCCCAAGTAACATCGACAGGTGCACAAGTAGCATAGATCTTAAAGTCGCTGTTATGGGAGGGTTTACAATCTTGAGCAGAAAGCTTGAAAGTATTCAGAAACAAAAATATAACAGCTAAAAAATATATGCTTCTGTACATATACATATGAAAACCACTGGCCATAATTATTTCCCCTTATTAAGACAATATTATGTCTAATGCTAAAAATCCTTTTACAAGATTATGAAAAACCCTATTGGGAAAATAATCCAATTATGGTGGCTTATTACAGAAGGTAAGTTTTACGTGATATTTAGATATTTTATCTTTAGTATACTTGAAGTCAATACTTTATGTGTTATTTTAATCGTTACCATATGCGTGATTTGTGGTTAAAATTTAATATACGATATAAATAGTTCAATTTTGACGAGGGGAAAATTACAAGTTGGCGGGCTTTCATACATAAGTCAGGACGGCTTTCACGAGTACATGTAAGTAAAACCTGTTCGTTTTCAAAGTTTTAATGGGACAATTACGCAAAGCCTCAGCCCTTTATCGGGGAGATAAGTGTCTTGTTTATAATAAAATGAATTGGTCGTTTAAATATCAATTGGAATGTCTAACTTTGTACCCCGTAACATCTATTAGTTAGAAACCCAATTTCATGTCATCCACAAAGTATATTTTTGTTACGGGAGGAGTCACTTCTTCTTTAGGAAAAGGAATTATTGCCGCTTCGTTGGCCAAATTGTTGCAAGCGAGGGGGCTTTCTGTCACCATACAAAAGTTCGATCCCTATATCAACATCGATCCAGGCACCCTAAACCCTTATGAACATGGCGAATGCTATGTGACTGATGATGGGGCCGAAACCGACTTGGATCTAGGACATTACGAACGTTTCCTGAATGTGCCCACTTCCCAGGCTAACAATGTCACCACAGGTAGAATCTACCACAATGTGATCACCAAAGAACGGCAGGGCGAATACCTTGGCAAAACAGTTCAGGTGATTCCCCATATTACCGATGAAATCAAGAGAAACTTTTATCTCTTGGGCGAAACGGGTAAATACGATTTTGTCATTACAGAAATAGGCGGATGTGTAGGCGATATTGAATCGCTGCCTTTTACCGAGGCCGTGAGACAGGCTCGCTGGGACCTAGGCCCCAATAACGTGCTGGTGATTCACCTTACGCTCATCCCTTATTTGAAATCGGCTGGGGAGCTGAAAACCAAGCCCACGCAGCATTCGGTCAAACAACTTTTGGAAGCAGGTATTCAGCCTGATATCCTGGTTTGTCGTTCAGAAATGCGTTTGCCACAGGAGATCAGGAAGAAACTGGCCCTATTCTGCAATGTGCACATCAATTCTGTGATAGAGGCATTGGATGCCGAAACGATATACGATGTGCCTTTGCTCATGAAGAAGGAAAAGCTGGACGAGCGCGTATTGGCAAAGTTGAAGCTTTCTCACAAGACGGAGCCAGATATCGAACAATGGAAGGAGTTTTTAGGAAAACTGAAAAATCCTACAAACGAAGTGCGCATAGGGCTAGTGGGTAAATATGTTGAATTGCCAGATGCTTATAAATCTATCGTGGAAAGCTTTATCCATGCAGGCGCAGAAAATGAATGCAAGGTGAATTTAAAATGGATTTCTTCCGAAGAGGTCTCCAATGAAAATATCAGCTTACTTACACAAGATCTTGATGGCATCTTGGTTGCCCCAGGGTTTGGCGAAAGAGGCTTGGAAGGAAAAATCGAGGCCGTGCGGTATGCCAGAGAGCAGCAGGTGCCTTTCTTTGGGATATGCTTGGGTATGCAATGTGCCGTTATTGAGTTTGCCCGAAATGTATTGGGCCTAACAGATGCATCTTCTACAGAAATGGATGCAGCCACCCCCCATCCTGTAATCGACATGATGGAAGACCAAAAGAAAATTACCATGAAAGGGGGGACGATGCGCCTGGGAGCTTATCCATGTGAATTGACGAAGGGAAGTAAAGCTTATAGCGTGTATGGAAAATCAAAGATCAGCGAACGGCATAGGCATAGGTACGAGTTCAACAACAAATATTTAAAAGATTTTGAGAAGGCAGGGATGGTTGCTTCAGGCATTAACCCTGACTCTAAGCTCGTAGAAATTGTTGAGCTAAATGATCATCCTTGGTTCATAGGCACCCAATTTCACCCAGAGCTGAAGAGTACCGTGCTTGGCCCTCACCCGTTGTTTGTGAAGTTTGTTAAAGCTGCCTTGGAGTTTAAGAAATCTAAAAATTAAAGCATTAAGTAATTGAATATTCTTACCTATCCTTAATAGGATGGTGATGTAACAAGATAAATGTTTAATTTTGAGCCTCTAATTTTAGAATACAGTTACTGAAATAACTAAAACTGAACGGGCAAATTAAGCCCAAATTACATTATTGATTTCGTATGGATAAGAACCAACTTACCGGTTTACTATTAGTATCGATTCTTGTTTTCGCCTATTTTCATTTTTTTGCTCCTGAGCCGATGCCCAGAGAGATCCAAGAAAGTGAGGTGGTCAAACAAGAGCAAGCCGAACAGGCCAGTACTCAAGAAGAAGTTATTATAATAGAGGAAAGTGACTCTCTTAGGCAACTTGAGAATGTAAAAAAGTATGGAGACTTTGCCCAGGCCGTTGAAGGCAATGCCACTGATGTAGTACTTGAAAATGATGATATAAAGATCGTTTTTTCTACCCAAGGGGCTGTAGTGAAGTCAATATTGCTTAAGGAGTATTTTACATACGATAAGCAGCCACTATACTTGCTGGATGAGCATAGTAGCCAAATGGACTATTTCATAGAAACAGATAACGGGCCAGTTAACCTTTCTAACCTCTATTTTGAAAGCGAAGCTGCTGACGTTAAGGTAATGGAAGGAGATTCTGCTACCATCGTTTTTACCCTACCTTTGGCGTCGGGGCAGTCTATAGAAAAAATTTACACGCTGGGTGGATCAGGATTTGAATTGCACCAAAGGATTGCCTTTCATGGGATCGATCTGAGGAATAAGGGTGTAAACTTCCATTGGCATAATAAAATTATACGTCAGGAAGAACATATAGAGCTTTCCAGAAATGTTACTACAATTAACTATTACCTGTCAGGCGATGGTTTTGATAATCTTAGCGAGACTTCTACTTCTAAAGAAGAAGTAAAACCTACTTTACCAGCAGAGTGGGTGGCTATAAAGCAGAAGTTCTTTACTTCAGCTCTCGTTGCCACGAATGCTTTCAGGAATATGGAGGTGTCTACGGAGGTGAATCCAAACGACTCCAATACTGTAAAAACAGCTCAGGTGAGCCTAGAAATCCCTCTTGTGGAAGGAGAGAACGCTGTTGTTCTGAAATATTTCTTCGGCCCTAACAATTATAAAGTGCTGAAGGACGTAGCGCCCGACTTCTCTAAAAACATAAAATTGGGCTGGGGGCCTTTGGCATGGGTCAACAAATTTTTGATCATTCCTATTTTCCATTTCTTGGAAGTATATATTGCAAATTACGGAATTATTATTTTCATCCTGGTTTTTATTGTTAAGCTTTTACTCTCCCCTCTGTCCTACAAGTCCTATGTGTCTATGGCAAAAACAAAGGTGCTGAAGCCAGAACTGGACGAGATAAAAGCAAAGCATGGCGATGACATGCAAAAGGCACAGACGGAACAGATGCAATTGTACCAGAAAGTAGGCATCAACCCCTTGAGCGGTTGTATCCCTATGTTGCTGCAAATGCCCATTCTCATTTCCATGTTCTACTTCTTCCCCAATTCGATCGAACTCAGGCAAGAAGCATTCTTATGGGCAAAAGATCTTTCTACCTATGACAGCATCATTAATTTGCCGTTTACCATACCATTTTATGGTAGCCACGTGAGTTTGTTTTGTTTGCTGATGACAGCATCGCAAATATTATATACTTGGTCTAACAGCCAGATGACAACGATACAAGGTCCTATGAAGACCATGCAGTATATTATGCCTGTAGCATTCTTGTTCTTCTTAAATAGTTTTCCTGCTGGTCTTACCTTTTATTATTTTGTATCCAACTTATTCACTTTCGGTCAGCAGGCTGTAATCAAGAATTTTATCGATGAGGATAAGATTAGGGCTATCTTGGAGGAGAATAAGAAGAGAAACGTGAACAAGAAAAAGTCCAAGTTCCAGATGCGATTGGAAGAGGCTATGAAAGCGAGTAAAGAAGCCCAAACACAAAAGCAAAAAGGAGCAAAGAAAAAATAAAGTGCCAAATGAGCATCAGCTGATAGCATCTGTCAGCTGATGCTTGTATATCATTCATAACTGGATTTTTTTCTCCTAATGATGTAATGCATATAGCGTTAACCTGAGTTCTACTTTGATTTTTCTTTTGAAAGATAAGATTCAGCACTGTTGAGGTTATTTCCCCTTTTTCTTTTGTCTTGAAACAAAAGAAATACAGTCGAGGGGCAGGCATAAAGAATTGGCACAATTGACAATATTCCAAGGTAATCGAACTCAGGTTAAAAGTTTATTTGCCTTTTTGCCAATTGTCAACTGCTTACCACCAATTATTACCTTCCTATTTTTTTATCTTACATCTAAAGAGCGTGTGGCTGATTCCAATGTTGTCGATATCTTCATCGATATATAGTCCAGCTTCATGTATGCATTTAATCATGTTTTTGGAATGATACATTTGGCTGTTACCGTTGGCTATATTGGTGAAATACAAGGAGGTTTGCTGTAAAGAGAAAGCAGCCGCTTCATATTGCTGACGGTCCCAATAAGTTTCAAGAATGTATATTGCGCCATCTTCTCCAATCGCCGTTTTAGCTCTCTTGAGTATAGAAACAATTTCAGGTTCTGAGAAACAATCCAAGAATTGGCTCATCCATACGATATCGGCACCTTGAGGAAATGCTTGGCTTTCATCTAACAAATTAATAGGGTGGCCATCTATCCTCCCTTCAAACCCAGCTTCCTTAACGTTCTTGGCGGCCATGGCCAGTTGCCCGGGAAGGTCCAAAATAGTGACCTTTATATTGGGGTCATGCTGGGCACACTGTATAGAAAATTTACCAGTATTGCCTCCTACGTCAAAAATTTGCTTGATTTTATGTTTGAAAATATGGGGCAGCACTTCAGGGAAAGCAATGTCCGAATAGAAGTGATCGAAAGAGAACCAACTCTTTTTAGCTTTTTCTGGGAGTGTAGACAAAGCTTCGTAAAGGGTATTCCACTGTTCCCCGAATACTTTAAGACCCTCTGGTTTTCCATTCAGGATTGAAGCTTTCAGGTCAAACATGCCTTGATAACATATATCATGAACAAAATCCATATTGGCTATTGTCATATTGTCTCTGAGGAGGAAATAAGAGGTTTTGGTGGTGGTGTATCTTTCGTCATTTATACATAATAGGCCCATCCCTAACCCTGCTTCCATGAGTACCCTTGCTCCGTATTGCGACAAGTTTAGTTTTGTGGCCACCTCCTCTTCGGTCATGCCTTGTTCCCGGCTGGTCTCGATGAGCTCTAGTATGCCTAAGTCGCGCAAGCATCTAGCTGCTTGAAAAACGATTGGTCCAAAAGCGATCTTTTGCGCTTCGTATTTTGCCTCAAGGGCACGTTTAGTATCTTTCTTAAAGAATTCCATTGAACAATAATTAATTAAACTTTTGAGAGGAGCATTAGGCTGTGTTGATAGCCTTTTGTGGTATTGTATATCAAAATATTTTTTATAGGATATCGAACAGCAACTGTCTTCAACATATGCTCAGGTAATTTTTGATGTAGCAGGATTTGACAAGCAATATGCATGGCAAGGGCCGTGGCTGTTTCAAGCTCCCCCGTTAAATGCTTGAAACGGGCTATAGGTACATCTGCACCTAAGGTTGCTTCAACATTCCAATAATAGGGAAGCATACGGTCATCACCGTCTTCGCCACTGAGCAGCAAATCGATCTTTTCATGAGCGACAATATGCTTTGTCAGGAAATCCTGCACGATTTCTTTTATATCGTCTCTATCGTCTCCATGAATAGTCTGCAGCGCACTTAATTGGGCAATGGCATTCTTTTGCTCACCGTTCACCCTAAATGCTGCAGCTCCTTCTCCTGCTATACTACCAGGAGAGGCGTGATTATAGAGTGTTTTATTAGAAATAGGGGCCTTTTTATACCATCCACCTAAATAGTTGATATTGTAATTATAAGAAGAAATCTCTTCAACTCCTCCTAATAGATAGGAATGCGAAGGGTTTTCTTGTATTCTCATGGCCGCATCAAGAGCAGCATTTTCAAAAGCATGTCCTCGATGCACGTGGGTGATATTATAGCCCTTGGTGCGAGATAATAATGCTATTTGACTGGCTATGGCATTAGCAGTGCTCTGCACGAAATTGGTAGGCGTGAGGGTTCCTTCATCATATTCCATGATTTGATTAAGAAACTTAATGCAGTCTTCCAGGCCTCCATTGGCTGTACCCACAATTATGCCGTCGTATGTTGGCTGCTCTTTCAGTACTTTTAAAAAAGCCCCAACGCCGATCCTGACAGCTTTTCCCATTCGCCTCAAGATAGGAAGCGGAATATTGTCATAAGAAGGCTCAATGGCCAAGAGTTTGTTTTCTGAGCATTCTACAATGTTTTCATAATTTGGCTCCAAGAGTGCGTTTTGGGCAGAAATACAATATGTGGAATGGATATAAAACATATTTAAGCCTTTGAAAATATTAAAGAGCTGCAATTTCCCCCAAAACCAAAGGAATTTGACATGACGTGATTGACCTTTGATTTTTGGTAGGTAAGGATGGGGCTCAGGCCAGTTTCTGGAATGGGCGCATCAAAACCCAAGCTAGGGTATAATTCTTGGTGATGAAGATTTAAAATACTGTACACAGCTTCGATTGCACCAGCAGCTCCAAGCGTGTGACCTATATTGGATTTGGAAGAAACAAACGGCGGGACTTTATCAAACACCCTTTTCATGGCCATTCCTTCTACTTCATCATTGTTTTCTGTGCCTGTGCCATGCGTATTGATATGGTCGATAGAAGAAGCATTGAGCTGTGCTATATGCAGTGCTTCTTGCATGGCTTCAAAAGGTCCTTCACCGGTAGGAGAGAGGGAAGAAGGATGGTAAGCATCACTTGTGTTGCCCCAACCTGTAAACTCCGCATAGATGTTTTTATCTTTTATTACTCGCTCACTTTCCAATACTAGAAATGCAGCTCCTTCGCCAAGATTCAAGCCTTTTCTGTTTTTATCGAAAGGACGGCAGAGTTCGGGTGACAAGATATAAAGGGCATTAAACCCATTGATGGTAAATTTTGCCAGACTATCTGTCCCTCCAACTATTGCGCGGTCGGCGAGTCCGTTTTTTATCAATCGCGCACCAAACATAAGCGCATTGGCTGAAGAAGAGCAAGCAGTATTGATCGTATTGACAATGCCTCGTATTCCAAATTTTTTTTGAAGCATTAAATTGGTAGCACCAGCATCATATGAGTTTAAATATTCGAATCCGCTCTCGGCGCTTACCGCATTGCGGTATAGCTCGTTGGTCAGGCACATGCCTCCTACAGTATTGGCTCCAACCAGCGCAGTTCCAGGATGTTTTATGGTTTCAGCACTCAAGTGGCTGTCTGCTAGTGCTTCTTCAAGCGCATGCAATGCCAATAGGGTAGTACGGGTAACACCGCTGTCCTTGATCTTCAATTTTTCCTTAAGGTGCTCACTGCTGATTTTTATTTCGCCAAAATATAATGATGCTGCATAACGGGTAGAAAACTGCTCTAAATGGGTAAGAGCACGCCTACCTTGTCGCAATCCCGCTAGGTTTTCGTTTAAATTGTAACCCAATGGGCTGATAATTCCTAATCCTGTTATGAAAATCCTTGTCAATTGATTTTACTTTATTCGGTTAGCAGCCACATAATCAGCCATGATATTAATGTCTATCAATATTTTTCGGCCGTCTTTCGGGTTTTCTATTTTTATTCCATACTCTCTTTCGAGCAGGACAACCAACTCAATGGAGTCGATAGAGTCTAATCCCAAACCTTCACCAAATAAAGGCTGATCATCTTGGATGTCCTTGGGCTCCAAAGGGCTTAGGTTCAGGTACGTGATGATCTGTGCCTTTAATTGTTCCTTCAATTGTGAATTTTCCATTTTTATTTAATTATATCAAATTTTTCTTTTTTAGGCCTATAAAGGCGATTGCGAGGATGCCGATCGAGATGATTGTCATGGGTATAATGCTATCCAAAACATCTCTGAAATTTCCTCCTTCCAAAAACAACCCATAATAAGACTCTAATGCCCAATGCAGTGGCGAAAGTCGCATGAAGATCGTAAATGAATCTGGCATGGCAAAGCTTGGCACTAGTATGCCCCCAATAGCTGCCAAGATGACGACTGAAACAGCGCCAAAACCATTGGCCTGCTCTTGGGTTTGGGCAAACACCCCTATACAAATGGCATAACTAATGGCACACCAGGCTGAAAATATCGAGACCAAAAGGAGTCCCGCTTTATCACTTGGGAGGTTGAGAGGGGGAAATCCAATAAGGGGAAACACCCAGAACCCAATGGCAAAGATAACAAACACTTGGGCCAAGCACACAATCATGTAGGCGATCATTTTTGCTGCTAAAGCAATGATGTAGTTGGTTGGCAAGGTTTTCAAACGAACAAAGCTGCCACTTAATTTTTCTTTTACCACATTGCTCCCCAGTGAGGTGACAATGAAGAACATGGCAAAAACTGTCCATGCAGGGATATTATGTTGGGTAGCATTTGGGATTGCCCTACTGCCGTCTCTTGACGCCGGGATTTCATGAATAGCTGTATGGTTGCTGACAAGGGCTTCTTCCAGTTCCTTGGGCATTTCTTTTTCATTGAGTGAAAGGTAGAGCTTTTGGAGCACACTCTTGGTTTCTACTATTTGTAAGGCACTTGTCAAGGCACCATGAATAGAGTGCCGGTAAGATTCTTGTAGCACAGGATGATAATATAAAACCAGTGGGTCTATGGCCATGGTGTCCATCTCTGTAGAGGAAGTAGATAGTCCAAAGTCACTCAGCGCTTTTTCATTGATATCCTCTGTTTTCCTTTCTATTTTTTCGGAGAAATCTGAAGGGATTATAATGGCCAGTAGTGCATCCTTTTCTTGCATGAGCGCACTCATGCTTACATCTTCTGCTTCTTCGGAAATATGAATGGCATCAAACATTCCTATGCGGTCAAGTGCCTCCATAAGTTGGATGCTGCTAGGGCCCTTGTCCTGATTGCTTACCAGTAGCGGTACCTTGTTGTCGTTTACCAAATCAAAAGTACTTAACTGAATGCTGGTAATCACAAGGACCAAAAGGATTGGCATAGCAAACATAAGGGCCAGCCCCACCTTGTCACGGGTCAGTATGCGCAGATCTTTCAATATGGTCGCCGTCAACTTATACATTACCAATCTCTATATGCCTTTCCGGTTAAGTTTAAGAACAAATCTTCCAAGCCCCCTTTGTGTTGCACGAGCAGATTGTCTAATTGATCTGTAAGGATGATCTCTCCTTTGTCGATCAAAGCAATTCTTTCGCACAATTGTTCCGCTTCGCCCAATTGGTGAGAGGTATAGAACAATGTCGTACCATTTCGATTGAGCTCTTTGAGGTAGCCAATGATAGCATGGCGGCTTTGTACATCCACCCCAACCGTAGGCTCATCTAAAAAAAGGATAGGGGGATTGTGCATGACACCAATGGCCAGGTTGACCCTTCTTTTCATGCCACCTGAGAAGCGTCCAACGAACTTGTTCCGAACATCTCCAAGCCCAAGCACATCCAGGAGCTCGTCAGTTCTTTGCTTTATGGCTGCCTTCTTCATTCCCGCCCAAGCCCCAAAAAATGCCAAGTTTTCTACAGGGCTGAGTTCATGATAGAATGATAGATCCTGTGGGACAAAGCCAAAAAGGCCATTGATAGCTTTCCCTTGTTGCTGTATATCTTTTCCAAATAATCTTATGCTCCCATTATTGAACTTGAGCACACCAGTCATCAAGTTCATAAAGGTGGTCTTGCCTGCCCCGTTGGGACCGAATAGCCCAAACCGCTCTCCTGAAAGCACTTTTAAATTAACATGGTCTAAGCACATATGAGTTTGTCCTGGATGCTGAAAGCTCAGGTTCTCTACCTCAATTGCCCATGTTTCCTTTACCTCCATTTTGTTTTTGCTAAAGCTCGAAACGCCTCCTGCTCTATTTCGGCAATGGAGATCAAATAGTCTCCCATGATATTGAAATCTTCCTGTGATCCAAGCCTACCTTTGTAAATAGCAGCAGCCTGTACTGCCGCAGAGCGCCACAAATCGCCTGATTGGGTGAACTTGTCGGCGATGCTCTTAAGTTCGTCATAGGGATGGTAGGCATAGGCCTGTTGCAAGAAAGCACCGTACATAAACCTGAAACCGCCACCGCCAGTTCCAATTTCTTCCTGCATCCGTACGAGTTGGGCAAGATATAAGCCTGATTTTTTGAGGCCTAGTTTATCCCGCCATTTTTTGATTTTTTTACCGGTATACTTAATGCCACTTACCCCTGCAAAGGTTCCAGGGATATAGAGCATGTCCCTGATGTTTCTTTTAATCCCTGTTTTGATGGCATCGCGAATTTTATCCCTAGAGATTTCTCCAACTTGTTTGGGGAAATAAATTTGACCTTTGGGTGCCAGTGGTCCTTGCGCAAAACGTACCCTTTCCAATTCATATTCGGTCATTGTGGTGGGCTGCTCCATTACAGGGTCACTTACCAGGTAGTGGCCATCTTGCTTTCCGTAGACAATTAAGTTATGCGCATTGAAATGAAACCTATACTCCTTGGGAAAATAAGGAAGGAAATAAACGCCTACTTGGCAGCCGACAGGCTGGTGATTGGAAATGCTGTCTTCCAAATATTGCTTGGCTTTTTCCCTAGACCTGAATTTTTTTTGAACGACAGGAATTCCTAAAGACTTACAGGTTCTTTTGAATATAGCCCCTGGCAAAGTGCGGAATGCTATGGCAGGACCATGATTGATTTTCATGAAAGGGATATAGATGAAAAACAGGCCTGAGCCAATCCCAAATGCCAACGGCTCAGTAATGTCATTTACTCCAACATGTCGGAGCAGATTAGTCGTTACGCCATTTTCACAGTGCGCTGCCTGGATATGCTCAAATTTATTTGTCATTCCCTATAGATTTGAGGTCTTCCACACTCACTTCAAAAACGCTTGCATATTTCTCTAATACTTTTTTAGAAAGCTTATTAAATACTTTAGGCTTAAGGTGTCGCTTTACTCTCCATTTCCATATGCCTGTATAGGCGGACACAATCTCTATATCCATCAGTTTCAGTTCCATAAAATAAACTATAGGGCTGGCCTGGCCACTTTTCACCTTTTCTTTAGCTGTCTCTACACGTTTAGCAATATCGTTCCAGGCTACATCCAATGCTTCTGCTTTTATCTCCCAACCTCTGCTTAGCTTGGTAACATATTCTCCTGATTCGTTTACAGCATAGCAAACTTCTTTGGTGAACTTATCTAAAGCGCCGGGATCTTGAGGGATATCTTTTGCTTTCATTATAGATAGAAGTTTAAGTTAGGCTGATATTGTCGTTCGTGTACTAACAAACAGTCATCAGGCCAAACACATAAGAGAAGCGGGCACTTTCTGGCACAGCCACCAATATTTTCTCTCCTTTTTTCAACCTACCGCTATTATACAGTTCGTCGATAATCAAGTATATGGAGCCTGCCCCAACATTGCCCACTGTGCTAAGGTTGGTAAACCACTTTTCAGCAGGGATTCCCATGCCATTGCTTTCCAGACTTTCAGCAATTTTACTTTCAAAGAATTTGCTTGAAAGGTGAGGCAAGAAGTGGTCAATTTCGTCTACGCTTAAGTTTCTTTTTTCACATATATCTTTGAGTTTGTCAAAGCCTAGCGATACGATATGCTGACTCAGGAGCTTTACATCCTGTTTGATGCTCATGACTGACTTATCGACAATATCAGAGGGAGAGAAATCCATAAAGCTTTTTAAAGTGCCATCGCTCATCTTATCGCTGGCCATATACATGCAGGCTTCCTGTTGATGTGCGTAAGAAACTCCTTCTAGCCATTCTATCTTAAGGTTTAAAGCAGTTTCGTTTGGAGTATTGGACAGCAAAAATGCGCCTGCTCCATCCGATAGCATCCATCTTAAGAATTCCTTTTCGAATCCAATATAGGGGTTTTTTTCGAGCTCGGCGAGTTTCTGCACCTCTTCTTCAAAGGAGTCGGCACTGAGCAATCGAGATGTACGTTCTGAACCGGTAGCTACAGCTAAGTCTACTTCACCTGACTTCACAGCCATGTAAGCGTATTTTAGTGCATGCATGCCCGAACAACAGACACCCGAAGGCGATACCACTTCAATAGCTTTGGACTCCGGGAGCCACCCGTGTACCATTACCCCATGAGAAGGCATCATCTGATCGGGAGTAGAGGTGCCGCACGATAGGAGTTGGATTTCCTCTAGCGTGGGGCTTTCTTCTGAAAGCAGCGATTTGACAGCTATAGCGGTCATTTGAGCATTGGTATGGGTTGCTTTCCCATCCTTTGTAAGCGCATAGTGCCTGTTGGTTATCCCATTATTTCTCAATACGATCCTTCGTGACTTCGAAGGATTATTGTTAATCATCCCTAAATATTGCTCCATTTCCTCATTAGAAATGGGATGATTTGGGAGAAATTTTGCTGTCCTTGTTATATATACTGCTGTCATTATACGCTCCTCTTAATTCACTGCTAAATAGTACTGCTTTTTCCTCTGAATCTTTTTCTGCATAAAGGGTTGGAAAAGGATACGGTTTATGGTCACCACAATGGGTGCTACAATAAACAAAGCTATGACTAAATAATATTTAAATATCTTTAGCCATAGGGTCCTGTTTTTCCTTTTTATAATCAAATTGGCCCAGATAGCAAACAACCGCTTGGCCCTATGTTCTATGAACATCAAGTTGGATTTCACTTCTAAAGCATTTGCTGCCACAAGTTGCTCCTGGAGCCTTTCCAAATTGCCTTCCTGCAACCTCTCTAGTACAGTTGCGCCATGAGCTTTTACTCGTTCTATATCTTCATCTGCTACTCCAGGCTTAGGGAATATACCCCACATTCGGTCTTTTTTTCCTGTCAACATCCAATATAGGATGGTGACCGCACTGATGCTGTTATTGTTTCTGTCGAAAAGGGCTATGTTGCCGACTAGGTTGGCGTTGGCCTCTTGTAAGTGTTTTTTTACTTTTTCTTGCGCATTGAGCCACATATTCCTCGATCCTATAAGCGTTAGCACTGGCTTGTGGGCTATAATGCTGCGGATTTTAGGATGTAAGAGCATAGAAGTTGTTGGAATGCTTGGAGATAGGTACCATGGCTGGTAAGCTAATATCACCAAATCATAATCTTCTTCTTTTAGTTCGAAAGGTGCCAAAGGTACAGGAGTGCCTAAAACACTTTCGGGCATCGCATCAAAGAACCGGTCACTTGTCCATGGAAAATGAAAGGGTTTTTCAGGTTGGATATGTATCTTTTCCACCGAGATGCCTGCCGCCAGCAAAGGCTCGATCAAATTATTCAAAATATCTTCTAATTGCCCCGATTGGGAATAATATAGCGCGAGTACTTTTTTGTTCATAGCAATGCTTTTCTTACGCTTTCCTCATCCAATGCCTTTGATTTCTTGCAATAATCAAGCAAAGCTTTCTGCACCGCAGGCGTCAACGTATTGATGTTTTCCAAAATATGCAGGCTGTCAGTAGCAACCTCATTGTTGTACCCAAGTATCTTAGGTGCATTTTCTTGTATGATAAGTCGCAGGAACCTATATTCTGCATTGGTTTTGTCATCATTGATAGCACGCTCCAACAGTTCGTGCCCTTCCTTAAATACTGACAGCTTTTTTCCAGGTCCTTTGATAAGGTCTGCCTTTTTCATCAACAATGCTCCCTCATAGGCACCTTTTTCTTTTAAGGTAATTTCTTGGATCGCAGAAAGAAGAGAATCGATTTTGTCGAGGTTCTCCGATGCCAAGATGTCATAAAAGCTATTCTTATTTAGCTTATCTGTATCCTGAGCATTTAAGGTATAGACAGATAGGATAAATAACAGTGCAAGAACTGTCTTTGGGTTCATACTGGGTCTGTTTTAGCAAAGTCAAAGATATAAACTTCATCCTCTTAGTACAATATCTATCGACCAAGTATTCTCGCTAAGTAAGTTTTTGGGTAGTTCTATGTAGAAGTCTAGCACCTATTGCAATCCCTTGCCTGTTTTATTTAGCAGATTCGTTTTCTTTTTTTACGTGTTCTACAAGTTTTTCGCAAAGAGCGTTGATTTCACCTGACATATATTCGTCACTCGTTGCGGTGAGAATGCTTTGAGAGAGGCCTCCGAGCATATCAATGTAAAACCTTTTCATTTCGTCCATGGGCATATCCTTAGTCCACAAGTCAATGCGAAGGGTGTTTTTATGAAAATGATCCCACAAAGAAAGACTTATAGATTTTGTTTCCGCCAAGCCATCATCTTCTTTGTCAGTAGCATGCCAAAATATCTTTTCAGGAACGTTTTGTTCGTCTAGCTCTATCGTAAAGTTTATCTCTGATTTTTTCATTTGATCAATAATTTAGATCTTGTTTAATTACCTCATTGGGCCAATTGTGCCCTCTTCCTTTATTGCTTATTTTTAAAATTGTGTAAAAATAGGCATTTCCTTCATCACTCAAAAACGGCTAATATTAATAGAGGGCAAGAAGCACACTCCTCACCCTCTATAATATGGATGTAAAAATTGATGCTTAAGGAAGCATTTCCTTGAAAGTTTGATAAGAGTCGGGATTGAGCGGTGACGTGCTGCATCCAATCTCTTGGGCAGTTTTATTGATGTCTTCTATTCTTTCGGCAGGATCGGGGTGCGTGCTGAGGAACGTCGGTGTTTGGCCCGCTTGGTCACTGTCAATTAATTTTTGAAAGAATGTGAAAGCGCCATTGCATTGGTATGAAGTTTCTTCTAAGTAATAAACCGAGAACTTATCTGCTTCTTCTTCGTGCTTCCTGCTAAAGCTTAACGAGGCAAGGTTGCCTGCCAAAGCACCAGCTATTTGTTTCAATTGGCCGGGGTTCTGCCCCAATGCTACACTCAGTAAGATATCTAGTCCATATTGAGTTTGGAGTTGTTGCGTGCTATGGCGTTGGTCCACGTGTGCAATTTCGTGTGCCAGAACACCTGCAAGATCATCCTCCTTGTCCAGATATTTGATCAATCCAGTATATACGTATATATATCCGCCAGGTACAGCAAAAGCGTTCAGTACGTCCTGATCGATTATGTGTAATTTCCAAGCAAATTCTTCCTTATATGAAATGTCATCTGATGCCAGTATCTCATCTAGTATGTTATTGAGATATTGGTAGGCATCAGCATATTCAGTTTCGGAAAGTACAGGAAACTCATTTGGGTTTTGGGCAATTTCCTTACTTACTTGAAGGCCCAGTTGTTGGTCGTCCTTGATAGAGAATATATTGATGTTATTGTTTTTGTCACATGCAGTAAATAGTAATGCTATGCTACCAATGAGTGTTAATAGTAAAGTATGTCGTATCATGTTCTTTTTTTAATTCGTGGCAAAATTAGTGAAAGCTCATCAATAGGGCAGTGCTGTTAAGCATATTAAATTCTTATTTCGGGAATATTTCCTTCAACAATGAGCTTGCCTGATGTAGCAGCTTGGATTTCTTCAATACTTACTCCAGGAGCCCGCTCCAAGAGCCTGAATCCGCCTTCAGGTATTACTTCCATTACAGCTAGGTCAGAGACGATTTTGTTTACACATCTCAAACCAGTAACAGGAAGCGTACAACTTGGTAGCAATTTGGACTCCCCTGATCTGCTTTTATGTTGCATTGCCACAATGATATAAGCGTCTGAGGCAACTAGGTCCATGGCCCCGCCCATGCCTTTTACCATCTTATCTGGGATCTTCCAATTGGCAATGTCTCCGTTTTCGGAAACCTCCATTGCACCCAAAATGGTAAGGTCGATATGTCCACCTCGTATCATAGCAAAGCTTTCTGCTGAATTGAAGAGGGCCGCACCAGGTCGCATGGTTATGGTCTGCTTGCCTGCATTGATCAAGTCTGGATCAATCGCTGCTTCGGTGGGGAAAGCACCAATGCCTAACAGCCCATTTTCAGATTGGAGTACAACGGCTACATCCTCAGGAATGTAATTCGCAACCAAGGTAGGAATACCGATTCCAAGGTTGATGTACATCCCACTTTTAATTTCTTGTGCGATTCTTTTAGCGATTCCTATCTTATCTAAACTCATGCTGCTAATGAATTAATGTACCAATGAGTTAATATGCCAATGTGCCAGCGGGCTACCATCTGATAATCCAATCACTCTCTATCTGCCATCTTTCCATTGATTATGGCCCTTTGTTATTGCTTACTTCAATCTGGTTCCTGAAGACTAATTGTCTCGTATCTTACCCACTCACCGTCTTTTGCTCTATTCTCTTCTCATAATCCTTTCCTTCGTAAATATGTTGCACAAATATTCCTGGCGTATGAATTTGGTTAGGATCCAGTTGGCCCGCAGGAACAAGTTCTTCTACTTCGGCAATGGTTATTTTGGCAGCAGTAGCCATAATAGGGTTAAAATTTCTGGCCGTCCCTTTGTACATGAGATTTCCTGCTGTATCACCTTTCCAGGCTTTCACAAGGGCAAAATCTGCTTTCAACCATGTTTCCATCAAATACATCTTCCCGTCAAACATCCGGGCTTCCTTGCCTTCTGCTACTTCTGTTCCAAAGCCTGCCGGTGTGTAAAAGGCTGGAATTCCAGCTCCCCCTGCCCTGATTCTCTCGGCTAATGTACCTTGAGGTATTAAGTCTACCTCAAGCTCTCCTGTCAATAGCTGCCTTTCAAATTCCTTGTTTTCGCCTACGTAAGAGGCTATCATTTTTTTTACTTGCCTGTTTTTGAGCAATAAGCCAATGCCAAAGTCATCTACGCCAGCATTGTTGGAAATGCAGGTGAGCCCCTTAGCAGAAGATCTGAGTAAGGCCTTGATTGAGTTCTCAGGGATGCCGCATAGGCCAAACCCTCCAATCATCAGTGTCGAATTGTCTTTTATGAGATGGATAACCGCTTCTGCCGACGAAACCTGCTTGTTGATCATAAGGATATTATTGAATGAACAATTGTCCGACGTTTGGCATCAAAAATATATGCCTTATAATAAGAGCTGTAACCTAATAAAATGGATATAGAAAGGAAGTTATTTTGTGTTCAGGATTCTAATGGCATTCTCCTTGTCTCGCTTTAACTGATTGCTGAGCGACTCTAAAGAATCAAACTTTTTTTCTTCCCTTATTTTATGCTTAAAAAATACCCTTAGCTCTTGGCCGTATATATCTTCCTTGAAATCAAAAATATTTACCTCAATCACTTTGGACACCCCGCCTACAGTAGGTCTTATCCCTATGTTCAACATGCCTTGATAAAGGTGTGACTTGTGTTTTACTTCTACGGCATATACACCGTCACCCGGAACAAGCTTGTAGGTCTCCAGTAAGATGATGTTGGCAGTAGGAAAACCTATTCGCCTCCCCAATTGTTTTCCCGAGCCCACTATTCCTGCCAAACTATAGGTCCTTCCTAGGTACTCATTGGCCATGGCAACGTCTCCAGCTTCCAAAGCTTCTCTTATCTTTGTGGAGCTAATCGCCACATCATCGATGTCTTGCCGAGGGATCTCTTCTACTTCAAATCCATAGGCAGCTTCATTGGCTTTCAGGTGCTCAAAGCTCCCTTCTCTATTTTTGCCAAATCTATGGTCGTAGCCGATGACCAGCTTTTTGGTAGCAATCTTCTCCACTAGGATGTTTCTAATGAAGGATTCTGAGGACAACTCTGAAAAGCCTTTGGTAAAAGGAATTTTTACCAAGTGGTGGATGCCTGATTTTTTTAAGTAGGAAGCTTTTTCCTCAAAAGTTGACAGGAGTTTTAGGTTTTTATCGCTGCCGAGTATAAAACGTGGGTGAGGCCAGAAGGTAATCAATACTGTTTCCCCAGCACATGCCCTTGCTACTTCCACTATGCGAGAAAGGATCTTCTGATGGCCGATATGAACACCGTCAAACGTTCCACTTGTTACTACTGGGTATGACAGCTTGGGAAAGTTTTCAACTCCTTCATAGATTTTCATCAGGCTACTATTTTGAATGCAATAAGTAAAAAAAGAAATAGATAGAAAAAGTCATGATGAACATTAAAACGATGTCATGCTTTTATGGTTTTTGACGTTTTTCAAGTGCTCATGTTTTACTTGCCCGGTGTTTTTCAATGAAATCAGGGAGGTTATAGGCTTCATCTATAGAAAAGTCTCCTATTTTCGTTCTTCTGAGAGAAGTGAGGCATGCGCCTACCCCGAGAAGTGCACCAAAATCTCTTACCAAGCTCCTTATATAAGTTCCTTTCGAGCAAGTCACCCTAAAGGAGACTTCCGGCAATTGGCTTATGGTGATCTCAAAGGAGTGGATCGTAACTGGGCGTGGGTCGATTTTTACTTCTTCACCTTTCCGGGCTTTTTTATATACCCTCTCACCGTCGATTCTAATGGCAGAATAGTGGGGAGGTATTTGCAGAATGTCTCCTATGAAATTATCAGTGGCTGCCTTTACCATTTCTAAGGTTAAATGTTCAGTGGCTGTGTCACTGTCAAACTCGGTTTCTAAGTCAACTGATGGGGTAGTTTTACCAAGAAGCATAGTGCCCGTATATTCTTTAGGCATTCCTTGGTAGTGGTCTATCTTTTTGGTGAATTTGCCTGTGCATAAGATTAGTAAGCCGGTGGCCAACGGATCTAAAGTGCCTGCGTGGCCCACCTTTTTTATGCGAATAGCATTTCTTATTTTTTTCACTACATCAAAAGAAGTCCATTCCAATGGTTTGTCAATTAGAATGACAGCACCCTCTTCAAAATTCAAATCCATTTTATACAGTAAGATCGTAGCCCAAGGCCAACAAGATTAAGATAGCTAAGCCCAACACAATTCTGTAATAACCAAAAACTTTAAATCCATATTTTGTCAGAAATGCGATGAAAAATTTGATAGCAGCCATAGCTACGAGAAATGCCACAACATTGCCTATCAATAGGATTTGGATGTCGCCCGTGCCGATTGATTGGTAGCCTTGTAGCAACTTGTAAGAAGCTGCAGCAAACATAGTGGGTACAGCCAACAGAAAAGAGAATTCAGCGGCGGCTTTCCTGCTCATCTTTTCGTACAGCCCACCAATAATGGTAGCGGCTGACCGTGACACACCTGGCACCATGGCAAGACACTGGAAAAGGCCTATTTTAAAGGCACTTGGATAAGATAGCGCATCAATGTCTTTTTTGGAATTGTTGAACCACTTGTCTACAAAAATCAGGACGATCCCTCCTAATAACAACATGACAGCTACCACTACTACATTTTCCAGCAATTGATCGATGATGTCATTGAGCAAAAGCCCGATGACAGCAGCAGGGATGAAGGCTACAAATAACTTATAATAGATGTCAAGAGAGGTGAAAAAACGTTTCCAATAAAGGACAACAACAGAAAGAATGGCACCAAACTGAATGTTTACCGTGAATATTTTAGTGAACTCCAGTTCATTTATCCCCATAATAGAGGATGCAATAATCATGTGCCCTGTGGAAGATATGGGAAGAAACTCAGTGATTCCTTCGACGATAGCTAAAATAATCGCTTGAATTTCACTCATTTTCTTCTTTTGGTTTATACATGATAGCAAAGAACTGAATAATAAACCCCATCATAACAACAATCGGTCCTAAGGTGAGGCCAAAAAAACCAAATCCATAATCCTGATTATCCAAAGCCATGATAGTAAAGCCCACGAGAAGTACGCCAATCCCAATGAGCATGATTACGTAATTCTTCTTGCCGAAAGCAAGTTTGTTTTTGTTATCCATGTTAATATAGTTCGTCTAAAGACATTTTTAAATATTTCCGCACAGATCTGAATGTGCTTATAAAGCCTATAAAGGCCCCTAGTAACAGTAATCCCACAAGTAGGTATAGGATTTTTTCAGGGTCTTGCAGGCTGCTGAGGTTTTCAATCTCATTGTTTGCATAGTGCATGAGCGAGATAAGCAATATTGACGCAAATATCCCCGCAAGCATGCCGTGTAATGTGGCCCTGTACAAGAAAGGCCTTTGAATAAAACTTGCCGTAGCACCCACTAGTTGCATACTCCTGATCAAAAACCGCTGAGAAAACAAAGCGAGTTTAATGGTATTATTGATCAACATGATCACGCTTATCAGCAGTATAAGGGCAAAACTTGCTAAGATAATGCTGATTTTTGTGACGTTCTTATTGATGGAGTCAATCAAGCTTTCTATGTACGTGACTTCAAAAACACCAGAAATGGCTTCAATGTCTTCTTTTATGCCTACGAGCTTATCTTGATCGTGGTAATCGGACTTTATTTTAATGGCATAGGCATCTCTCAAGGGGTTTTCGCCCAAGAAGTTAATAAAATCCTCGCCCGTTTCGTTTATAAATTGCTCTGCGGCTTCTTCTTTGGAAACATAGGATATTTGTGGAGTGCCATCTTCCACTAGCACATAATCTTTGCTGGCCAGGGTTTTGTTGATTTTTATACGCTGATTCTCCGTGATGTATTTGTTAAGATATACCTGAACTTCTATGTTCTGTCGAATCAGATTCTTCAGTTGATTGGCATGTAGTAGCAATAGTCCAAAAAGCCCTACCACAAATAGTGCAAGCGTAATACTAAAGACTACACTTACATACGGGTAGCTCCCAAGTTTTTTCTTCTTTTTATATTTTTTATCTGCTCGCACTTATCCTTTAAAAAGCTTCAAATTTAAGAATTTATTTGTATTTACAACTTTCTCAAGGACAACAATATTGTTCCTTTTGAGCTGTGCCGTGAAAATTGTAGCAACGGCAACAACGGCAGATGATGGTGCCCTTGCTTGACCATGCTAGAAGATCTTTAAGCATATTATCGTCTGGGCTTTTGCACCTTCGACAATAATATGATTGTAATTTCACCAAAACAAAAAAAGATCAAGGTATTTCTATACGTTGATCTTTTTTTGTTTGTTAAAGCCGTTTCTTATTCCTTTTTTCTCAGGCCTTCAAGCTCTCCGATAAGGTTTTGATCTTTGATCTGGTTTAGTGGAGATATCTCCATCTGATTGGACTCCAGATAGTAGAAGCTTCCCTTATAGTATAGGTAAACGCTTTTCCCAGACACAGTATTCAATTCAATAAGCTCATAAGGGATATTTTTGAAGTCGCCGTATAAGTACAGTTTATTGTTATAGAACTTGTAATGGAAGCTATTGCCGTGGTCTTCCTCGTTTTCAATCTCTACGGCCGTAACCTCAGTAGAAGCAAGAGACTCCTCCAGTTTATTGGAAGGTGTCTTAATCTCAAGGGCCATTCCTTCTACGTCTTCAAAAGCTTCTATGGGGGTAGGAGGGGTAACCTCTGGAGTGGCTACAACAGTCGTTGCTGCCTCTGCCTTGATATTTTCGTCTTCTTTTTCTTTTATCACAATATCTTCGGTCGCCGCATTATGTGCTAGTATAGGTTCATCCAATTGCTCAATCTGAGTAGGAGATACTGCGCCATTCTCTTCAGGCTGGATGAAAGCATTAGTGTCTTCTAAGATAGGCTGCTCTTGAACTTGACTAGGGCTATTCTCAGTGCTTTCCTGGCTATAGAAATATATCCCAAGGCCAATGGCGGCTGTTATTGCACCAGTCAACACTATTTTCGCGGCACTAATGCCTGTGTTGTAAGCACCGACATTAATATTGTCGAGCCGAGCCTTAAGTTCTGCTTTTCGGCTATCTTTTATGGCACTAATAATATCCTCTTGTAATTGAAACTCTGATTTCAACATAGGATCCTTGTCAAGGAGTTTGTCAAAAGCCTGCAGCTCTTCTCCCGACATGTTGCCTTCCAGATAACGTTCAATTTGTTCGATATGGTTCAACTTTCTGTTCATGTTAATCTAAAAAATCGCTGGCTGAATATTTTGTTTTTATTAACTTATCTAATCGTTGTTTACATTTATATTTCTTTGTTTTTGCTGTATCAGGATTGGCAAAATTCATTTTTTCTGCAATGTCGCTCATGGTCATACCATCGAAGTAGTAATAAGATAGCACCTTTCGGCATGTTTCTCCAAGAGCATTTATACATTCATTTATAATCCTGATACGTTCACTTTTGTCATCTTCAATCCATTCTATCTCGTCTTTCTCTTCATTACTGAGTTTGGACTTTCGCTCAAGTTCCTTCCTCCAAAGATTCAAGCAGATGCTATATAAGTACGTGCTGATTTTGGATGTAAGCGTAAAGTTTCCACTTATAGCTTTTTGCCAAAAGACGATAAGCGCATCCTGATATATATCCTTTGCTTCCTCTTCAGACCCATTATTAGAGACAACCAACTTCACCATCATTCGATAGTACTTCTTATACAAGTAATCTAATGCCCTTTCGTCCCCTCTTGTGATCTTGGCAAGAACCTCGCTATCATTCATTATAAAAAGCCTACGCTTTAAGAGTTAATACTTATTTACATAAAATGGTAACCTTTACCCTTTGTTAAAAAAATACAAACTTGAGTTTTTTGGGTATAAGGATATGTTAATGTTCTAAAAATACACTATAATTTAATATTCTTCTACGGAAAAACAATCAAAAACAAACATTCATGCTATAAGTGCCTACTTGATAGGAAGTGTGGAAATGAGGGAATATGGCCGTAAAATTCGTTGTAAAGTAATTTTATATATGATGCAATATGACTAAAGGCACGCGTTTTAGGTATTGATTTTCTTTTATTTACTCAACCAGTAGATGAATAAGCTTAGAATGGGGAGATATGTCGGCTAAGGATTAGGTAAGGTTTCCACTTATTTTTATGTTATTAGAACCTCTTTATGGCCAAATGGCAATGATACTCATATTTATTTAAAGTATTAATTGGCTTTGTAAGAGCAGAGGTGATTTGAGTGGATTTTTTTATTTAAAATATCCATAAAAAGTACAACGTGTTTATTCTCTTTGGTTTGTCGCTTTATCCCAGCATAGTCACTTTAGTTTATTTTTTTTGAAAACATTACTCATATTGTCCAGCCACCATCTAGTGGTAAAACGGCGCCATTCATCGATTTGCCGTACTCTGATAATAAATAAAGGGCGCATACACCAATGTTATTGAGTTCAACAAAAGCTTTGTCAGGTTGATTTTTCAAGATAATTTGGTTGATGATTTGACTTTCAGAGACATTATGGGCTAGTTTATGATCAGAGATTTCTTCTTCCACTTCGGGTGTTTTTACTTTACCAGGGGCTATCGTATTGCAGGTTATGCCAAATTTTCCTCCTTCTAGTGCCAAGGTCTTAGTAAGTCCAGCGATGGCATGGCACGAGGCCACATATGCTGCCTTGTATTCGGAAGCTGTTAAGGAATAAGGAGAAGTAATATGAATAAAGCGGCCAAACCGTTGTTTCTTCATACCTGGCCATAAGGTTTTTATAACCAAAAAGGTATTGGTAAGATTATGTTGGAATATCAGTTGCCATTTATCAGAAGGGAATTCTTCTATAGGTGCATTGTACTCCATTTGAAGAAGGAATACGACGCCATCTATACTGCCCAATTTTTCTTCAGCATAGTCAGCCATCATACGGACCTCTTGTGATTCGGAGAGGTCAGCATGGGAATAAGTAATTTGTACTCGGTGCTTCTTTGCGATGTCTTCAGAGAGCTTAATAACTCCCTCATCATGGCTGTGTAAAAGTAAACGGTGGCCCGCTTCAGCAAACATCCAAGCTAAACTTGTTCCTAGGCTGCTACCGCTATTGATAATGATAATATTTTTGTATTTCTTGTCGCTCATAGGGTGTTTCTATGTATGAACCAACAAGAATGCTTTTGGTTAAGGATTAAGCGGTCTGTCCTGGAATTTTCTCTTATTTTACAGGTTCCCAGATCTGAGTCCTGCCCAGGAGCGAGAAGCCAATGTAGCCGCGCACATGGAGCTTTCCATCTTCCAACCACATGGAGCATTTATATTCTGAACCATTATTGGGGTCTAATATCCTTCCATTCGTCCACTCACTACCCTTTTTCTCCATGTTTCTGAGTATTTCCATGCCCAAAATTTTTTGATCTTTTCTCGCGTCACTTTTGTCACATTCGCTACAAACAGCATCTTGTTTGGTTGGGTCAAATATCTTGACCACTTTTCCAAATGCTTTGCCTCCTCTTTCACTGATCTCCACGATAGATTTAGCTTCTCCGGTGTTATCATCGATGGTTTTCCATTGACCATAAATGGAAGATTGGGAAAAGGCTTGAAAGGTAGCGAACAGTAAAATACTGATAATGATGAATTGCTTTTTCATGGGATCGTATGAGTAGTTGAATAAAAACAATAGGATGAATGTTCATGCCTGAAATAATCACATAAAAGTTACCTATTTAAAAAGGCAAATGCAATAAGGATGTTTAGAAAACTATGGGGGAAAGTAGGTGGGCAATTATATTATC
>CAYTTV010000003.1:0-93742 GCA_964440915.1 uncultured Roseivirgaceae bacterium
TGTCCACCATCTTGTCTTTTCTTAGCGAGCTTTGCGTGAAACTCTTTTGTAGGTATGCCCTTTTCGGGTTATTCGTGTTCAAGCCCTTTAGGCTTGTTGGTCCTCATTGCTAGCTTCTATACAATATCTGGTGTCTGTAATCCGAAGTCTTAGGCCTTTCGGAACATTGTTTCCTTTACGTGGAACTAGGATGTCATTCGGATCAGTTATGGACATTGCTTATTGGGTACTGCCAATTGCCTACTTTAAAACTCCTTATGCTTCCATTCACCTCCGACCTTTCTATTCATCTGATGTCTGAAATCTTGCGTCTCTAAAAGACTATGGAGTATAATAAAAATAAAGCGGATCAGGATACAAAAACTCATATTGAAGCGCCCTTATTACCTTTTCTCCCAAGATCAACCTACAGTTGTCAGGAATGGCCTCTACAGAAAAATTGGGTGGAATAAAGTTAAAGTCCTGCACATTCTTTTTGAAAACCTCTATTCTTGAAGGGTGCATAGGTGCCACTAGGTTGAATGTATTGCCCCAAGTGTTTTTAGTAATTAGCGTTTCTATTATCCCAATCACGTCATCCCTGTGAATATAATTCACTGCGCCAGCACCATTCATGACAGTTTTTCCCTCAAAATACTTCGCTGGTATCCTATCATATCCCATTAGCCCACCGCACCTTAAAATATTCAATTGCAAGGTTGATTCTTGTAGCAAAAGTTGCTCTGCTTCATACAAAGCCCTGTTTCCCGTAGTGAATATGTCCATTGGAAAATCTTCCGCTATGACGTCGGCATTTTTAGGATATACCGATGTGGCACTAATGTATATGATTTTCTGTGGAGACGCTAAATTAATATTAGACAGAACCTGCCTTATTTGCTGAGGATGATAATCGGAAGGCATGGTTTTCGATCGGGGTGGGATACTGATGATAAGAATGTCACATTCAAAAAATTGCGGATCTACTGCACTTGCCGCTGTGGATTTCCCGTCGAATGTTATTAAAAAAGGAGCTATACCTTTTTCTTCCAATAAAGCCATCTTCTCCTTTCGGGTGGTGCTCCCTTTTACGCTATGCCCTATTTCCTTGAGGTGGGCACCCAAGGGCAGACCCAGCCATCCACAACCCAATATGCTGATTTGCAAAGACAAAGGAGGAATCTTAATGGTATGACAAATTTAAAATAGATCAGGACAGGCCACTATTTGGGCAATGTCCTGAATATATAATCCCAGAGTGGTGAAGAAACACCAAAAGCTCTTTCTGGATCTTTATAATGGTGAATGCCATGATTGATCCAAAGTACACGCAAGAAGTTCTTTGGAGGCTGATAAGCATGTACCACATAATGAACACAAAGATATGCCGCATAGCCGGTGATGAATCCAGGCAGGAAGGCAAATACAATATTGCCCATCAAGAGCTGAAATACCACGAAGAGTACGGCTACTATGGTGATGCTCAGTAGTGGTGGCATGGCCAGGCGTGTCTTGTCTCTAGGGAAATCATGATGCACCCCGTGTGCATAATATTGCAATTTTTCCTTAAAGTCGGTATCCGTAATCATATGAAATAAGTAACGGTGTACCAAATACTCTACTAAGGTAAAAATCAATAGCCCTATCACAAAAATAGTAACAATAGAAACTCCTGACAACAGGCCTTGACTTACTGCCCAATAGATCAAAAACACTGAACTTAGAAAAAAAATAGAAACCGGAATGGCAATATGCGTTCTAGATAGCTTTTCTAGTACAGGATTTTTAAAGAGTACTTGAGTGCCTTTGTTGCTTGGTTTTACTGGTCTTTGGGTTATCTGTTCCATCGTTAAAAAATAAATATTAACACCTTAAAATTCATAAAAGAATATTTACTCAATGAAGTCATCCTATTGCTTTTTCCGGATTTAGGATTGTGTCATAAAATGCTTCATACATGGGCAGAATTCTAGAAATGTCGAAATTCTTTGCTCTTTCCAAGGCATTTTTTTTAAAGTTTGGTAGCCTTTCGTCTTCCAATATAAACAATGCCTTTTCAGTCATATCATCTATATCGCCTATTTTACAGATAAAGCCTGTTACGCCATTTATGTTCAATTCAGGCAGTCCTCCGGCATTTGAGGACACCACAGGCACCTCACATGCCATGGCTTCTAAAGCGGCCAACCCGAAGCTTTCCTTTTCTGATGGCATAATGAACAAATCCGCCACGGAAAGTACCTCTTCTATGGCTTCCAACTTTCCTAAGAATCGAACGTCATCTATGACGTTTAGCTTACGGCACAGTGCTTCTATGTTGCTTCTTTCTGGCCCGTCTCCTACTAAAAGTAACTTGGCGGGAATATGTTTGCGCACTTGGTCAAAAATTTTTACGACGTCCCCTATTCGCTTCACTTTTCTGAAATTGGAAGTGTGTACGATTAGCTTCTCCCCATTGGGGCATATCGCATCCTTAAAGTGATCTTTTTTCTGTCTTTTAAAACGCCCTAGATCGATAAAATTGGGGATGACCGTTATTTCTTTGGTGATATTAAAATGTTCGTAAGTATCTTTTCTAAGGTCTTCCGACACTGCCGTAATGCCATCAGATTGGTTGATACTAAAAGTAACGACAGGCTCATAAGTAGCATCTTTGCCCACCAAGGTGATGTCTGTGCCGTGGAGTGTAGTAACTACCGGTATGTCGATACCTTCCGTTTTTAGTATCTGCTTGGCCATATAGGCTGCAGAAGCATGAGGGATGGCATAATGGACATGCAGGAGGTCCAGCCGCTCGTACCGCACCACATTTACCATTTTGCTGGCAAGGGCCAACTCGTAAGGTGGATATTGAAACAGAGGGTACGTACTGATGTCTACTTCATGATAGAACAAGTTTTCATTAAAGAAGTCTAAGCGACTAGGTTGAGAATACGTGATGAAATGTATCTCGTGCCCTTCTTTTGCTAACGCTTTCCCTAGCTCTGTGGCCACCACACCACTACCCCCAAAGGTAGGGTAACATACTATGCCGATTCTCATGGAATAAATAATTCAGTAATAAGATCAAGAAAATTCATGGCAAATATATAAAAGCAACTCATGTACTACTATAATTAAAGTTACTTTTGTTAGTAGGACAATAGTCTATCATACTAACCTGCCTGCTAATAATGGTACTTTTCGAAGTCCCACATAGCCTGATAAATGACATCCTGAATCCTTGTACGGATATTGTTTTGAATAAGTTTAGCATTTCCAGCATCAGGGTACACTCTGTTGGAAAGGAAGATGTAGACGAGATTAAATTCTGGGTCAACCCAAACGGCTGTTCCGGTAAAACCTGTATGCCCATAAGTTTTTGGAGAAGCGAAATGTGACGTAGGGCCAAAGGGGGAGTCAAGCTCTGGCTTATCCCATCCGAGTCCCCTTCTATTATCCGAGTTTTGGGTTTGGTTAAATTTGTCTACTGTGCCTTTGGGGAGAAAGGATGTGCCACCATAATAACCTTCTTGTAAGTTCATTTGCATGAGAATCGCCAAGTCATTGGCATTGCTAAATAACCCCGCATGTCCTGCGACACCACCCACAAGAGCAGCACCCTGATCGTGTACCATGCCGCAGATAAGGTCATTTCTAAAATAAGTATCTCGTTCAGTAGGCGCTATCCTTTCCATGGGCAATCTACACAGTGGCAGGTAGCCTAAAGTAGAAAGGCCTAAGGGAGCATAAAAGTTTTGCTCCAGAAAGTCGGTCATGGGCTGGTTGAGAAGCTTAATCGCTATCCTTTGCAGGATGTAGAAACCTAGATCGCTATATTTATAATCATAAGGTTCTTTTTTCTTTTTCTTGGTGCGCAGTTCTGAATTGATTGTCCATTGCCACAAAGAATCGGCAAGCGCATTGTAGGCATAAAGACCATAAGCAACCTGATGGCCAAAGTCGGGCTTAGGATATACGCTGTAAAATTCGGGCTTCACTCCAAACTCATCTACTGTTCTTTGCCAAAAGGGAATATAGGGGCGTAGTCCGGCTTGATGGAGCAAAACATCTTGTACGATGATGTCTTTTTTATTGGTGTTCCTGAGTTCCGGTAAGTAAGTGCTGACCTTCTCCTGAAGATCCAACAGTCCTCTGCCTTCCAAAAACATGATCGCTTGTAGGGTTGCAGCAACTTTGGTGATAGATGCCACATCATAGACGGTTTCATTGGTGACGGCACTTACACTATCATAAGTTTGGAAGCCATAACTTTTTTCGAAAACGACCACGCCATTGCGTGCCACCAATACTTGTCCTCCAGGTGTGGCTTTGTCCTCAATGGCATCTTGCATGATCTTGTCGATAGCAGTCAGGGTAGAGGAGGTCATGCCTACGTGCTCAGGTAGCGCATAAGCCAGTCGTCCGTTTGGCTTCACAGTTTCTCCCGCACCTTCTCTTATGTTCAAAGAGGCCGAAACGGGAAGCTTGCCTGTCGCTTCTAAGGCACCAAAGATTACCTGTGGGGCAATGGTCTGCGCAAAATCGTCTGCATCATAGGCACATAGTACTGTATGGAAATCCTCAGCGAAAGATAGGCTATATGGATTGCCAAAAACCACGACAATAACTTGTGTGTTTTGATCTTGTAAGGCTTTTACGAATAACAGGTCGTCTAGTGAAAGGCCGTAGTTATCTTGCCTAGCATTGTTAAGATCATGGAAGCCTACAATAACGGTACTGTAGTGCTTCAGCTTATCCATTAGGTTGTTGTACTGTTGTGCGTCATGCTTACCGGTGGGCAAGGTAAAGTGCGCCATAGGAGCGTATTTCTTCAATGTTTCTTGAAATTTTGTCTGCTCGTTGCTGCCAATGCTTAGCGTGGCGAGATACTGGGTGTCCAGTGCTTGCAATGGCAGGAGGTCGTTTTGGTCTTTTACTACTGTAATGGCCTCCTGATAAAGCTTAAACTTTATAGCTTCTGCCTCGGGTCGGTTAAGATCGGCAATCAAATTGTCGATGATTATTGGCTCATAGCGGTTTAGTCCTGACCAATACTTTGCCCTCAATATCTTCTTTACCTTACCTTCAATTTCTTTTTTATCCAATGTCCCTGCTTTCAAGGCTTGCTTAAGTCTTTTTATAGCTTCAGGCACATCTTCAGATAGTAGGAGAATGTCATTTCCTGCTCGGAGGGCAAGCACATCCACTTCTCCTGGTTTGTAAAACTTGGACACCGCCCGCATGTTTAGCGCATCGGTAAAAACCAGCCCTTGAAACCCTAGTTCTTTCTTTAGCAGCTCATTTACCACCTGATTGGATAGTGTGGAGGCCTTGTTGGGGGTGGGGTCATAAGCAGGTATGCCTAAATGAGCTACCATTACGCTCATAAGGCTGTCCTTTATCAAATGCCTGAACGGTGCAAGTTCAATGGCGTTCATGCGATTCCTGTCGTGATGAATCACAGGTAATTCATAATGAGAGTCAGTGCCCGTATCACCGTGGCCAGGAAAGTGCTTGGCGCTGGCAATGATGCCATGGTCTTGTAGCCCCTTCATGTAGGCAATGCCTTTGTGACTTACATTGTCCTTGTTTTCCCCAAAAGAGCGTGTGCCAATGACAGGGTTATTCGGGTTGCTGTTGATGTCTACAACTGGGGCAAAATTGATATGCATGCCCATTCGTTTAAATTGATAGGCGATTTCTTTGCCCATGGCGTACACGATCGCATCATCTTTAATGGCGCCAAGTGTCAGTTGTTTGGGAAAAGTAAATACACTATCCAATCTCATCCCAACTCCTGTTTCTGCATCCATGGCAATGAGCAGGGGCGTGGGTGCAGCAGCTTGATACCGATTGGTAAGCATGGCTTGGCGTACGGGGCCTCCTTGAAAAAAGGTGAGACCGCCCACATTATATTTGATGATTAGCTCTTCTAGTGCCGCATATTGCTTTTCAGTTTGGTTGGAGTAGGCGGCTATGTTGAATAATTGTCCAAGCCGTTGTGTCTCGTTCAAGCTGTTATAAACACTATCTACCCAATATTCCAGTGCTCTATCGCTTATGGTCCTATAAGGGTCCGTTTTCCCTGCGTAAATTGAACCAAAGATTAGAAAATAGAATAGACAAACTTTTTTAAACATACGGTCGTTAGCAATTTATTATATTTACATTATTAGTTTAATTTTACGGGAGCAAATGCCACGGCTTACGCTAGATAGAAAGAGAGGAGCATTTGTCCATTATCAATTCAAAAACTTTGCCATGAAACTTCCATCCATTACCAAGATACCTAAATATCAGAAATTTAGTTATACCCCTCGTTTTTATGATCCCATAAAAGAAGACATAGAACAAAGAACAGAAAGGATCAAGAGAGATTTGGAAGGCAACTTGAACCCAAATGACCAGTCGCCCATGCGTAATGCATTCAGACGTAAATCTGCGGCAAATAGAAAATCAAATATAATTCAGCTTTTGCTGATAATACTACTACTAGGTACGTTTTTCGGATATATTTATTTTGGCAATGAAGTTATTTATCTTTTCATAGTCGTTATTCCCTTTTACATTCTAGTGCGTAAGAAAGTTTGGTTTAGAAAGTCCTGATTGAATGTTAGATATAATTCAGCTACTTCCCGATGCCATTGCCAACCAGATAGCTGCGGGGGAAGTGGTGCAACGTCCGGCATCAGCAGTAAAGGAACTGTTGGAAAATGCCATAGATGCTAAGAGCACCAAGATCATGGTGAAGATAAAGGAGGCAGGTAAGAACCTGATCCAGATTATTGATAATGGTTCTGGCATGAGCGGTACCGATGCCCGGATGAGTTTTGAAAGGCATGCCACTTCTAAGATCAGGAAATCGGAAGACCTTTTTTCTATTCGGACGATGGGCTTTAGGGGAGAAGCACTCGCCTCTATAGCGGCTGTGGCCCAGGTAGAGATGCGCACCAAGCGCCATGAAGACGAGATTGGCACTTTTTTGCTCATAGAAGGTTCGGAAGTAAAGAAGCAGGAGCCGGTTGCCTGTGCGGATGGCACCAGCATCAGCGTAAAAAATCTTTTCTTTAATGTGCCTGCCAGACGTAACTTTCTTAAGTCAAACCCGGTAGAAACCCGGCACATCATCGATGAGTTCCAAAGGGCGGCACTTTCGCATCCAGAAATAAGCTTTTCACTTTTCCAGAACGATATGGAAGTGTACAGCTTGCCTGCTGGGAAACTAAGCCAGCGTATCGTAGGGCTCTTTGGCAAACAGTATAAGGAGCAACTGATCACTTGTCAGGAAGATACCGAGCGTATTGCTATAAAAGGCTATATCGGAAAACCTGAGCATGCCAAAAGGACTAAAGGAGAGCAGTTTTTCTTTGTCAATAATCGCTATATCCGCAATAGTTATCTTAATCATGCTGTCCTCAATGCCTATGATGGTCTGTTGCAAGAGGATACATTTCCTTTTTATGTGTTGTTTATCGAAATAGATCCAGTACATATTGATATCAATGTGCATCCAACTAAAACGGAGATCAAGTTTGATGACGAAAGGACGGTGTATGCCATTGTAAGGGCAGCGGCTAAGCAGGCACTTGGCGCACATAATATTACGCCAACATTGGATTTTGACCTCGACGTGAATTTCAATTCGATCAACCCAACAATGAACCTTAATGCCAATAATCAGGCAGAAAGGAATTATGGGCAGTTCAAGACCAATCCAAGGGAACACTCTAATGCCCAACATTGGGAAAAGATGTTTGAAATATCTAAAAGGGAAATTACGGATTATAGTGGGGGAGAGATACCCGATTTCCACCGGCAGGAATCATTGACTTTTGAGAGTGCCGCCAATCAAAAGCCGTCGCAGAAAGAGCAATACGAGAGGGAAGATCAAGGCAACAGCAATTTTTTTCAAATCCATGGGCAATACATCGCCTCTCAGATCAAATCGGGTCTGATGCTGATTGATCAACAGGCAGCACATGAAAGGATTCTATATGAAAAGTACTGCACCGCGCTGGAGAAAAAATCGGGGGCTTCGCAGCAGCTTTTGTTCCCACAATCAATTACTTTAAACCCGGCAGACTTTGCCCTAGTGATGGAATTGGAGCCAGAGTTCAACGCATTGGGCTTTATTTTTAATATCTTTGGCAAATCTGATATTATTATCAACGGTACGCCTGTCGATACAGGAGATAAAGACGGCAGGGATTTGTTCGAGGGCTTGGTAGAGCAGTTTAAAAAAAACAAAGCAGAATTATCTATCGGAAAACGTGAAAACATGGCTCGCGCTATGGCTAAACGCACTTCCATTAAACCAGGCCAGCAATTGTCGGTAACGGAAATGCGTACGATCGTAGACCAGCTTTTTGCCTGCACAAACCCCAATTATTCACCACATGGCCAAGTAATATTTTATATCCTTAGCCTTGAAAAACTTGCAGACTTCTTTCATAAATAAAAATAACATATATGTTTGGTAGGCTTACCCCAATGGTTAAAAATCTGCTCCTCTTAAATGTGGGAGTATTTGTGATACAAATGGTGCTCAACATCAACTTTCCACAGCTATTGGGATTACGCTATGTGTTTTCGGAGGAGTTTCGCCCATTTCAGATCATTACGCACATTTTTGTACATGCAGATGGAATGCACCTATTCAGCAATATGTTTGCCTTGTTTATTTTCGGCCCCTTATTGGAGAATTTTTGGGGTGCCAAAAAGTTTTTGATATTTTTCTTGGTAACCGGCCTAGGAGCAAGCATGCTCTATTCGGCGGTGCATTTTTACGAAGTGAAGCAGGTTGAAAACGCCGCAATGGCTTACCTTAACAATCCAAACCCTGATGATTTTGATGCTTTCGTATATGAACATGGGCATTACGCTTACAGTCAGTTATATGACTTTATTGTTGGCTACATGGACAATCCAGCAGATGCAGGAAAAGTTAGCAATAGTAAAGAGTTGGTGACGTCCATATATAACAGAATTGCTAATATGCCCATGGTAGGAGCCTCTGGAGCAGTTTTTGGCATTTTGATGGCTTTTGGAATGTTGTTCCCAAATACAGAGCTCTTCCTGCTGTTCTTTCCATTTCCCATAAAAGCCAAGTACTTTGTAACCTTTTATGGGTTGTATGAAGTTTATGCTGGTATAGCCAGGGTCCCAGGCGACAACGTAGCCCATTTTGCGCACATAGGGGGAATGCTGTTTGCATTTATTCTCCTTAAACACTGGCAGAAACAAAGAAATAATTTTTACTAATTCCTATGAACAGTATCGTAGAAGAGTTTAAGCATGCTTTTAAACGGCCCGATAATGGGTTGATACAATTATTGGTGATCAACTTGGCCGTGTTTGTGGTTTTGTTAATATTGGAAGTGTTATTGACTATTTCCGGTAACAAGGCACTGTATGATACCCTGGTATTGCAGTTGATGATGCCCTCCGATATGGATGCTTTCTTTCGCAGGCCATGGACACTCATTACGTATTTTTTCACCCACACAGGCTTCTTTCATATATTATTCAATATGTTGTTCCTGTACTGGTTTGGCCGCTTAATAGCAGAATTCATGGGCAATCGGAAAGTGGTGAGCCTGTACATTCTGGGTGGGATAGCAGGAGGTTTTTTCTTTATGCTCATTTATAATACATTGCCTTTTTTTAGCGACAGGGTAGCAACCTCCGCTATGTTAGGTGCCTCAGCAGGGGTGTTTGCAGTAACGGTAGGTGCTGCTACACTGATGCCCAACTATACTTTTTTCTTGTTTCTGATAGGCCCAGTAAAGATCAAGTACATTGCTATTTTTTATGTGTTTGTCTCATTTGTGCAGTCTACAGGAGCCAATGCAGGCGGCGAGTTGGCCCATTTGGGAGGCGCATTGATAGGATACTTATATATTAGGCAAATTCAAAATGGTAGCGACTGGGGCAAGCCGGTATGGGCAGTACTGGATTTTTTTGGAAGCCTTTTCAAAAGAAAATCCAAGATAAGGGTAACCCATAGCAATAGAACTAGCGCCTCTTCCAGCCAAACAAGCCAAACAGTGAATCGTGGAGGACAGGTAAGGTCTCGAGCGGATCAAGATGAGATAGATGCTATTTTGGATAAAATTTCCGCTTCTGGCTATGAAAGCCTGACTAAAGAAGAAAAGCAAAAGCTTTTTAATGCCAGCAAGAAGTAGTTAATTATTATTGTTTGTGAGGAATACCATGGACCTGCTGTTTAGAAGGCAGCTTCTCTATTCTGGTCAGATTGCTTGTTAGCCAGCTGCCCACAAGCTGCATCTATATCCTTTCCTCTGCTTCTGCGGATATTCACAGTTACACCTCGTGTTTCCAAGTAGGCACTGAAAGCCTCCAGTTTGTCCTCGGCAGTATTCACAAAATCTGCCTCGGCAATAGGATTATATTCAATGATATTGACCTTTGTTGGTACACGCTTGGTGAATTGGAACAATTCTTCTGCATCTTCTAGCCCGTCATTAAAATCATTGAACACGATATACTCTAAAGTTATGCGACTTCTTGTTTTCTTATAAAAATGCTGAAGGGCTTCAATCAAGACCGGCAAACTATTGCTGTCATTGATGGGCATGATCCTGGATCTTTTTTCATCATTGGCCGCATGCAATGATAACGCCAGCTTAAACTTCACTTGGTCGTCTCCTAGCTTTCGGATCATTTTAGCGATGCCTGCTGTAGAGACAGTGATTCTGCGGGGTGCCATGCCCAGACCTGTTGGCGAGGTGATATAATGAATCGCCTGCATCACATTAGCATAGTTGAGCAATGGCTCGCCCATACCCATAAAAACAATATTCGAAAGCGGAATTTGGTAGTTTTGCTCGGCCTGATTTCTAATGTGCACTACTTGGTCATAGATTTCTGCTGCTTCGAGATTGCGCATGCGCTTCATGTAGCCCGTTGCACAAAACTTGCAGCTGAGAGAGCATCCCACTTGAGAAGATACACAAGCCGTCATTCTGCTTTCTGTTGGGATAAGCACGCCTTCTACTATGTTCTTATCAAATAGCCTAAAGGTAGATTTTATGGTTTTATCCGAACTGATTTGGTGGTGATCAAGTGCAGCGCCGTTTATGCTGAACTGATCATTGAGCAGCTCCCGAGTGTTCTTCGACAAGTTGGTCATCTGATCGAAGCTATGCACAGACTTGTTCCACAGCCATTCATAGATTTGCTTGGCCCGAAAGGGTTTCTCCCCAATGGAAGTGAGGTAGGTGGTGATGGCCTCAACATCCATTTTTCGGATGTCCTGTTTGGAGGAGTCTATAGGAATTATCTCCTTCTGGTTTGCAACAGCTTTGTTACCGGTAGTGATCATAGTGCAAAATTACAATATTTTAGGATGGCGCATTGCTGAGCGGCCGTTATCGCCAAGTTTTTTATTTGCCCATGCACATTTCCATCCGTATGGGCGATGCTTTATATTAGCCGCCAACAAATATTTCCACAAGGAGATTCCATGTTTTGTAAAAACGTGCTTGGGTTATCAGAAAACATTCGACATACTTTGAAATCCATCTTTGCTCATTGTTTTAAAGCTAGCATGTTTCTTAAATAAAATTCTACAATGCATTGTGCCGACGCTTGTAAATGTTCCCTTAGTTATTGCAGGAGCTTTTCTTGGAAGTTTCTTGGCAGCAGGGCTATTTTCCGAATTTTATAATCAAAACAAACGAGGCCTGTTTTCCCTCTGGCCACTTCTTTTTTAGTAATGTCGTGGGTGAGTTTATACACGAGATCAAAACCATATTTAGTAAAATCATTTGCTGCAATTTCTACTTGGAGGGTGTCGCCATAGAATGCTTCCGATTTGTAAACAATAGCAGCGTCCGCTTGAATTAGTCCTACTCCTTCAATGTCGACCTCATTCACATAGCCTAGATGGTTGAGGTACTGCACCCTGCTTTCATGTAGATAGCCAAGAATTGCATCGTTTCCAACGTGATTGCCATAATTGAGATCGGTAATCCGTACTTTAATTTTACAGGCGAATGAAAACGAGTTTGGCAGGTCAATTTTTATCCGGGCCATAGGTTGTGTATTTATATTGGTTTGGTCAAATTCCATGCAATATATATCGTATTTTTATGAGCATCCCGACATCTATTAAGATTTTAGAGCATAAATCATAAAGACTCAATATTAGGTGTGTTCACTTAAAGCGCCTTGCCTAGCATGGCTTTATTGCCATTGCTCCTCTGGTGTTACTACGGTATTCAACAATCGCTACCGAACGTATATCGCTTGAGTTATCTTCAAAGGCAAAACACCTCCAACGTAGTGTTTTTAAATCATCTATCTTATATAACCATGTTTCGTCGTGGTGCTTAGGAATAAGCATTTTACACTCCAGCATTTCGTGCAGATCAATGCTCTTCTACCTTGCAAACCGCATTATGCTGGACAGGAAAATTCAATGAGTTTGCAATGAAACACAATGCATTCGCTTCCTTGTGAAGCGCATTTGCTTTATCTACCATTGAAGCGTCTTTTACGGTCACTACCGGACTTAAGGAGATAGCTGTAAACTTTCCTCCGCCATTTTGAGTTTCAACCATCGTGCCTGTCGCATAGTCCACATAGTCCATTACCACTACGCCCGCAGTGGCGCACAAATGCAAGTACCATAACATATGGCAAGATGAAGTTGCAGCCAGTAAAAGCTCTTCGGGGTTGTGCTTTGTTTTGTCTCCTAAAAACGCAGGGTCGGAAGAGCCCTTAATTTCTTCTTTTTGGGGAACAAGCACCGAATGGCTTCTTTCATAAGCTTTATAACCTGATGTACCTGTTCCAGTGTTGCCTGTCCATTTTACAGTGACCTTGTAGTGGTGTTGATTATCCATTGTTTGTTCAGTTGTTAGTCCGCCATTCTTTGCTCCATTGGTCCGATATTGCTTTTCCTTTTTCATAGTCATCTACCACCACAATGAGTTGATTAGCATGGTCGCTGTATTGCGTCAAAATATTCACATTGTTTTCGGCTAGCTTTCTACAAAATAAGCCTAACTGGCCCGGAACATCCTGGCGGAGTTTCTGAATGAGTACTTCATGGATCTTTGTAACTTTAATATGTGCCCTTTCCAAAACCTCCTTGGCTTTTTCGGCCTCTTCAACCAAAAAGTGGGCAACAGCAATGCTGCCAATCTGAAATACACCACCTCCTTCAAGGCTAATGTTGTTTTTTCCAAGAATTTCTCCCATCAGTGCCAATGTTCCAGGTTCATTGTCCAATATAATTTCTAAATCCTTCATAATAATATCTTTTTTGCATAAAGGTAGTGGAATGAATACATTTACACTTCATTCAATAATGAATAATGGATGCAGAAGACCAATTTGTAGGAATAGCAGCATTGATATGTGAGCCCGCCCGAGCAAAGATACTGTGGAGCCTGCTTGATGGCAGAGCCTATACGGCCAGTGAATTATCCATTGTAGCGAATCTGTCCGCTTCTTCAGCCAGCAACCACTTGGCGAAATTGCTGAAGGCAGAGATTGTAAAAGTGGATGTGCAAGGGAAACATCGCTACTATTCGCTTTTCAATATGGAGGTGGCTCAAGCTGTCGAAGGCTTGGCCCTTTTGGCAAAAAGACCTCCATCTGAAAGCGCTAAAAAATATCCTAAATTAGAAGGGACACAATATTGCAGGACATGCTACGATCATTTGGCAGGCTATGTAGGCGTAAGAATCGCGGAGGCTTTAGAAGAAAGAGGCTACTTGGAAAAATTTGAGAAGGGATATTTGGTTTCTGAGGCGGGGTGGGAGTGGCTGTTAAACCTTGATATTACGGAAGACAATTTTGCCAATAGCCGTCGTCCGCTTACACGCCAATGCCTCGATTGGTCGGAGCGAAGGCCTCATTTGGCTGGTCATTTGGGCAGTGTGCTTTTGGCTAGGATGCTTGAAGGGAAATGGTTCCGGAAAGTAGCTTTTTCAAGAGAGTTGACGTTGACTTTAAAAGGACGACAGGAGCTGGAGGCTTTATTGGGGCTTGTCTTGCCTTAGTTATTGGCTCCCATATTTTTTATTTATAAAATTGACCGTTGCTATTATCAATTCTCTGAGGACGGCTAGGTTGATATCGGAAAGCTTTTTGATATAAATACAGGCTTTCCCCATTTTAAATTTACCCAACTGCTGGAGCAGGTGCTCTTGCTCTTTGGGATCTGCCACAGCATATAATGAAATAGCGGATTTTCGAGGTGAAAACCCAACGATTGGCGCGGTGCCTTCATGACCACTTTCATACTTATAGTGGTATTTGCCAAGGCCAATAATGCTAGGCCCCCACATCTTGGCTTCGTGCCCGGTGGCTTCTTCCATCAGCTTCAAAAGCTCGAAACTGTCCTTGCGCTTCTGCTCAGAATCAGCAAATGCATTAATGAAGTCAACAACATTTGCCTCTGTCTCCACTGTTTTGTTTTTTGCCATAGTTCCTCTTTATGATTATTTGTACTTGTCGTTAAGTCCTATGCCCTGCAAGATTAGGGGTTTAATTCTCTCTAATCGCCTTTCCTTTGTTTGCTCCTGCTTAGCTTCATTGATGTAAACCGCATACTCTTTTTGTTTACCGGGAGTAAGCTGTCCAAAGGCTAGTTTTAACGCTTCGTCTTTCTCTAGTTCCTCCTCTAGTAACTTAGGCATTATTGCCGGCACAAATTTCTCAGCTTTGATTTTCAGCCCCTTTTTCTCAACTTCAATGGCGTCTTGTATATATGCTAGGATTTTCCCTTCGTCGATTTCTTCCATTGCTGCAAACCGCCATTGTCTCAATGATTTTGTTTTACCTTTTTGGGCACTCACCAGCACTTTGTATGGATCGTTCATAAAAACACCCTTATAAAACCATATCGCAAAATGGTTCTTAAAGCCATAGTAGCTTATCACATTCTGACCATTATAGGTAAATACCTCTAAGCCCCATTTGATGGATTTCTCTAAAGGAGTTTTCGCTATAATGGAAGTGATACGAGCGAGCTCTTCTGCCCATTTGTTGTCTAGCATTTTTAATGTTTTTCTAAAAGCTATTTGAATTTTATCAAAAAATGAAGCCGAATGTATTAGAACCAGTGTATCGCTATGTGATTTTTTCTGAGTTCTAAGAACCTTAGTTAAAACTAATTATTGATACCATGGTTATAAAGCAGTATATTTAGAAAGGCTATAAAACTTTTTTGATATGACTACTTCTACACGATCATCTATTTTTCTCTTTTCATTAGGATTTACTTTATCAGCTATCCTATTGGTTTCAAGTTGTGGAAATGAAAACCAACAAGAGAAGGCATCGGCACAAAATCCGTATGCACAAATTTTTGAACCAATACCTACTGAGGTCGAGGCTCCTGAAGACAATCCTATGACAGAGGAAAAAATTGATCTTGGGCATATGTTGTTTTTTGAGAATCGACTGTCACGTTCAGGGGTGATCTCTTGTAACACATGTCACGTGGTTGGAGCCGCAGGTGTCGACCACAGAACCATTGCTATGGGAGATTCTGGTCGGGTGGGCCCAAGAAATAGCCCTACGGTTTATAATGCTGCTTTCCTGCCAACTCAGTTTTGGGATGGGCGTGCTAAGACTTTAGAAGAGCAGGCAGTTGGTCCCATACAAGAACATGTGGAGATGGATTTGACTCCTGAAGAAGCGATGGATCGCTTAGATGAGAGTGGTTACCGACCTTATTTTGATGCTGCTTTTCCTGACGAAGAAGATCCGTTTACTTTTGACAATCTTGCCAAGGCGATTGCAACTTTTGAGAGAACGCTCATCACACCAGGAGCGCCTTTCGATCGGTTTTTGGCTGGTGAAGAAGATGCCATGAGTGAACTGGCAAAAAAAGGTTTGGATTTATTTATTCATGGTGGATGTATCAGTTGTCATAGTGGTCCTCTTTTAGGTGGAAGGAGCTTTATGCCATTTACCCATGCTCAAAACATAGGAGGTGCGGATAAAGGATTGTATGATTTGACAGGAGAAGAATCGGACAAATATGTATTTAGGGTTGCTCCTTTGCGCAATGTGGAGTTCACCTATCCCTACTTTCATGACGGTTCTGCAGCAACATTAGAGGAAGCGATTGCCATTATGGGATCAAGTCAGCTTAACAGAGAATTTAATGACGATGAGGTGACCCAATTGGTAGCTTTTCTTAAATCATTAAGTGGAGAATTCCCAATGGTTACGCATCCGCGCTTGCCAAGGTAGTTGGATTTCTATATCAAAGTGTCATTCCAAAGAGGCACTTTGATATATCTTAACATCTAATATCGATAAGTCAGATGGCTTATTCCTGAGATCTAAAAATGATTCCTTCGCCATCGTAAACTGTCCATTGTCTGCTTCCTTCTCACTTCCTGACTTTCAGTTCATCTGTTATTCAGTCGTTATCTTCTGTTGTCCTCGTTGATCAGCATGCTTACATAACTCTCGTATCTACTTGGAGCAACATGTCCTTTAGCTAAAGCCTCAATAATTGAGCAGTCAGGCTCGTGGGTATGGGTGCAATTGTAAAATTTGCATTTTCCTATCAGGTCACGCAGTTCAGGAAAATAATGGCTAAGCTCTTTTTCTTCAATGTCAACCAATCCCCATTCTTTAATACCTGGTGTGTCTATGATGGCACTGTTGGTATTGAGTGGGAACATCTCCGCAAATGTTGTAGTATGGGTGCCTTTTTGTGCAAAGTCTGAAATAGGAGCTACTTTTTGTTCTACATCCGGAATGAGGGCATTGATTAGGGTGGACTTTCCTACACCAGAATGACCGGCCAATAAGGTAAGCTTGTCCTGCATCAATTCCTTGATCTCATTTAATCCTTGATTTTTTGTAGCCGAGATGAGATAAGTAGGATAGCCGATATTGACGTACAGCTCAGACAGTTCGTGATATATTCCTAGCGCAGTTTCGTCGTAAAGATCAGCTTTATTGAACACAATGATAGCCGGAATGCTATAAGCCTCAGCCGATACCAAGAACCTGTCTATAAATCCCAAGGAAGTCTTAGGATAAAGCAGGGTGGCGATGAGCATGGCTTGGTCGATATTGGCAGCAATAATATGGCTATAGCCAGGTTTTTGAGCAGCCCGGCGGATGATATAGTTTTTGCGGTCGTGTATGGTGGTAATGACTCCCGTATTTTCACTGGCATCTTGTATCTCAAACCCTACCTTGTCACCTACTGCAATAGGGTTGGTCACTTTCGTTTCCATGAGCTTAAATCTGCCCCTAAGACGGCAGGGAAAAACTTGGCCTTCCTGATCTTGAACCATGTACCAAGAGCCTGTGGATTTTATAATTCTTCCTTCTTTCATCCTCTGTTCAAAATGGGTTGACAGTAAGCCATAATTTTGTCTGTAGCGCCTGTATTACTTTCAACATATGTTTTGTTGGTCTGGCCTGCAGCAGTTCTAGCTGAAAATGAAGACAGCGTTTGAAAGACTTTGTTTAATTCATCTTGGTTCTGTATAGCAAAAGCTCCGCCTAGGGCTATCAAATCCTTTGCTTCCTGAAACTTGCCATAACTTTTGTTGCCAAAGAGGATAGGTACGCCATAGGTAGCCGCTTCCAAAATATTATGCAATCCTTTTCCGAAAGCTCCTCCTACGTAGGCATAATCTCCATATGCATATAAAGAAGACAGCAGCCCAATGTTATCAATAATCAAAATATCGTAGCGGTGTATTTCAGAAAGGTCTGCTTGGGAATAGCGTATGCAGCTTAAGGATGTAGCGGTCATTATTGCTTGTATGTTTTCTTCTGAAATCTCATGAGGAGCGATGATGTATTTTAGGTTATAAGGGTTCCTATTGATAAAGGACATAAGTACCTTCATGTCGTCTTGCCAACTGCTGCCAATGACCATCGTGGGCTGACCATTTTGGAACTTTGCTGCCAATGGGATATCTTTTCTTTGGTTGGCGAGTTGGGCCACTCTATCAAAGCGCGTATCGCCCGAAAGACTTACTTGTGTGATGCCTATCCCTTCGAGCAGTTCCTTCGACACTTGGTTCTGAACGAAAATGTGGTCGAAGCATCGGAGCATTTGCCTATGGAAAGAGCCGTAAGGTTTGAAGAAAAGCTGGTCAGTCCGAAATATAGCTGAAACAGAAAGTACAGGAATATTGCGCCTCTTCATCTCGGCAAGATAGTAGTGCCAAAATTCATACTTTATAAAAAACGCCAAGTCAGGCTTTACAATGTCTAAAAATTTGTTGGCATTTCCTGGTGAATCCAAAGGGAGATAGGAAACGAAATCGGCAAGGGCATAATGTTTCCGTACTTCATAACCTGAAGGAGAGAAAAATGTCAAGAAGATAGCAGATTCTGGAAACGTGGATTTGATCTTCTCAATAATCGGCCGTCCTTGCTCAAACTCTCCCAATGAGGCGCAGTGAAACCAAATACGTTTTGCAGAAGGATTGGGAGTGAAGCCTTCAGATATGGTTTTGAAAATGGCCTTTCTGCCCTGTACAAAGAGCTTAGCTTTAAGATTAAATAAAGCAGCCCCCTTGGCTCCCAGTGCGAAGATCCATAACGAAAGGCGATATAGCAGTAGCCCTAACTTCATGTGGACAAAAATAGAGAATTAATTCAGTAAGAGCTGATGAAGAAAACATAAAAGGCCGCAAAATATCTTGCGGCCTTTATTCCTTTATCTAATAAAGATGGTATGTTGCTACTCCTTAGTGCTTAGAAAGGTATTCAGCTACACCTTCTTTGGTTGCTTTCATCGCTTCTTTCCCTTCTTCCCAGTTGGCAGGACATACTTCGCCATGCTTTTCAACATGATGCCAAGCATCCACCAAACGGATCATTTCATCAATATTTCTTCCCAAAGGCAGATCGTTGATGGTTTCGTGTCTTACAATACCTTCTTTGTCGATTAAGAAAGAACCTCTATAAGCTACTGGCGCACCTTCAAAAATAAGGGCACCATCTTCGTCGTAGTTCCAGTCTCCGGCCAATACACCGAAATTATGGGCAATGGTCTTAGAAGAATCGGCTACCAATGGATAGGTTACTCCTTCAATTCCACCTTGATCTTTTGGTAAGTTCAACCATGCCAAGTGCGTTTCCTCTGTGTCGCATGAAGCTCCTACTATCTCAACACCTCTTTTTTTGAATTCTTCTAGTTTTTCTTGAAATGCAAGTATTTCGGTTGGGCATACAAAAGTGAAGTCTTTGGGGTAAAAGAAGAAAATCACTTCTTTCTTTCCTATAAATTGATCCAATGAAAAGCTTTCAACGATTTCCTCGCCATTAATAACTGCGGGGGCATTAAATAAAGGTGCTTTTTTTCCTACTAATGACATAATGATTATAATTTATGGTTGTTGATAATACTAATTTGATAAACGGTTAAATAATTTCTACGTCCTCGTCAGGATCGATTTTTTCCGCATTAATTTGCAGCCGTATGTCTTTGATTTGCATATTCCTAACCTGCTTTTTCTTGAAAAAGTTTTCCAAAAGTTCATTGAGTTCTTCATTATGATAATCAATGATTTCTTTCGTATTGGTGCAGTATATGTGGTTGTGGTAGCCCAAGTTGACATCGTATCGCATATTGCCGCCATCGGTGGGTACTTTGCTCACCAGCCCGGCCAACACAAATGTATCGAGCGTTTTATATACAGTGGCCAAAGAAATACTTGGATTGTCAAACTGTACCTTTTCAAAAATTTTTTCTGCGGAAGGATGATTGGGGATTTCCATTAAGGCATTGTAGATAACGATTCGCTGCTGGGTTATTTTCAACCCTGCTGCTGAGAGCTTATCTTTTATGTTCTGATATATTTGCCTTTTTTCTTCCAACCCTGAATTATTCTTAAATAACAATGATTCTTATTTGAGAATCATGCAAATCTAGGACAGAAAACAGTACTATCCAAGTTATGGTCGAACTGAAGTAACAACATAAAGTTCAGCTGCGATATAGTGGTAGAAGCAGCTTTATAACATGGTGCTTTAGGATAAAAAATATAAAATTGTGGACACATTAAGGCTTGTGTAAGAATTTTTAAAATAATGATCGGTATTCCAGTCTTGGAACAGCTTATTTAGCAGCCTATTAATTCATAATTGGAATTCACATGAAATCAATTAAAATATTATCCTTTAGCATCTTAATGAGCCTGCCGCTAACGCTGTTTGCTCAAGGCGATATAGACCTCTTTTTGAAAGCGGGGAAAGATGATGCTTCCAAATTGATGGAGTCTTATTTGACACCTGCCATGAATGGGTTTGGCTATGGCATCAACAATGGTTGGTACAATACTGCCAAAGCTCATAAAACTTTGGGTTTTGACCTTACTGTTACTGTGAGTGCCGTAATGGTGCCCAGTAGTAAACAGTATTTTACTTTCCGCAACGGCGACTATAGCAATATAAAATTAGCCACCGGAGAAAGCGCCCAGATGCCTACTGCCATGGGGCCTAATAATGAAGGACCAGTATTGGAAATATATGATGAAAATGGGCAGTCCACTGGTGTAACCTTCGAGGGAATTCCTGGTTTAGGCTTGAAAGATGAAATAGGTATCAATGCTGTGCCTGCACCCATAGCGCAATTGGGCATTGGCATTGCTAAAAATACAGATTTAAAATTCCGGTATATTCCTAAGATTGATATGGGAGGTGATGGTGATATTGGTTTATTCGGTATAGGAGTCATGCATGATGTAAAGCAGTGGATCCCAGGTATAAAAATGCTGCCTTTCGATCTTTCTGCACTGGTAGGTTATACCAAGCTTACGGTCAATTATGATATGGATGGAAATGTAGATGGAGAAAACCAAATCGCTAATCTTTCTGCAACAGGAGTTACTTTTCAGGGGATTATTTCCAAGCAAATCTCTGTGCTTACCTTGTACGGTGCATTGGGCTACAATTCTACCAAAACAGGTGTGAAGGTAAAGGGTACGTATGAATTGGATGACTATGGTACGCTAGAAGATCCTGTAGACTTGTCTTTTGGAGAAGGTAGTATGATGCTAACGGCAGGCTTTAGGCTTAAATTGGCCATTTTGACATTGCATGCTGATTATACTTTGAACAAATACCCTGTGCTTAGCGCTGGAATTGGCTTTAGCGTTCGCTAAGTCCATTAACTCATGCCGAGAATTGAAAGCAAATAGGTTGAGGAGAAAAACTCATGAGCATAAAAAAAGCCTTCTTTTGAGAAAAGAAGGCTTTTAATAAAATGTTAAACAGGTGTATGAATAAATGTGTGTGTTATGTACCCTTATATACCTTGTCAATATGAAAGGTAACCCCTGAGTAAAATTTTTTTTATTTTTTTAAGAAAGTAATAGCGGGCGGTGAGTTAATCTGTTTTTCCCAATAAACTTCTTCGACGTATAAAGCATTCCTGACGGTATCAGGAACTATTATCTTATGTTGTGAGCCTGTCAAGATTCCTTGGTTTTTGATACAACCGAAAAACAGCAAAGTTCCCAACGCAAATATTTTTATAACGAAAACAAAATCTGATTTCTTCATGTGATCAACTTCCTGAGATCTTAAACCTCTCTTTGAAATTATAAAAGTAAGTTTTTATCTCAATATATAAAAATTATCCAAAATAAAATTTAATTAATCAATAATTCCCTTGGAAGTCTCCCTCTCCTTGGAGATGCAAGACAAAACAAATAGCTTTGGTTGCTTAATAATGATTAATAATGAAAAAAGTTTTATTTGTTTGCTTGGGCAATATCTGCAGATCACCATTAGCAGAAGCCATTTTTAAAAAGAAAATTGTTGAAAGAGGGCTGGAAGAAAAAGTTTATATCGAATCAGCTGGGACTTCCAATTATCACATCGGTCGGGGAGCTGATCCCCGCAGTCAAGAAAATGCAATGCGCAACAACGTGCATATCGATCATAAAGCACGGCAATTAGTAGCGGAGGACTTGGAGCATTTTGATTATATAATTACCATGGACGAAAGTAATTATAACAATACCCTCAGCCTTTCTTCATCAAAACAACACCATGATAAGGTTTTTATGATGCGAAGTTTTACAGAGAAGGGTTTGAGCACAAGTATAGCCCTGGATGTGCCAGATCCCTATTATGGAGGTGAAGAAGGCTTTCAGCATGTTTTCGACATTCTGGATGAGACTTGTGAACATCTTCTCAATTTTGTTATGAAATCATAAAATTACGCGGATGGGACAAACCGCTGATCAGGCCTTTTTCAAAGCTGTGCTGCATGAGGGCCTTGGAATCGTAACGGTGAAAGGAATAAAGATCAAAACAGGAGGTTGTATCAGTCATGCTGCGGAAGTCATGACCTCAGAAGGAAGCTTTTTCATAAAGTGGAAAAAAGCTTCAGGTGCGAATATGTATGCTACTGAGCAGCGCGATCTTACACAACTTGCGGGAAAGTCAAGTCTGAAAATTCCTAAGCCTCTGCATCATGGGGAATTACAAGGGCAGTATTATTTTCTGATGGAGGCACTGGATGTTGTGCCGGAATCTACTGGCTTTTGGGAACATCTTGGTGTAGGGCTTGCAGAACTTCATCGGCATACGGCAAATGAACATGGACTTGTTTATAATAACTTTATAGGAAGCTTGCCGCAAAGCAATATTGTACATCCTTCGTGGCATACTTTCTTTGTTGAAGAAAGGCTGAATGTGCAATTGGAGATGGCATTGGAAAAAAAGTTGGTCGATGCCAGCTTTGCAAAAAGATTCACCCAAATTTATCATAAGATTCCAGACCTAATTCCAGATGCACCTTCTTCTCTTTTGCATGGAGACTTATGGAGCGGAAATATACTCGCCACAAAGGGAGATATTGCAGCTTTGATAGATCCTGCTGTTTACTATGGATCGAGAGAGATGGAGTTAGCCTTTACACATTTATTCGGAGGTTTTGATGCTCAATTCTATAAAAGTTATAATGAAGCATTTCCTTTGGCTTCAGGCTTTAGATCGCGCATTGATATTTATAATCTTTACCCTCTGATGGTCCATGTGAATATTTTCGGAACTTCTTATTTAAAGGCGGTTCAAGACACGATCAACCAATATCAGTGATCTTATGATCTAGTGTATTCATGACGCCACTACAATTTGGAAGTTGCTCCTTGTCCTTTGTTCCAGCAATATTTTCTTGTTTTTACTTATCAATTCGATGGTCGCATGATCATAGTTCTTTACGGTAATAAGTTCTAAGCCTTCATTAAAGTAAATAGCAAAATATGGCTTTAAGTTTTCTAACAGTACAGCGACTTTTGCATTTTGATCGATGCATATAGAAAATGAAGTTGCGGAGTTTTGCATAAGATTAAGCTTGATATTCAATGAATCCACCATTTGAAATATTTGGCTCAAGTGGTGCTCATCGATGAAAGAAAGGTCTTTTGTTCTAAAGGATAACAAACATTGATTGGGCATAAAGATAATAGCAGGAGGTAATGCTTTCGGTGAGCACTCGTGGATACAAGTACCAGTGCCGGCAAGATTCCCAAACGGCTTCACCCATAGTGGTATTTTCTTATTGGCTAGTGGTTTTATAGTTTTAGGATGTATCACTGTAGCACCATAGTAAGTCATTTCTGCTGCTTCTTGGTAAGATAGTTCTGAGTATTGAACGACTGTCGGCATTCTTTTAGGGTCCGCATTGAGCACACCTTCTACATCTTTCCAGATCACTACTTCTTTGGCATCGAGACAAAAAGCAAAAATAGCAGCACTAAAATCCGAACCTTCTCTACCCAATGTGGTAGTATGGCTATTGCTATCTGCCGCAATAAAACCTTGGGTAAGAACCAAGCTTTCACGCAGTAGAGGCGGAAGCTTCCGCTGAATATTCAGGCAGGTGTACTCCCAATTTACATTGGCCTCACGGAAAATGCTGTCTGTTCTGATCAGTTCACGTGCATCCATCCATTGACACTTGAGGCCAACAGCGTTCAGGTAATCGCTCACAATATGGGTAGATGCGAGCTCTCCTAAACTGATGATTTTGTCATAGAACAAATTGAAATTCTCCTTTGTCATTGCGGTATTCAAGATATAGGGTATTGACCCAAATAGTGCATTGATGCGATCAACAGTGGCCAGATTTTGGAATGGGAAAAGATCTTGGATGATCGATTGGTGGTATTGTATCAGCTTTTGCATAAGGTCCGAATAGGATTCTCCCCGGTAGGCTTTCAGCAGTATTTCTTCCAATGCATTGGTTGTTTTGCCCATTGCCGAAACGACAATAAGCAAGGAACCTTTATGATAGTGATTTACGATATTGACTAGGTTCTTGATAGCTGGAGCATCTTTAACCGAGGCTCCTCCAAATTTGAATACCTTCATATATTGGCTAATGTATTCTCTGCCTTAAATGTTACACTTTTTATTAAAAGCCATGCATTCCTCCTTATCTTTGTAGCTAACACTTAGTTACATTATAAAACGAATATAATGACAAACAACGAATTTGGATTACCGATTGGAACGGCATTGGACCGTTTCATCAAACGGAAGCAAGATGATTTTCCATTTGCTTCTGGAGAGCTTTCTCAACTGCTGCGCGATATCGCATTGGCGGGAAAAATTGTCAACAGGGTCATTAATATGGCCGGCCTAGTAGGCATAGCAGGTGCATATGGAGCACAGAACATTCAGGGCGAAGAGCAGCAAAAGTTAGATGTAGTCGCCAATACACGGTTTAAAAGGGCTTTAAAAAACGGAGGTGAAGTCTGTGCCGTGGTATCTGAAGAAGAAGAGCAGGTAATTGATCTGGGGAATGACAAGGGACGGTATGTCGTAGCCATAGATCCTTTGGATGGCTCTTCCAACATTGATGTGAATGTTTCTATTGGAACCATTTTCTCAATTTACAGAAGGGTTACTACCCCAGGTACCCCAGTAAAGGAGGTCGATATTTTACAAAAAGGAAAATCTCAGGTGGCAGCAGGCTATATTTTATATGGGTCTTCTACCATGTTGGTCTACACGACAGGTCGCGGAGTAAATGGATTTACTTATGATGCTACTTTAGGTGAGTTTTTCCTGTCGCATAGCAATATTAAGATTCCTTCTCAAGGGTCAATTTACTCTGTAAATGAAGGGCTATGTCGCAGCTTTCCAAAAAGTGTAAATGCCTATCTTGACTACTGCAAGGATCAAGGTTATAGTTCCCGGTACATTGGTTCGCTTGTGGCTGATTTCCACAGAAATCTATTTAAGGGTGGGATTTACATGTATCCATCTACAGAAGCCGCCCCAAGTGGAAAATTACGACTGTTATATGAATGTAACGCTTTGGCCTTTATAGCAGAGCAGGCAGGCGGAAAAGCTACCAATGGCACCGGAGAACGTGTTTTGGATATAGCGGTAAAGGAGCTGCATCAAAGAATTCCTTTGTCTATAGGCTCTGCAGAAATGGTAGAAAAGGCAGAATTGATCGGGAAACAGCAAAGTAAATATAATAGTAATGCCGCTAAGTCTGTATTTATAGCATAAGACACAGGTTTTGAAGGGAAAGGTTGGCAATCATCCTTTCCCTCATCTCTGTTTACGATATCCCACCACCATGCTAATAGCGGTTAGTACACTTAACATTGATGAGCAGGAGCAACGCATATTTTCAGTTTAAGCAATTTCGTATTGAACAGTCAATGGCGGCCATGAAAGTCTGCACAGAATCTTGCGTTTTCGGGGCGTTGGTAGAAGCGGTCGAACCAGATCGTATGCTGGATATTGGTACTGGTACGGGCCTACTTAGTCTTATGGTAGCTCAGAAATTTTCCTGTCTCATAGAGGCTGTTGAAATGGAAGCGGGGGCTTATCGGCAGGCTTTGGCCAATTTTAAAGCCAGTCCTTGGGCAGATCGGATTACTTTGTTTCATACAACCATTCAGGAGTTTTCCCTCAAGACACAGCAGCGCTACGATTTGATTGTATGTAACCCGCCTTTTTTCTCCAATCATTTGCTTTCGCCTTCCCAAGCCCGAAACATAGCGATGCACAACCAAACGCTCTCTCATTTCGATTTGGCAGAAGCGATCCAAAAGTTGCTGGCAGAGTCTGGTCTAGCGTATATATTACATCCGCCTGTAGAAGCTATTATGTTCGATAGCCTAGCCAATGGGAAGGATTTATATGTACAGCAAAGAACCCAGTTGATGCACCATGAAGAAGGTCCAGTACTGCGCTATATCACTGTTTATGGCACAAAGCCAAAAGAGCATTCCCTTGAAACCTTTGTTATAAAGGACGAATCCGGTGCTTATACGAATGATTTTATCGAAAAGCTAAAGCCTTATTACCTTTATCTTTAGGGTTTTCCGCCTTTTGTGGTTTAGGCCAAGCCCTTGCCCATTGCTATTGAGAAAAGTGTGTATGGTTCTTTTCGATATAGAGATGCCTCCTATGGATGCCCTCCTTGCTGATGATGTGAAGGATATAATGCCCGTCGGGCAGGCCTTTGGTGTCTACCCTTAGGGCGGGACTGGCAAATGGCATGGAAATTACCGCTTCCTGTTTGCTGTTGTACAGCTTGACAGCTACGGCCGCTGATCCTTTTTCGCCCTGGCTCTCCAAGAATGTCCCTCTTTCCTTTGCAGCGGAGTTGATGTTGTCCTCCGAAAGCGATCGGGAGACTTCAAAATAATCTGAGGCAGGGTTAGGGTGTACGGTGAAATCATACGAACTGGCGCAAGACATCATCTGTACAGGATAGGAATAGGATCTATTGTTACAGTCTGTCTGAATATCTACCCAGATAGCATAGTTCCCGTATGATTGGCTACCTGTCCTTACTTCTATTGACCTGAAGTTACTATTGATGATTTGTTCGTCCACCAGCGTCCATCCAGTGGGCAACGACCAAATATAATTCAGTATAGGGAAAGAGCCTGGGGTGATGACATCGTACCAGTAGAATTCATTGGGGCACACGTTCGTTTCCCCATAAAAAGTCACGTCTATCTCGGGAACCACTATGAATAGATTTTTCCTGAAGGTCATGACCCCGCAGGGACCAGAAACCGCAGCCTCTACCCACATGCTTCCTGCAGTATTGGGTGTTGCCTTCACGGTATAGTTAGCTGTATTTTGGCCAGAAATATAAGTCAAGTTGCTGCTCTTTGTCCAGGTGATGGTGTGGCCAGACGGCACCCCGCTTAAGGTATAGGTTTCTTCTGTGCAGATGGTGGAAGAGCCGGAGACGTGAATACCTCCAGGGTGATTATGGCAAGCAAGTAATAAAGTAGAACAATCTACAAAGCTTCGTCTTGCGCCACCTGGTGAAAATAAAGCCAACATCCTGTCCGCTTGCCCTTGTGTAAATAGATTCATGCACGCATCATTGGTATAGTCCATGTAGTTCATGAACATATCATTACTATTGCAGGATGTTTGTGGGTGGGAGGGACAATGATATCTTGGGGCACCCTGTGTGGGCGTATCTGCCACAAGATCATCGCCACAAATATCATCTCCCCATATGTGGATTAAATTTAACCAATGGCCTACTTCATGTGTAGTCGTTCTTCCTTTATTAAAAGGCGCAGTTACATTTCCAGTCCTCCCAAAAGCAGTTGTTGTTATTACCACACCGTCAGTAGCAGGGCTTGTGTCTAACTTATCAGGGAATTGAGCATAGCCTAAAAGGTTATTAGCTAAATTGCACACCCAAATATTCAAATATCGATCAGAAGGCCATGCATCTGAACCTGTTGGCGCAAACTTAATTCCAGTTGCTCCTTCATTTGTAGTTCCGTCGATATATGGGATCCTAACAAAACTTGAAAATGGAGTTTGTTGTCTAATTATGCCATCACTAGGATATCCATCAGGATCTACACAAGCTAGGACAAATTCAATGCCGACGTCTGCGACTACTCCTGTAAAAGTCCCAGGGGTATTAGAGGCATCCGCATTCAACCTTCGGAAATCTTCATTCAGTACATCTATTTGAGACTGGATTTGGGGCATACTGATATTTAATCCAGAGCCAATGGCCTCACCTTGATGGAGCACATGTACCACAACAGGGATTGTCACGTGCAGCCCTCCATGAGACATGGTAGAAAAAACACTTTTTTGTTTGATAAAATGTTGGGTCTGTTGTTCGATCTCCAGAATCCGACTATAACGTTCCGGGTCATTTTGTTGGATTGCAGATAGATTTAGCTCTGAGCCGCAAGTCCTTTGGGCATAAGATGAAATTGAAAGAAGTAATAACGATAGAGATATAAAGTAAACTTTTTTCATAGTGGCAGAAATTCAATTATTCTTGAACGGGTTCTATTTTTTCAATTGAGGTAATTTCAAACTTGCAACCAAAACTGGCTCGAAACTCAGGCTTTGTGAGTAGATTACAGCAGCTTTTTTTTAATCCACTTATTGAAACTCTTAGGTTTACCTTTCTAAACTCTGAAGGGATATTATTACATGGAACCAAGATGTTATCACTGGGTTCAGGCCAAGAACTATTATCTAGCCACCCTTCGTCAATTGAGATAGCATAGATACAGTTTATGTAATCTCCGTTTTCATCTCTAGTAGGGCAAACTGTAATTACTTTGGCAGTCACATTGCTTAGCTCTTTCATAACAACTTCTTCTTCACAGCTATTTTCACATATAGATTTGGTTTGCTGCCCATCTTTATCACAACTAAAGGCTGTCAAAAGAAGTAACACGGTATAAAGTGTGATATTTTTCATAATATTCAAGGTTTGTGCGTTCTATAAATGATGGGTGATACTGTGGCTAAAAATCTCTCATGGCTGGGTATGGGTTAGATTGAGCTATTAATATAATAAGCCTATAAAATAAAAGCAAAATTAGATCATGGCGAGATCCGGTTATAATAGGGCTTTCTTATTAGACTCCAGGCTACATTTGGTTGGGAGGAAGTAAGCTCTCCGAGGATTAGCTCACTTTTGTCATAAAGGAGGTATCAGGTGACTATACAAACGCTTTTGTAGAAAAGCTTCGGCCCTATTACCTTTATCTTTAAGACATTGCCACCGTCTCCTCCACCATCTTTAAGCCCATTTGCTCCAGTTCTTCCAAAATAGGCGAATAAATAGAGGGCTTAATAGGAATAAGCACGCCTGTATCGTTGATTTTTCCTTGCAGTATGAGTTTTGCGGCTATTGCCAAGGGCCACCCTACGGTTTTTGCCATCGCAGTATGATTGTCGTCGTCTCCTATGCAAACAATGCCCAACCTTTTTTGCCATTGCTTCCCTGCAAGGGTATATTCAAAAATATGTTGCATGACAACCATGTCTTTGTCACCAGGTTCCAATGCCCACCTGCTCTTCAGCAAATGGAGCAAGATGGTAGCTGGCGAAGCATTTTGCAACTGGATTTTTTCTTCTGAGAAGAGCCCTAACCAAGCCAACATCTGGAAAGTCTTTGAATATTTTTCAATTCTGGCATGGGCGCAAAAGCTGCTTTCTAAGTCTTCCCCATCTTGCTGGTTCAAAAAAGAAGCAACAAAACTGCGGTAGCTCATACCTTCGCATTGAGACATGGTGAAACTGTCGTCCGTCATGCCCAGGTCCACTAACACATTCCAAGCGTCACAAAATCCAGGCTTCCTCAATGTTCCTCTTACCATTGTATGTACATCCTCAATCCCATACAGCCACTTGTATTTAACCGAGTCTCTATTGGGATATCCATCAAAATCTCCAAGTCCTGTGACATGGATACGCTCATGGTGACTAAAAAGCCTGTGATAGGGGATATACTTATACTGCTTGTTGTGCAAAAACTTGGTGATACCACCTTGTCCTGCCAGCACTACATTGCGAGGATTCCATGTGAATTTGTAGCCCCATGGGTTTGTGCAGCTCTCTGGTGCTATCAAACCTCCAGTATAAGAGAGGAATCTTGTTAGCTCACCACCACTTTGCTTAATGGCTTCAATTTCTCTTAATGCTGTCATGTGATCTAAGCCCGGATCTACCCCGCACTCGTTTAGCAATATCACACCGGCGTTTTTTGCTGCCTCATCCAATGCACGCATCTCATCCGATACATAGGAGGCGGTGAGCAAATGCTTTCGGAACTTGAGGCAGGTGGAGGCCAAAAGGACGTGAAACATGGGTGGCAACATCGATATTACGATATCTGATTGGGCTACCATAGCTTCTCTTCTCTCATCATCATAAACGTCCAACATTTCGGCCTTGGCGCAGGGGTAGCCTTGCGTTTTAGCGGCAGCAAGTTCTATGTTGGTATCGGCTACAATGACTTGCCACACGTTTTCTGTACACGTTTTTAGCAAGTAGTGAATAAGTGAAGTGGCAGACCTTCCTGCACCAATTATCAGTATTCTCTTCATTGTTTCAGTACGGTAAAGGACTTCGATGGAAGATCGATATCAAAGATTGCCCCAAGTTATGAAAAACCTATGTGCCTTAATAAGCCTCTTCGACTTTCTTCTATAAGCGCATTGGTAGAAGGTAAATTCGGATATATAATCAGCAAAAAGATTTTCTTATTTCTAAAACATTACTTGAGCAATATATTAAGGATTTACATCTTATGGCATCCTATAAATTATTGTAGGTTTAAAAACTCAAAATAAGTCTATTTTATAAAGCATTAATCCGTTATTTATGAGCGGTTTAGCGCATTGTAGTAGGATGGAAAATTATGGGGCAAGGCAAATAGTACAACCTTGGTGGAACGGTGTGATGGGGTGAAGGCTGTTCAAGGGGTGTGATTTCTGGCATAGATTCAGAATACTAGGAATAATGAAGCAGTAGTTGAGGCAGATTAAGTTAAATCTACTCCAAAACGAACCAACTATGATAAAGAATTTTATAACTCGATTTACATACGCAGAATGCAGGAAATAGAAATCTCTGATTTAAGAAGGCTAACCGAGGCTGTAAAGGAGAAATACAATTATGACTTTACCAATTATGCCATGTCTTCTTTCCGTAGAAGAATTATGAGAGTGGTCGAATTGTATAATTTTAGTTCTGTCGACGAACTGATTAAGAGAATCAAGGAAGACTCCCAGTTTTTTGAGGAGTTCGTTTCCGAGATTACTGTCAATGTAACAGAAATGTTCAGAGACCCTTCTTTTTGGCGTGAGCTAAGAGACCACATCATTCCCAACATACTGCTCAACCATCAATCTATAAGCATTTGGCATGCAGGCTGTTCTTCAGGCGAAGAGGTGTTCTCAATGGCCATCCTTTTAAAGGAAATGGGCATATTGGATAAATCGAAGATCATCGCCACCGACATGGATAAAAGTATTCTCGAAAAGGCTAGAGCAGGGAAGTATGCATTGAAGAATATGGAGCTAAACGAGAAAAATTATATACGCTATCAAGGTACAAAAACCCTATCCGATTATTATAAAGCAGAAAACGGGAAGGCTGTAATGGACCCATCATTGGTAAAGCATGTGTCTTTCAGGGAGCATGATTTAGTGAAAGGGGTAGTCTTTAATAAGTTTGACCTGGTGCTGTGCCGCAATGTGATGATTTACTTCAATCAGACCTTGCAAAATGTGGTGCTGAAGAAACTGCATGAAAGCATGTTCAGGTACGGTTATTTGGCCATTGGATCCAAAGAGTCTCTGATTTGGTGTGAAATAGCCAACAAGTTCATTGTTGTTAACAATGAAGAGAAGATTTATAAAAAGCTTAAAGACTAGAAGGGGAAGGCGGCTCTATGAGTAAGTTCAATTTAAATAACGCTTTCAAGGTGGTAGTCATCGGAGGTTCGGCTGGGAGCTTTCAGGGAATCACGAAGATTCTCTCTCAGATTCCCGAAGACTTCGAACTACCGATAGTGCTATGTCTTCATAGGCTTAAGCACGTGAGGAATGGCTTTGTGGAAGCGTTGTCGATCAAAAGTACGACACCAGTATTGGAGCCACTTGATAAAGAGGGTATAAAAAAACGGAAGGTATATTTAGCACCATCGAACTATCACTTATCCTTAGAACTTGGCAATACTTTCTCTTTGTCTACGGAGCCGATGGTCAATAATTCAAGACCATCTATCGATATCACGCTAGAGACAGCAGCCTATGCCTACCGGAATAAGGTGATTGGCATATTGCTATCTGGCGCTAATAAAGATGGGGCAATGGGGATGAAAAAAATAAAGGATAAAGGCGGACTCACTATTGTGCAGGATCCTTCTGAGTGCATGATCGATACGATGCCTACAGCTGCCTTGGCGTTGACCCCGATCGATTATACCTTGAAAATAGATCAGATCATCGAGTTCTTGATAGAACTTAATAAACTATATAAATAGACCATGGGAGTTAAATTTAATTTCTTAAACGTTTTACTGGTACTCCTCTTTCTCTTGGGGATAATCATTTCGGCATTTTTGCTGTACAATCTACCGAATAGTTTATTGAAGGAAACAACGGTCATTGCCATCGAGGATGTTCCAGAGCTGCTTCCAATACTGTCGAGGGTGAACATTGCCGTGGGCAGCACACTAGTCTTGGGCTTTGCTGCTATTGTGGCCTTGTTGTTTTCACGCAGACAGACTGGCGCTGGAGCTGTTCAAGCCAAAAAGCAAAAGACTGGAGAAGAAAGCAATAAGGAAGATGAAAACGCAGCAACAGTAGATGTCTTTGATTTTGACACGAAAGTATATGAGGAGGTATTTGCCAATAAGAAACTGACTACAGAAGAAATTACCAATCAATTGCTAGCCATATTGTGCAAGCAGATAGAGGCAAGTCAAGGGGCGGTTTATTTTGCCAGTAAAGAGGGAGGGAAAAGAATACTGGAGCTAAAAGCTTCATATGCCTATGTCATTGCCGATAGTGAGAAAGTACAGTATGAGTTTGGTGAAGGTCTAGTAGGCCAAGCGGCCAAGACGGGCAAAACTGCCCATATCAAAGACGTACCAGAAGGCTATATAGAAATATTCTCCGGCCTAGGACACAGCAAACCGGGTGAGCTACTGATCCTTCCGCTAAAAAATGGACTGGAAATAGTGGCTGTGGGTGAAATAGCAACCTTTAAACCATTCTCAAAAGCCGATGTGAAAGCTGCCGAACAGGTATTTGGGTTGTTCAGCGCACACCTTACGTCAATTAAAACACCTAAAGCAGGTGGGAAATGAAATTATACCTATTGAACAATCGAATAGCGATAAAACCTATTAAACATGTTTAAAAATATAAATATCGGTGGCAAGATTACCGGCCTAGTGCTAGGAGTGGTAGTTCTTACTGTTTTGACGATAAGCTTGATTGCCTATTTTTTTAGCAAAAGTGCTATTGAAGACAGGCATTTTGATAGCATGAATATCTTAGCAGAGCTTAAAAAGGGAAAATTGCAGGATTATTTTTCTAAAATCGAAGCAGACGCTAAAGCTATCAATACACTTCCAGCCATTAAAGAAGGTATGAACAGCAGCAGGAACCAAGGCAGCTCAGGCATGGACGATATGGATATGATGGACTTAGGCTTTGATGAAGAGCCTTCCTTGGACATGTTCGGAGACAATATGCTAGAAGATGACCTTATGCTCGAAGATGGCGATGAAGGAGTAGACTTGCATGAAGCACTTACAATATTCCGCGGCAACCAAGGCATTAAGCATATATATCTCACCGATTTAAAGGGACTTATCAAATATAGTAACAACCTTGATAACGAAAATTTTAGTGAAGGGAAAGTGTTTCCGTACTTTAATGGACGAGTCATCTCCGAAGGTAAAATGGGGACTTATTTCAGTGATATTGTAGGATCTGGCGATAGTACCTTCCTATTTATGTCTGCTCCTATAACGGACGATAATAATAATAACATCGGCCTTGTGGTGTTCGATCTGGAACTGGAATTCCTGGAGTCTACGCTTCAGGCCAATGACCTAGGGGATGAAGGTGAGGTACTCTTAGTGAGGAAAGCCGATAACGGTCAGATTGTCTTTATTAATGACCTAAAACATAAAGTACCACCGTCTGCAATCCGTGATAACCTGAGAAGTTCTTCTGCCTTTCATCTTGCTAGCGAAGGCAAAGAAGGCATTGGCATTTTGACAGACTACAAGGGAGAAGAAACATTGGCAGCCTATAGAACTATCCCTGCCACCCGATGGGGACTTGTGGTGCAGCTCAATACATCAGCGATTACGGCTGTGGCTAACCAGTTATTTACGCAGTTTTTTATTGCGGGGATCATCATAGTCATATTTGCATTGGTAGTATCCATTATTTTTTCAAGAATACTCACCATGCCCTTGCTTTCATTAAAGGAGGCTATGGGTTCATTGGGCAATGGAGTATTGCCTGAAAAAGTGGAAGCAGAAAGTAATGATGAAATTGGCCTTATGGCTGTGGCGACCAATAATTTGGTGCAGGCACTTAGACGTACAGCAGATTTTGCGCAGCGAATTGGGCAAAGGGAGTTTGAAACAGATTTTAAGCCGCTCAGCGATGAGGATGCCTTAGGCAATGCCCTCATTTCCATGCGTGACAGTATACAGGAAGCGGAGAAGGATGATAAGGAACGTAACTGGATCGTTACAGGAGTCGCAGAAATCGGGGAAATCCTCCGAGCGCATAACGACTTGGAATCATTGGGCGATGCCGTGGTTGAATACATTACCAATAAGATAGGGGCCATCCAAGGGGCATTTTATGTTGTCAATGACGACGATAAAGATGATGTCTTCATCGAAATAAAATCAAGTTACGCTTATCACAAGAAGAAGCATCTTAAAGGAAGGTTCAGATTTGCGGAAGGGCTTGTAGGGCAAGCTGCCATTGAGCAGGACACACTTTTAAGGACCGAGATCCCTAGAGACTATGTCTCCATTACCTCAGGGCTTATCGGAGAGCGGAGGCCAGAATGTATATTAATTGTGCCGCTCATCACCAACGAAGAGGTGTATGGTGTACTTGAATTTGCAGGCTTTGGCAGGTTCGACTCTAGCCAGGTGAAGTTTGTTCAGGAGATCAGTTTGATTACTGCCAGAACGGTATTTAACATAAAAGTAAACGAGCGTACTAGAAATCTACTGAGCGAATCGCAAAAGATGAGTCATGAGTTACAGATCCAGCAGGAAGAACTCAGACAGAATGCGGAAGAAATGGCTGCAACGCAAGAAGAGCTGAAGCGTACCAACCAACAGCTAGAAGAGCGCATAGAAGAGGTAAATAATACCCAAAAAAGGATGCAGATATTGCTAGAGAATGCTTCTGAGGTAATTACCATATATGAAGAAGACAGGAGCGTTCGGTATATAAGCCCTTCAGTGGAGAGGATCTTAGGCTATTCTGCTGCTGATCTTATTGGACATAATGAATTGGTGCATGTAGATGAGGAACATAAAGATGTTTTCGACCATATGTTCGACCAACTGATAGAAAATCCATTCCAGCCGGTGACCATCCAATATGTATACCATAGAAAGGATGGGGGGACCATCTGGCTGGAAGCCACAGGAAAAAATATGCTACAAGATCCAGCGATCAAGGGCATCATCCTCAACTCTAGAGATATTACTGAAAGAAGGAGAGCTGAGTTAGAAGAGCGTATGAGAAGCCAAATGCAGGCACTCTCTGAAAACTCGATCGACCTTATTACCCGTTTGAACCATGAAGGGGAAGTGTTTTATATCAACCCTATGATTGAGGAATACACAGGCAATAAACCCGAGCATTTCCTCAATAAGAATATTGGCGAGGCGGATATCAACGAAGGCGTGGCAGGACAGTGGCTTCAAGTGTTGGAGCAGGTAAAAGAGCAAAAGACAAAGGTGGCCACAGAAATGGATTTCCCGTCCATTATGGGAGATAGGGTCATGCAGCTAAACGCCATACCCGAGTATAACGAAGACGCTTCTATGATCGAGTCGGTACTTTTAGTGTCGCATGATATCACTTCCAGAAAGCTGATAGAGCTTGAGATTCAGACCAAAAACAAAAAGATCACAGAAAGTATTAACTATGCTAAGAGGATTCAGGGGGCTATTCTGCCCAACAACAGGATCATCCATCAGATGCTGCCAGATTCCTTTATCATGTACAAAGCAAAAGATGTGGTGAGTGGTGACTTTCCATGGTACATGCCTATGGGCGATGACATATATATTGCTGCAGTCGACTGTACGGGCCATGGAGTGCCAGGCGCATTGATTTCATTGATTGGCTACTTCTTGCTCAACGATATTGTCCGCAGTAGGAAGATTACCGATCCCGGCATAATCCTGGATCAGCTCGATGAAGGCGTAACGCAAACTTTGAGGCAAGACATGGATGAATCCCAGACAAAGGACGGTATGGACATCGCTCTTTGTAAGATCAACCTGAAAAAAGGCGAGGTGGAATATGCAGGTGCACACCGACCACTTTATGCCATTACCGCTTCTGGCGAGTTCACTGAAATAAAAGGCAATAAATTCCCAATCGGAGGAGGTATCTATAAGAACCAAACACAATTTACCAATACAAAATTAAAAGTAGATAAGGGAGATGCTATATTCTTCTGTTCTGATGGGTTCCCTGACCAGTTTGGAGGGCCTGACAACCGTAAGTTTGGCCCTAAAAATACACGGAAATTGATCATAGAAAACCATAAATTGCCCATGAAAGAAGTGCAAAATATAATCGAAGATGCGTGGGAAGGGTGGAAAGGTGATTATAAACAAACAGATGACGTGCTTATGATCGGCATAAAGTTTTAATATTATGGTAAAATAATACTTGAATACTTAATAGTAATAATTGAATATTTTATTTAACTCAATTTGTCAATATTTGATGGTTGAATTTGTCATAAACTCTAAATTTCTATAAAGGCAAAACGTATGAAGTATATTTATGAACTGCATAAAACTATGCTAGCCAAAAACCTGATTTTGGTGTATGAGGGGGAATTTACTCAGGAAATCACCAAGTCAGTCTTAGCCATGGCCGAAAGAAACATGGATTCTATGGGGGAAGAATCCTCTATCAAAAGAAAGGTCTTTAATGTGATGGTGGAATGCCTCCAGAACATTGTAAGGCACGGAGAGGATTATAATCCCATGAATGAAAAGAAGCAAACGGCTATTTTTATGATAGGAAAGATGGATGACGAATATGTTATTACATCGGGAAACCCTGTGACAAAAGAAGCCGCTGATACGCTAAAAGAAAAATTGGACAAGATAAATTCTCTAGACAAAGAAGGTCTAAAGGCACTTTATAAGGAAATCATAAAAGGCACTGAGATTTCCGAAAAGGGAGGAGCTGGATTAGGATTTGTGGACATGGCCCGAAAGTCTGGTCGAAAACTAGAGTATGATTTTCATGAGATGAACTCAGAGCATTCGTTCTTCTCTTTGAAAACCACTATATCTAGAGCATAAGAACTTAATAACAACAACTACCCAATAGCGAATAAAATTTAAATATATGGAAATCCTAAATTTGGAGGGTACCGAAGATACTCCTAAAATATTATTAGATAAAAGCAATGGCATCTTTGAGATCTCTGGAAGATCACTTCCGGAAGATTCCGCTGAATTCTATCAGCCCATCATTCAATGGCTTGATGATTATGCCGCAGATCCAAACCCTTCTACAGAGTTTGTTTTTAAATTAGAATATTTCAACACTGCATCTTCTAAGCTCATTCTAGATGTTTTGTCGAAGTTGGAAGAAATCCCAGGGATTAAAGTAAACTGGTATTTTCACGAAGACGATGAAGACATGGAAGAGGCGGGAGAGGAGTTTTCTGAGCTGGTTGATATTGATTTCGAATTTAAAACATATTGATCTATTGGGATGCTTTCCTTTAGGAGAAGCATATCTAAGATTACCTCTATAACAAACAACAAACCGATATAACCTAGCTAATACTGCAGCGAAGTTGAAGGAGGTTGAGAACAGGAAATGAGAGAGCCTGTACCATTTAGCAACCTTTGTAGGCAAAAAAGCTGAAGTATGGCAACAGGAAAGTTACGCCCTAAATTTTCACATGAAGATTTAGAAATGATAAGCGATGAGTGAAGAGATATTAAAAGCATTAACCCAGTTATTTGCAATCATTACCAAACAAGATGGTGGTGTGACCGAAAAGGAGCGGGAATTTGTCATCAGGTTCTTTCAACAAGAGCTTGACCAAGATTCCGTGAAGGAATACCTCTTGTTATATGACGAATATGTTGGTTATAATAAGGAGGAAAATGCAGAAGGAGAGAAAAAAGAAAAGAAGCTTACTTCGGTTAGGGACTCGGTAAAAACCCTCGCAATATGCCGGAAAATCAACAAAACCTTATCACAGAAGCAAAAGGTTGTTGTATTGATCAAACTATTTGAACTGGTATGCTCTGATAAAAACTTCACGCCGCAGCGTATGGAGATTATCGATACTGTAGCGACCACGTTCAACATCGACAAAGAAGAATATAAATTAATTGAGACCTTCGTTATCAAAGAAGGTTTTGCCATTTTGGAGTATGAGAATCTGCTGACGGCCAATAAGTATGAAAAAGAACCAGAAGACGGCAAGCACCTTCAGCTAGATATTAATGGTGAGATTGTTTTCATGAAGGTGTCCAGTGTGGATATGTATTTTGTGAAGTACATCGGGAAAGATGATGTTGTTCTGAATGGTTTTATTATGAAGAGCCTCCAGGTGTACCTTTTCTCGCACGGAAGCACCATAAAAACACCCAAAGGGGCAGCACTTTATTATAGTGATCTTATTCGAAATTTTATTGACGATACTGAAACCAATAAAATTTCATTCAACGCCAATCAATTGGAGTTCCGTTTTCCAAACGGAGCCATAGGTTTGCGAAATATTAATATTAGTGAAGGCCCAGGTAAACTTATCGGTATTATGGGTGCCAGTGGAGCCGGCAAAACGACATTGTTGAATGTGTTGGCTGGCATCGAGAAGCCCTCTGCAGGGGAGATACTTATCAATGGCTTCAATATACATAGTCAAAAAGATGAAATTGAGGGGGTCATTGGATATGTGTCACAAGACGACTTATTGATTGAGGAACTTACAGTTTATCAAAACTTATACTATAACGCCAAGCTGTGCTTTGCTACGCTAGACGAAGAAGCATTGGACAGCAGGGTGATGGATGTGCTCAGCAGCCTTGGCCTCGAGCAACGAAAAGACCTTAAAGTCGGCAATGCATTGGATAAAACCATCAGTGGTGGCCAGCGGAAGCGACTAAATATTGCTTTGGAGTTGATCAGAGAACCTGCTGTGATGTTCGTAGATGAGCCAACTTCTGGGCTCTCTTCCAGAGATTCAGAAAACGTAATAGACCTTTTAAAGGAACTATCGCTCAAGGGCAAGCTGATATTTGTAGTCATCCACCAGCCATCTTCAGACATCTATAAGATGTTTGATAAAATGTTTATTATGGATACGGGAGGCTACCCCATTTTCTATGGGCATCCTGTAGAGGCGGTCACTTACTTTAAAAAGGCCACCAACCAGGTGGACAGCGAAAAAGGGCAATGTTCGCTTTGTGGCAATGTAAATCCCGAGCAAATATTCAATATTATAGAAGCCAATGTTGTAGATGAGTATGGACAGTTTACCAACAAACGTAAAGTTAACCCACAGCAATGGCACGACCTATTTAATGAAAACTTTAAGCTTGTAAAACACGAGGACGTAAAAGAAGCACCTCCTCAGGCCCTGAATATCCCAACAAAGATAAAGCAGGCCTATATATTTGTGACCCGAGACATGTTGGCCAAGGTGAGCAATAAGCAGTATCTGCTTATCAACCTCCTTGAAGCACCTTTGCTGGCGGTCATTCTTGCATTTATTATTCGATACAAGAGTTCTCCTAACAGCGACGAATACTTATTTAGGTTCAATGAAAACATTCCGGCATACATCATGATGAGCATTGTGGTGGCCTTGTTTATGGGCCTATCAGTGAGTGCGGAAGAAATCATCAGAGATCGTAAAATTCTGAAAAGAGAATCTTTCCTGAACTTGAGCTGGAGCAGTTACCTTACGTCCAAGTTAGCCATCCTATTTCTGCTTTCGGCCATTCAAACCTTATCTTTTGTCATTGTTGGGAACCTCATCTTGGAGATAAAAGGCATGACATTTAGTTTCTGGCTAGTGTTGTTTACGGTTTCCTGTTTTGCCAATGTGCTAGGACTCAATGTGTCCTCGGCCTTCAATTCTGCTGTTACGGTATATATTCTCATCCCACTTTTACTCATCCCTCAAATGATCCTGAGCGGACTTATGTTTCCATTCGATAAGCTCAACAATCTCATCAGTACGAAGGGAGAAGTCCCGGTGCTGGCAGATATGATGGCTTCCCGCTGGGCATATGAGGCTATGGTAGTGGACCAGTTTAGCAACAACAACTTCGAGGCACCATTCTTCAATACCGAAGCCGAAGAGAGGATGTCCGATTTTAAAGCCACTTATTGGGTGCCTAAGTTAGAAGAGAAAGTACAATACGTTTTCTCCAACTATAAAACTGAAGATGATTCGATAGCACGGTTGGTTGACCAAGACCTGAGGCTGTTGAAAAGTGAGCTAGGCAAAGAAGGGTACAAGGAAGGGCTAGAAGATTTTGATTTGGAGACCTCTTTGGCTAGGGCAGCCCTGAACCCCGAAACAGAGACTACGCTTCGCACTTATCTTAAAAATACAGAAACTTTCTATAGGAGAAAATTCAACGAAGCTGTACTGACAAAAGAGAAAATGATCTATTTCTTCCAAGATGAGTATGACTATGACTACAATGATATGAAGAACAATTATCACAATGAGAGCCTATACGATCTTGTAAGAAACATAAGTGTGAAGGACCGCATCATAGAGTTTGATGGGAGACTTATCCAGCAGCTAGATCCGATCTTTGCTATTCCTGGTCCTCCTAAACATTTATTAGATTACCGTGCACATTTCTTGGCACCACAAAAACACTTCCTTAACCAGTATTTCCCTACTTATTATTTTAATATTGCTGTGATATGGTTCATGACAATGGTGTTATTCATCCTGTTATACTTTGAAGTGTTCAGTAAACTGATTAATAAAACGGGGAAAATAAAGCTCTTTAAGTTAAAGTAGCATTTGAAGTGGGTGCTTGTAGCTTGGGCTAAAAGCCTAGAATAACCACCACAATGTACCGATGTAATGTATTGCAAATAAGTATATTTTTATCAGGTAGTTGAATGTATATTTTTGTTATAAATAATGTTAATCGTATGAACAAAATTTATATAGGGCTAATACTGCTTTTGTCCTTTGCTTGTAACTCTAAAAAGCCAAGTGAACAAGCCTTCCAAGAAAGCATGAAGGATGTGACAAGCCATGAGCCTGCGATTTCTCAGGAAGTGCTTTCGGATATTATCCAGCAGATACCTTCTCCTTTGGAAATATCAGTATTGTTGAAAGAATCGGGAACAAATTACGACAAGGGTATGCTGAACAAGGCCGACAACGTATCGGATTATAACAGCAATTTTTCCAAGGCACTTAACTTAGGCATTTATGGAACCGATCTTGGTTATGCCAATATATATGAGCAAAACCAAGATGCACTATTCTACTTAAATGCTATTAGGAGACTGGCAGAAGGATTGAGTATTGGGCAGTTCTTTGATTTTACCACCATCTCACGATTGGCTACTAACAGCAAAAACCTGGATTCGCTATTGTTGATTACCACACGGAACTTTAACAATATCAATACTTATCTTCAAGATCAGGAGAGAGCCAATTTGAGTATTCTTATCCTGGCAGGTGGATGGCTCGAGGCGCTACACATTTCCAATCAGGTGTTACAGCAAAACCCTGAAAACACTGAGCTGAGGGAAAAAGTGGGAGAGCAAAAAATTATCTTGGAAAACATTATGCTTTTGCTTTCTTACTATGAGCAATCAGATCCTAACATATCTGAACTCAAGGCAAAAATGGCACCTCTTCAAGACGTATTTAATAAGGTGAAAATTGCTTATACGTACGAAGAATCGACTTTTGAAGAAGTGAACGGCGTTCTAATGATCAAGGACAACAGCTCTAGTTCGATCCAGATTAACGATGAGAATATTGCCGACATTAACAGCTTAACAAAGTCTATAAGAAGTAGTATTATAAATTAACACACGACATCTTCTATATATATATGAAAAAGATAATCATAACATTAAGCCTAATTGCCTTAATTTTCGTCGTAGCACCTGAGTCGATATCTCAATGTGATGCCGAGAGGTACACTGAAATGTGTATTCCCAAACTTATGGATGGCTTTAATTTTGTAAAAAGCTATAAGGTAAACGGTGAGGAAGGCAATAAAAGTAAGATTGAATATTCCTATGTGTTCGCAAAGGGAACGCAATATTATATTAACCTTTGCAACGACGGAGAAGATACAGATGGGATGATTGTGAATATTTATGATTCCAATAGAAAACAGGTAGCGACTAGTTACGCCAATGGGAATTACTACCCAGGGATCATTTATCCATGCAATGCGACTGGTATCTATTACATCACCTATACTTTTAAGGATTCTCAAAACCATTGTGGAGGATCGGTGCTAGGTTTCAAAAGATAATCGGTAGAGTTTACTGAATATAAGGCAGGGATATCCTTGCCTTTTTGTGTTATGGTGAAGTAAAGGACTTCCGAGGAACATCTCCATCCGTGGTTTGTTTTGCCATTATATAATATATTCACCGTTTATTTTAAATGGAATTCAGAGCCGTTACTTTTGATTTTAAGGCACGCTATGTTATTGTGGGAAAACCAACTCTTGCAATTAAGCATATTTGGTTGGTTTGTCATGGTTACGGACAGCTTGCTGAATATTTTGTGCGCAACTTCAACCTTTTGGATGATGGCCGACATATAGTTGTTGCTCCCGAAGGCCTTTCGAGGTTTTATTTAAAAGGCTTTGCAGGCAGGGTAGGAGCATCATGGATGACGAAGGAAGATCGGGAAACCGATATCCGTAACCATTGCCAATACCTGGATGAAGTTCTTAAATCTGTACTGCAAGAGGTAGGGCCAAATGCGTCCATTACAGTTTTGGGCTTTTCCCAGGGTGCTGCTACTGCCTCTCGATGGATAGCTTCTACAACTATGAGCATCCAACGTTTTATTTTATGGGGAGGTGGTTTGCCTAAAGACCTAAATCATACAACGTTTAATCAAGCTTTAGCGAATTCTAAAAACTATGTGGTATATGGAAGCAATGATTCCTTCATTACAGAGGAAACACTAAAAGAACAAGCCTTATTGTTTCAGAAGGTAGGATTGTCTTATGAAACAGTTGTCTTTGATGGGGGTCATGAAATAGATGAAACGGTTCTAGAAAAATTAATTTCCCAATAATTACTTATCGTTTTAATAGCAGCCTGAGGGCTAAGATCTATGCACTATTCCTGCAGTAGCTTGTGCGGTAGGCAGGAGTAGCAAGTCGGCAATATTTACATGAGCAGGCCTTGACAACACAAATGAAATTACTTCTGCAACATCAGCTGCCGTAAGTGGTTTCAAACCCTCATATACCTTTTGGGCCTTTTCAGCATCACCTTTGAAGCGAACCAATGAGAACTCTGTTTCTACCATTCCAGGATTAATAGCCGACACCTTGATATTGTGTGCATTCAGATCTATCCGCATACCTTGTGTGAGTGCATCTACTGCATACTTGGAGGCGCAATAGACATTTCCCTGAGGATACACTTCTTTGCCAGCTATCGAGCCTATATTGATGATATGCCCGCTGCCATTGGTGATCATGCCAGGGATGATTACTTTGGATACGTATAGGAGCCCTTTTACATTCGTGTCCAACATGGCATCCCAATCTTCAACATTTCCCGTGTGGATGGCGTCGAGGCCGTGAGCATTTCCTGCATTATTTATAAGGATGTCAATAGGTTTCAAAGCTTCAGGCAGGCTTGCATAAGCTTCTTCAACAGCCGCTCTATCGCGTACATCGAATGTCAAAGTGTGGACCATGTCTTCGTTTTGGGCCAAAGACTTTTCTAGCGTTTTCAAGCGGTCAGCTCTTCTGCCACAAAGAACAAGTTTATATCCTTCTCGGCTTAACACTCTCGCTGTAGCTTCGCCTATGCCCGAAGTCGCACCTGTTATGAATACGATTCTTTGATTTGCCATGAAGTCCGTTAATCTGAAAATTGCAAATATAATGTAATGGTGTTCAAGCTGACCCTTTCTAGGCCCATGTCATACATATTGTCGTTCTTAGCCAAGTTCGTCAGGCCTTTAGAGAACCTAATTTCTGGAGAGAACTTGAAAAACTGATTGTATATGTCGACCCCAAAACCAAACTCAACAGCAAAATTTGTATCTTTCAAGCTAAGTTTTTCGCTGCCTTCTTGGCTGTTCTTCCCTTTAGCCTCAAAGGACGGATTGACCCCTCCAATAAAATACATCCTGGCATTGCCTCGCCTTTCAGATTTATATTTTAACATAAGCGGAAACTCAATTTGGGTCGCTTCCAATATTTGGCTGGCATTGGCATTTGCCTCAGCATAGCTGTACGCCACTTCGTGCTCATAGAAAACCACTTGAGGCAGAAAGCGTAAATCAAAATATTCTGTCAGCTTCAAGTTAAGGATAAAGCCCAATGAAAAACCTGGTCGGTACTTCGCTCCAATCGCTGTGACAGAATCCATGTTGGGAATAGGTGTCATGAGCGAATCGGTAAAGGCTGGAGAATACCTTATCTTATATCCTGAAACATGGCCTCCAATAAGAAAACCATAGTTTAGCCATCTTTCATCAGAATTGGGAAGATTTATCGTTTTTATGTTTTGAGCTTGAGCGTCAAATGCCGAAAAGCCCAAACAAAAAAGTAAGGCAACTGCTAAACCTTTTGGGCTATATAAATAGAGCTTATGCCAAATGCTAATCTTTTGCATCGTGTTTGTTTAAATCCTACCTTTTCTAAAATTTCCAAAAATTGTTTGCCATAAGGAAACTGTTGAACTGACTCAGGTAAATAGGTGTAAGCAGATTTATCTTTTGATATCAATTTCCCTATTATAGGCAACACAGATTTAAAATAAAAATTATAACCCTGTTTTAAGGGGAACCTTTCAGGTTTGGAAAACTCTACAATTACTGTAGTGCCACCGGGCTTCAGAACCCTGTACATATCACTCAAGCCTGCTTCAAGATTTTCAAAATTCCTTACTCCAAAGGAAACGATAACGGCATCAAACTTATTATCCTCAAACAGAAGCTTTTCGGAGTCGCCGATTTGCAGCTCAATCTTGTCTTCCAGGCCTTTCTTTTTGATTTTTTCTTTTCCCATAGACAACATGCCTTCAGAAATATCTACACCAATGACTTGGTCGGGGTTTAAAGCCAATGCCTCTATGGCAAAATCTCCGGTACCGGTGGCAATGTCCAGAATTAATTTAGGCTTATAAGGCTTAAGCATTTTTATGGCCTTCTTTCGCCATAGAATGTCGATACCTAAACTCAGTACATGATTGAGCAAATCATAGCGTTTGCTAATGTTGTTGAACATTTCCGCTATCTGCTCTTTTTTCCCTTCGGGCTTTTCTTTGTACGGCACTAGTGTCATAGTATTATGGGCATGTGGTCTTCTCGGACAGTAGTCTATCTTAAGCGTGAGCATCACCAACTCTTAGCGATGTTTTTAGCTCGAGTTTGTAATCCTTACTGCAATATTAAGGCTTTTTTGAAGAGGCTAGTCAATGGCTAGCCAAAATTTACGGAAAGATAATAGGCTACAAGGCCTGATATCTCTAAGACATAGCAATTGGGGACATTTCAAGGCTACTTTTTTAATCCGATTGTGATCAACTTATAGGCTCAAAGCAAATAGTGCTAATGATGGTATCAGCACTATTCATCCGCTTTACCCATCACTGGGCTATAATTTCCTATTACTTTGAACTCTACTCTGCGGTTCAGTTCGCGGCCATCTTTTTCGTTGTCATTGGTTGCGAGGGGTTTTGTGTCACCAAATCCTTTGATGATCAACCTTCTTTCGTCTATGCCTTTATTTATCAAGTACTCCACTACTGCATTTGCACGCTTTCTGGAAAGCCATAAGTTGTAGTTTTTCCTTCCAATGTTATCTGTATGGCCAGATATTTCTACTTGAATTTTTTCATTTACTGCCATGAGCTGCTCCAACTTGTTCAGCTCATCATAGGAGTTGATCTTAAAGGTAGCTTTGTCAAAGTCAAAGTAAATATTTCTCAAAACAGATTGATAGCCAGTTTTCAACCGTTCCATTTCGATGTTACGCTTTATCTCCAATGCGTTGGCTTGGGCTGCAGGCAACTTCATCCTGAAGTTTTTAAACATATAGCCAGATTTTTCAACTGACAGCATATATTCAGTCTCTTTCCCTTCGGTTACCTGCATTTGGTAGATGCCTGTAGCCAGTTTCTTTATGCCCACTACTACATTGTCGGATGCCCTGCGGAGCCTTATGGCTGCGTCTATGGGTTCCCCTGTTTCATAATCTTCAAGATTTACAATCAGGGTTACAGGTTGTAGCAATTCTTTAGGCTCCTCTGTCAATGGTTGTTCCTCTGGTTCTTTGGCTGCTACCGCTATTTCAGGCTTTTTAGGCTCTTCGTCTCTTCTGATGTCTTCTTTAGCACTAGCTTGCCGCTCCACATCGTCCTCAAGGTCAGGTATGGTCACCATATAGATGTCAGTATAACCCATGCCGTCGGTGCGTACAGAGGCGTAATAGCCACGTTTACCATCTTTCGTACTCACAAAGTAAATGTCGTTGTCGGGGGTATTTATAGGGTAACCCAGATTTACGGGTTTTGTCCACTCTTGCGCTACGCTGTCATACTCAGATTTGAAGATGTCATGACCTCCCATGCCTTTATGGCCCATGCTACTGAAATAGAGCGTTTTGCCGTCATAGTCAATGAAAGGGCCTTCTTCGTCAAACTCGGTATTGATTACCGGACCTAGGTTCTTGGATTTTCCCCAGTTGCCCCTTCTGTCCTTTTCACTCACATAAATGTCGATGCCACCGTAGCCTCCTGGCCTATTGCTCGCAAAAAACAGCAATTGCCTGTCAGGAGATATTGAAACGGAATTTTCCATGAAGCTAGAGTTTATGGCATCACTCAAAGGAACTGGAGGGCTCCATACACCATTTTTTTGCTCGGAGACCAATATATCCCCTTCGTTTTCGTCACTGTATATGTAAAGTTGTTGACCGTCGGCAGAAAGTGCTAAGTTGGAGTCATGAGAAGGTGTGTTGATCACATTTCCGATGTTTTCTGCTCTGCTCCATTTTCCGTCTACTTTTTTTGAAATAAATATATCTTCAAAAGGGATGTTGTCCACATCCACGTTTTCATTCAGGTTGCCTTCCTTCCTTCGGGAAGTAAAAATCATGATGGTTTCGTCTTCATTCAAAACTGGAGCATAGTCTCTCCATTCGGAGTTGATTTCTGACCCAAGGTTCACGATAGAAAAATGTGCAGGGTTAGCCATGAATTCCCGCCCATTTTCGCACTCTGCAATCCTTCTTTGCACTTCACTTAATAACACCTTATCCTGACCCCTGTAGTTCTTATCATTCAACGTTTTGCTTTCGTACATACGATAATAACGCAGGGCATTCTCGAAGTCCATACCTAGATGATAGCCCCTTCCGATAAGGTAGGTGATGTCATAACGGTAGTTTGGGTCCAGAGAATATACTCTTTCCAGATAGCGTGAAGATCTGTCTTTATTTACGGTCTCCAAGTACAACCTGCCTGCCATGAAGTTGGCTCGGATGTTATCAGGGTCAAGGTCCGCTGCTTGAACAAAATAATCTCTTGCGATTTCTATCGCTGCCCCTTGTTCTTGGTAGATCTGCTCGGCAAGCTCTAGATAGGTATTGGCCAGCTCTTTGTCTTCCTCCTGTGCTACTGCTGTGCCTATAGCAAGGATAAAAAGTGCTGCGCCTAAAAAAAGATAATTCTTAATCATAATAGACTGATATTAACAAGCATAACGAAGTGACGTAGTAAAGAAAACCGTCAAAAAACACACATTTAAATCTCTTGAGGGAAAAACTGAAACCCATTAACATTCCTAAAATTAAAGAATGTTGTTATTTATCTATTCAAATATAAAATAAAAACATATAGGTGAAAATTAAAGGGTTACCTCTACATCATCCGATGCTTTAATCTTATGTAAGTTTGCTTTTAGTTATCAAACATTTAACATTTTTTTTCCTTTTTAGAGGACATTAGGCCTTTAGAATAAAGATAATCGAATCTAACGGAGTTAATACAATATCTAATTTCAACGAATGTAAATGGATGTCTACGATTAAAAGTAACAAAAAAAGTCCAATAAAGACATGTTGGTTGTATCTGTGACCTTTGAAAGCTATTTTTAATTGCTGAAGGGAATATAAATGGAGGATCAGCGGAAAAGAAAATTTAAAAACTTATTTTTGTCCATCAAAAATGGTGAAGGAAAAATATCGTGTGTAAGTTATTCAGATAAATTATTCTGGCACGACAGCCCTTTGTCTGGCAGATCGCTGCTTTTTCACCATGATTGTATAAATAAAATGGTCACTTTAACTTATACTTTGGTATGAGCATCGTCAAAGCAGAATTTTTAATAAGCAATACGGATTACCAAAAGTGCCCAGCCCCTGATAAACCTGAGTATGCTTTTATAGGCAGGTCGAATGTGGGCAAGTCATCCTTGATCAACATGCTTACCAACAACCAAAAGCTTGCAAAAACTTCTGGAAAACCAGGGAAGACACAGCTCATAAATCATTTCATCATCAACAATGCATGGTATTTGGTTGATTTGCCGGGTTACGGTTGGGCAAAGGTAAGCAAGCAGTCGCGCGAGGAATGGGATAAAATGATCAGGCAATACATATTGCATCGCCCTAATTTGTACTGCATCTTTGTTTTGATAGACTCACGTTTGGAGCCTCAAAAAATCGACCTCGAATTTCTTGCTTGGCTAGGAGAAAATGGTGTGCCGCTTGCTATCATATTTACCAAGGCTGACAAGCAGTCTCAGAGCAAGACAAAGCAAAATATTGAGAATTTTGAAAACGCCATGAAGGAAACATGGGAAGCTGTACCTGATATGTTTGTAACCTCCTCAGCAAATAAGACAGGAAGGGAAGATGTATTGGAATATATCAATAAAATAAACGAACAGGCCGAATAATTTAACTCGAGCCATTGGAATAAGCTTTAAGTCCGATATTTTTGGGACAATAAACAACAATTGGACAATAAAAGACTTACTAAAAAATAACTTAACTCTTATGGAACTAAGCGAAATAGCCTCTATTGCTGGGAAAGGTGGACTATACAAGATCTCGAAACCGATGCGTTCTGGGGTGGTTGTTGAATCTATGGATGAAAAGAAGCTGAAAATGGTAGCGGGAGCCCACAATAGGATTTCGATTCTGAAAGAAATCTCTATATACACCAACGACCAAGAAGGGTCTATACCCCTCCAAGAAGTCCTTCAAAAAATATACGAGGAGTTTGACAACGACCTTGGCGTCAACAGTAGTGCCAATCCTGAAGAGCTAAAGGCATTTATGAAGCATGTTGTGCCACAATATGATCAAAGTAGGGTATATGTTTCGGATATAAAAAAGCTGGTAAGCTGGTACAATATATTGTATAAAGAAGCGCCAGAAGTGCTTAAGCCCCAAGAAAAGGAGGAAGAGGAAAAAGAAAGTAACGGGTAGAAATAGCAAGATGGATCTCGGCCCAATTGGCTGTATTATTTGGAACGTTTTGACTGCCAATATGATCTTTGATCCTTATCCTAGTAAAAAATCAAGATAGCCTCTTCAAAATTCCGAAGAGGCTATCTTTTAATAGTCTTTAGTTACAGGAGCACAAGCACAAGTGAGTCGATTTATTCATCGTCACCTGTAGCGTGTCGCTGCCGTTCTCCATGGCGTGCATTATCTTTGCGTTTATATGAATGCCTGGCAAATTCATCTTCCTTCTGCCTTCTTTTGTTATATGTTCTTCTTTCTTCGCTAATATCTGAAGCAGTATCCCATGGTCTTGCTCCTTGATCCTGCTTTCTCCTTACTTTACTGTCATCATAGTCATGGTCGCCATAGCGATCATCCTCTATTTCATCGCCCCAAAAGTTCTGTCGCGCCGGAGAAAAATTAGGATCTCGATGCCCGGACGGCACTTCGCCACGCGCCTTGCCCAACTTTCCCTGTCGGACATTTTCGCGATATTCTGTATGTTTCGAAGACGGCGTACCTCCGTATGGTTTCTGATTTTCAGGTGCATTCATTTTTTGCTGCCTTTCCCTTGCCAAAGCCTCACGCTCTTCCCGTGTACTGGCTCTGCCAGGATATATGCTGCTTAGCCCCTCAGACATGGATTGGGGCTGGTCAAAGTCGTCATCATTAGTCTCATTGATCTCTTGATGATCTATATATTCCGCATTAGCATCATTGGTGCCACTTTCCTCTAGTATTTCGTCTTCCGCATGGGAGGAGTTTGCAGGAGGAGACTTTCCTTCGCTAGCTTCTTTATCGCCGTGATGCTTATGTGCCTGTTTTTGAGGCTCCCAAGTAGGCGATTGTTCACTGAAGGCTTCTCTCATATTCTGCGAGATTTTTTCTTTAGTACCCTTATTTTCATGGTTTTCACTAGAGCGGTTTGTTTTTTCTTTATCACTTATTTTCATGGCGTTTGTCTCGTTTTAATGTTCTTATTATTATTTATCAATAAATTTGTTATGGCATATTGTGCGATCTTAAAGGCTTATTTCTGTTGTTTATTGTTGCTATAAAAACACGAAATGGTATCAATTGTTTAGATGAATAATTAATATAGAAGCACTAAACAAGACAATGTAAAGAACCAAAACGGGTAATGTTTCTTAAGATGAGTCATTTGTGTTGGGCATTATGTAAATTTGTGCCGCTACAGGTACAGGATTTATGACTTACTTATATTTAAAAGCACTGCATATAATATTTGTCGTTACTTGGTTTTCAGGACTGTTCTATATCGTCAGGCTTTTTATTTATCATGTAGAGGCTTTGGAAAAAAGCTCAGCAGAAAGGAATGTACTTGTGCCGCAATACCAACTGATGGCGCGGCGGCTATGGTATGCTATTACTTGGCCTTCTGCAGTACTCACAATAGTGCTTGGTTCTAGTTTATTGTATTACTACGTAAGTAATGTGCCTTTGTGGCTTTGGATAAAACTAGGCTTCGTATTGGGGCTATTCTTATATCAATTGGCATGTCATAAGATATTCTTGGAATTACAACGGGACAAAATACGCTATACAGGGCAGCAATTGAGGTTGTGGAATGAAGTAGCTACGCTGTTCCTTTTCAGTATTGTGTTTTTGGTAATTTTGAAAAGTGCCATGGATATGCTGTGGGGAATTTTAGGTCTTTTTGGTTTAATGGTCCTTTTGATGGCAGCAATTCATGCTTATAAACGCTTTAGAAAAAAATAAATGATAATAACATGTATTTTCAGACAAACAATAAGTGGGTAGGGCAGATAAAGCATTTGTTGATAATAAGTGCGGTGATTTTATTGGTAAGTGGCTGCAACGCTAAAGAGCCTGATGAAAGATTGCCAATACTGGGTCGGAAGGAAGTGCAGGTCAAGATGGTAGATGGTAAAGAAGTTTTGGATACCATATATCACACCATTGGAGATTTTAGCTTTGTCAACCAAGATAGTATTGTGATCACACAAGAGGATTTTAAGGGCAAGGTTTACGTAGCTGATTTTTTCTTTACTTCATGTCCTACGATTTGCCCTGTCATGAAATCGCAGATGCTCCGTGTATATCAGGCTTTTCTTGATAATGACGCAGTAGTTCTTTTGTCACATACTATCGATCCAGAATATGATACCGTGGCATTATTAAAAGATTATGCGGAGAGGCTAGGTGTGGAAGATCATGCAAAATGGCATTTTGTGACCGGAGCGAAGGAGGATATTTATGGGATTGGTCAAGGTGAGTATATGGTGACAGCCATGGAAGATGAAGACGAGCCAGGTGGCTTTCTGCATAGCGGTGCCTTTATCCTGGTGGATAAGAACCGCCGTGTGCGCGGCATATACGATGGAACAAAAGAGTTAGAGGTCAATAAACTTATCAAGGATATTCCAAGGCTATTAGAAGAAGCAAACTAGATGACAAAAATTAATATATGTATTGCGCTACTCGTGGTAGTAATGGTCTGGGGTTGTAATGAGAGTGCCAAAGACGATCAAGAGTTTACAAGAAGGGAAAGAATTGAGCTAAGGCAATATTATGTGATGGGAGAAAGGCTGTATGCACAACATTGCAGCAACTGCCATATGCCTAATGGCGAGGGGCTGGGGAGACTCATTCCACCTTTAAAGGGAACCGATTTCATGGAGAGAGATTCATTGCTGGCCTGTATCATAAAAAATGGCATAAGTGGAGAGATTGCAGTAAATGGCGTGATATACAACCAACCGATGCCCGGCATCTCTCAACTGACAAATCTTGAAATAGCACAAATCAGTGCGTATCTCTACAAAGAATTTTTTGATGAAGATGTATTGCTAAAACCCAGCGCTATTGAAAAGATGCTTTTAGCATGCGAACCCTAGCAGGCTTTATTGCACCTCCTCTAGGAAAACCGTGGCTTGATCTTGGGCAGAGAGCATCTTTTCTTTCACTTTCATTATTTTCTTCTTCTCCTCTTCCAAATAGTTCATGGTTTCCTCATGAGTCATATTTTCTATATTAGGATTGAACTTCCGCATCCAGTTCATCATAGCTTCATTGGCTTCTTCAAGATAAGCAGAAAGTTCATTGGCTTCATGACTAGTGCTGTCTTTGCCCTTTACTTTTTTATTCATAGCCATTAGCTCCCCCATCAGCGGCATTACTTCGTCATGGATTGCCATCACCTCTTTATATAAAATATTCTCCTTTTCAGCCTCGCTAGAAGCCTCTTCTTTTACTTCAGAGCTATCTTTGCTGGATTCCTTTTGTTCTTTGTTCTGGCAAGAGAACACGGTAACCGCATGAATTAAGGTTAGGATAAAAACAATATGCTTCATAGAGTAGTAGTTGGATGGTTTACTGTTATAAAAATAAGCATTGCTAGTCTTTAATTCAATAAAGGGGGAGTATTAATAGAATCTGGGTGCGAGGAGGTAAAGAAAAGCTGTACTTTTGAAATGCTACTTTGGTTCTGGTAGATCCTTCAACTTAGCAGTTGCTGTAGCTTTTCTTCGTTGAGTGGCTTTACAATATAGCCTTTCACATTAAATGCAGACGCTCTTTCATGATCCTTAGAATTGTTGGAAGAGCTCAGCATGACAACAGGAATATTGTTACATATGTCTGCTCGCTTTGAATAGGCCTCGAGAAACTCGAATCCATCCATAATCGGCATATTGATGTCGAGCAGAATAAGCTCAGGGCATTGCCCATCTTCCTTGTTTTCCTGTATAGAGCAGTGATGGATGAGATGAGAAAGCGCGTCTTCACCATTTGTGGCCACATCCACGCCTTCTGAGATATTCATGTCAGCGATAATCATAGAAGTGAGCAGATTGCTTGTTTCGTCATCATCCACCAATAAGATTCTTTTGAATTTTTTCATTATATGTAAAAATTAGGAACACATACTAGCTTAAAAAAAACCTCCTGAACAGTTCAGTAACTTTGATGGAAGTGGTGACCTCGGAGGGATTCGAACCCCCAACCAACAGAACCGGAATCTGTCATTCTATCCAATTGAACTACGAGGCCCAGCAAGCCTACAAAGGTAATTTTTTTTCAATTATTTCGAAGGATAGTTGGTTATTTATTCGGGTGATGCGGCTGAACTTCCAGCTCCATGATGTAATCATTCATGCAATAGGGACCTATTGGAATGTCTTCATTACGGACTATTTGGAAGCCGATATTTTTATAAAAATCTACAGCATTGTTATGTCGGTTTACGTTAAGTGCTAGTTTGGTCGCTCGATCCTTACGCACTCTTTGTATTACTTCCTCAATCAGCCTCCTACCATAACCCTTCCTTTGGTGAGCGGGTAAGATGTAAAGTTTATGTAATTTGTATACTTGCTCTTTCCATGGCCCATAAGCAGCAAAAGCAACAGGGGAACCACGCTCCATAAGCAACAGAAAGAACTGTTGTTGTGTTACAATGAGCTGATGCAGGACTTGTTTTTCATAGAGTGCCTCCAACATGTAATCCAACTGCTCTTGCGACAGTATGTTTCCATAAGCGTGGGGCCATGTTTCGTGGGCAATTTTTTGGATCGCTTCAACGTCGTCAGCAACGGCTTCTTTAATCTCTGCTGTCATGTGCACAATTAATTAGTGGCTCATTAAGAATATGCTTTGCAAAAATAAAGCAAATCTTAAGATGCTTAACAACTGGCTATTTCCTTTTTTTCTCGTACGCTGCTATAATGTTCAGCGCAATGCGCTCATTGGGTGAAAGTTCCACAGTTTGTGTGGGGGTGCTTTGGAGTTCTTTGCTGTATTTGGACAATGCACCGCTTTCTATTGCCTCTAATACTGCTGGGTGGATATAGTAATCCCTACAAATGGCAACGGTATTGCCAAGCTTTTGGGCTACCATTTTTATCAAGGTTGGGATAATCGATTTTTTATTGGTGGCCAAGGCATGCTCCTGTGCTTCCTCAAATTTTTCTATTGCGGTAACGCTTCCACCCCATGTCCTAAAGTCTTTGCTGGAAAATTGCTCCCCCGAAATGGCCTTTAGATATTCATTTACATCGTGAGAGTCTATACTGCACCATTTCTTGTCTTCTTCATCAAGATAACGGAATATTTCATGTCCAGGTAACTCGGAGCATTGTTTGATCAGTCTTCGCAATCGGAGATTTTTTATGTCAATATGGCGATACTTTCCACTTTTAGCCTTGTATTGAAAGCTTATTTTGTTGCCTTCGATCTTCAAATGCTTTCTGCGCAGCGTGGTCAGGCCGTAGGTTTCGTTCTGTTCTTTATAGTATACATTGCCGATCCTAATAAATGCCTCATTCAAAATCTGAACAACAAGGCCCAACACCTTTTGCTTAGGCCATCCTTTGCGTTGCATGTCTGCTAATGACTGTTTTCTTATGGTCGGCAATGCTAGTCCAAACTCAGTCATACGTCTGAATTTGCACGCATTGCGAAAAGTCATCCATTCCGGATGGTACAGGTATTGCTTCCTTCCTTTTTGGTCCTTTCCAGTGGCTTGCAAATGTGTATTCTCTTCTGTAGAGATCTGTACTTCATTCCACATGGGTGGTATCTTTAAGCCTTTTATTCTCTCGATAATGGCCGCATCTTTTACCTTGTTCTTGTGCTCGTCCAGATAAATAAAGCCCTTCCCCATGCGTCGACGGAAATAGCCCATATGCGCTTCAGAGCCATAAATTACCGTACTGTTCTTTCCCATAAAAGCTGCTTAGTTAGTTTAGATAATTCTAAACATTGTCTTCTGGCAAAAGGTTAAGACAATGAATATTTTATGAGAAGAATCTTCGATTGGTGGTTCCATCATAATTAAATGTTGTTTTTTTTAACCTTTAAACTACAGAAAAATGAGTGATAAATTAAGAGATAAACAAGTCGCTATATTGATGACTGATGGCTTTGAGCAGTCTGAATTTACCGAACCACGTAGGGTGCTTGAGGAGGCTGGTGCGACAGTGCATGTCATTGCTCCCAAGGGTGGGAAAGTGAAGGCATGGGATGAAACGGACTGGGGAAATGAGTACGAAGTGGATGTGACTTTGGATGCGGCTAATGCCGATGATTACAATGCGCTCATGTTGCCAGGTGGTGTTCTAAATCCTGACAAACTTCGTATGAATGAAAAAGCAGTAGATTTTGTCAGTCAGTTTTTAAATGAAGGCAAACCTATAGCTGCCATTTGCCACGGACCGTGGACCTTAATAGAAACAGGTGCGCTAAATGGCAGGAAAATGACTTCTTACAAATCCATTAAAACAGACCTGATCAACGCAGGAGTAGATTGGGTAGATCAGGAAGTGGTGGTAGACCAAGGGTTGGTGACGAGCCGTAGCCCAGATGATCTTCCGGCCTTTAACCAGAAAATGGTGGAGGAGTTTGCCGAAGGGAAACATGTGGTAGAAAATTCTCCCGTACGATAAAGACCATAGTAAAAAAGGGCATTATGCCCTTTTTTATTGCTTAATCTCACTATTGTTGCATGAGATATGCTTTGATATAATCGTCGAGATCTCCATCCAGCACATTCTGTACATCTGTGCGTTCATAACCTGTTCTATTATCCTTTATAAGTTTATAAGGGTGCAGTACATAGTTCCTGATTTGCGAACCAAAGTCGATCCGCATTTTTGAGCTCTCTACTTTGTCCCTCTCTGCATTTCTTTTCTCTACTTCTACTTGATACAGCTTCGATTTAAGCATATTGAGCGCCTTCTCTTTGTTTTGCAATTGAGAACGTTCCTGTTGGCATTCAATTATAATTCCTGAAGGTGCATGTTTGAGCCTTACGGCTGTTTCTACTTTATTTACATTTTGGCCACCAGCGCCACCCGATCGGAAAGTCTCCCAAGTAATATCGGCAGGGTTTATCGTGACATCGATGCTATCATCTACGATTGGGTAAACATAAACGGAAGCAAAAGAAGTATGCCGCCTGCCTCCCGAATCGAAAGGAGAAATCCTGACCAAACGGTGCACCCCAATTTCTGCCTTCAGGTAGCCATAAGCGAACTCTCCATCAATTTCAAGCGTGGCAGACTTCATGCCCGCGGTATCGCCAGGGTGCGTATACACTTCTTTTACCTTATATCCGTGGCTTTCTCCCCACATGATGTACATCCGCATCAGCATTTCTGCCCAATCTTGGCTTTCGGTACCACCAGCTCCCGCATTGATCTCGAGCATGGCGCTTAGCTGGTCTTCCTCACCATTGAGCATTTTCTTGAGCTCCAACTCTTCGAGAAGATTCTCGGTCTTTTGAAACTCCTGATTGACTTCTCCCTCTTCAACGTCTCCAGCTTGATAAAACTCAAATAGCGTTTCTAGGTCTTCATAGGCTTGTACAGCCTTTTCAAAGCTACCTGTCCAAGACTTTTTGCTCTTTATGCCCTTAAGGATAACTTCTGCCTGTTGCGGGTCATCCCAAAAGTCACTTTGCATGGTGATGCTTTCTTCTTCTGCTATCTCTTCTACTTTCTTATCGTAGTCAAAGATACCTCCTCAAAGCCTCTATCCTGGCTTTTAAATCCTTCAATTGATCTGCTGTCATGCTTGTATTTGTTAAATGGTCAAGAGTGCAAATGTAAGTAAAATGATGGGACCATCATTCATAAGGCACTAGATTTAAAACGGATTCAACAAAGTCTTTTCTTTTGAGTTATTGTATAAAGTTAAATCTATAAAGGAGCGAATATGAAATGGAGAATAATCAAGTTTGCAGTGCTTTGCTATGGAACGTATAAAATTCTTTCGAACGCTTTAGTAAGAAAGGTACTATGGGTAGTCCTTAAGCATGAAAGTCAAAAACTGTTGCCAAGATAGCGACAAGGGTGGGTTGGATTATTGTAGAGACTGAAAAGAATAAGTCGAACGAGCATTGCTGGAAAAATTGAGAGATACCTGTAGGTATTAAGGAACTATTCTTTGGCCATTTTTATTATCCTATTGAAAATTATTACAACTCAACCAAGGAATCAACCTGTATGCTCTATAAAACTATAGTACTTTCCCTATCGTTCATAGCGCTTTCCGCCTTTACTCATCGTCTACCAGCTACAGATGCCAGCATCATAGGCTTGACAGAGGAAGCTGCTATTGTCAAATTGGACAAAGAAAAGTCGGATGAAGAATCTGAAGAGGCCAGGATGCTAAAGATGGATGGCCTATTTACTGATCTATATAATGAGATTTCGACCCATGGAAAAATGCCTCAATATCCCTTGTTTAAAAAGGCACTATTGGGGTACTACAACTTGTTGGCTCAAGGGAAAGTAGACAATAAGGATGTTTTGACAATCATAGATTTTTCGTTGCCATCAGATAAGAAAAGGTTGTGGATTGTCGATCTGGAGAAGAAGGAAGTCCTTCATAACGATTTGGTGGCCCACGGAAGAAATACAGGAAATGTGACTGCAGAAAGTTTTTCAGATATTCCTAATTCCCATATGAGCAGCTTAGGCTTTTATGTTACCGGTGAAACATACTACGGGAAGCATGGCTTTTCGCTTAGGTTAGAGGGGATGGAAACAGGTTTTAATAAGAATGCTTTTGCTCGCGCTATCGTAGTGCATGGTGCTGATTACGTAAGTCAAGAGTTTATCAAAAAGAATGGACGTTTAGGGCGGAGTTATGGTTGTCCTGCTGTTTCCAACGATATCAGCAATCAAGTCATTCATGCCATTAAAGGCAAGTCATGCATGTTTATTTATGCACCTGCTATGGATTACGACGTAAACTCCAATCTTTTGAACCAACAAACTGCGCTGGAATATCTTGCAGCACAAGTTTTTATATGATATAATGTCTTAGGGCTAGTCCCCTTTTTTATAATAGAGTCCTCCAATCTTCAAACCAAATAGCCTTCTCTGTGGTTAGTTTTTCATTTAACCATAGACAACGTGCAAGATCAATTTTTTATTCTACTAAATGTATTTATCGCGCTCATTTTGGCCGGAGCGATAGGTTACGAAAGGGAAATGTCCAATAAACCTGCTGGATTCAGAACCAATATGATGGTGGGGGGCGTTGCCTGTCTTTTATTTTCTATAGGGGAGGTCATTATAGAGCGGTACAGTGCTTCATTTTATCATGATTTTATGCGGATGGACATACTCAGGATAGTGGAAGCGGTTGTGGTAGGCATCAGTTTTATCGGGGCTGGCACAATATTGAAATCTCCAGATTCTGAAAAGATATTTTACTTGACAACGGCAGCTACTATTCTCTTTTCTGCAACAGTGGGCATAACCATAGCCCTCAATATGTATGTGCTAGGGGTAGGTATAACCCTGATTGTGCTGATCATTAATACCATTATCCGACACATGGATAAGCGGCTAAAATAGTCTTAAGCTTTTTTCGTTTCAAGACCGTAAGGGGACTCTTGTAGCCTTTTATTTTTTAATATGGTGTGGTATGAAATATTTTTTGATTAGGCTGTTTTTTGGCCTAATACTTCTTATGGCGAGTAGTCACAGTTATGGGCAATTCGCTGAAAAGCTGAGAAGTACGCGTCCAGGTGAAGCAGTTTCTCCTTTTATTCCTGGCAGGAACGTTTTCCAGTTGGAAAGTGGGTTTACTTATGGACGGGCTTCTGGGCAGGGAAAAGACCAGCCTGATATAGCTACTTTAAAAAATTCAACTTTGTTGCGCTGGGGAGTTCGGCGGAATATAGAGCTGGGGGTGGCTTTTGATCTTCAGCGTGATCAGTATATGCTTCAAGATACCTTTGAGTATGTAACGAGTGGCTTTAGAGATGTCAGGGTGGACCTGAAATACCAGATGAAGCGAGGCTCAAAATATGCGCCTTCTATTGCTTTTCAAACCTCTGCTTTGCTACACTTCTTAGAGGGGCAAAATCATCCCCGAAGCGTTACTCCTTCTTTCCTTTTATCTTTGAGCCAGCCATTCTCCAAACGCGTTTCCTTACTCGGCAATGTCGGTTTTGATTGGAGTAATATGGATGGAAACATAACGGGCAAATATGCGCTTCACCTGCAGTCAGCGATTACCGGTCGCTTGAGTTTTGTGGCGGAAAACCATGGCCGCTTATCTGGAGGGTCCATGAGGACTTATTTTATCTCAGGCATATCTTATAATCTGAAAGAAGATTTTGAAATAGATATTGCCTTGGGATACGATTATTACGATCAGGTGCATGATGTGTTTTTAGGCTTAGGCTTTTCGTGGAGGTTTATGAAAGAATATTATTACTATCAGGAATATGATCAATAATATAATATTTCACTCTAAAAATGCTTCATAATAGGACAATCAGTAATAATTTTGAGTGATTAAAAAGCATTTTTATGAGTATCGTTAAGGAGTTTAAGGAATTTGCCGTAAAGGGGAATATGTTTGACATGGCCGTAGGAATAATTATCGGCACGGCTTTCAGTGCCATAGTCTCTTCCTTGGTCAAAGATGTTATCACCCCCGTACTAGGGATTTTTTTGGGAAAAATGGATTTTAAGGATTACCATTATGTAATTCAGAATGCCATCCACAATGCCGACGGCACTATTTTTAGAGAGGCCGTTACTCTCAATTATGGTGCTTTTCTACAGGTTTGTATGGATTTCATCATTATTGCGGGGTCAATATTCATGGTGGTCAAGTTTCTCAATGCACTAAAGCGCAGAGCAGAAGATGATAAAGTAACTTCTACCCCCACCCCAAAGGATATAGAACTTTTGTCTGAGATCCGGGACTTGCTAAAGGACAATCGAGAAAATTCCAATCGTTGAAATTGGCCGATTCATTGAGGGGTAGGTGTTAGGGATGCTTATGACCGATTCATTTTACAATGGCTTTTTACGGCTTGATCGCAATCCATAAGGTTGTGAATGATAATTTGCAAAGGCCATGGTGATTTGTAAGGGAATCATAAAAATGAAAAAATATACATAACCTAACGTGGCTATTCAACATTTCATAAAAGAATTGAAAACCTGTCTATATCTTATATCTTTACTTCTCGGTGGGAAGAACAAGCACCCAACGTGGAGTGATACAATATAGGAAGCCCAGATGTCAACAAAGCTAAATTCCGGCCAATGGTCTGAAATGCCACGTCCTATAACCCAACGGTACGATAAGCGACAATTGTAATATGACAGATAATAGCGATAAGACAAACCAGCTTCTTGAAAAGTTGGAGGTGCTTTTGAAACGGCAGGAAGATTTCTCAAGAGAGATTAGCAGCTTGCAGATTGAAATAAGGAAACTTGTCGTTGACGAGAAAGGCTTGCCTAAAGCGGAAACACTCAGCGCAGTCAAAGACCCTGAAGTTGACAAGGAAACCCGCCTGACTGACTCCTCTCCAGCACCAATCGATGCTGGACTGCCTGAAGCGGCTGTGTTGAAGACCAAGCCGCCGAAGATAAAATCAGACCTTGAGAAGTTTATAGGCGAAAACTTAGTCAATAAAATTGGCATTGCGATTACTGTAATTGGGGTGGCCATTGGCGCCCAATACGCTATAGACAATCAGCTCATCAGCCCGCTCACAAGAATCATTTTAGGCTATTTGTTTGGTATTGCATTGCTCGGTGTTGCCATCAAGCTGAAAAAGAAATACGATAGTTTCAGTGCTGTGCTCTTGAGTGGATCGATGGCGATTATGTATTTTATTACCTATTTTGCTTATGATTTTTATGGCTTGATTCCACAGATTCTGGCGTTTGCCCTTATGGTGATTTTTACTGCATTCACCGTATTGGCCGCCTTACGTTACGATAGGCAGGTAATTGCCCATATTGGTTTGGTGGGTGCTTATGCGGTTCCCTTCTTTTTAAGCGATGGTTCGGGAAATGTGGTCATTCTATTTGCCTACATGGCTATTATCAATGTAGGGATTCTTGCGACCACATTTAAAAAATATTGGAAACCACTTTACTACGCTTCTTTTGTACTTACCTGGCTCATCTACTTGTCTTGGTATGAGTCGATCTATGAAATAACAGCAGATTTTGGCTTGGCCCTTACTTTCCTTACCATTTTCTTTGGCATCTTCTATATGGCATTTCTGGCCTATAAACTGCTTAGAAAAGAAAAATTTGTACGACAGGATATTATTTTGTTGTTGGCCAATTCATTTGTTTTCTACGGAATAGGGTATGCCATACTCGAATATCACGAAATGGGGGGGCAGCTTTTAGGAATATTTACGCTGGTAAATGCGATCATACATTTTGGGGTTGCTCTCACAATACATCGGCAAAAACTTGCCGACAGAAACCTTTTTTATATGGTGGCAGGATTGGTGCTCGTTTTTATAACCATCGCAGTTCCTGTACAATTGGACGGAAAATGGGTTACACTGTTGTGGGCTGGTGAAGCAGCCTTGTTGTTTTGGATAGGCAGAACCAAAGAGTTGCCTGTCTATGAGAAACTTGCCTATCCCTTAATGCTTTTGGCCTTTATAAGTATTATACACGATTGGATGATCTTATACGATCACTATTATCTTACCCAGCAGGAAGTATGGATGACCCCTATAGTCAATGTCAATTTTCTAAGTGCATTATTATTTATAGCGGCTTTCGGATTTATCAATGTGCTGAATCAAAATAAGCGTTACCCCAAGCCTTTGATAGCGCGCAAAGGAATTTCAAAGATTGTTTCTGTTTCTATACCCGCTATTCTTCTCATTGTTATTTACTATGCTTTTCGGTTAGAAATAGCACACTACTGGAATCAACTTTACGCGGGTTCGTTATATTCGGTCAATAATGAAGATGAATTGTATAATCAGCTAGAAAACTATGACTTGAGGCTTTTCAAAGCCATTTGGATCATCAACTATTCTCTGCTGTTTGTTGCTGCGCTTGCTTTTATCAATTTAAAGAAAATACGAAATCAACAATTAGGCCTGATCAGTATGGGCCTTATATTGGTAAGTCTGGTGGTTTTCTTAACGCAAGGGCTATATGCGCTAAGTCAGCTACGTGATAGTTATTTAGACCATACTTCCTTGCAATATTATGACAGCGGAGTATTCAATATTGTTATCAGGTATATATCATTTGTTTTTGTAGCCTTTGCTTTGCTGGCATGCTACCAGTACACCAGACAGGATTTTATACAGAGGAATTTCAAAGTAGCTTTTGATTATTTGCTACATGTTTCTGTTGTATGGATAGCCAGCAGTGAATTGATCCATTGGATGGATATTGCATCCTCAACACAATCGTATAAACTTGGGCTGAGTATCCTTTGGGGACTATACGCACTGTTCCTGATTTCCATCGGAATTTGGAAAAGGAAAAAGCATTTGCGTATAGGTGCTATTGCTTTGTTTGGGGTTACACTCCTTAAGCTGTTTTTCTATGATATTTCAAACCTTGATACCCTTGCCAAAACAATAGTGCTTGTGGTGTTAGGCGTGCTGCTATTGATCATTTCATTTTTGTATAACAAGTACAAGCACAGTATATCCGATGAGATCGAGCATTAAAATATTGACCCTTTTGTATTTGCTGTCATGCTCCCATGCTTACGGTCAAATGTCAGATTACGACTTTAAACGCGAGCTAAAAGGGGTTTCTGAGCTGTGGCATCGAATAGTACTTCCTGATGATGTTTATGAAAAGGTTTCTCCTAACCTTCATGATATCAGAGTATTTGGTATCACGAAAAGCAATGATACTATTGAGGCTCCTTATTTGCTCCATGTAGCGGATGGCCAAATTCCGGAGACACAGGTTGCTTTTAAGACGCTTAATGTTTCGCACGACGACAGCGGTTATTATTTTACTTTTGAAGTTCCAACCACAGCACCTATCAACCAGATAAAGCTGGATTTCAAACAGCAGAATTTTGACTGGAAAGTCAGATTGGAGGGTAGTCAAGACCAAATTGAGTGGTTTACAATAGCAGATGATTATCGGATTGTTTCCATCAAAAACAACTTCACGGATTTTCAATTTACCGCATTGGACTTCGCTCAATCGAAGTTTCGATACTTCCGCCTGTTGATTAAAAGTAACATTCAACCAGATCTGATTGCTGCGAATGTTATTAGAAATGAATCTACAGAGGGCACATTTAGAGATTATCCTATTGAAAGTTTCGGTATAAAGGAAAATACAAAAGATAAACAGACCGAAATTGATATCACCCTGTTATCGCCTGTTCCCATAAGCCGCCTAAATATTTACGTAAGGGATACAATTGATTATTACAGGCCTGTAACTATACAATATCTTGCGGATAGTTTCCAAACGGCAAAGGGTTGGCGGTATAACTACCGCACGCTAACTTCTGGAATATTGAAATCCCTTGACCAAAACGAATTTAGATTCAGTAGTACTATTACCGAACGATTGAAAATATTAATTCATAATCAAGACAATTCCCCCTTAGCGATCGACACCATAAAAGTACAAGGATACGTGCATGAATTGATAGTGCGTTATACCGAAGAGGCCACGTATTACCTGACTTATGGAAAGCAGGATGCCCAAAAGCCCCATTACGACATAGGCCGTTTTACTGAAAAAATACCGACTTCCTTGGCTAAACTAGCACTAGGAAACGAACAGGCTATAGAGAAAGCGGATCAACAGACACTAGTGCCTCTCTTCCAAAACAAAGCTTGGCTTTGGGCAGCAATGACCGTAATAATATTATTGCTCGGATGGTTTTCAGTGAAAATGATGAAAAGTTAACCTTAATTTGTTCTGTGAAGGATAAGCTCCCGAGGCGTGGGGAAGGAATAGAAACTTTACGCTATTAAAAGGGTATAAATAGAAAGACTTATCACTTAAAACATAGAACAAAATGGAAAAAGTCACAAAGCCAAAGGTTAAGGTTCTTGCTTCAGGTACAAACTTAATAGCAAAACAAATGCAAGGAAGTGAAGGCAATTTGTTGCCCGAACACCTTGCTGATGTTGAATCAATCATTTTTATTCACGAAGGAGAATGTATTCTTAAAATAAATGGAGAGGACAAGCTGCTTAAGCCAGGTGATGCCTTTATAATTCCGCCCCAAATCAAACATCAGTTTAAGGCTATCACCGATTTTAAAGGGGTACATTTTATGCCGAAGGAAATTAAATTCGAATTTTTTGACTAGAGTAAATTACATAAAGGCATAACGAATAGAGGACAAAACGAGGTTGAGGTAAAAGGTAAGCTGAATTTAAAAGTACTACTAGCCGCATTGTTTTCCACCAAATATCGATTAAGACAAAAATGGAAGAACTAAAAGAATACCTTCTCAAAATGGTGGATTTCACAGAGGATGAGATGGGAGAATTCACCGCCCTCTTCTCTGGAAGTCAGTTCAAAAAGCATGAATATTTGGCGGTGGAGGGAGAATACTCAACCAAATTTGTATTTATTACTGAAGGCGTGATGCGCGCTTTTTATAGAAACAGTGAAGGGAATGAATACAATAAAACTTTCTTTACAGCGAAGAACTTTGCTGGTGCTTACTCTTCATTGGTAACAAAGCAGCTAAACTCAATCAATATTCAATGCCTGACAGACTGCTCTGTCCTTACTGCGGACTATCTGCAAGTTGTGAGCCTTTACGATAACTATCCAAAAATTGAACGCTTTGCGCGTATTCTAGCAGAGCATTTTTTTGTGAACAAAGAAAAAAGAGAAGTAGCACTGGCAATGCTTGATGCTTCCGAGCGCTATACCATCTTTCAACACACATATCCTCACTTGGAGCACATCATCCCTCAGTATCATATCGCATCTTATTTGGGCGTTACGCCAACCCAATTAAGTAGGATCAGGGCAAAAAAATAAAATCTTTACATATGTAAATGTGCAGTCTTTTTTTTCGTGAGATTTTTGTTGCATACAAAACTCATAGAAGTATGCGCTTACATAAAAACAAGATTTTGATCACGGGGGCTACAGCTGGTATAGGTGAGGCACTCTTACAAAAATTCCTTGATCTCGACAATGAAATAATTGCTGTAGGAAGGAATGAGAGCAAGTTAGAAGCACTTGCAAAAGCAGATAAAAGGGTTATTCCTTTTAAATGTGACATCTCTAAGCAAGAAGCGTTAGAGCAACTTGTCCTGTTTGTCGAGCAGGAACATAAAGACCTGAATGTCCTGATCAATAATGCGGGGATCCAATACAATTACAATTTCGAGAATGAGCATCAATTGCTTCATAAGGTTGAACATGAAATAAATGTAAATCTTTTGGCACCCTTAAAGCTCATCACCTTATTACTGCCCACACTTCAGCTCAATGACAATTCCGCAATCGTGAATATTTCCTCTGGACTAGCCATTGTGCCTAAGGCCCAAGCACCTGTTTATTGCGGAACAAAAGCTGCTATTCATATTTTCACCAAATCGCTGCGATATCAAATGGATAAGGTAAAGGTGTTTGAAATAATTCCACCCATAGTAGACACGGCCATGACTGCAGGGAGGGGGAAAGGAAAGATTGCGCCTGAGCAATTAGTGAATGAGTTTATGAGGGCATTTGAACGGGATAAATATGAAGTGAATATAGGGAAGGTAAAACTCCTCAGAGTCATTAATCGCATTAGTCCCAGTATAGCCGATAGAATCATGAAAGGCATAACACCATGAAGCATCTCATCAAAATTATAGTCCTGATGGCCCTTTTCTTTGCTTTAACGTTCCTTGTGGTAAAAGCCACCGGCGTTTTGAGTGTGGAGCAGATTAAGTTATGGCTAACTCAGGCAAAGGCCCTGTCTCCTTACTATATAGGCGGTGTAGTGGTGTTGGTGCTATTAGCCGATTTATTCATAGCCGTACCTACTATGACCACCATTACATTGTCAGGATATTTTCTGGGCTTTCCAAATGGTGCCATTGCTTCGCTTATAGGATTAACGCTGGCGGGGGTCACCGGATATGGTTTGAGCCGAATGTTTGGCGATAGAATTTTTACCTTTATCCTCAAGGATGAAAAAGCGAGTCAGGAAGCAAAAGCCACTTTTAAGCAATATAGTGTCATCATGATTTTGCTGTCAAGAGCTACGCCTATCTTGGCCGAAGTGACGGCATGCTTGGCAGGTATGACCCATATGGCATTTTCAAAATTTATACTCTCATGGTTTGCCAGTACGGTTCCATATGCCCTAATTATTGCTTATGCGGGATCGGTCAGTTCACTGGAAGATCCCACGCCTGCCATTTATACGGCGATAGGCATTTCCGCAACTTTATGGGCAGGTTGGTTTTTGTTCAATATAAAGCGAAAGAGAGCAGATAATGCTCATAAACAGCCGATGTGATAAGGATAAAATTGGAAGATCAGTTTAATATGGGATGCCCAGCTTTTTGAAGATAAAGTGCATGAGCCAAGCTGGGCCAATTAATAGAAATTGAATGTCTTTCAAGAAAGAGGGTTTTTTGCCTTCGACTTTATGGCCATAGAACTGCCCTATCCATGCCAGTACAAATATAATTAGACAAACTATCCAGAGAGGAGTTTGCAGGGAAGCTTCTAAATAGTAACAAACGCCGAGGCAAACACAAGCGACAATAAACATTCCGACAAACAGCGCTAGCGAAAGGCTGAGGTAATAAAGCAACACGAGTAGCATAATCAGCGTAGCCCAGTTGACAAATGCGGCTGGTTCTAACGGAATAAGATTGCTGAGAAACTGATGCGGTATAGACCATATAAGACCGACAATACTAAAGAATATCAAAGGCACACATATCCAATGGATGAGTTTGTTGGTATGGTTCTGATGACTTTGGCCATACTCATCAAGTAGCTTGTCGATTTTTTTCATGACAAAATTTAGTGAATTTTACGGGACATAACAATGTATTTCCTATATTAAGCCGATCAAACGGTCGATGGAAGTTTATTTGCCGTATGTTGAATATTGACCCTTACTGCATTTAAATACTTTTTTATTCATGGCAGAAGCTGCAAGGAAGCCTTCTCTTTTTGAATCGCTTGTCCCCATTGTATTATTGATTGTGTTGCTCTTCAACAATGTGGTCATTTTTGGAGATGATGTATTGGGAGGGTCCAATCAAGTAGCCTTAGTTTTCTCAGGGGCTGTTGCTGCGCTTATTGGTATCCGAATCGGTATAAAATGGGAGGTTATCCTAAATGGAATCCTCCATAATATCAATGCAGCCATGACCTCTATCCTTATTTTGTTGTTAATAGGGGCACTTGCTGGTACATGGCTGCTGAGCGGCATTGTGCCCGCCATGATTTATTACGGCCTACAGATATTGAATCCCACTATTTTCCTTGTGGCAACTTGTATAGTTTGTGCAATCATTTCATTGGCCACAGGGAGTTCTTGGTCTACCGTAGCCACTATCGGTATAGCCTTATTGGGTGTGGGCAAGACCTTGGGCATAAGCGAGGGGATGGTGGCCGGCGCAATTATTTCAGGTGCCTATTTTGGCGATAAGATTTCTCCCCTCTCCGACACTACTAACTTGGCGTCTGCCATGGCTGGAACAGAACTGTTCACCCATATCAGATATATGTTTTGGACCACTGTTCCTAGTATTGCTTTGACATTATTGATATTTGCCGCCATAGGGCTAACTGGTAATGCTGAAAGCGCTATCAATGATGTGAGTAGTGTGATGGTGGCCATTGAGAGCATATTTAATGTCAGCGGATGGTTGTTTTTAGTGCCGACAATCGTGATTGTACTGATTGTGAAAAAAGTACCTGCGTTGCCTGCCTTGTTCGCCGGTGTGGCATTAGGAGGGATATTTGCTATTATTTTTCAGCCTCAGTTGGTAGCTCAAGTCGCAGGTGAATCAGGAAGCTTTTTAGAGTCTTCTTATATAGCTGTGATGAAAGCGACTTATGGCGGGATAGCCATTGCTTCAGACAATGAATTGGTGAGCGGGCTGTTGTCGTCGGGTGGAATGGCAGGCATGCTTAATACCATATGGCTCATCATAAGTGCCATGGTTTTTGGCGGAGTGATGGAAGCTTGTGGTTTTTTGCAACGAATTACGGCTATGATTATTCAATTTGCCAAAAGCACCGGGTCACTTATTGCTTCCACTGTTTCAACGTGTATATTTTTTAACCTAACAGCCTCTGACCAATACTTGGCCATACTTGTGCCTGGGCGTATGTATGCAGAAACCTATAAAGAGAGAGGGCTAAAGCCTGAAAACTTGAGCCGGTCACTTGAAGATGGCGGAACAGTGACTTCGGTACTGGTGCCATGGAATACCTGTGGTGCCACACAGGCAACAGTATTAGGAGTAGCTACCATGACTTATTTGCCTTTTTGCTTTTTTAATATAATCAGCCCATTTATGTCCATTATATTTGCCTATCTAAATATAAAGATAGCCCGGTATGGAAAGGGTGATAAAATAATATAGCATGTTTCAAAAAGAGATGACCAAGGAAGCAGTAAATGAACTGCCCATTCAACGCTATGAAGGAAAAATTGTAATTGTTGCCAATGAAGCGCAAATGGAAGAGGCATTGAGAGAAATAGCACAATCCCCTATAGTGGGCTTCGATACAGAAACGAAGCCTGCTTTTCGAAAGGGAGAATATAACTCGGTGTCCTTACTTCAAATAGCTACTGATTATGCCGTTTACTTATTTCGACTCAATCTTATTGGGTTTCCGAAGGAACTCGCAGCCATATTTGAAAACTCCTCCATATTAAAAACAGGAATAAGTATTCGTGATGATATCAAGGAGATGGAAAAGGTCCGTGATTTTGAACCGAGAAGTGTACTGGAGCTAAATTCAGTGGCCCAGGAGTTGGGGGTAAAGCATGCTGGTGTCAGGAGACTAGCGGCCATTTTTTTAGGGGTTAGAATTTCTAAAGCACAACAGACGACCAATTGGGAAAGGGAAGTTTTGACGCCCCAACAGTTGGTGTACGCGGCCACTGATGCTTGGGTTTGCCTAGAGATCTATAGGAAGTTAGAAAATTGGGGATATGTATAGATTTCCTACCTGTCTCCTTTCAGCCATAAAGTCAAGCCTGTTAATTCCTTAATCCTCTATTGAATTGTCCATCACCTGAACATTTTCAAAGGTTTTTAATTTTGCTTGTACTTCTTCTTGTAGGCTCATCCTTACTTCCAGTACCATCTGACAAGTATTTTCAAACTCCTGCTTTTTGATGTGAAGATCATAATCCTTGACCAGACGCATCACATCATTCATGGCCAAATAATTGAACTGAAGATGTATGTCAGCGTTGGCTATTTTGGTTATAATATTACTGTTCTCGATAGCATCTGCAGCAGCGGTTTTGTATGCCGTGATGAGCCCTCCGACGCCCAGTTTCGTCCCGCCAAAATAACGTACGACCACGATAAGCACATCCGTAAGATTATAGGAGCGCAATTGTCCTAAGATCGGGTCTCCTGCTGAATGGTTGGGTTCGCCCGCATCGTTGGCACGAAACACCAGCCCTTCTCGGCCCAGCCTGTAAGCATAACAATGGTGGCGTGCATCATAATACTTTCTTTTGATGTCATCTAGGAGGGATTTGATTGCTTCCTCATCAGATACAGGATAAGCTAGCGCAATGAACTTGCTGCCTTTTTCTTTGTACAGTCCTTCTGCATGCGCTGCTATGGTTAGATAAGTATCGCCTTTCATAAGCATCCAAAATTAGCCATTATCACAATAATAAGCCTGTTGCCTAAAACAATTGGATAGTCTTTAGAACATCAAAATAATCTATATGTATCCGATATTGCAGATTAGTTCGGAAATAACTTCATTTCAAACAGTTGAGTAACCTTGACTTACCCCTTGTTTTATGATGAATTAAAGTAGTCCTCCTTCCAAAGCCACTAGAAAGAGTGCTTTGGGAAAGCTATATAGGTGAGAAATTCCCTAAAAAAGTTCCTGATCTTTCAATTGCTCTGGCTCAAGCATTTGCAATACTGCATCTGCTATTGATTGTGGGTCCATGCCCGTTTCTTGATGCAACTCTAATTGTTCTCCGTGTTCTATTACTTCATCAGGAATACCAATACGTTTGACCGATGCCGAATAACCATTGTCTGCCATAAACTCCAATACGGCACTACCAAACCCTCCCATAATACAGCCATCTTCTACCGTAATGATTTTATTGAAATTTTTGAAAATATTGTGGAGCATTTTTTCATCCAAGGGCTTTACGAAACGCATGTCATAATGAGCCGGTTTTATGCCTTCTTTTTCTAATTGCTGGCAAGCTTCTACAGCATAGTTACCGATATGGCCAATCGTGAGGATCGCTACATTCTCCCCTTCCTGAATTACCCTTCCTGTTCCTACTTTTATTTCCTCCATAGGGGTTTTCCAGTTGGGCAAAACCCCTTGTCCTCGCGGATAACGGATACAAAAGGCACCTTCTCTAGGAAGTTGTGCGGTGTACATCAAGTTTCGCAACTCTGATTCGTCCATAGGGGCAGATACCACTATATTGGGGATGCACCGCATATAGGCCAGGTCATACGCACCATGGTGAGTAGGGCCATCCGCTCCTGCATATCCGGCACGATCCAGGCAAAACACCACGTGCAAGTTCTGAATACACACATCGTGAATAACCTGATCATAGGCCCTTTGCATAAAGGTGGAATATATATTGCAAAAGGGGACTTGGCCTTGTGTGGCTAGACCTGCTGAGAAAGTAACGGCATGTTGCTCCGCTATCCCCACATCAAATGCCCGTTCGGGCATTTCCTTCATCATGATGTTAAGTGAAGAGCCTGAAGGCATAGCAGGCGTTATGCCCATTATTTTAGGGTTTTCCTTTGCAAGCTCCACTAAGGTGTGACCAAAAACATCTTGGTATTTAGGTGGCTGAGGAGTTTCATATACCTTTTTTCGGATTTCGCCTGTAAGCTTGTCAAACTTTCCTGGAGCATGCCACTTGGTCTGGTCTTTTTCTGCTGGTGCATATCCTTTGCCCTTTACAGTTACGCAGTGGAGTATTTTTGGGCCACTGATGTTCTTCAAGTCCTCCAGTACACTTACCAAATGATTGACATCATGCCCGTCTATGGGACCGAAATAGCGGAGGTTGAGGCTTTCAAAAAGATTGCTTTGTTTCAGAAAAAATGATTTCAGGCTACCATCAACTTTAGCAATGATTTCCTGCGCACTAGAGCCAAATTTACTGATCTTCCCTAGTGCCTTCCAAACCTCATCTTTCAGCTTATTATAAGTCTGGGAAGTTGTAATATCGGTAAGATAGTCTTTCAAAGCCCCTACATTAGGATCGATAGACATGCAGTTGTCGTTCAATATGATCAACAGATTGGTATCAGAGACCCCTGCGTGATTCATGGCTTCAAAAGCCATGCCGCCCGTAAGCGCACCATCCCCAATCACGGCTATATGCTGACGGCTCGTATCTTTATTGTATCGGGAGGCTGCAGCCATACCCAAAGCCGCAGAGATAGATGTGGAGGAGTGCCCTACACCGAATGCATCATAAGGACTTTCCTTTCTTTTGGGAAATCCGGATATGCCCTTGTGCATTCGATTGGTACCGAAGACATCCTTTCTGCCTGTGAGTATTTTATGGCCGTAAGCCTGGTGCCCAACATCCCAGATCAATTGATCGGTAGGCGTATTAAAAACATAATGTAGGGCTACAGTTAACTCTACAACCCCTAAACTGGCACCAAAATGGCCGCCATATACCGAAACAGAATCGATGATATATTGGCGAAGCTCTTGGGACAGTCGAACCAGTTGATCCTGACTGAGTTTTCTTAATTCATCTGGGGTGTCAATCCGGGATAATAAATCTCCAGGCTTAATAAGCATCTTAATTGGTTTTAATCCTTCACGGTAACTTTCTGTGCACGTGAAAAGTTCTGTCGATTTTTTGCATCTTTATTTCTCGACAACGATTTTGCAACAATACAACACAATATAGACTATGAGTCTCTCATCTTTTCTGCAAAAGCGATAAAAACAAAAGTACATAAAATTTTATAATTGATATATTATTTAATTTTAAACTCTCTACCTTTGAAATCTAGAGAAATTAATCGATCTGGAAAAATATATCGTTGATTTGAATTTCGAAATTAAGCTCCCACTATTTGAAGGTCCATTTGATCTGCTTCTGTTTTTTATAGAAAGAGATGAATTGGATATATATGATATTCCTATCTCCCAAATCACCAACGACTTCTTGGCGTATATTCAGCAATTGGAGAGCATGAATATAGAGGTGGCGAGCGAGTTCATTCTTGTAGCGGCTACCCTCATGCGCATAAAGGCCAAAATGTTGCTCCCTAGACCAGTGCTCAATGAGGAAGGGGAAGAAATAGACCCGAGAGAAGAACTTGTTCAGCATTTGCTAGAGTACAAAAAGTACAAGTCTGTTGTGGCGGAATTGATGGATATGGAAGCTTCTCGATTGGAAAAAGAACGTAGAGGCAATGTGGTAAAGGAAATCAAGGCACTGTCTGCGATCAGCAATGTGGAAGCCGAAATACAAGACATTGACCTGTACAAGCTTTTAAGGATCTATCAAAAAGTGATTAAGCGCTATGAAGAAGAGCAAAACAAACCTTCCCACAGTGTGGTTCAATATCCATATACTATTGAGAAGCAAAAGGATTTTTTGTTGATGGAATTGCGTACGCACAAAAGGCTCTCCTTTGAGGTCATTATTGGTTATAATCCTCAAAAGATAGCCGTGGTATACAATTTTTTGGCCATACTTGAGCTGCTTCAAAACAGGCTAGTAACATTATACGGCGGGGATGATTTCAATAGTTTTTGGATAGAAGAATTGGAGGAAGCGATAATCAATTAAATGGATCTGGATTCTAAAAAAGTTTTCAAAACCCTAAACCCTAATAAGATTTGGATCCCCATAGGCATAGGGTTAGTGATTGTTTTTTATCTTTTTTATAGCGATCCTGACCTGACAACCGATAAATTAAAGCTGATTTTCGATGCTTCAATAGGTTCGGTATTACTGGCTTTGCTGGTCATTATCATACGAGACGGTGGTTATGTATATCGTATCCGCACCCTTACGGGCAAGCAGCTCACCTGGAAGAGCAGTATATACGTCATCATACTTTGGGAGTTTGCCTCTGCAGTCACTCCATCCGTAGTTGGTGGTACTGCCGTGGCTGTCTTTATTCTGAACAAAGAAGGCATTACATTAGGGAAAAGCATGGCTTATGCTATGCTGACCGCTATTCTAGACAATTTGTTTTTTGTTATAGCTGCTCCTTTGGTAATGCTGATGGTTCAAGGGGATATTTTTCCTAATCAGGTCTCTATCGAGAGTTATCTTGGTAGCAGTTTGCAATATTTATTTGTTATCAGCTATTTGCTTATTGCCACTTATACCTTTGCCATGTCGTTTGCTCTTTTCTATAGGCCTAGGGCATTCAAATGGTTCTTGCTGAAAATGACTTCTATCAAGTTTTTAAAAAGGTGGAAAAACAAGGCAAATGAACACGGCGAGGAAATAATACAAGCTTCTTACCAGCTCAAGGGCAAAGGGCTGCCCTTTTGGATGAAAATATCCTTAGCGACAATATTGGTGTGGTGTGCCCGATACTTTATGCTCAACTGCCTCGTCACAGCTTTTGCAGATGTGAGCATTATAGAACACATCACCATATTCTCACGTCAGATCATTATGTGGATCGTAATGCTTATTTCTCCTACTCCCGGCAGTAGCGGAACTGCTGAGTTTTTCTTCTCTCAATTCTTCAATGAATTTCTAGGGGATTATACATTTGTGACCAATATTTCTTGGCGGATGCTCACCTATTATCCTTACTTGTTGTTGGGTGCGATCTTTTTGCCAAGATGGATCAGAAGGGTATTCTTTCAAAATAAGGAAGGAAAGGTGGGCAAGGAAAGCAAAAGCGATACACAGGGAGAAGCCCTTTAGGTTTGGCCTATAAATTTTGGCTCACCCTGTGCAGCATGATGGAAATTAAAACTTTTCTAAAGAAGAAAAGAAGAAGTTGCCTTCTATTGCAGCATTTTCATCTGAGTCAGAACCATGTACGGCATTGGCTTCTATCGATTTGGCAAACAGCTTTCTGATAGTACCTTCGGCAGCTTCTGCAGGGTTGGTCGCTCCAATAAGTTTACGGAAGTCTGTAACGGCATTTTCTTTGGTAAGGATCATGGCCACAATGGGGCCTGATGACATGTACGTGCAAAGCTCACCGTAAAAAGGCCTTTCTTTGTGAACGGCGTAAAAATCCCCTGCCGTTTCTTTGCTGAGTTTTGTCAGTTTCATGGCATTGATAGTGAAACCTGCCTCTTGAATCATTTTTGTAATCGCACCAATATGCCCATCTGCTACGGCATCAGGCTTGATCATGGTAAAAGTTTTGTTAGTAGCCATTTATTCTTAATTGTTGTTGATAATACATTTTTGTAACGTCAGCGCTTATATATTAAGTCGCATTCTAAGAAGCTGCCTTTTCTATGGCAGAGGTATTCGCTATTGAGGGGGCAAAAATAGTTTAAATAACTTTAATCATTGAAAAAATATGATAAATAAATGAATTTGAAAATGAAGAGAGGATATTGCAAATGAAACGAAGGTTGCGATGATTTCGGCTTAGCTTCCTTTTTACGAATAATTATAAGCCCCTTATATTTTAAAGGGGCCTAGGATACAATCATTATGAAGCTTGTGTTTAGACATTTCAGATAATCAAAATGCCTGGCTTTGACATAGGCTTTCCTTTATTCTTCGTTTCCGTACATCGAAGAACCGTTAGACAGATTATATATTTTCTGAATGTCCTTAAGAGTAGCCACAAAATCTATTTCAAGGTCTTTTAAGAGCCCACAGGATAAGTCGAAAACCCAACCATGCACAATGGGATATTTGTTTTTATTGTAGGATTGTTGAACGGCTGCCGTCTTAATAATATTGATGCATTGTTCCTGCACGTTTAGTTCAACCAGGCGTTTGTATCTTTTTTCCTCATCGGTAATGGAGAAAAGCTCTTCTTTATGCAGTCTGAAAACATCCCGAATGTTTCTGAGCCAAGGGTTCAAAATGCCCATATCTTCACTGATCATTGCCGCCTTTACGCCGCCGCAGTTATAATGCCCACAAACTACGATATGCTTCACATAGAGATTTCGTACTGCATAGTTGATTACAGACATTACATTAAGGTCTGTATTCACAACGAGGTTACCTACATTGCGATGCACGAAAACTTCTCCTGGCTCTAACCCCATAATTTCATTGGCAGGGGCACGGCTATCGGAGCAACCTATATACAAAAAATCAGGTTTTTGGTCCCGGGCGAGTTTGTTAAAGTAATCTTTGTCTTTGCTCGTTTTAGAAGCCACCCATGCCCTGTTGTTTTCAAATACTTCTTCATATGTTGTCATGAAGGCAAATGTAGTATATAAAATATTTTTTGACGTAAGTAACCGTAAAAAAGTAATCAAATTACCGAACGACCTAGAGGTTTTACGTTCACTGATCACGCAACCGAAATGTATGCAAGTGCTTTACCCGGTACTTTCTCTGGTACCAATCGCCATAGACGAGTTCTATCTCTTTTACTTTAAAAGTTCCCAAAGGATAATTTTTGTACTTCAAAAGTTCGGATATAAAGGATGATTTGTTTTGGAGAGGGGTCCTAAAGCGCACAACTGTGCTGTGGGCGGTTTCTAGTAAATAGCGCTCGTCAAGAGATTGCTGAAGGTTAGATCGGCTAAACTTCTTCCTGAGGATGGTTCTTAGCCTGTTGAGCTGATCGTCTAGAGGAAAGCCTTGTACGAGAATGCAGCCACTGGAAGCAGTTATTCCCCTAAGCTCAATTTCAAAGCTTGCCAAATCTTTTAGGGCTTCTTGGATCAAGGTAATATAATCGTTTACCCTTATTGAATTTAGCTGAAAACCTGCATAACATGAAATGACAGAAAGGACGGTAACATGGATGTCGGTATCGGGATAATAATATTGTGTGGGGTCTATGGCACGCAATGAATTGATTAGTTGCCTTATCTTCTCCTTTGCTGCAGCGTCGGGTCTAAGCAATAATGTGAGGCCCATCCTATTATCAGATGTGCTGTCTATCATCATGTCATACTCAAACTCGCCTTGCTGAAACTTGCTCAACGATGCTTCCCACAACTTCGAATAATGCTTCTCTAAATCCATATTGTAAATTCATTTCCTCTAAGATATAGGATGAGGCCATAAAAAACTTTTTATACGATGTCGATTTAACCTCATCGTCTTTTCAAGTGCAGTCTAATATATAGGGCCGCGTATTGGGTTTCTTTTGCAATTCTTTAAATTCAAATTTTGATATATAAAGCAATTGTCGCTTGAGTAGTTTAAATTGAGCACTGAAACACCGTGACGGTAAACTTAAATTGATTAATTGAAGTCTATGCAGAACCTCAACTTATGTCTTGTGGAGAAAGCTTTAGGAGCTTATAAACCATTAAATGGCAGAGAGTTCTTCTAGCGCATAAAGAAAAGATATTATGAAAATTCTTAAAGTTCTTCAAGGCGGTATTTGCCTTGCTTTATTAGTGTTAATGATTAGCTGCAACGGAAGCAGTAAAACTGAGGAGAAAATGAAAAAGATGAATGATACAAAAGCCGTAGACCCACATTCTTATGCCGAGCCAAATATGGCAGTAGTGACCCATTTGAATTGGGTGGCTTCAGTAGATTTTGACAATAAGGTAATAGAAGGTGTTGCGCATCTTAGCATCGAAACAAAGGAAAATGCAGAGGAACTGGTGCTAGACAACAAAGGGCTGCACATAACAAAAGTGACACTTGGAGAGGATGAAGGGCTTACAGAATTTGAGATAGGACCTAGTGATCCATCTTTAGGGAGCCCGATCAAAATAAAGATTGGTGAGGATACCAAGCTAGTCAATGTCCATTATAAGACTGATCCTAGTGCCGAGGCCTTACAGTGGCTTGGTCCTGAGCAAACCTCGGGAGGTAGATCGCCATTTTTGTTTACCCAGTCTCAGGCTATTCTGGCAAGAAGCTGGGTCCCTATCCAAGACTCTCCTGGAATCAGGTTTACTTATGAGGCTACGGTTACCGTGCCCGCAGCTCTCTTGGCACTCATGAGCGCAGAAAATCCTCAAGAAAAAAATGAGGATGGAGTATATCATTTCAAGATGAGCAAACCCATACCGGCATATTTATTGGCATTGGCTGTTGGCGACTTAACTTTTGAGGCTATAGATGAAAGAACGGGAGTATATGCAGAGCCAGACATGATTGAGAAAGCGGCTTATGAGTTTGCGGAAACTGGTAAAATGCTTGAAGCATCAGAAGAACTCTATGGACCTTACCAATGGGAACGTTACGATTTGTTGGTGTTGCCCCCTAGTTTCCCTTTCGGTGGAATGGAAAACCCTCGACTCACATTTGCTACACCAACGATCTTGGCTGGAGACCGCTCTCTCACGTCTTTGGTAGCGCATGAAATGGCGCATTCATGGTCTGGGAACTTAGTGACCAATGCAACTTGGAACGACTTCTGGCTCAACGAAGGGTTTACAGTATATTTTGAAAATCGAATTATGGAAGCCATATATGGGCGATCATATGCCGAAATGCTTGCCAACTTATCGCTGCAAGACCTTAAAAAAGAAATAAAAGACTTGAATGATAAAGGTCAGTCGGCAGATACAAAGCTCAAGTTGGAGCTGAAGGGTAGAGATCCTGATGATGGCATGACCAGTATTGCCTACGACAAAGGCTGCTTCTTCTTGCTTACCTTGGAAGAGAAAGTAGGAAGACAAACTTTTGATGCTTTTTTGAGGAAGTACTTTGAAGACAATGCCTTTAAGAGCATGGATACAGAAAGCTTTATCCAATATGCAAATGAGCATCTTTTCAGAGCCAATAATATTCCAGTCGATAGCAGTCTGTACAATCAATGGATATATGGCGAGGGCTTGCCAGAAACTATGCCTGAGATTAGATCAGATAGGTTTTTGAAAGTTGACAGTGCTGCCAAACTATGGTTGTCAGGTACCTCGGCCAAAGCCTTGGACACCAAAGATTGGTCTACTCACGAGTGGCTCCACTTTATACAGCAATTGCCCGACAGCATGAGTAATCAACAAATGAAGGAACTCGACAATGCTTTTGGCTTTACCCAATCTGGTAATGCCGAGATACTTACAGTTTGGTTTGTCCATGCCATTCGCAACGGATATACACCTGCTTATGGCCCCTTGGAAAACTTTTTAATAGAAGTAGGAAGAAGAAAGTTCCTTATGCCATTATATGGTGAATTGGTGAAAACTGAAAGCGGCAAGACTATGGCTGAAAAGATATATGAAAAAGCCCGACCTAACTATCATTTTGTTTCGGCAAACTCAATAGACAATTTGCTCGGGCAAGATTAGTGCAGAGTAAACGATATTCATCCGGGTGCACCTTGAAGCATGTCATTTTCTAAGTAAGATTGAAAATGTATGAAAAACGAAACTGTCAAAAAGTTTGATCGCATTGTATCCATATTGATTCAGCTACAATCTAAGCGGATAGTGAAAGCGCAAGAGCTGTCGGATCGATTTGAGGTGAGTCTCCGGACCATCTACCGCGACATAAGGACACTGGAGGCTTCTGGTGTGCCCATATACAGTGAGGCCGGAACAGGCTACTCTTTAATGGATGGATACCGTATTCCACCGGTAATGTTCACGCAAGAAGAGGCTGCCAGTTTTGTGGCAGCCGAGAAGCTCATGCAGAAGTTCACAGATAGCCTTATGCAACAGCACTTCTCTTCCGCTATGTATAAACTTCGGGCGGTTTTAAGAGCTAGAGACAAAGATTGGGTCTCAAATATTGAAACCCAAGTGATCATGCAGCCGATGTCCAAAAGGTTTAATGAGAATGTTCCTGATGCGTTGGCTGCACTTTTTGAGAGTATTGCTAGGAAAACCAAGCTGCATATATGCTATAAAGCGCTGAATGGAAACGAAGAAACATCAAGAACACTTGAGCCAGTAGGGGTTTTCCATCAGAGTAATTTCTGGTATGTAATTGCTTACTGCTATCTCAGGAAAGATTATAGACAGTTCAGGGTAGATCGCATAAGAAATATAAATCGCACGGATTTAGGCTTTGAATTGAAACATGAGCCTGTGGATTTTTATCTAAAGGAGAAAGAAGAAAAGCCGAAAACGCTGGTAAAGATTCAAGTCGATAAGGATGTTGCCCCGTACTTACATTGGGAGAGAAACCACTATGGCTTTGTAAAGGAGGAATCTAATGGAGATAAAGTCCTAATGACTTTTGAAGTGACAGATATAAAAATTGGGTTTCCGCGATGGTTCATGATGTTTGCCGATAAGGCGATAATACTAGAGCCCCAAGAATTAAAAACAACCGTTCAGGAATTAATTCATGCCTGCATGAAAAACCTCCATGCACGGCATTAAAAATGTCGCTTAGCAGGAAGCTTCTTGCTAAGCGACAATGCTATAAACTATCGGGGTCACCGCTGCAATAGGCTTTGTTTTAACGTTCCCAGAACATGGGCGGCTCTATCCCCAAAGCCCTTAAATAAACATATCCTTGTCCGCGGTGGTGAATTTCATTGTCAATGAAATAATAGATATTCTCGATGATAGGAAACTCATACTCACCAAACAGATTGAATTTTTCTGAAAATCTTTCTAATGGGATCAGGTTGTAGTACTCATTGATGACATTTGTTTCTTCATCCCATTTTTGTAGGATTTGAGCTTTTGTAGTTGGCTCAAATCTTGTTTCATCATAGGGTTTCACTTCATTGCTGACAATGGCTTTTACTGCAGGCCCTCCAATGCTGAGCATTTCTACCGCCAATTTGGCAAATGGTCGCATGCCTCCAATTGAAAACTCAAATAATTCCTTTTCTGGGAAAGCTTCGATTACCCTGCGCGTTAGATTCCTATGTCCTTGCCAGTGCTTCAATAATTCTTCTTTTCCAAGTACTTGTTGTGTTGTTAATGTGTCCATGATTCTAAATTTTAAGTGATGCAACAAATCTAGAAGTGGCAAGTGACAAGGGTTTGTCAGTAGTAAATAGAATATTTTGAAAATTTTTTATAGACCAGTGCGAATGATGAAAAAGCGATAAGCGAATTCCCTTGGGTAGTACAGAAAAAAGCCCCGAACTATCAGGGCTTTTTCTGTACTGTTGTCTTTGGATGTCAAATTTTAAGTAGTGGCTTCCTTTACTTTTTGCTTGCCTTCTTTTGCCATTTCTTCCAATCTTTCACTTTCTTTCTTTTCCCACGCCGATACCTTCTTGCTCACATCTTTAAAGTTTGTGGCAATCTTTTCTCTCGTTTCCTTTCCAGACCTAGGAGCCAGAAGTAGTGATGCTGCTGCGCCCAACGTAATTCCAATGATCAATGCCCCAACTATTTCACTTGTTGAGGTCTTAGGCTCAATTTGTTTTTGGGCCATTTTGGTGGCTTCCCCTTTTAGCCTTTGAAGAAGACTTCCCATGTTACTTACAAATTTTTCTGTTCTGGCATATAGTTTATCATCCATGGTATTCATAGGTAAATAGTTTAATGTGAATTGAATTATTTATAGTGCAATAACTACCCTTAATGTAAAAGGTTTGGATTTTATAAATTATATGACTGTTGCATTTCAAAATTCTGTCATAAGTATCTCCTTAAAGGTTGGCAATCCAATCAATGCCAAATGCAATTAATTTCCAGAACAAGAATATGATGCCAATCAATAGTAGGAGCATCACGAGCGAGGCGATGATGAGCACTCTTTTTGCGCTGCCTTGATACCTGCCTTCCAAATGATGGCGCTTAAGGAGCCTTAAGTTCCTGTTGTTCGCTTTATAGAAAAAATCGAAGATATTTCCTATGATCGGAATACCTCCAACAAGTGTGTCAATAAGAACATTAATCGTCATAAGGGCTGTAACCCTTCCACTGGCACCGTGTCTTACCATGGCTAGGACCAACAATGATGACATAAAAAAAGCACTGACATCGCCAATTCCAGGAACAAGGCCTAAGATAGGATCGAGGCCAAACCGTAAGTTGGTGCCGGGGATTCGGAATTTTGAATCAAGGAGTTTTGCGATTTTCTCGATCCACTCATATTCAACTAGTAATCTTTTGTTTTCCATTTTTTAAACAAGTATTTGCACTTTGCCTATAACCTTTTAAGGCCAATTTCAGTTCTATATCTTAACTAGATTTTTATCCCCTAAGCTAAGATATAAAAAAGGGACGCACAGTAGATTTTTTTAATAGTGCGACAGTTAGAATTCCACCTAAGGTCATTTTTTGATTAACGAAATCTGCATATGGATCAAAGCAAGCATGAAGGCTCAAAGGAAAATGCGAAGCCTGTCATATTGGAGTACATACCAGAGTCTTTTACCCAATTCCTTGAAACAACTGGCAGCATGTTGCGGTTTTCTTCCAGGTTTTTTAGGGAGGTCTTTAGACCACCATTCGAATTTAAGGAGACAATGAGGCAGGCCTATTTACTAGGCTATAAATCCATTGTTTTGGTAGGGATTACAGGTTTTATCATTGGCATGGTCATGACCTTGCAGACGCTGCCTACGCTTGCGCAATTTGGTGCAGAAGCCTGGATGCCCTCAATGATTTCAGTATCAATCATTAGGGAAATTGGACCGGTATTGACTGCATTGATCTGTGCCGGTAAAGTTGGGTCAGGGATTGGGGCCGAAATAGGCTCTATGAAGGTAACTGAGCAGATAGATGCCATGGCCGTTTCCGGTGCCAATCCATATAACTACATCGTGGTTACCAGGGTATTGGCTACTACGATTATGGTGCCCATTTTGGTCTTTTATGCAGACTTCATTGCTATTATAGGAGCCTATGTAGGGGTGAGCTTAACAGATGATGTTACATTCTATCTCTTTATGACTAGAGCAATGGATGCGGTCGATTACATGGACATAATACCGTCTACATTGAAATCGATACTATTTGGATTCACCATCGGTATGGTAGGGTGTTATAAGGGCTATCATGCTTCTGATGGTACGGTAGGCGTGGGGCAGGCAGCAAACTCTGCTGTGGTTGTCGCATCCCTCATGATTTTTATCATTGACCTTATCGTAGTACAGTTAACGCAACTCTTCATATAAAATGGCAATGGAAAGAACCATACAAAAGGAACAACCAAAGGCATCGAAAAACGAGCAGGAAGTGGTGATCAGGGCAGAGCACCTTCAAAAGTCTTTTGGGGCTAAGGAGGTGTTGAAAGACGTTAGTTTCGTTTTGCATAAAAAAGAAAACATAGCCATTCTGGGCAAGTCTGGCACAGGCAAGTCGGTATTGATAAAATCGATAGTAGGCCTTGTGCAACCCAGCGGAGGAAAGCTTGAGGTATTTGGACAGGACATATTGGAGAAGAAGGGAGAAGAAGATTGGGAAGGTCTACGCCGAAAAGTAGCTTACCTTTTTCAAGGCGGTGCATTATATGATTCGATGACCGTAAAGGAAAACTTAGAGTTTCCCCTTAAGCGTCAGGTTGAAAAATTGACTGCTGCTCAAATTGAGGAGGAAGTGAAAATGGCCTTAGAAAATGTGGGGCTTCTGGATGCCATGAATAAGATGCCATCTGAACTGTCGGGAGGAATGAAGAAAAGGATTGCCTTAGCGAGAACGTTGATTCTAAAACCAGAAATTATGTTGTATGATGAACCTACTACAGGTTTAGATCCAGTAACGTCAAAAGAAATTAGTGAGCTTATCTTGGAGATGCAAAACAAGTTTGGCATTTCTTCTATTATAGTCACGCATGATATGGCCTGTGCAAAAATGACGGCTGACAATGTGCTGATATTATGGGAAGGCGCTGTTGGTGCCGAAGGAAAATATGACGCACTTGTACAGTCAGATGAAGCATGGGTGAGGGCATTTTTTACATAACTATTCGAAACGATGAGTGAAATAACAAGAAAGAACATAAAAGTTGGGCTGTTTGCCTTGGTTGGTGTCCTAATCTTTATAGTAGCGATTTACTATATAGGTGCACAACAAGGGCTGTTTAAGAGCACGGTAAGCGTAAGTGCCTACTTCAAGAATGTAGGAGGATTGCAGGTGGGCAACAATGTACGTTATGCAGGAATAAATATCGGTACAGTAAAAAGTATCTCCATTATAAGCGACTCCGAAATTCTTGTGGCTATGGATGTAGATAGAAATGCCAGCAAGTTTATCAAAAGCGACGCAGAGGTTTCTATCGGTTCAGAAGGACTAATGGGCAACAAGGCGGCCAGTATTTCATCAGGCTCAGCAGGAGAAGGCATATCGGACGGAGCTGTTTTGTCTGGCATAGAGCCTATGGAAATTGACCAGATTTTGGTAGAGCTGGAGAAAACAGGTAAACATGCACAGAAGATCATGATTAATTTAGAAGAAATCACATACCATATCAAGCAAGGCGAAGGAACAATAGGAAGGCTACTTACAGACGAGCAGCTCGTAGATAATTTCGACCATATGGTACAAGCCTATTCTGCAACTGGTGATAATATAAGGCAGTTCTCCAATCGGTTGGTATATATCTCGGATCAACTACAGAATGGCGAGGGAGCTTTGGGCAAATTAATGATGGACACAGCCATGGCTACGCAGTTTCAAAATGCTGTAAAAAACTTGGAAAGCACTATAGACAATACGGCCAATGCTACCCACAATATGGTGGAATTTAGTGAAAAGCTTAATAATAATAACGGAACATTGGGCAAGCTGCTGAATGACTCCATAATGGCTGAGAACGTAGAACAGTCTATCCTTAATATAAGGAGAGGATCAGATGATCTGGAAGTGACAATTCAAAGGATCAATAATAGTTGGCTACTGAACCTATTCAGCAAAAAAGATAAGGAAAACAAAAATTCCTCAGAGGCTTTGCGGTAATAGATGTGAAAAGCACTATGCGGAGAGATTTAAACTTACAATCCTAAATCTCTCCGTTACTTATCAATATCTATACAAAAGCGAAGAAAATTAGCCATGTTGCTATTAATACAGGTAACAACACAGGAATTGAAAATCGGATAACATAACCAAAGAAAGAAGGCATTTTTATACCAATCTGCTCTGCAATAGACTTAACCATAAAGTTGGGGCCATTACCAATATAAGTCATTGCACCAAAGAAAACAGAGGCGATTGAGATGGCTTTAAGGCTTAGCACCGAATCATAATACACCCCACCATTGGCAAAGGCTTGAACATCCTGCATAGAATTCAAGTTTGCGCCTTGTGAAGCCATAGCAGCCGCTAAGAAGTTAAGATAGGTAGGCGCATTGTCCAAAAATCCTGAAAGAATTCCCGTTCCCCAATACAAGGTGTTATGCGTGATGAGCGCTGTCCCTGTTTCAGACTGGGCGAAGGTGCCCACCATCTCCAATGCAGGCATCATCGTGCCGAATATCCCTATGAAAATGAAAGCAACTTCCTTAATGGGTTCAAAATTAAATTCGTTGCCTGCAAGTGCTTGCTTATTAGCAAACCTATAAGAACAATAAGCTGCGGATAACATGATGAGTTCGCGAACAAAGGAAAATACTTGTCCATCATAAACGATACCTGGCACTATACCCGGGAAAACATTGGGATCGATAAATACGGCTATAATGACAACGGCCAACCAAAAAAAGTTTTTGGTGCCTATTATGCTTACTTTATTGCTGTACACAATCTCTTTTGGGAGATCGGTGCTTTCCTTATTCCTTTTGTCAAGAAAATAAAATATCGTAGCAAGAGCTATTATGCCAAAAGTCCACGGCACGGTATTGTGAACCAAAGTCCAGAAGAAAGGCACACCTTTTAAGAAACCTAAAAATAATGGTGGGTCGCCTATGGGTGTCAAAGAACCTCCTACATTACTAACTATAAAAATAAAGAAAACAATGTGATAAGCTTTTATTCTGCCTTTATTGAGCCTTACGAATGGACGAATGAGCAACATAGAAGCCCCTGTGGTGCCTATAAGGTTGGAAATAATCGCACCGCAAACCAACAGCAGGGTGTTGACCAATGGAGTGGCCTTTTTGTCCACATCTATCTTGATGCCTCCAGAGGCAATGTATAAAGCAGCTAATAGAGAGATAAATTGGAAATATTCAAATAGGGCATGAATAGGGCCATGGGTGTTTTGCAGAACAAACAAGTAGTATGATACCACGATGGCAGCAAAAATCATGGCTATTTTAGGATAATTCTTGTGCCAAAAGTGCTCATAAAAGAGTGGCCCAGTGGCAATCATGAGTAATAGTAAAATGAAAGGAATTACCGTCCATGCAGGGGCCGAGGTATGATCAGCTTCAGCAGTGATGTGTTCAATTTCGGTATTTGAGATTGAATCTTCTACGCTTTGCGCGTCTTGCTCGACTTGCACAGGGCTAGGTGAAGGACTTTCTGCACGCAGCCCGCCATCAAGCAGATTTATGGATAGCGTGCAAAAAAGCACCAAAATTAGTTTCTTCATTTAAATACCTTTTGATTGATATATGCGAAAATATATGCTTATAGATGTAATTCCAAGTCATCTTTAAAAGAAAGCAAAAAACCTATAAAACTATTTTTTTGACATAAACTTTTGAATAATTGATTTAGTCTGACTTAAAATTGGCAAATACACATTATATGCAATATTATTGCTTCTTGACACATGTTGTACATTTCTCAGATCAAAGCCATAAACCTTATGAATACAACGTGGATTGAGATCCACAAAGGTTTTTGTTAGTGAAATTGGCTGGGGCTTTCTTCTTTATGCTTATTAGTTTGGCAATGTAACGGCTGAAGTTCTTGATAGTCATTATTGACAAATGGAGAAGTTAGTTCTAAAAACGACCTGCATTTGCTTGATTTTATTTACTTTTGGGAGAGATTTTTATTTTATGAATTTAGCAGTAGATTTTGGGAATTCTTTAGTAAAAGCAGCTTGGTTTGATGGCGATGAATTACAAGAGCTTTTCTCTCCAATAGAAGAATCTGAATTGATAGCACTAGCAGAGAAAAAGCCACAAAATATTATTATAGGCGCTGTGGGCAAAAATTCAGCCGCTGTAATAGAAGCATTTTCAGCGGCATCCAATGTATTGATTGCTGATCATACCCTAAAATATCCTATTACAAACCTATACGCGTCGCCGACTACACTAGGAATAGACAGGTTGGCAGGCGTAGTAGCGGCTCATTATTTATTTCCCAATGATAATTGTCTTGTTATAGATATCGGAACGTGCATTACCTACGATATCATAGATGCACAAGGCAACTATTATGGAGGAGGGATTTCTCCAGGAGTGAACATGAAATTCAAAGCACTGCATACTTTTACGGTGAAATTGCCGTTTGTTCAGGCAGGCACAGAAGAACCGCTTTTAATCGGGTGTGATACGGAACAGTCTATAAGGAGTGGTGTGCTATGGGGAACAGCTTCCGAAATCGAAGGTATGATAAGCGCTTATGCAAAAAAAAATTCAAATCTTAAAACAATAATTTGTGGAGGAGATACAAAATTCTTTGAAAGTAAAATAAAAGCACCCATCTTTGTAGCCCCCGAATTGGTTCTTCTCGGTTTAAACAGAATATTACAGCATAATGTATCATATCTATAAGGTCGCGCTTCTTTTGCTCTTAATGGTTTTGCCACACTTCCTGGTATTTGGACAAGCGGGTTATTCACCCTATTCGAGCAAAGGAATAGGAGAGATTCGTGGCCTTGGCCTTACGCATAACAATGGTATGGGGGGTGTGGGCATTAGCAACGGTAGCGGGATGTTCTATAATAATGCAAACCCAGCATTGTTGTATAAAAACAACCTCAGTGTGTTTTCTATTGGGATGGCAGGGGAATACAAAAATGTTTCAACTACAGATCTTTCTCAAAAGAACTATACGGGTGGATTCGACCATCTAATGTTTGGCTTGCCGCTAATGGTAGACCGATGGACAATTGGATTTGGCCTTATGCCTTACTCTACTGTGAATTATAAATACAATGCCCTAGGAGTAGTTGTAGGTGACCCAAATGCTCAAGTCTTCAAAAGCTATGAAGGCTCTGGAGGTTTTAATAAAGTTTTTCTGAGCAATGGCCTTAGGTTAAACAAGAATCTATCCGTGGGGTTAACGGTAGGGTATTTATTTGGCTCTATAAGGGATGAAGTCTCTACCCAAGTCAGGACCACGAAGCAAATTAATGATACTACCACTACCAATATTCTAAGCAATGCTGTTCTTACCAGCAATAGGCTTACAGCAGGAGATATTTATTTGTTGGGGGGAGTAGCTTACCGTGTGCCTTTGAGTAACAATAAAGGTGTGAATGTTGGCGTGACCTATGAAATGGGTGGCAATAAAGATGGGAAACTATTTCAGAATATCAGAAATATGAGCTATCGAGAAAATGCCAATTTTGCTAACGATACTTTGAAGGAAACAAGAGGAACGATGCGACTACCTTCCACTTTGGGTGTCGGCCTTTCCTATGAGAAGAGTTACCACTGGACTGTTGGTGCAGACTTGTTGCTGAAGAACTGGTCAGAATACAGAGGATTCTCAGAGAATGGACAAGGGGCCAATGATGATTTTCATAACAGCTACGCTATTGCAGTCGGAGCTGAGTATATTCCGGATGTCGCTTCTATCGACAGCTACCTTAAGAGAGTTGTCTACAGGATCGGCTTTTCACATGAAAGACTCCCTTATAAAATAAATAATGAGTTCATAAATGATTTTGGTATAAATTTTGGAGTGTCCCTACCGGTACGAAACTACTCAAGTTTTAATTTAGCATTTCAGCTTGGGCAGCGAGGCACCACAGACCATAACCTTATTAAAGAAAATTATTTCCGCATAAACTTAGGAGTAACCTTCAATGATAGATGGTTTGTTAGAAGAAGATTTGATTAAAAAACAAAAAATAAATAAAATCGGCGTTTGGAATACGAACCAACTGTTTAAAAGCTGATTTTTAGATATTAACTAAAATTAATAAAAATGAATGTAAGATCGATATTCTTTTTATGTTTGATTGCAGGCCTTTTTTTATTGCGACCTGCACAAGCACAAGATGGTTGGAAATGGCCAGAGGATAAACAAACAGCAACTACAAAAAATGCATTGTACACGGATGCGCTAAGGGCTGATAACTTTAGAGCAGCAGCCGATCATTTACATTGGTTGCTTATAAACGCCCCCGATCTTAATTCTTCCATATATATAAATGGAGCCAAGATCTACGAAGGGCTTGCCAATAAAGAAAAGGATGCCAAGCAAAAAGTGGTTTATATGGACTCTGCACTAGTCATGTACGACCTACGTATAGAGCATTTTAATGAAGAAGCAGATGTTATCAATAGGAAAGCATATGAGGCCTATAAGTTTTATAGAGATAATAGCAGTAAGTATCCTGAGATGTTGGCAATGTTCCAGAGAGCATTTGAACTGAATGGTGATAACGTAATGAATGTGAATACCATCGCATATATGGATGTCTTAAGAAGGGCTAAACTTTCTGGAGGTACTATGACCGACGATGAAATCCTCGAAATATACGATCAGATAAGCACCATTATTGACAATAAGATGGCCAAGGCAAATGAAAGCACTATGGCTAGTTTACAAGGTTATAAAGACAAGATCGATGCCATGCTGGTGGAGGTTGTTACTGTAGATTGCCCATTCATTGAAAACAAATTGGGGCAACAATTGAAGGCGAACCCTAATGATGTGAGGATAGCTAAAAAGATCATTTCACTTTCTTTAGCCGCCAAGTGTACCGATAGCCCATTATTTATGGAAGCAGCAACGGTTGTGCACACAAATGAGCCTAACTATTCGATTGCTTTAGTAATCGCAAAAAGAGCAAAGATCGATGGCAAATTTGATGTTGCCTCCAAATATTTTGAAGAAGCATTGTCTCTTACCAATAAGAACACTGATAAAGCGGATATCTATTTGGAACTAGCAGACTTGGCTTATAGAAGAGGTCAAAATAGCACGGCGAGAGATTATGCATTAAGAGCGGTGTCTACAGATGGCAACAAAACTGATGCATATACTTTCATAGGAGATCTATACTTTAGGAGTTTTGATCAATGCAAAGGCGGAGAAAATATTGTACAAGATAGGGCCGTTTTTCTTGCAGCCTATGAAATGTACAGAAGAGGCGGCGACACCTCAAGAATGGCCAATGCTAAGGCGCAGTTTCCTTCTGCGGAAGAAATATTTACCTACAATATGGAAGTAGGACAACAAATAAAGGTTGGTTGCTGGATCAATGAAACAGTTACTATCCAAAGGAGATAAGGTGATTAGAATATTTTAACATATTAGGCGGTCAATACATAAGGGATTGACCGCTTTTTTCCGTTATACTTGGTATGGAAAGGATTGGAAATTGGTACAATGCAGGGGTAGTGGTTGCAATGATTCTGCTATGTCAGGCATGTGGACAGGAAAGCGACCCCAATGCCATACAACCTTACGATGGGCCGCTAATGGAAATCATGAACATGGAAACGCTCTATAGTGACTCTGCCGTAGTTCGGGTGAGAGTCCAAGCAGCTAGGCAGTTGGAGTATGAAGATGGCAACAGTGAATTTCCCGATGGCATCTACATTGAGTTTTTTGATACGGATGGAAAAATTTCCTCAACATTGAAGGCAGATAAAGGATATTTTAACCAAAAGGAAAAGTTGTATACAGGAACTGGAGATGTAGAGGTGAACAGTTATGAAAAGGATCAAAAGCTGAACACTGAAGAACTGCATTGGAAGCAAGACAAGGCTGAGATTTATACAGATAAGTTTGTTCGGATAGAAACCGCAGATGAAATCCTTATGGGAGAGGGACTGACAGCAAGTCAAGACTTCTCTAGTTACAGAATACTGAAACCAACAGGTGAGTTGGGTATATCACAATAATATTGACAATTAAGGACACAATCATATTTTCATTGGCAATCGCCTTTTTTATAATAGGCCTGCACCAATCCTTGACAGTGGGATTCGAACTTTCCTATTGGTTATTCATGCTTTCTATTGGTCTCTTGCTCTGGCATAATATGAGAAAGAGACGTAGGCAGGATGGCAATAACTCGAAACGTTCTGATAAAAAGCCTAAGAAATGATGGGTCCAAAAGTTTATATGTTTTCTTTTCAGCTTTCTTTCAAATAGGATTTCATGAATATCCATTGGCGGCTCCTGCTAAGATCTCTAAAGATAAAATCGATATCGAACACTTATTAGGAGAACCTGTGTACACCATCCCTGTAAACGTTTAGTAAAAATGCAGCGATCTGAAAGCCGTACATCATATAAGGAGAAGAAAGCCTAATTCTTTCAGGATAAGGCAGGAATAATTTTGAATTTAAGCATTATTGTAATTATTTTGCGGGTCTAAATTTTAAATAAATGGCATTAATTAATACTCTTAGAGAAAGAGCAGGTAAAGTTCTGGTAATAGCCGTAGGGTTGGCGATCGTCTCTTTTATTTTGGCAGACTTAATGGGGCCAAACTCCATGCTCTTTGGAGGTAACAACAACCAAGTGGGGGAGATTGCGGGAACGAAAATCACCTATGAGGATTTTCAAAGGAGGATTGAGGATATGAAAAACAATTATATGCTCAATACAGGTCGAAATCCATCGGACGCTGAAATGATTTCTATAAGACAGCAAGCATGGGAGCTGCTAATAGTAGATATTGCCTTTGAAGAGGAATACGAGAAACTTGGAATTACCGTGAGCGATGAAGAAAAGATTGACATGGTACAAGGAAATAATATTCACCCAGACCTGGTAAGGGCCTTTACCAATCCCGAAACTGGAGAATTTGACAAGGGTCAGATATTGAACTTTCTTCGAAACTTCTCTCAATTGCCTCCGCAAAACCAATATCAGTGGGCGCAAATGGAGCAGAATATTTATCAGGCAAGAAAGAGACTGAAGTACGATAACTTGTTTTTAGCCAGCAACTTCATCACTGATGCAGAGGCGATACAACAATATAAAGCAGAGAATAACACTGCAGATGTCGAATACTTGTACGTTCCTTTTTATTCAGTAAGTGACTCTAGTGTGACCGTATCCGATAAGGAATTACAACGATACCTAGATAACAACAAAGCACTATATCAAGTAGAGGAAAGCAGAAATGTTTCCTATGTTGCCATATCAATCGCTCCTTCGGCTGAAGATACCGCATATTATAAAAATGAGTTGGAGCGATTGGCGAATGAGTTTGAAGCTGTTGAAGCAGACTCATCTTTTGCTAGGTTAAATTCTGATTTCGGTCAACCATATAGAACATACAAACCGGACCAGTTGCCTCAAGCCCTAAGTGAGCTGTATCAAGATTTAGAAGAGGGACAGGTGGTAGGGCCATTGTTAGAAGATGGTGCATACTCTTTGTATAAAGTTTCAAAGATTCTTGAAGACACGGTTACATCTGCCCGCGCACGCCACATCTTATTTAAGGCTGATGAAGGAAACGACGAAGCAAGAAGAGAGGCAAGGCAAAAGGCACAAGAAGTTCTGAGGGAATTGCAGCAAGGGGCTGATTTTGCCGAACTGGCCAGAACTAGAAGTGAGGATGGCTCATCTGCCAATGGAGGAGATTTGGGCTGGTTTACAAAAGGTAGAATGGTGGAGCCATTTGAAAATGCTGTTTTTGGTGCTAAGGACGCTGGCTTAATCAATAGAGTGATAGAAACGCAATTCGGATATCACGTTATCGACGTTACTGCTCCTGAAACAAATGCTGCTTTTAAAGTGGCCGCAATCCATAGAGAGATTGGTGCAAGTAACGAAACCAGAGATGCCGCATTCCGAAGAGCCGACTACTTTGCCGGGGTATCTTCCAATGTGAAGGAATTTCATGAAAATGCTAAGGAAGAATCTTTAGTAGTAATGGAAGCCAATAATATAGATGCTAGTGCCCGCAGAATAGGAAGTCTTGTAGATGCCAGGGAGGTCGTAAGATGGTTGTTCAATGATGCTTCAATCGGTAAAGTATCAGAGGTGTTCGAGCTTGAAGAGGCTTATGTTGTAGCAGTCATGACAGGTAAAATTGACAAAGGAACAGCACCATTAGAATCTGTTAGAGATGAAATTACAGTGAAGGTGAAAAATGAGAAAAAGGGGAATATTATTACTAATAAACTTCAAGGTCTTTCAGGTTCGCTTAATGAGATAGCCACTGCTTATGGTGATGATGCACATGTTTACACTACATCTGACCTCAGGTTGAACAGTAATTCGTTGCCCAATGTGGGTTTTGCTCCCAAAGTAGTGGGAACGGCCTTTGGCTTGGAAGCAGGCCAGACTTCAGGTCCTATCTTTGCAGAAAATGGAGTGGTTATCATAAAAACCAATGCTATTACTGAAGCAGGTGAATTAGGCGATTATTCTGCCTATAAGAACAGACTGCAACAGACAGCAGACAATAGGGCCTCTTTTGAAATCTCATCTGCTATAAAGAAGTTTGCTGATATAAAAGATACACGATATAAATTTTATTAATGTATTAAGACTTGTGTCGTTTTATATTTTAAAAGATGCTTCGGGAATTCCTACGGTGAAAGCTGTAGGAATTTTTTTTAATATGCCGTCCATGCATGGTCGGAAAAGGTTGCCCTGAGAAGTCAGCCGAAGCCATAGTACAGGAAGAATGACATTATCCTGGAAGGGCTGAACCTTAAAAAGTGGGAGTAAATGGATGTTGCCAAATGAAAGGTAGAAAGCATGAAATATCTAATGATACCTAGTGGCTAAATGGTAGGGCAGTACCCAAAGGCTATGCAGGAGGGCAGATTCTTATGTGGATAACTGAAAACAATCCCACAAACAACAACCTACCAACAGGTGAATGTTGTAATTAAGGAACCCACGTGCCTGGGCGGTATGTACGGTGGTGTGGGAGGTCGGAACAGGAGATAATTCTGTCTTCCTGCCCGATTATAACATAAAATCATTGCTTTATTATTGGGTTTTAAGCAACCGAAGGCTCTTTAGCTAAATGATCATGGAACTTTAGCAATAATTAAATGTTGAGAAATCAGAGACGAACTTCAGCCTGTAGCATTTGAGCACA
>CAYTTV010000003.1:93842-98549 GCA_964440915.1 uncultured Roseivirgaceae bacterium
ATAATTAAATGTTGAGAAATCAGAGACGAACTTCAGCCTGTAGCATTTGAGCACAGGGTGGGAGAATTAAGAAAGAGACTTCTATTATAAAGGCTGGATTGGAAAGAATAATTACCTTTGTAAAGAATTATAAAATTTTATGGATAGCTGTCCAATAGGTAATTTGAAACTAGAATACGTATTGGCTTTGTTGCAAACAATTATTAAATACTTAAGAATAGTACTATGAAGAGTAGTATATCAAGAGAGCAGTTTAAGGAACAGTTAGATAACGAATATAGTTGGCCAGCTTTATACATGTTTAAGTTTATAGTGGCGAATGGACAGGAAGAAGAGGTTAAGGCACTATTTCCTTATAATGAATTAACAAGCAAAAGCTCAAAGAATGGGAAGTATATAAGCATTACTGCACAAGTCATGATGAACTCGAGCGAAGCCATTGTGCAGATATACGAAAAGGCATATGCAATTGAAGGGATAATTTCTTTATAGGAGTAGGGCTATATTGCTAGGCTCGATTCTAATAAAGAACTTAGCTCTTTTCTAACCTGTGTTTTATCAATACCATCATGAGGTGCCGTAACAATTGCCTTAAGCAAATCGCCTACTATATGAGGCTTGAAACCTAGCTTCTCGGCATATTTCATTGTTACTTCAAGTTCCACATCTTCTACAATCCCATCCAGATAGATCATGTATACAATATCATAAACATGCTCAATGGCCTCCATCTGATTCTTTGGAGCTTCGTATTGAATCGCATCTGGCTTGTTTAGTATAAAATGAAGCTCGTCTCTGCTTATGCCGAGCTGTACACCCCACTTAAAGATACAGTCTAACATTTGATTGTTAATGGACTCCAGATTAAGGAATAGTGCAAAAATGTTGAAGAAACTTTTCCTGACAGAATTGTATTCGTCTTTGTTAAGTGCTAAATCCATGAACGGTTAATATTTATAGTGAAAAAGTAATTGTAAAGGTATAGAAACAATTCTATAATATCAATATAATTCAATTATTTATTCAACTAATATAAGAAAGCAGGCCATAGCTTTATTAATCAGATAAAACAATAGTAAACAACTATGTAATAAATTGCGTTGAAAAGGAGAATAACGGTGAAATTAATAGCTTTTCCCCTCAATTAATTAAAGTGCTCATGATGTTTAGAGAAGAAAATAACAAATTGAAAGGAGTATTTGAGTTTGAGAGTTTTGTGGATGCATTTTCATTCATGACCAAAGTAGCCCTTGTGGCTGAGAAAATGGACCATCATCCTACTTGGACCAATACTTATAATAAGGTTACTATTGAGCTCACTACGCATGACAAAGGAGATGTGGTTACCGAAAAGGACAGAAAGTTGGCTCAAGAGATAGAAGCTATATACAAGGTTTAAAGTGCCAAATATCATTAATATCTGCCTTGCTTTCGATATATTTGCATGAATACCTTGGTTTCTGAAAGTATTATGCATGCAAGCTGACACTCAACTTTATCTTGTCCCTACGCCCATTGGCAATTTGGAAGACATTACTTTCAGGGCTGTTAAAATACTCAACAGTGTCGATGCTATTCTTTCAGAAGACACCCGGAAGTCACAAATTTTGCTCAAGCACTACCAAATCACCAAGCCGCTGCAAAGTTACCATGCTTATAACGAGCACCAACAGTTGATGACGTTGGTGGCGCGCCTACAATCGGGAGAGAAGATGGCTTTGATTACCGATGCAGGAACCCCAGCTATTTCAGATCCTGGCTACCTTTTGACGAGAGAGGCCTTGAAAGCAGGCATAAAGGTGGAATGTTTGCCCGGAGCCACCGCTTTTGTTCCAGCGCTGGTCAAATCTGGACTGCCAGCTGATAAGTTTGTGTTCGAAGGATTCTTGCCGCATAAGAAAGGAAGGAAAACAAGGCTTGAACAACTCTCGGAGGAAGACAGAACAATGATTTTTTATGAGTCTCCTTATCGACTGATGAAAGCTTTAGAGCAGTTCTCGATCTATTTCGGAGCTGATAGAGAAGCTTCTGTTTCTAGGGAATTAACCAAGATATACGAAGAGACCGTAAATGGGACTTTGCAAGAACTGATCAATTATTATTCACAGAATACTATAAAAGGAGAAATTGTTATTGTTGTCGCAGGTAAAAAATAAGGCTTATTACTTATGGTTGCTCACATTGTTGGGTGGACTGTTGCTTTGGCTGGGCTGGCCCGTAAAGCCATTTGCCATTTTGCTGTTTGTTGGAATGGTGCCCCTGTTAGCGATCGAAGATCATCTTCATAAGGGTCAAATTCCTAAATCTGGGAGGAAATTTCTCCTTCATACTTATCTTACTTTCCTCATATGGAATCTTGGTACTACTTGGTGGGTAGTTTATGCTTCACCCATAGGAGCCATATTCATGCTGTTAGCCAATGCATTTCTTATGAGCATTCCGATGTTACTCTTTAGGTTCACCAAAAGGGTAGCAGGAAATGCCTGGGGGTATTTTTCTCTCCCGCTATATTGGATGGGCTTTGAACACATCCACTTAAGTTGGGATTTGTCATGGCCTTGGCTCACATTAGGAAATGGATTTGCCATGTTTCCTGAGTGGATTCAATGGTATGAGTTTACAGGAGTTTTTGGAGGGACATTGTGGATTTGGTTGGTCAATCTTTTGTTCTTCTTTGGTATTTTTAAAGGTAACACTAGTAATAGCCCCATCCATTTTTCAAAACGTTATCTAATTTATGGGATCTTGCTCATTGCTTTTCCTATTGCTATATCCTATTATCAATATTATTCCTATGATGAGAAGGGAGAGCAAGTAGAAGTAGTGGTGATGCAGCCCAACATAGATCCCTATACCGAAAAATTTATAGGAACAGATAATTTTATTCCTTTTGATGAGCAATTAGATCGTTTCTTTCAGTTGTCAGCTCAGAAAATCACTCCTTCCACGGATTTTCTAGTATGGCCCGAAACTGCGATAGATTATCAGTTTAGAGAGGAACGTATTAATGACTACCCGCTTTTCAATAGGATTCGCCAATTTAAAGACCAGTATCCGAATCTATCCTTACTTTCAGGATTGGTTAGTTATACAGTGTATGAAAACGAAAACGACCACCTTCCCACTACCCGATATGATAATCAACTTGGACATTTTGATATGTTCAATGCGGCTATGTTTCTTAGTAGTGATACTGTATCATTTTTCCATAAGTCCAAGCTCGTTCCTGGAGTGGAAGTAATGCCCTATCCTCAGGTTTTTGGGTTTATTTCTGATCTTCTTTTTGACCTGGGGGGCACTTCAGGAGGGTATGGTAAACAAAAAGAAAAAACAGTTTTCTTTAATGAACGTGAAACAGGCATAGCGCCTTCTATTTGCTATGAGTCTATTTATGGCGACTATATGAGACAGTTTGTGCTAAATGGTGCAAATTTTATCTTCATTATCACCAATGATGGTTGGTGGTGGAAGTCAGAAGGATATAAACAGCATCTTCATTATGCTGTTTTGAGGGCCATCGAAACTAGAAGAAGCATAGCAAGATCTGCTAATACAGGCGTCTCCTGCTTTATCAATCAAAAAGGAGAGATCATTCAGCCTACCGAATTTTGGGAGCAGGATGTAATTGCTGGAAGCATAAGGTCCAATGATAAAATAACCTTTTATACCCAACATGGCGATTATTTGGCGAGAACGGCCTCATGGTTAGCTGTTTTGGTTTTTTTGGCCGCAATTGTTAAACGCAGAGTAATGCGATAATAGGAAAGGTATACAGAGAGAATAGATATGACGACAGAAGAATTGCAGGAATTGCTGCACAATACGATTTCACTGAGCAAGCAGGTTGCTGCTTTTATAAAACATGAACAAGAACATTTTAAGGCTTCTTCCATAGAATATAAGGGATTAAATGACCTGGTATCTTTTGTGGATAAGGAAGCCGAGCGGAAGATTGTGGATGGTCTTGCAGCATTACTGCCAGAGGCTGGCTTTATTGCTGAAGAGGGCACAAGCACGATAAAAGGAGACCGATACAATTGGGTGATCGACCCCCTGGACGGTACGACCAATTTCATTCATGGACTGCCGGTGTTTGCCATCAGTATTGCCTTGATGGATGACGATGCTGTGGTTTTAGGAGTAGTTTTAGAGATTAATAGAAATGAATGTTTCTATGCCATAAAGGGAGGCAAAGCCTTTTGCAATGGTCAAAAAATTAAAGTATCAGATGCACCAACTTTGCAAGACTCGCTTCTTGCCACAGGTTTTCCTTATTATAATTTCAACAAAATGGAAAACTACTTGGCCATATTGAAAGATTATATGCAGAAAACTCATGGATTGCGGAGAATGGGAAGCGCTGCCGTAGATCTAGTTTATGTGGCATGCGGAAGATTTGAGGCCTTTTTTGAATATAATTTAAAACCGTGGGATGTAGCAGCTGGTACATTAATCGTGCAAGAAGCGGGTGGCCGAGTATCAGATTTTAAGGACGGCGGAGATTTTATCTTTGGTGGGGAACTCTTAGCCGCTAACCAGATACATTCAGAAGCCTTGCAAGTAATAAAGCAACATTGGGGTTAAGGGGACTTGTAGTGATTAATTAGATTATAATCGACAACCTGAGCTTTATTAAACCCCTCCAAGTTCTTCTTTTTTGATGATCGGAACTATCTCATAAGAAAAATAAGCCCCTCATCTTTAACC
>CAYTTV010000004.1:0-9711 GCA_964440915.1 uncultured Roseivirgaceae bacterium
ATGACCAGTGCCATCCTGCTAGCAATAGAAATAACCACAAGAGAAGCAATCTAGGGCCAGAAATAGGCAATTCGCAATTAGCAGTAGGCGAGAGGATTACTGCTGTCTGTCATTCTGTAAGAATTTATTGAAGTGGAAAAGGAAGAGTCAATAGACGGAACCAACTTCAGGTTTTCTATCGCTTTGAAAACTTAAAAGCCTTCTTATATCTCCCATAAGAATCGCTAACAATGAGTACATAATAGCCCATATGGAGTTTCTCAACTGATATCCTATAATTGTCGTGCTTTGTTTCTTGGGCATCAACATCTACCTTATTCCCAATAATATCGTACAATTCAAAGTTTGCTTTGCTCAAGTTGGCATCGCTCAAATTGATATTGATAAACTCCGTGGCAGGGTTGGGGTATATTTCGATACGACCATCCTCATCGTTGATGCTCAGCCTTACCTCTGCATTCCCTTGATCAAATACAGGTTTCTCGATTATTTTCTGACCGTACAAGGTCCAGCCCATCGATAATAACGTTAAAAAAAATATAAGTGGTCGAATTGTTTTCATCCGAATATGTTTTAACTCAAGATCTTTTCTTTTCCTTCCCTCTCAAAAATCAATCCAAACACAATAGGATCCATAAAATAATTATATCAGCTCCAGTTTGCGATCCATATAAAGCGTGTATCAAAGAATAATCCAAAGAGAAAATCCAAAAATGAAAATATACAGCATCAACCTTTCACAAGAGGGTATTGTTTTTCCAAAGCTGTAAAGTTACGCTTTAATCTTCTTATAAGCTTCCCCCATATGATCGATGAGATCGCTAGGCAACATGGCCTCTTCTCCCCATTTATCTGCGGCTATGTCCCCTGCCAGTCCGTGCAGATAAGCACCTAAAACCGCTGCATTTATAGGGTCGTACCCTTGCCCTAGTAGCGAGGTCAGTATGCCTGTTAGCACGTCGCCGCTACCTCCAGTAGCCATCCCAGGATTTCCTGTGCTGTTAAAATACGCCTTCCCCTCAGGCGTACAAATCGTGGTATGCGCACCCTTAACGAGCACAATGCAGTGATGCTTTTGGGCAAACTCCTGCTGTATTTTCAAGCGTTCGAAACCGTTCATGGATTTCCCTGCCAGCCTTTCAAACTCCGTGGGATGTGGCGTCAAGATACTTCCTTGAGGAAGGTATTTTAACATTTTCTTGTCTTTACTCAGTATATTGAGCGCATCTGCATCCAGTACCATGGGCGATTTAACTTTCTTCAGCAAAGAAAGCAGCATTGCTTTGGCCACGTCTTCTGTACCCAATCCGGGCCCAACGCCAATAGCATCGTAGGCCGCGACATTTTTTACATTAGAAATCTTCTTCTGCCGAGCATCTGTTTCTACCATGGCCTCGGGCACGGCAGTTTGCAAAATACTGTACGCACAAGCGGGCACATGAACGGTAAGCAATCCTGTACCAGCCCTTAAACAAGCCTTGGCACAAAGGACTGCCGCACCTACTTTCCCCCAGCTACCACTTACCAAAAGCACTTTCCCAAAGTTACCTTTGTGCGCAAATTTTTGCCTCCGCTTAACCATAGCCGCTACCATTGAATGATCCACAAAATAATAGGGAGTTTTTACCTGATCGATAAAATGCTGGCTCAGTTCAATGTCTGTTATGACAAGTTCTCCTGTATAAACGGCATTTTCTGGCATCATAAAAGCCAGCTTGGGCATTTGGAATGTAAGCGTGAAATCGGGTCGAATGATTGCTCCCGTAGAAGGCTGGTCTGAGAAAAGGCCAGAAGCAATATCCACAGCAACTTTTATGACAGCACTATCATTGATGGCGTTAATCACTTCCACAAATATACCTTTTGGCTCTCTAGACAGTCCTGAGCCAAAAATGGCATCAATTACGATGGCCTGTTCATGAATACTAGGAATATCTCTGGAGTGTGTGATCAATTTTATGTCAACCAATGACCTTAGCCGTTCCAAGTTCATTTCAAAATCGGCAGAACCTGAGTCTTTATTTTTGATCACATAAGGCGATACCTTATATCCTCTTCCTAAAAGCATTCTGGATATGGCCAACCCATCTCCACCATTATTGCCCATCCCACAAAACACCCTAACAGGCAGATGCCTCTCAAACCTTCCTTCAAACCATTGGCAAAAAGCCTGAGAAGCCCTTTCCATTAGATCGATTGAAGCAATGGGTTCATGCTGGATGGTATAAGCATCAGCCTTTTTTATTTGGGGAGCGGTGAGGATTTTCATAGCCACAATTTATGCATTATCATGGTACATTCATCCCGATTCATTGATGGTATTTATCAAAAGGTTTAAAATGATGTGCACCAACTTCTCCTTTTGATTGTTCTAAGGACTTCCTCCTCTCTCTCACAATCAACACCGCCATCAATACGAAATAGAGCAGGATTGCCACGCCATTCCACATACCGCTCCATTTGCGCCATACCTCCCAAGTCATGACATCGGCCACTACTCTTAGGACCAGCGAACCCTCGAGAAGAATGGCCGGGAGATAAAGTACTTTGTGGAAAGGTTTTATGGCCCAACCCAGCACGCCCGGAAGGATCATGGGGCCGTGGGCAAATATCATAGAGAAGACAAAACCCACAAAAAAGGTATGCAATACGGCATCGTAAATAAATCCATAGAGGTCGCCCATCAAGATGAGGACACCGCTTACGATCAACCAAACATAGCCAGTCAACAACAGAAGGGCAGAGAACTTATGTTGTCCAGTTTTCTTAACAGACTTAGTGGCCATGTCATAACGAAGGAGCCAAAGTCCTATCAGAATAAGCCCCACCCCTGCCATATAGCGGCCATTGCCATGAAAAGGAATAATGATGCCTAACATAAAAATGGCAAGGGCGGCAATCAATAACTTTTTCTGGTATGGCTTTAAAGGTAAAAACTGCGTGAGCTCGAGCCTTTCGCCCGTAATGATCAGCAGTAAAAAAGCGATCCACCAAGGTGCTGCCAATGGATATGAATGCCAAACAAGCCACATTAAGTTGCCCGTGAACCAACAAATAGAACCTGCCAGCATCACGTTCATATAAAACATCTTGTAGCGGTTGAGAAAGTAGCCCATCATAATGATTTGACCCAAACTGCCCAAGGTCAAAGCGTAGAATGCCCAGATATTTTCATTCAAAATAAAAAAAACAAAGCTAAGTCCGCTTAAAAATGGCGTGAGCATAGCCCATCGATTTTTGATCACCACAGCCCGTTCCAGACTGATCAAGGTACCTAGAAAACTCCCCACCATCAAAGCCCCATGCTTGCCTGCCACTACTGTAAGCGGATAGGCCCACCCTATCCTGATCCATCCAGCCCATACGCCAGCAACCAGGGCAAGCAACACCAAGGGCATGATAAAAGGCAAGAGCTTTCTATTCTGCATAGACTAAAAATCTTTCTTTCTTATTTTTAACATAAATCCTGACAAGGGAAGCAAAGTCCATAAAACCAAGGTCATAAGCGATAATGTTACACCCCAGTGTGTTCCAAAGAACTTATTGAAGACAGCTCCAGTGTAACCCATTAGGGCAGCACTCTCCAACTGAAGCAATACCATGATCCTGGTCAAATCTATGGGGTTGAACATGGTAAAGAATATAGCTGCTTTTTCTAAAGGATAATCTTGAAAATAAGCCAAAGCGGCCAGCACCAAGCCGTCGTACACAATTGCAACAATAAGCCATAGTAATATGGCAAGCCCAAAGCCTTTGATCCTGTCCTCTTGCGAAGCGGCAATAAAAAACGATATCGCCACAAAGATAAAGGTAAGAAAAGCGCCAGACACCAATAAAGTGATCAAAAGAGAAAGCTCTGCAACACTTCCTTGATAGATCAGGAAAGCAATGCCGATACCTAAAGTATAGCTTAGACTAAGAGAAATAGCGAGCCCTAAATATTGCCCCAAAAAAATCAGGGAACGCTTGAGAGGTTGCGCCAGCAAAAGGATGACAAACTCTCGCGAACTGTAATAAAACATCGTCGCAAATATGATACTCACTAGCGGTACAATCAGAATAATGATATTGAGCAGACTGCTTACTGCTCTGGTAAAATCTCCTGAAAAATAAAGCAGGGTACTAGCAGAAGCGAGAAAAAAAAGAAAGTACAACACGGCCCACCAGCTCCTGAGCGTGTCATAGAACGTATATTTGAATATTTTTAGCAAACTTTCCATAAATCTATATTTAAAGCGTCCCTTCAATTATTTCATCCACCATAGGCTACCATTTTATTGCCGTGGAGCATATCAAAAGCCTCTTTGTTGGTCAATCGTGCTATGGCTTTGTCCAAGGCTTCTTCTCCTTGCTCCTTTCGCAAATCATCTGGAGTGCCTTTAAAATAAATCTTCCCGTCCATCAGAAAAATAATTTCGTCTGCCAACTCTTCAACGTCGTTGATAATATGGGTAGTGATGAGGACAGTTTTTCCCATGCTCCGCTCATGGCGAATTATATCTTTCAGCTTTATGTGTGAAATAGGATCGAGCCCTACCGAAGGTTCGTCCAAGATCAAAACCTTGGGATCGAACATGAGCGTGAGGATAGCGTTCACTTTTTGCTTCATTCCTCCTGACAAATTCTTGAGCTTCTTATCTTGTGATGCTTCCAACTCGAAATAACGCAGTAAGTTATCAATGTCGACCGGTCTCTTTCGAATGTTCCGAATCATGTTAAAAAGCTCTAAAACCTTTAAGTTTTCAGGGAAATTGGCAATTTGTGGCATATACCCTATATGATTTCTGTATTGCCCACTATCGTTTACTTTTTGCCCATCCATCAGAATCTCGCCTTTATCAGGCTTTACAAGTCCCAATATACATTTCAACAAAGTAGTTTTTCCTGAACCATTCGGCCCCATAAAGGCATAAGTTTTCCCGCCATCAAGTTGCAAATCCACTCCTTTCAGCACTTCCAATTTGCCAAAAGATTTCTGTATGTTCCTTATCTCTATCATTCTTGCCATTGGTTAACTTTCATTAAAGGATTACTATCTACCAAACTAATGGGCGTCAAAGAAGGTGTGACTTTCTCTGCCAGTTCGAGCATATCAATGAAGAGACTCCTGATCAGCACGATGGCCGTAGGCACTTGCTCAAGCATAGAGGAAAACAGCCGAACCGGCCTGTGTGGCACATCACCAAAACCATCCCTGTCCAGGTCATAGCCGCTGTAGCTGCTCCAAAAATTCCCCTCTACTACGTGGCTTTCCATATTTCGAGAGCTGGTACTGATCTCAAAGGTATTGCCCATGAAATTGTTCTCCTTTATCGTAAGCTGCTCGCAACTGCCCATGATTTTGGCTGCCCACCCATTCCTAGCAAAGTCATTACTGATCAACTCCAACCTATTGGATCCTTCTGCCAGCATGCCTATGGTATTCTTCTTGAATATGTTCTTTTCTATCTTGCTGTCCGTAATATCTTTCAGCAGCAAACCATACGCTGCAGGTCCTTGGTTGTCCTCAAAAACATTTCTTGTCATCTCAATCCGCTTGGAATACATAACCGCCACGCCTGCCCCATTTCTCACGAACTGATTGCCAATATATTGATTGTCATTGGAAAACATAAAGTGAAGGCCATAGCGCAAATTGCCCTCACTGTGGTTGCCCATAATCTGGCTGTTTTCTACAAATTCAAAATAAATTCCATCTCTATGGCCGGAAACATCATTATTCTCCACCGTAGCTGCTTTGCAGTACCACAAATGGATAGCATTTCCGGAGGTGGTCTCCCTCACGGCTTCTCCCCGCACAAAATTGTTGCTCACCGTGCAGCTATCGGCGTTTTCAAGATAAATACCGAAAAAGGTGTCCAAAAGCTTGTTGTCGGAAATGATGCAATGCTTGCTTTTGATGATTCGGATAGCTGCATTATCTTTTAGCATATTTGCCCCCACCCGTTGAAAAATGATGCCCTTAATCGTTACATGGTCCGCTTGTATTGTAAGGGTTTCATATTGCCCTTGCCCGTCTATGGTAGCACCGTTTTTCCCTATTAAAGTGATGGATTTTTCTAGTATGAGTTGACCTTCTTTATAGACACCTCCGTCCAGTATAATGGTATCGCCCTCTTGTGCCAAATCAATCGCCTCCTTGATGGACTTTACCTTGCCAGTCGGAGATACCCTTATCTCTTTAGCTTGTCCTAATTGTGCTAAAAGAACAAAGGCAACAATCAACCATATATTTTTATTGTGTTTCATCATTAACCCTTTCCATATCAACTTACTACAGTCCAACATAAAGTTCATGATTCCCATCTTGTTTAACAACAAGCCGGGGCAAAATAACCTGAGCATAGCTCAACTATCTTGTTCTTTTAATGCGCTACATGCCCGAGGGCTTTTACCTCTTCCCAAGTGAGGATTCTACCTTCTAAATCCTGAAGTACTTTGGCTGCCTCTGCTTCATCTGCATAAGCCGATAGATTCATGCCCATAGGACTGGGCAAACTTTTACTTTGTATAAATACGGCTGTTTCAGCATCAATAAATTTTTCAGGCGTGGGTAAGTTGGTGACCAATATATAAGCATAACTTTCATTCGCCCCTTCCATGTATTGTGCCATACATTCTATAGCATCGAACTTATATGCTTTCCCCTTATCGGTAACCAATTGAGAACCGAACCGATTATCTGCGATGGTCATCTTGCAATGATGACAGGCATCGAATCCATATGATATGGTGGCCGGCTTTGGCTCACAGGCAGAGAAAAACAGGAGCAATCCCATTGCACTGGCCATATGCAGCTTTCTCGATGCCGTAGCACTGGATTGCTTGCCGATAAAGAAAATCGCTAATATGGCCAAGCCAAGCGCCAAGCCAAAGAAAATAGCTCCCCAATCAGGGTATGAAGTGGCGGTGATGTTAAGAAGTTTTTTAATGCCTATGAATGGAGGAGAGTAACTCATGCCCTCCATTTTGATCGGCGCCTGTGGATCCAGGTTGTGCCCAAAGTCTTGCTGCCATAAATAAAAGTCGACCAACCCTACAGCACCGCAGATGATCATAAAAGAAACCCAAGCTATGGTGAGCTTCTTTCTATTAACGAAAGCCGCCACGAGGCCAAATGCAATAAAGGCTGCAACGAAGTAGGGCATAATATCCAATTCTTTAAAGGAGTCAGGATGTATGGCCCGCATGCCTACATAATGGTTCAGAATATTGATATTCTGTAATGTAAATTCATCTGTGCCAGTAATCTTATCGGCCCAAATATACATGTCAAGCCCACCCGGATATTGGGGGGCGTCCAGCTTGATATGCCAAATGGGTACAAAGAGTATGGCCACAAGAAAGCCACAAGCAACTAACGAGAGAAGAATGGATGGCTTTTTCATAATATTGATGTTTTGTTATCATGTGCGAGAACAATCTTTAATTGAAAGCTCTCTAAAGTTTTGAACTGGGCGATATAGTGAGGGAGAAGCTTTCACCTCTCCCTGTCTATTTACTAACTCCCTTTCCTCTTTTTACCTACCCAATATTTTATAGGGACGTTACTTCCTTTTTCCGATACCCTAGCATAGCCTTGCATCTCCTGGTGGAGGGCAGAACAGAAATCTGTACAGTAGAATGAAACGACACCTACTTTTGTGGGCACCCATCTTAATGTCTGTGTTTCTCCAGGCATTATCAAGAGTTCCGCATTTTGATTGCCCATGACGGCAAATCCGTGCGGAACGTCCCAGTCTTGTTCCAGATTGGTAACGTGAAAATAAACCGTATCGCCTAAGTGAATTCCTTCTATATTGTCAGGCGCCATGTGACTTCGGATAGCCGTCATATACACATTCACCACATTGCCATTCCTTTCCACTTTCATATCGTTCTCATTCTTTATAGCATGTGGGTGCTCATTTTCATCAAGTCGAAAGAACTTAACGCTGTTCGGCTTGATCATATCTGCCGGAATAGCCTGTGCATAGTGTGGCTCCGACAGCGTAGGAAAATCGAGTAACATCTTCATCTTATCACCAGATATGTCGATCAATTGTGCACTGTGGGTAAGCTCAGGGCCAGTAGGCAAGTAGCGATCTTTTGTTATCTTGTTCATGGCTACCAGGTATTTTCCATAAGGATCTTTTGTATCGCCACCTGGGATCATCAAGTGACCTACAGAATAATACACCGGCATTCTGTCCAATACTTCAAATGTTTTTAGGTCCCACTTTACAATCTCAGAAGACACAAACATAGAAGTATAAGCATTGCCTCTTCCGTCAAATTCTGTATGCAATGGGCCCAAACCTGCCTCTTTTACTTCTCCAGCAATCACAGACTCATAGCGCAGTATAGGAATTCCATAAGCATCTCCTATAAAATCTTCATTTTCGATCGCTTTCATCATGTTGGAGAATGAATGTACAGGCACCAAAGAAGCTAATTTCCCACTCACTGCAATGTATTCCCCAGAAGGATCAACATCTACACCGTGGGGTGATTTAGGTGTAGGAATCAAGTACATAAGCCCCGGACAATCTTCTGGATAAAGTACTTTTACCTTTTTCTTAACCTCGGAACTGGCCACATGCGTTTTTTCATCTAACTTGTTATGATAATATTCCGCATCGATTTCTTTGGCTTTCCCTTGCTTCACATACTCCTCAGCTTTTTTCCAGTTGATGGCCGCCACAAAGTCCTTGTCGTTCAATGAAGCATTGATTTCTTTTAGCGTTCCTGCTTGCTCGGTATTATAAGAAGTAAAGAACACCCAATCTTCTGAAGGCCCTTTTCCGCCGTTGGCCAAGTCATAGTCAAATCCAGGCACAAGGATTTGGAAAGAAATGTCCATATCACCATGTTCGGGATCTACTTTAATAAAGGAAATAGAGCCTCTGAATTTTTCTTTGTATTCATCTAATGGCACATCCAATATGCCCCCTTCTCCTGCAATGGGCACACTAAACCTCGTACCAGCGATCACATATTCTGTGTTGTTGGTTGGGTAAGGTGAACAGTGGTTACCAGAGCTGTTAGGGATCTCCAAAATTTCGACCGTTTTAAAGGTTTTTAAATCGATCCTAGCCACCCTAGGCGTGTTGTTCGCATTTACGAATAACCAACGCCCGTCGGCCATGCCATCTGTACGCGACAGTTTGGGGTGGTGCAAGTCGTCCCAAGGAATAAAGCCAAAAGAGGTGTTTAATAAAGGCTTAGATTCTTCAGAATAGCCATACCCATTTTCCGGATTTTGGGAAAAGACTGGCAACATCTTCAATAATCTTCCAGAAGGGAGGCCGTATACAGACATTTGTCCGTTATAGCCACCCGATAGGAAAGCATAGAGCTCGTCATGATCGCCAGGGGCAACATAGACTCTTTGAGCAGCATCGGAGCTTAAGGCAGAGCCGCCCGTTTCTCCTTGTTTGCAGGCACCTAGCAGTAGGGCACACCCCACCATTAAGCTGTAAATTGATCGTTTATTCATAATGTTCAGGTTTAAAGTTCTTTATCAATTGATCTGAAATATTCCAAAAGAGCCCTTGCGTCAGGCTCGGTAATGTTCTGGTTCACCATTTGCGTCAGGTACTCGGATAAGAGTTTTTTGGCAATAGGGTCTTTTTGAGTCATTTCTACAGGGTTGATAACCATGTTCATGATCCAGACCGGGTTGCGCCTCTCGGTAAGTCCTTTCATAGCAGGCCCAACATACCGCTCATC
>CAYTTV010000004.1:9811-35676 GCA_964440915.1 uncultured Roseivirgaceae bacterium
CCGGGTTGCGCCTCTCGGTAAGTCCTTTCATAGCAGGCCCAACATACCGCTCATCTATTTGGTGACAAGCAGAACATTTACTTTCAAATATGGACAGGCCCTCACTTACCAATGCTTCATCAAGCTCATCGCTCAACTCGACAGTTTTTACAGGCCCCACACCGATTTCAGGTGCTTCTTCTACAGCCGCTGCTTGCTTTTCGGTGCTAGATGCTCCCTTTTCAGTTGAACCTGAGGAGCAGCCAGTGACGACAAAAACACTGGTGGCAAACATGCAAAAGAGGATGTTTAGAAAGACTGATTTAAATTGAAGTTTTTTCATATCGATAGCGTTTCTTTTTTATTCAAAAATAAGGTGAGCTTCATAAAGTAAATATGATCGTAATCATAGAAACAGCTTATTTTAAACATATTTTTTAAAGGAATATACTTTCGGCCTTGATCAAATAGGCATAAGCTTCCCTCCTGAAATCTTATCACTTTTCTTATACTAAGGAATGGGCTCAACGACAAATTGAGCCTTAGTGGAAACCTTCTAATGAAAGTTCAAATGAGGCAAGTTGACACAAAACATCTGGGGTAGAAGTTTAGATAAGCCAAGCGCAGCAAACACGCTTGGCTTTGTCTCTAAGCATTAAATATCAGCAGTGGGGTTTTGCTGTGATAGGCCATTTCTTGTGACACGCTCTTGGTCAGAAGCGATGCCATAAATCTTCTCTTATAGTGTGCCATAGCGAGTAATACCTGTGGGTTCTCATTCAGGTAAGCTTCCATGCCCGCCTGGAAAGATTTATTGATGATCAACCGGTGTTCACTAAAGATATATGAACTTTGATCCTTGGTCAATTGCATGAGCCCATTATGCATGATCTGCTCTTGCAAGTTATATTTTGGTGCTACGTGAATGGTTTCCAAATTTGTTTGAAGCAAAGAGGCGAGTTTTCCCGCTCTTTCTAACAATTTCAGGTCGTCTTCTTTATAGTCGATGGCAAAAGCGATAGTTTTAAAGTTGCTATAAGCAGCCTCTTGTGGAATTACAAGGACAGGCACCTCAGATTGCCGAATTACTTCTGCTGTATTGGTACCAAAGAGCAGTTTGCCCAACCCACTGGCACCGGTTGTGCCCATAACAATCAGGTCTGCTGCTAACATCACTGATTTGCTCAAGATAGTGTGCACTATACTGCCCCCTGTAGTAATCCCTTGGATTGACAATGAAGTATATCGGGAGTCATTTTGGATATCGACAATCAATGCCCTAAGCTTTTCATCATAAAAGCCTTCGACACTTTGAATTGCTTCTTCTACACGGAGATTGAGGTCGTAAGGAAGGGTGACCACATTGAGGATAACAAGCTTTGCGTCTAGCTTCAGGGCGAACTCCAAAGCATAATGCAGCGCATTTTCAGCATTTTTGGAGAAATCGGTGGGAAATAATATGGTATTAGCTCTCATAGGAATTCAATTATTTTAGCGTTAATTCAACCGCCACATCCATGGCGTCGTCTGCTTTGATCATCCCCCCAAGTCGCCTTGGTGGCGTCAGTTGAAATTCAGATGCATAGAAAACAAAACCAGCCACGATCGAAGTCTTTTCCCCACTAACTTTCTTAACAAAGCTGACATCCTTCAAAAGCTTTGTTTTCCCCACCAGAGAGAGTTCGATATTCCCTTTTAACCCTGATTGCTGTCGCCTTAAGCTCAATACTTTTACTGTAATCTCAGGATATTCTTCCGCTTTGAGTGTGTATTGGAAATCCCTGTTCAGGAGAAAGTTTCCACAGGCGAAAGACGCTACCGGTATGGCAAAGCAATAGGGGTTGGCAGTCATATTGGCAATAAATAAAGTGTCATTTTGCTGAGGCACATTGTACTTGCAGTTGAATCCTCCTAGGGAGGTGTTCCCGTTCACGGTTATTTTCTTTTCAGTAATAACCAAGTAGTCGGTACTTGCTGCAAATAATGTAGTCCAGAACAAAATGACACTTAATGAATTCATATAATCATGTTAAAAACTTATAGCGGCCTCGAGCATTATCCCGTTAAATTCTCCACCTTGGTATTTTGTACCTATCCAACCATCGCCTTCATATTTTTGAGACACGTACTCCAGTTTGGCTAGCACATTTTTGGTCATAAACCAGCCTCCGCCTATGTTAAACCTGTTGATCTCACGAGTTGGAGCTCCTTTCGCTAGTTCTCCTGAAACCTTGTTGTATCTACCTGCTACATAAAGCTGCTCTTTAGATCCAAAACGGTATACGAGTTCGCCAGCCAGTTGGTTAAAGGAACCTTCTGATTGATCTTTACTATCGTTGGCCATTTCAATTATACCAAAGAACTCCAGACCTTTGTATTTGATGAACGGATTAATCTGTATGGCAGTGATTTCATTGAAAGCAGGATTAAAACGTCCTTCAAAATCGGTCCTAGTTGATTTATTCCTCTCCTCAGGCAGCGTTCTCATTACATTATAGTATCTTCCTCCCCCGCGATCGCCTCCATACAAAGCTGTTCCTGTAGAAGTGCCTTTGTTGATATACCATGATCCGGTCAGCCGTACTCGTAAATCATCACTTACTTGGCTGTCGTAACCTAACTTTCCAAAGAAAGAAGGCTTGTTGTCAGTATTGTCGTTTACGACCACACTTTGGTTCAATTTACCATTCGTAAGCCCTACTACTCCTATCAAGCCATTGTGCTGCAAGGTAAGTTCTCCAAACACTTCAGTGGAGAAGGCGTCCATGATATAGTTGCCCACGAAAGGGTTGTATATGGCATTGGCATTGTCCGTTCTTCTAAAGTGGGCATCACCGTAGTTGAACTCATCCAAACCAATTCTTATGGTAGCAATGTCCATAAATCCTTCCAGAAATCCAGGAGAAATAAAGTTCAGGTTGTCCATTTGGATATACCCTCCTTTTACCCAGCTTTCTTGGTGATGTCTAGCAGAAAGGTAAGTTCTAAGGTGCATTCTCAACCCATCCTGAAGCTGCACGTCCAAATCAAGGTTGGCAGTAGGCAGGTTAAAATTTGAACCTAGATCAACCAAAGTGTCTAAATTATTATTGTTAGTTTGAGATAAGCCTTGAAACTGTATGGCAAAAGCACCCCCTATTTTTACTTTCAGCCCATCAAAAGGCTCCGGGTCGGCTTCTTTTGGAGATTCAAACACATTGATCCCATCCTGACCAGCAGGTCTGTAGTGCTGCAACTGGTTGTCCTGAGCGTTCACTGCCAGGCTCCCTCCTATAAAGAGGACAGATAACAAAATTCTAAGCGACGTTTTCATGATTGAGTAAGTTTAGTTTTTAAATGTTAGGTCAAAGTTTATCGTAATCTCATCTCCCGTCTTCACGGTACCCATAAGGGCCGTAGGCGGAGTAATTTTAAAATCACTCATCTTAAAGGCTTTACTGCCAGTGAATTTTATTTGGTTGCCTTGCGGATATGCTTTAGCCTGCACCGCCATTGTTCTTGCTTGTCCTGCAATGGTCAAGGTGCCCTCGGCATTTACTATATAGTGATCGCCACTTTTGGTGATCGACTTGATGCTTTTCAGCGCAAATGCAATTTCAGGATGCTTCTTTGTATCCAATGCTTTGTAGGCATTGCTGTCCATTCCCGACTTTCCACTTTTCAAGGTCTCCGACTTCACTGTCACAGTGAGCTTTGTCACATCTTGCAAAACATTATTTTCAATGCCTATTACGGCTTCTCCCTTAGCATCTTTTGAGGTCATAGTCCAATCATGTAAAGAAGAAGTCCCAGCAACTGTAAATTCGCCAGCAGACATTTTATAGGTTGCTTGAGCCTCTGCATGAAAACAGAATGCCACAAGCGGAAGAAGAAGTAAAAGACATTTTTTAAGATATGCTTGCATGACTTTTGAGTTTAGGTGAAACATTTAATTTCAATACAAATCTACCCCAGACCCAAAGGATAAAATATGATCTATATCATACTTTTGGGTGTTTGTTATCAGTTCTACACCTGACATAGGTATAGCTGCATTTTATCCATTTGGAAGGAATAACAGCCCTTTTAACTAGAAGAAGGCGGAAATGTTACCATCAATAGGAAAATTGCGGTAGAGAATAACATGCTAATGACCATTAAGGGCACAATAGCATCAAAGCGGATTAGGATTCGTTTTGCTTTTTTCTATCATCTGGTGTCTGATATCTCATGTCCTTGCTATTGCCGACTTGTCTAGCAGCTCTTAAGTCTGATGTCTAGCATCTATTCCTCTCGCCTGATTTTTCCTGCTAAAAAACTGATGTAGAACAACTGAAAGGCATGGTAAATCATGATCGGTAGCAGAATTATACCTCCAGCGGCCATTTGACTAAACAACACATTATGCATGACAGAACCATGCACCAAAGATTTTTTTGTTCCGCAGAAGACAGTTGTGATGGTGTCTTCACGTGAGAAACCTAAATACTCCGCACTTAATTTGCTCAAAAACATGATCAAAAAGAACAACAAGATAACACAGGCCGAAAGTGCCATAAGCGGTTGCATCCCTATATCATCAAGAAAACCCGCCTCAAATGATTTGCTAAAGCTCTTATAGACAATTAGCAAAATAATGATCTTATCGAAGGCACTTACTTGCTTGATAAAACGCTCTATTATAGAAGCCAAAAAGCGATTGAGCAAAAGTCCTAGCACTACAGGCAGCAAGATTTGCAAAAGCAGTTCGAGAAGAATATCAGCAAAGGCAAATGTCTCACTGTTTGCCCCTAAGAATAAGCTCATCCAAAGTGGGGTAAAAAAAATGCCTATGACCCCAGATATGCTAGCATTAAAAATCGCTCCAGGGATATTGCCTCGGGCTATGGAAACCATAACCACAGAAGAAGAAATGGTAGAAGGAAGCGCCGCCATGAAAAATACAGCCAGCCACAACAATGCATATGGCCCATCTGAAAATATAGGATAGAACGGTATGACAAGAAGCGGGAAGATTAAAAATGTAATGGCCTGGATGAGCAGATGCAACTTCCAATTCCGCAGTCCTATTCTAAATTTTTCGGGACTCAACTTAAGCCCGTAAAAGAAGAAAATAAAGGCAATGCCTATATCAATGATCAACTCTAGGTTGATAGGTGTTGCCCCTATCCCCACCTGCGGAAACCAGTACGCAAGGACAATCATCAAAATGAGTCCAACGATGAACTTATCAGGAAGAAACCTAAGCAGAGCGATGCCCATATGTACTGATTTCGGCCGCGTGAACTATTAGTGCCAATTCTTGAATATACCTACAAAGAGCAATAGCCATCCTATAATCAAAAACAGGCCACCTATCGGCGTAACCGCTCCCCATTTGCCTACATTGGTAAGGCATAATATATAGAGAGACCCAGAAAAGATAATAATACCGACAATAAAAGCATATCCTGAATAATGCAGCAATTTATGGTCAATCCGGCTGAGGAGCATGCCCACAATTAACAAAGCAAACACATGATAAAATTGGTATTTCACTGCGGTTTCAAAAGTCTCCAATCTGCCATTGGAAGTCAGTGTATTTCTCAGGGCATGTGCACCAAAGGCACCGATCATAACGGATAAAGCACCTAAAATACTCCCAATCATTAAGAATAGTTTTTGCATGTGTTTTAAATTAAATGAATGGTATTGATTTGTTATTAATAGTCCAAGGATCTACATCGTGAGACAAAGATTATTCTCACTCGATATTACAGGTTGGTTTACAAGATGACAGACGGCGGCAGTTGAATTACTGTCTAATATCTTGCGTCTTTAATCTAACCTCTATTGCCATGCCTTTATCTTCCTTACCTTTCGCCAAAGATAGCACTTCCGACTCGAACCATTGTGCTTCCCTCCTCCACCGCTATCTTATAATCTCCCGACATCCCCATCGACAACTCTTCCATGGCAAAGTCTGGTAAAGTTACTTGCTCATCTTTCAGGGTTTCAAACAAATCTTTAAGATGCTTAAACTCCTGCCTGATTTGATCTTGATTTTGAGTGAATGTAGCCATGCCCATCAACCCTTTTATAGCAACATGATGCATATCTATCATTGCTGGGTCATGAAGCATATCGTATAGCTCCTCATTTGAAAACCCATACTTACTCTCTTCCTTAGCAATGTAGATCTGCAAGAGACAAGGGATTTTCCGGTTTATTTTTTTCCCCTCTTTATTAATGGCCCTTAGCAGCTTGGCACTGTCCACGCCTTGAATCAAATGTACGAAGGGAGCAATAAATTTTACTTTATTTCGCTGTAAGTGTCCTATCATATGCCAACGGATATCGCCAGGAAGTTGGGGCTGCTTCTCTACAAGTTCTTGTACCTTGTTTTCGCCGAAATCCCTCATGCCGGCTTCATATGCCTGCATAATATCCGCAATGGGCTTGGTCTTGCTCACAGCAATCAAACGGCAATGCTTCTCGGGAAGCTGTTGCGTAATTTTCTCTAAGTTATTTTGTAGATTCATTTTGTGATTAATGCTTACTTTTGATACAATGAAATTTAACTTTGACTTTTACTTTAGAGGTTTATTGAGACTAAAAGCATAAGCTATGGCCATTGTTGGTACCTTACTCAAGAAAGGAATAAGAATACGGGAAAGCATAGAGCAAGAATACTCTTCTTCTTTGGACCTTCAAAAGTCTGAACTAAAAAAGCTGTTGATCTCCAGCAGAAACACAGAATTTGGCAAAGCATATGATTTCAAATCCATCCTCAGAGCGTTCAAAAGTTCTGGACAGCCTGATTTCTATGCCAAATTTAAAGAAAATGTACCGGTCCACAATTATAATGAGATGTATAATAAGTGGTGGCAAAAAGCCAGGGCAGGTGAAGTTAATGTTTGCTGGCCTGGTCAAGTACGTTATTTTGCTTTGAGTTCAGGTACTTCCGAAGCCTCCTCTAAGTATATTCCTATCACCAAGGATCAGATAAAGGCCATAAGAAAAACGAGTATCAGGCAGATCCTTTCCTTATCGAAGTACGACCTACCTGACAAGCTTTTTGAAACGGGCATCTTGATGCTGGGAGGCAGTACGCACCTCAATCAGCGGGGAAATTATTTTGAGGGCGATCTTAGCGGAATTACCGCAAGCCAACTTCCGATCTGGTTCCAACGCTTCTATAAGCCTGGGCAAAAAATAGCCCGGAATCCTGACTGGAATAACAAGTTAGACGAGATAACACTACACGCCTCTAAATGGAACATAGGCGTGATTGTTGGAGTGCCAGCCTGGATTCAGATCTTAATGGAGAAGATCATTGCCCACTATAAAGTGAATTCAATTCATGACATATGGCCCAATCTGATGATTTATGTGCATGGTGGTGTGTCTTTCGATCCTTATAGAAAAAGCTTTGAGAAGCTTCTGGCAAAGCCCTTGGTTTATATCGAGACCTATCTGGCATCTGAAGGGTTCTTTGCTTTCCAGGCACTTCCTAACAGGCGGTCCATGAGGTTGGTATTAAACAATGGCATTTTTTATGAATTTGTGCCTTTTACCGACACCAACTTCACGCCCGAAGGAGAAATAAAGCAGCAAGCACAAACACTGATGCTGCCCGAAGTGAAGGAAGGGGAAGAGTATGCCATCCTAATTTCTACTTGTGCCGGCGCTTGGCGTTATCTAATAGGAGATGTCATAAAATTTGTTTCGAAAGACGAGCATGAAATCGTAATAACAGGCCGAACAAAGCACTTTTTGAGCCTGTGTGGGGAGCATTTGTCAGTTGACAACATGACTAAGGCCATTGAACTGGTAGCCGAAGAGCTTGACATTACCATCAAAGAATTCACAGTGGCAGGCATTCCATACGGGTCGCTATTTGCTCACCATTGGTACATAGGAGTAGAAGGGGAGGTTTCAGCAGCACTCCTGAAACAGCGCCTAGATGAACATCTGAAGGAACTCAACGACGACTATGCCGTAGAGCGTAATGCTGCACTTCAAGCTGTTTTTGTAGAGACTATCCCTACACAGACATTTTATGATTGGCTTAAAGCAAAAGGGAAAGAAGGAGGGCAGAACAAATTTCCTCGTGTGCTAAAAGGTGGACTTCTGGACGATTGGCGGAAATTTGTAAAACAAAATACCCCAAGCGATTAAGCATGGCAATCTGGAATGGTGTTGTATTAGGCTTGCTCCTGGCCGCTCTGATTGGGCCTGTGTTTTTTGCCTTGATCCAAACAAGTATTAAGAAAGGCCTATTGCCGGGGCTCTTTATGGCTATTGGTATCTCTTTGAGTGATGCTTGCTATATAATTATTACCTACTTGGGCATATCCCAAATATTGAACAATGATGCTTTATACCTATGGATGGGCCTGATTGGAGGCGCTATTATGATAGGTTTTGGTCTGTTCTCAATCTTCAAACCGGTTCAGGATTTTTCAGGGGTACAAACTGTACATTCAGGAAAGACGGCCTTTGCTAAGGAAACGATCAAGGGCTTTCTTTTGAATGGCATCAACCCTTCAGTATTATTATTCTGGGTAGGCATTGTCACCTTGGCCAAGGTAAAATATCAATACTACAATTTGGAAGCCATTTTATTTTTTACTGCCATCGTAACAACCGTATTGCTTACCGACATCATAAAGGTATTTGTGGCGCATAAGCTGAAGTTTCTCCTGAACCCACAAAATATGAAAACGCTCAACAGTATTGTTGGCATCGCATTGGTGATTTTTGGCCTGCGCCTGCTATGGGAAGGGATATATGGATAAGCATCGACACTCTATTAAAGTTGGGTAGGTAACAGTGCTTCGATCAAATAGTAAAATGATTAAAGACTATAACAATGCCAATGCCTTTGAAGCAACGAAATTGATCAACTTGCCCTTATTGCTTTCCCTGATGAAATCTTGCAGGCTTTTACTGGTATATTGCTCAAAATCACCTACAATCGACAACTGTATTCGATAGTTCGAAAATTTTTGGAGTATTTCTCCAGCCATACCACTCTTAAGATTGAAAAAATCTGGTGCAAGATGCTTTTCTTGGAGTATTATTTTATCAAATCCTTGGTAGTACATATTTCCCATAAGGTCAAGCCCGTCTTCGACTGTCTTAATGATGACATCATCAGAAATAATTTCTGCTACATTTCTTCCTTTAATTGTATGCGCTTCAACTTTCATGATGCATGATGATTTTGCTTTAATAAGATTTTCCTGATAGGTTACTACTGGAGTAAATCATTATACCTACCACATCAATAACTCTCTTCCTGATTTGGGAAATCAAGGGTCTTTACATCGTCGATATAATGGCTTACTGCCTCCGACATCACGTTAAAGATATCAGCATATCTACGAATAAAACGTGGCTTGAACTCATGCGTTATCCCTAAAAGATCGTGTGTAACCAATACCTGGCCGTCCACATGAGGCCCTGCCCCTATTCCGATAATAGGTATGTTAACTTGCTTAGCAACTTGCTGGGCCAACGAGGCAGGGATTTTCTCTAACACGATAGCAAAACAACCACATTCTTCTAATATCTTGGCATCATTCACCAGCTTTTCTGCCTCTGCATCTTCACGGGCCCTTACGGTATAGGTACCAAATTTGAAAATAGATTGAGGAGTCAAGCCCAAATGTCCCATAACCGGAACGCCCGCACTCAATATCCTATTTACAGAATCCTTTATTTCGGCCCCTCCTTCCATCTTCACGGCATGCGCACCTGATTCTTTCATGATCCTGATAGCAGACCTGAGCGCTTCGGAAGAATTACCTTGATAGGAGCCAAAGGGAATATCTACCACTACCAAAGCCCTCGAAACGGCCCTTACCACAGAAGAGGCATGGTAAATCATTTGGTCTAATGTGATCGGCAAAGTAGTTTCATATCCAGCCATCACATTAGATGCTGAATCGCCTACTAACAACACGTCTATTCCTGCGCTATCCAATATCCTTGCCATAGAATAATCATATGCTGTAAGCATGGCAATTTTCTCCCCTCTGCTCTTCATTTCCTGAAGCTGATGAGTGGTTATTTTTTTTATATCGGCGCTATGAACAGACATTCTTAATGTGTTTTTATGACATGAAACAAAAACTGAAAACGCTATAGACAACTAAAGGTTTTAATCGCTACAAAAGTGAGCAATTACAATGATGTTGCCAAAACTATAAAATCCTTATTCTTGCTCAGTATATTTAAATAACGCTTTGTATGTGTGAATCAGCGGAATGCAGTCAAGATTGAAATGATAAGCAACTTTTAATTTTAATCCTCTACTTGATTCAAATTGGGTATCACAAGGTTAAAAGTGGTACCGAAACCTTCCTCAGAAGCAACTTCTACCTTCCCATTTAGCTTCTGAATTACATCTTTTACAATATACAAGCCCAAGCCAGAGCCTTCACTGCTTTCAGAAGCACGAACGAACATATCGAACACGGTGGAAATCTTCGTTTCGGGAATACCTTCGCCATTGTCCTCTATGGTGATATTCGCCATTTTTTCATTGACTATTACCGTGATTTTCACATAAGACTGTTCTCTATCAAAACTGCGATATTTGATGGCATTTGAGATAAGATTGTTCAAAATAATCCTAATCCTAGTAAGGTCAGAAACATATGGTACCGGCTGCCTTACAGAGGTTACTATAACAAGATTCTTATCTTTGGAAGCATCATAAAAATTGGTAATGCTGTTATTGATTTCTGTAATGAAATTTAATTGTGTATAGGCATCATTGACGCGATTGTTTCTAGATATGCTCAAAAGATCAATCACAAGCTTGTCCATTCTCTTGATGCTGCCCTCTATCAATTCAATGCAGTTTTTCTGATCGGGTGTGGTCTCTTCCATCCTTAGTATATTCACCAAGCCAAGGATCGATCGGAGTGGAGAACGCAAATCGTGCGACGCATGATATACAAAATTATCGAGCTCGAAGTTGACCTTTTGCAACTCCAATAAATTCTCCTTTGTTTCTGTAATATCTTTTACGACTGCCTCGATCAAACCATCTTCTTTGTACAGCACACCTGAAAAAGTGACCCAAAAGAATGAGCCATCCTGCTTCTTTAGTCGAAGTTCCTGGTTTTCTACTATCCCTTTGTCCTTGAGCATATTAAATAACGTACCCAAGTCTTCTGAATCAGGAAAGAATTCGCTGGCCGAAAATCTTCTACTGTCAACAACGCCAAACATACGATAGGCCATGCTGTTGGCCTCAATGATTTGACCAGCAAGATTGAAGCGCAACATCCCCACAAGTGAGTTCTCAAATAAGTTTCTGTATTTCCTCTCGCTGTTGATCAATGCAGCTTCGGCTACCTTTCTTTCTGTGATATCGGTATGAGAGCCCGATACCCGATAAGGCCTACCTTCTTTGTCCCGTAGCACTTTCCCCTTAGAATATATCCATCTATATGAGCCATCTTTATGTTTCATTCGAAACTCGATCTCATATTTAGGTATCTCACCCTTTATGTAGGCGTGAATCGTCGAGTGGGCCCGCTCCAAATCATCTGGATGCAAAAGGCGCTTCCAAACGCCTGAAACAGTTGGGAGTTCTTCATCTTCATAACCAAGCATACGCTTCCAAGGCTTGGATACAAACTTCTCCTTAGTCTGAAGATTCCAATCCCATAAACCGTCTGTTGCGCCATCAGAAGCCAACTCATAAAGATGGAGGCTTTTCGCTAATGTTCCTATAGTTTTCTGCTGGCTATCAGCATGTTGCTTGAGAAGAGCTATCTCTTCTTTTAAAGCTTCTACCTCCTCCAAAGAATGCTGGTTGGGTTTAGTTGTGCCTGTCATGGGTGAATTGTTGCAATTCAAAACGCTTGTTTATAAAGATTTAAAGGCCGAGTGGCTACAATATCGGTAAAAATCATAATATAAATAAGAAAAATAGAAAAAATAATTGGAATATGATAAAAAGATGTCAGAAAACTGGTTGTCTAAAAGTTTGAAGCTGGGAAACCTTAAGGAAAAAGAAAAGCAGCAGGCAGTTAACTAAGAAATGGACGGAAGATTCCAGGCATCAGATAGGAAAGGGCAGGAATAATTCTGAAGGATGGTGAAATGGGAAGCAGCAATAGGAAACGAAATGCGTGTTTAATTGCTAAACGATGGCTTCAGTTGCTATAAATTTCAAGCTTAACGATTCAAGCTATCATTTTTCAAGGTTAATGAACTAAAAAAGATAAACGCCCATATTTTCAGGGTCAAGTCTTACATCTACATGCTCATTTAGCGTGGTAGACAGTTCATAACCGTTATAATCAGCCGATATAGGGAAAAGTTTGTGGCTACGGTTAACAAGTACGGCGGTTTCCAGCTTTTTTACGCCGGCTTCCAAAAAAGGCTTGATGCAATAGGCCAATGTTTTTCCTGAGTTCAGCACATCATCTACTAAAACGACGCATTTTCCACCAAATATAGCAGCTGTAGAATCTAGTTTGACTTCACTCTGAGTGTTTGCCGCTTTGTCTACTGATAAACTCACTAAGGTGGTTTTCAACGGAGAAATCTCATCAAGATCCTTCACAATCATTTTGGCTAAAACATACCCCATATCTTCTACTCCAGCTATAATAATGCCTTCTTCATGAAGATTTCGCTCATATATTTCATATGCTATCCTCTTGATTTTTTGAAGAATCTGGTCTTTATCCAAAATGAGATTGTCCTTTGCCATTTTATTTTCTTTAGTATTATGGGGTTAAAGGAAGTGCCGTACAATAAAGGATCCGTCCAACCACTTATGGGATAGGCATTACCTTACTGTCCTTAAAGGTAGAAAGGATCACCATAGATTGCATATTGTCTACCACTTTTATCTCACTTACCTTTTCCAACATAAGCTTTTGATAAGTAGCGATATCTTTTGTGATGATTTTGAGTATAAAGTCGCCTGATCCAGTGATATGATGGCATTCTATGATCTCATCTATCTTATTGATCTGTTTGACAAATTCCTCAATATTCTCCTTGTTGTGTCCTACCAAACTTACCTGCACAAAGGTGCTCACGCCCAAGCCTATTTTGTCTACATCTAGTTTGGCATGATAGCTTTTAATGACCCCCATGTTTTCCAACTTCTTTACCCTTTCTAAGGTGGGTGCCGGCGATAGCCCTATGTCTTTAGAAAGCTGGGCATTGGTGATTTTGGCATTCGACTGCAATATTTCCAAGATCTTACGATCTATCTTGTCTAACTTAGCAACTGTGCTCATAAATGGCTCGAACAGAATTTAATTTTGCACAAAGATAAGCCTATTTGCAAAAAATTTGCAGCATCGGGGAAGATTAATATTTTTATAGAAATTATAGAACACTGACACCAATTGAATCCCTATAAAGCTTCCTACCTGATCCCAGGAGATAGCCCACCGTATCATTTAACAAATAAGGGACTTGAAAATAGCTCAAGCCCCTTATAATGTGTGAATATTTTATCGTTTTCTTTTAGAAATTAAAGCCAAAAGTAAGCATGGCTCTAGTGGAATTATGTTTTGCCACTGCTAAAGGCCCCTCTGCATAAGGTATATAGCCTGACTCATATCTGGTATTCACTGCTGCAACATCTATATAATAGTCTCGGAGACGAATACCTGCCCCCAAAGAAAATGATTTCCTGCTTCGGTCCACACTATTTTCCCCTATAGGGTCACCAAAGAAAGCAAATCCTGCCCTGAACCTAAAAATATTATGTCTGTACTCACCTCCAATTTTATAATTGATGACCGATTGCAGCACATTACTAATTTCTTGGTTATCCGCGCCAAAGTCATTCTCATTACTGCTATATTTATTGCCTCCATAATCGATATATTCAATATCGGCAGTAATAAACCCGTTTTTGCCTATAAAATAGGAAACACCCCCATTTACGTGTGCCGGCCTGCGGTATTCATAGTTGATGATGGGGCTTATGTTTTCATAAGGGAAATAAGCATAGTTTGTGCTATCTCCATAGTCAGCCACTAGGTCAATCGTCAAATAATCTTCTAAGGTATAATATGTGGGCGAAGTATAAGCTAACCCTACGGTAAGCGTTGAAATAGGTCGGTATATAGCCCCCAAAGAAACATTGAATCCTGAACCACTAAATTGACGATTTTCAGCTAAAGTCAGTTCATCTAAAGCAGTGCCTGTAGGCCTTTCTTTGTACACTCTACTCATCTCATAATTGATGGAGGAAAAATTTAGGCCAATACCTAAATAAAACTTGTCAGCAAAGTTGCCACCATAGGCAAAGTTGGTGGTATACCCTGCGCCCTTTATGTTTATCCCTTCCGATTGCTCTACTGGGAAACCAGATTCTACAGCTCTATCATTATAAGTATCCAAAAAATCCTCATTCGCCACAGGGTCATAGAACTCATCTATTAGATAGGTTTCGAAAGCCAATTCCGAATAGATATTGTCGAATGTGAGGTTACCATTATTATAGTAAGCCCCATTCAAAGCAGCTCCTACAAAATCATTCTCATTATTCCTTCCACTATATCTAATTTGGCTGTGGAAATCATTAATTCTATTCATACTAATTCCGAATGACCCTCCTCTCCAAGCCCCTTCTGGGTTTTGTTTAGTATTGTTCAACACCACGCCCAAATGACCAAAATTGAAATTGGTTTTAAAGTCATCTGCATTACGCCCCAAGTACTTTGTATCCGTATTGTGAAAACCTAATGAAGGGCTAAAGGACAATTCAGATCGGTTAAAAAAACCCAGGCCTGCTGGATTTTTCATGGCGGAAGTAATATCCCCACCCAATGAGGAAGATACTCCTCCCATGCCTTGCATCCGTGCGCTTCCTGTTATCTCCCTTTGGCTAAATTGTTGCGCTAGATCCACATAACTTTGGCCTTGAGCTGAAAAATATAAGCAAAAAGATAACAGGCCTATGATTATAAGCGAATATTGAAACTTCATAAATTAATGGTTTTTCTCTCCTAACGTAAATTATCTCGTTCTGCTTCGGCTTCCTGAAGAACTCCTAGACGGACTAGTACTAGGGCTACTGGACCTACTCGGAGTAGAATAGCTACTTCTCGAAGGTGTAGAGGAAGGCCTGCTATAATTATTGTTGCTAGGCTGGGTCCTATTGTAGCTATTATTATTATTAGTCCTTGTATTTTGCCTAGCAGGTGTTGCTTCCCGTCTTGTAGGGGTGGTAGTCCTTTGCTGTGTCCTATTATTATTGCTATTTTCTCTAGGGGCTACCGTCCTGGTTCTGGTATTCGTTCTTGCAGGCTGAGTAGTTCGCGTACCAGTTTCTCGCGTCCGTTCATTGCTCCTGATCGCATTGTTGCTTCTGGTAGCCTCATTACGATCAACGGTTCTTTGTCTTGTACGCGACTCATTGGTTGAACTAGAACTTCTCACTCTACTATTTTCAGTAGTGGTCGTTCTGCTGTTGTTATTAATATTGGTTCTACTGTTTACAGCACGCGAGTCTGTATTGACCGTCCTCCTCGTGTTTGTAGTGCCAATACTTGATCGTGTAGCATTTCTTGCTCCGTACGACAACCGCCTATTGTTTACATACTCCCCTCGGTCTACAATGATAACAGGGCTATAGTAGTGACCATATCTACCGCTGTTGTACCCGTGATAGAAGCCATTGTAATATCCATCTCTATATCCCCATGGGTTATGATATCCGTAACCTCTGTAATAGGGAGAGTAGAAAGGATCGTAGTAGCGTGACCCCCATCCCCATCCAAAGCTCATGGAAAAGCCTGACCTGAAGCCTGGCCTATAAAAAGGATCGTAGAAAGGATCATAATAACCATAGAATGAATTATAATATGGACTATAGAAGGGGTCGTGAAATGAATTATAACCTCCATACCCTCTACCATAGTAATTATATATCCTTACGTCAGAATAATTATCATTCCTTTGGGCATAATCTTCCTCATAGTACACATCCTCGTCGGCATAATCACTACTTTCTACATCACTTTGCTGCCTTGCCATATATTCTGGATTCACAGTCTTTGAGGAATAACCCTCGTCACTGCTTCGGCTCTGCTGACCTGTGTATGGTACAGTTTGGGTGCTTGCCGAAAGAGTCCGGTCATGCGCTGTAAAATACATGTCATCGTACTCGCTCGTTTGCGCTATTTGGTCAGGCGCACAAGAGGCGACCAATAATGCTGCAAACGCAACGGTAAAAACTTTTATGGTATATAACGCTTTCATATCTTTGCCTTTCTTTTTATCTATATACAATCAACGATAAAGGGAACTCAGGTATTCTAATGTAATATACGATTAATAATTAATTTAGGTATAATAGTATTAACATTTTCGATATACCCACGCTACTAATCGACTATTGCAAGTAGAAAGCAAAATTTATACCAACAAATATAAAGACATGAGCAAAGGGCTACCAAAAAGAAGCGAGGATTATTCTGCATGGTATAACGAACTAGTGAAAAGAGCTGATCTGGCAGAGAATTCGGCTGTCAGAGGATGTATGGTCATCAAACCTTATGGCTATTCTATATGGGAAAAAATCCAAGGCCAGCTTGATAAGATGTTCAAGGAAACGGGACATTCTAACGCTTACTTCCCTCTATTTATCCCCAAGTCGTATTTGAGCAAAGAAGCTAGCCATGTGGAGGGATTTGCTAAGGAATGTGCCGTTGTGACCCATTACCGACTGAAGAATGCCGATGACGGTAGTGGGGTGATCGTTGATCCTGAAGCCAAGCTGGAAGAAGAGTTGATCGTGAGGCCAACTTCTGAAACAGTAATTTGGAGCACTTACAAAAACTGGATCCAATCTTATCGGGACCTTCCATTGTTGGTAAACCAATGGGCTAATGTGGTGCGATGGGAAATGCGGACACGACTATTTCTGCGCACAGCCGAGTTTTTGTGGCAGGAAGGTCACACGGCCCATGAAACCAAAGAAGAGGCCATTGAGGAGACCGTAAAAATGCTGGGAGTTTATGCCGATTTTGCAGAGAATTATATGGCTATGCCTGTTTTGAAAGGGGTGAAATCGGAAAGTGAGCGATTTGCCGGGGCAATTGACACCTACTGCATAGAAGCCCTGATGCAAGATGGAAAAGCCCTGCAATCGGGAACTTCGCACTTTTTAGGGCAGAATTTTGCCAAAGCATTTGACGTAAAATTTGCAAATCGAGCAGGAGCCCTTGAGTATGTGTGGGGCACTTCATGGGGAGTGAGCACCAGGCTTATGGGAGCATTGATCATGGCGCACTCTGATGACGAAGGACTAGTATTACCCCCCAAATTAGCACCTCACCAAGTTGTGATAGTTCCTATTTTTAAAGGTGAAGATCAACTGCGGCAGATCTCTGAACAGGTGGACAAAATTAAAAAAGCGTTGAGCGAAAAAAATATTACAGTAAAATATGACGACCGGGATACCCATAAGCCTGGGTGGAAATTTGCAGAATATGAGCTCAAAGGTGTACCTGTCCGCATCGCAATTGGCCCGCGTGATCTGGAACAAAAAACTGTGGAAGTAGCGCGGAGGGACACCAAAGAAAAACAAGTAATTTCTATGGAGGGCTTGGATGATGCCATTGCCGACCTTTTGGACGATATTCAAGAGAACATTTACCAAAAAGCACTCCAATTCAGGGAAAGCAATACCCATACCGTGGATGACTACGAAACATTTAAAAAATTGCTGGACGATAAAGGAGGTTTTTTGCTCGCACACTGGGATGGCACTGCCGAAACAGAAGAAAGGATCAAGACCGAGACCAAAGCCACGATCAGATGTATTCCACTGGTAGGAAACAAAACACCTGGAACATGCATATATTCAGGCAAGCCTTCTCAACAAAGGGTTGTTTTTGCGCGCGCATACTAATTATGATGAGTTTGAACTTTAGCTTTTTGTTTGTACTTTCGTCTCAAATAAATAAAGCGTGGAGTGGTTAATCATCATTAGCCTAGTCCTCTTAGGGCTGGCACTTATCATTGTAGAAATAATTTTCATTCCTGGAACCACCGTTGTGGGCATTGCTGGATTTATCATAGCGGGTTTCGGGGTATGGCAGAGTTTCTCTAGTTTCGGCCCTGAAACAGGTTGGGTGGTATTGGGTACAACTTCGGTCTTGGCCATTGGTGCAGTATTTTATAGCTTCAGATCAGGAGCATGGAAAAAGTTTTCCCTAAAAGAAGCCCATGTGAACAAGTTCAATGACGAAATTGTGCAGGATCTGGAGGTTGGAGAGATTGGCATAGCAATATCTGTGTTGAGGCCTGTGGGCAAGGCTGAATTTAGAGACAAAACATTTGAGGTGCGAACCAATGGAGGCTATCTAGACGCTGGAACCGAAATAAAAATCATCAAGCTTCAATATCCCATCATAGTAGTTGAAGCGGTAGAGCAATAAAACAAATATTTAATTTCTAATCATCATCCTATAAATAAAAATTAATGGCCGGTATATCAATTGTATTTATCATAATCGCCTCTATAGTAGGACTTTTTGTGTTCCTATATTTCGTACCTGTAAACCTATGGATCACAGCTATATTTTCAGGCGTAAAAGTTGGGCTATTTGAATTAGTATTCATGAGAATCCGTAAGGTGCCTCCAAGAATTGTAGTTGAATCAATGATCACGGCCACCAAAGCAGGGCTGGATGTATCTACTTCTGAACTAGAAACCCACTACCTAGCAGGCGGCAATGTTCCCTCTGTAATAAAGGCCTTGATCTCTGCTGACAAGGCCAACATCAACCTTTCTTTCAAACAAGCCACCGCAATAGACTTGGCCGGCAGGGATGTATTGGAGGCTGTTCAAATGTCAGTTAATCCAAAGGTGATCAACACCCCTAACGTGGCTGCAGTGGCAGCCGATGGCATTCAGCTTATCGCAAAGGCTAGGGTAACGGTTAGGGCCAATATTCAGCAATTGGTAGGGGGAGCAGGAGAAGAAACTATTCTAGCCAGGGTTGGCGAGGGGATTGTAACCTCTATAGGGTCTGCCGCTTCACACAAGAATGTATTGGAGAACCCTGATAAAATATCTAAACTAGTGCTTTCAAGAGGGCTCGATGCAGGTACTGCTTTTGAGATTCTATCGATAGATATCGCTGATGTAGACGTAGGAGCAAACATTGGTGCCCAGCTTCAAATAGATCAAGCCAACGCTGACCTTAAAGTTGCCGAAGCACGTGCAGAAGAAAGAAGGGCCATGGCCGTAGCCAATGAGCAAGAAATGAAAGCCAAATCACAAGAAGCCCGTGCCAAGGTAATTGAAGCAGAAGCTGAAATTCCGAAAGCTATAGCAGAAGCATTCAGGTCAGGCAATCTAGGTATTATGGATTACTACAAGATGCAAAATATACAAGCTGATACGGATATGCGCGACGCAATTTCAGGCGGCGGGGAAAAGTCTTCCTCACAGAAAAAAGGTGGCGATAAAGGAAGCACTAAGCGGTAAAATTAAATCATTCGAGTGCTTCTGATAATGAATACATGCCACCAAGATCTGCAAAGTAGGGATCTTGGTGGCATTTGTGGTTTATATTGTAATGATGCACCATGAATAGTGTCACAGTGGGCACTTTTTATTTTGATCTATATAAAATATTTAATACCTCCCCCTGATTTTTTTTATTGGCAAAACTGCATTAGGATTAATGAACAGAACTTAGCTAAAACAGGGAGTTAAACGCCAACAAAACTCATTTTATGATCTACATCATATAAAACACGTGCATAGTGGCCTACATTTATGCTAAACTAGCCATAAGAAGCAAGTTACAATAATTGTAGTATCGCAAAACCACAAAAGTCATGTCACATGCAACCATAAAATCAGATGATAGTGCTTTAGAAGCACGGGTAATAGATCAAATAAAAAAAGTATATGACCCAGAAATCCCTTTGGATGTTTTGGAACTTGGACTCATCTATAATGTAGAGATACACGACAAGGCAGTTTCTGTGCTGATGACCCTCACTAACCCAGGATGTCCCTCAGGAGCCGCTATTGTCCAAACAGTAGAACGCGCTATTTCGGATCTTGATGAAGTGAGAGGGGTAGAGGTAGAACTCACGTTCGATCCTCCTTACACTTTTGATATGATGTCTGAGGCAGGAAAACTTGAGCTGGGGTTTTTATAAAAAAACAAGGCCTGTACGTTTACCATGATTTCAGCTAACGAACAGGCCCAATAGTATTTACTAGGTTGGCTATGCTTTTTCTAGAAATTGCCTTAATACATATTGCAAAATACCACCATGTCGATAATATTCCACTTCAATTCTAGAATCTAAACGAGCCACTACAGCAAAGCTTACTTCCTCCCCGTCTTCTTTTCTAGCCCTTACTGTCACTTCCTTCAAAGGACTCAGTCCTTCTGAGATGCCCGTTATAGAAAACTTCTCCCTTCCTGTAAGACCGTACTTGTCAGCATTGTCTCCATCCTTAAACTGCAATGGCAAGACACCCATTCCGATCAAGTTACTTCTATGAATCCTTTCATAACTTTCAGCCAGCACAGCTTTCACTCCCAAAAGGAATGTTCCCTTTGCAGCCCAATCTCTTGAAGATCCACTACCGTACTCCTTTCCTGTCAATACTACCAATGGTGTTCCCGTCTCCTTATACTTCATGGCCGCATCATAGACAGACATTTCCGTTCCATCTGGAAGATATTCGGTATATCCTCCCTCTTTAGAAGCAAGCTTATTTTTGATGCGCACATTGGCAAATGTTCCCCTTGTCATTACCTCATCATTTCCTCTACGGGAGCCATAGGAGTTAAATTCGTTCCTTTTTATGCCTCTGCTTACAAGATATTGACCCGCCGGCGATTGTTCATTAAAGGAGCCAGCTGGCGAAATATGGTCAGTTGTAACACTATCTCCCAGCATCAACAATGCTCGGGCATCTGTAATATCGGCAAAAGGTTCAGGATCATCACTTATATTATAGAAGAATGGCGCTTCCTTGATATAAGTCGAGGAATCGTCCCATGCATATAGTTTATCCTCTGGCACTTCAAGGTCCCTCCATATCTCATTACCTTCAAATATCTCCCCATAATTTTTTGCAAAATCACCAGAAGAAAGCACCTTGCTCATCAATTCATGAATCTCCTCATCAGCAGGCCATATATCCTTCAAATAAACCGGTTGCTGATTGGGATCATAACCCAAAGGCTCATTGATGAGGTCGATATCGACCCTTCCTGCAATGGCATAGGCAACGACCAGCATTGGCGACATCAGGAAGTTCATTCTCACTTGTGGATGGATCCTAGCCTCAAAATTTCTGTTTCCAGATAGCACCGATGCCACCACAAGATCGTGGTCATCTACTGCTTGCGCAATATGTGGAGGTAAAGGCCCAGAGTTGCCAATACACGAGGTACAGCCATAGCCTACCAGGTGAAACCTCAACGATTCAAGATCACTCAACAGGCCTGCCCTTTTAAGATAATCAGTCACGACTTTTGAGCCTGGCGCTAGGGAAGTCTTTACCCACGGTCTAGCATCTAGCCCTTTCTCTTTTGCCTTTCTTGCAACAAGCCCTGCCCCTAACATCACATGAGGGTTAGAAGTATTGGTACAGGAAGTGATGGCCGCAATTACAACTGCACCATCCGAAAGTCTATATTTTTTATTTCCTACGGTCACCAATACCGTTTTCAAACCATCTACATCCTTAGCTTGCACGGCGGTGTCCAGCATACCACCTTGTGCAACTCCGAAAGGTTGGCTCCCCCCTTCTCCAACCCAACGTCCTATTTGGCGGTCCTCAAAATGAATATATTTTCTCCCATAACTATCGTCCAGCAACTCCATGAACTTACCTTTGAAATTCTTCAGCAAGATCTTGTCCTGAGGTCGTTTTGGCCCAGCCACAGATGGCTCCAAGGTAGAAAGATCCAGCTCAAGCACATGTGTATAGCTGATGTTTTCATCTCCACTTCTCCATAGCATGTTAGCTTTGCAGTAAGTTTCTACTAACTCAACCTGCTCTTCCGAACGGTTGGTCTTCCTCATATACTCCAATGTCTTGTCGTCTATCGGGAAATAAGTGATCGTACACCCAAACTCTGGCGACATATTGCCAATAGTGGCCCTGTCCGGCACTGTTAGATTATCAAGACCAGAACCAAACACCTCTACAAATTTTCCGACAACACCATGGTTCCTTAGCAGCTCAGTAATATTTAACACCAAATCTGTAGCTGTCACCCCCACTGGAAGCTTTCCGATGAGCCTTAGCCCAATCACTTCCGGCATTATAAAATAGATAGGCTGGCCCAATAAAGCTGCTTCTGCTTCGATTCCACCCACGCCCCATGCCACCACTCCTATCCCATTTACCATAGGCGTATGGCTATCGGTTCCCACCAAAGTATCTGGGAAAACCTCCCCGTCTCTTGCAATCACGCCTTTGGAAAGGTACTCGAGGTTTACCTGGTGGCAAATGCCCATCCCTGGAGGAACGACACTGAAATTATCAAAGGATTTTTGCGCCCATTTGAGAAATTGATATCGCTCTCCATTTCGCTTATACTCTTCATCAATATTCCGCAAATAGGAGTAATTTGTGCCGAAATAGTCTACTTGAACCGAATGGTCTATTACCAGGTCTACAGGCACCAAAGGATTTATTGTATCCGGATCCTTGCCCTTGCGGGCAACTTCAGCACGAAGAGAGGCAATATCCACGACAGATGGAACCCCTGTAAAGTCCTGCATCAATACCCGGGCGGGCTTGAAAGGGATATCCTTATCAGATCCTTTAGGACTCCAATGAAGCAACGTCTCAATGTTTTCAGGCGTAATGGCAAAATCATCAAAATTCCTTAAAGCATTTTCCAATAATATCCTTATCGAAAAAGGCAATTTATCAATGGCATATCCCTGTTTTACGAGGTCGGGGAGACTATAATAAGTTAAAGCGCCTTGCTTGGTGTTTAATGTCTTTTTGACTTTATAAGGATCCGTATTCATTCTAGCATTTTTTATATTTAAAAAAATAAAACATTTGTTCAATAGTTAACGATTAAGATACAATAAAGATACCGAAAGAAAAGTATCTCTGTGCCAAATCACACAGTTTACATCACTATAACTAGCTACCGTAACATAAACATTCAACAGCGGTAAGGGTTATAAAAAATACAATCAATCAATTTATTTCACATCCTATTTAACAAAAGCTATTATGGCAGAAAATACACTATTTCCTCCCGCAACCAAAGCGCTTTCCGAGAAGAGAGCCTCACTAGCACCTGAAGCAACCGAAGCATTTAGAAACTTCAGCAGGACAGTTTTCAAAGAAGGTGCCTTATCAGAAAAAACAAAGCAGATTATCGCTGTGGCTGTAGCACACGTGACCCAATGCCCCTATTGCATACAAGGCCATACGGCACAGGCCCTTAGAAAAGGTGCAAGCCAAGAGGAGATTATGGAAGCCATTTGGGTAGCTTCCGAGATGCGGGCAGGAGCAGCATATGCCCATGCAGCCATCGCCATCCAAGAAATGGAAAAGACCCAGCCAAAATAGCTTCAGGGGCCTAGGCCTCGGGAAGCCAATTTAGCTTGAGCAGAAAACACAGTGAACTCCTCGGAAGAGTATTTTCCCAAGGAGGCGGGACACTAATCCCAATACTTCACCTTATTGGCCTTATTGCCATCAGCAGAAAAGACAACCTTGCGGTCACGCATCTTCCCGTCAAGCTCTACCTGAAAGTACTCCTCTCCATCCATTTCTATCTTTTCCACATCGTCGATATGATAACCCTCGTACTCGCTTTCAATAATGGTGTTCACAGCATCGGGGATATCCAGGACCAGTATGTCATTCTTCTGCATAACCAGTTTCCCTTGGGCAGTAAACCTCGCCGAATAATCGATATTCTGTATCTCGAAGTCAGCCTCATATTCCTTTCCCTTTTTTTCCCATTCCACATCATAGGCGTCAGAAAAAGTGCTGTTAAAAGCTTCCATTACTGGCCTAGGAACGTCACTGGCCGAAATGTCCCTGTCTTGCAACAATACAAAGCTCATCATTATGATGGCTACCGATAATATCCCTAAGTATTTCATGGTGGTTTCTTTTAAAAAAGTTAGAAGATAGTCACTTCGATAAGCAGCCGTACTCCTCATTGAAGGCCTGATTATTAAACTCTAACAGCAATAAAAAGTTGACTAAAAGCCCGTTTAATTTTACGCCCAAGTTTTAATGGATGGCACTTGCTTTTTCACAAACTTTCTTCAAGGTGTTTTGGGCGCCCGGGCGGGCTGGATGGCACTCGCCTGCCTCCCGCATAACCCCTTTCGGGCTCAAACAATGCCACCATCCCTGGCGCGACTGCGTTTTGCTGAGCTTGCCTGCGTTGTCAAGAGCCAGGGATCTATGCACTCGTGCCACAAAGGCATGGCGGGTTATAAAACATCACCTATAATCTCCAAACCCTTGTGTCACCGTACAGTAGTTTCTCGTTATGGCTGAATGTATAATTGCGGCTCATGTAGTTGTAAGTTGTAATAATCCTTAGATAAATAGATCATGATGTACTCACAATTGCTAAAAAATAAAGGCCCAAGCAAACGCATTTAACGGACGTTCAGGTCAGTTGTTTGTTTTTAACAAACATTATTGCATGCTTGGACCCAGAGAAGGAAACATCCTATATGTTAATGACAAACTCCTTATGAATATCATCATCCAATCTTCGCACCGTAAACCTATGGTAATATCCATCGCTAAACTCAGGATACCCATCATCGTGCATAACAATCAAAAGGGCTATATATTCTCCTACTGGCACTGTTACTTTAACGCTTCCTTCCGTATCAAAATACTTAATTGCAGTAGCAGCATCGATAACATCTAGCTGCCAAAGCATTACGTTATCCTCGTTTAATTCACTCAACTTATATGCAGGAAATATGCAAATACCGATTTTCATATCATCTTCAAATAAGTCCTCAACAGGGCCTTTATACTTCACGCTATAATCTACCAAATATTCGTCGAGTTGTATGGTCTTTCGCGTAGTTTCGCCGCTTATCACCTGTATTTCCTGAACAAGCTCTATACGATTGGGAGCTGTAACCTCAACGATAATTTCATAAGGACCATCATTTAGTTTCCCAAAATCAACCTGCCCCTTTTCGTTTGTTATCAAAACGTCGATTTCATTATTAGTAGTCAAACTGATAATTCTTACTTTTTGATTGACAACTGGACCATCACCTTTTAACACGGTTACATTAATACTACCATTTCTCTTAAGCGTAATAGCATCCATGTCATCTTTGCTGCATGAAGTGGCAAGAATGGCAATGGAGAAAAAGAGCATCGTAAAAAGTTTTTTCATAAGATTTTCGCGCATAGTTATATTAGTTATAAGAATTCCACAATGATATTAAAAATTAGCTTCAATAATCATGTTATAAATCTTTTTAAAGGCGCATGTAAATTATTTGATGCTATTCTTCTATTCTAGCTTAAAAAGGTTTTAGCTGGTCCTGAACCATCCTCTTCAATAAGCAGCCCAATACCTTCGGCTAAAGCCATTTGTGGAGTTTATGCAAGGAGATGGGCTAAAGCACCATCCCTATTGAAGTTCGGCTCTCCGGCATTGGTTGTTCTTTGATATCCACCTACCCAACGGTTCAATAAAAACCTTGTTGACGGATTGTCAAGACGCTGCCAGACGGTTCGGACAAAACAAATCTAAAAGCTGCTGAGTCAACCTATTGCTGCAAGCAAACAAAAACATCTGTCAGGAAGCTCCACGGGAAATGATCGGTTGGTTCCTTCAATAGCTCCTGGATTTATCTTGGATAATTGGAAGATTGAGCTAAATGGCTTTAGCCAAACAATTCGTCATCACCCC
>CAYTTV010000004.1:35776-39443 GCA_964440915.1 uncultured Roseivirgaceae bacterium
AGCATGTTGCAATAGGTGGCATTGTGAATTGGGCTTAGCCTCCGCTGCCAGACGGCCCGGACAAAACAAATCTCAAAGCTGCTGAATCAAAACTATCGCTGCTAGCAAGCAAAACATCTGTCAGGAAGCTCCACGGGAAATGATCGGTTGGTTCCTTCAATTGCCCCTGGATTTATCCAGGAGGATTGGAAGATTGAGCAAAATGGCTTTAGCCAAACAATTCGTCATCAATTGGTTCTAGCGTGATGAGTGGTATTTCCCGGTCCACTGCTATTCAAAAACTCTCAGAAACCATCCCTATTGAATCCCCGCTCAACTCCGGCAATGTTCCCTCATTATTAAATTTAATGCATATTCTGGCTGACCTACATTAAACTCACTTCATTCGATCTTATTTTTCGATCCTAAAAACAGCAAAAACCTGATTAAAATCTTTAATATAGTATGCATGCATAATATATTTTCCATAGATTTGTATAGAGCGGTTTTGCTCTCTTTGATATGGGGCATAGGCTCTTATCACTTGCAATCGTTTTAGTAATGCTTTTCTAAATTGTATTTATTTTCTATACATTGTCATTGTAAAAATGGGAAGTGGCGTAATTTTAGAAAACAGAAACTTAAAATAGGAAGCGAGATGACGAGCAAGGCCAAAATGAAAAGAGAGGAAACGGTTGACCATAACATAAAAGCTGCTTGGCACGCTATATATAGAATGTACAACCAAAAGGCGATCAAAAACGATATTACTACTTCCATAGGATTCGTGCTCCTTAACATTCACCGTGAAGAGGGTACACCCGCAACAAAAATAGCCCCTTTGATGGGATTGGAGGCCAGGAGCCTAACGAGAATGTTGAAAACTATGGAACAGAAGGGCTTGATATACAAAGAACCTGATCTGGTCGACAAACGCTCGGTCAGGATTTTTCTGACAGAACTTGGTAAGGAAAAAAGGGTGATTTCAAGCAAGACAGTAAAAGATTTTAATAATGAAGTAAGGGCAGTGGTGTCACCCGAAAAGCTTAAAATATTTTTTGAAGTAATACAAGATATCAACAAAGTGATCGAGCAAAACAATATCGCTTCGAGAAGTTAAACATACCATCGAAAAGATGCTTATTAAATTAAAAGGGGGAAATAACTTTGAAAATCGGCACAGTTTGTAAAGACACGCTTAACTTTTAAATGAATTACGCATGAAAAGAACTATTAAAAAAGTAGCGGTCCTAGGTTCAGGTATTATGGGCTCGAGAATAGCGGCTCATTTTGCCAATATAGGATTGCAAGTACTGCTATTGGACATTGCGCCTAAAGAAACCAATGAAGCGGAACAAAAAAAGGGACTCACGAAAAATGACCTTGCGGTAAAGAACAGGATCGTGAACGAGGCCTGGCAATCTGCCATCAAATCAAAGCCTGCACCACTCTATCACGAAAAATTTGCAGCGCAGGTGAGTCTTGGCAACTTCGACGATAACATGCCAGACATTAAAGACTGCGATTGGGTGGTTGAGGTAGTTGTGGAAAATTTAGACATTAAAAAATCGGTCTTTGAACAGGTAGAGCAACATAGAAAGCCCGGAACACTCATCACCACCAACACTTCTGGTATCCCCATTCACCTCATGCTTGAAGGCCGATCTGAAGATTTTCAAAAGCACTTCTGTGGAACACACTTCTTCAACCCACCACGATACCTGCCTTTACTCGAAATCATCCCTACCACCAAAACCGATCCTGAAGTCGTTAAATTCCTGATGCACTTTGGTGATCTCCAACTGGGAAAGACTACTGTACTTTGTAAGGACACTCCAGCTTTTATTGCCAACAGGGTGGGTATCTACTCCATCATGAAGGTAGTAGATACCATGCAAAAATTAGGGCTGACCATAGACGAAGTTGATCGTTTGACGGGTCCAGCCATCAACCGTCCAAAATCTGCTACTTTCAGGACCTCGGATGTCGTGGGATTAGACACGCTGGTGAAGGTAGCCGACAACTTATACAAGGGCCTAGAACACGACGAGTCAAGAGAAATTTTCAAACTTCCTTCCGTGATCACACAAATGGAGGAGAACAAGATGCTGGGGGACAAAACGGGGCAAGGCTTTTATAAAAAAACAAAAGACAAGGGCAATACGGTCATCCTTACATTGGACCTGAACGATTTGGAATATAAGCCTAAGCAAAAGGTAAAATTTGACGTTCTGGAAACCACAAAAGCCATGGACGATGACAAGCAGAAGTTTAAGACGCTTCTTGCAGACCAAAGTAAAGCAGGAGAGTTTTACAGAGATTCGTTTTATGGGCTTTTTGCTTATGCTTCTAATCGTATCCCTGAAATCGCTGACGAACTGTATAAAATAGATGATGCACTTAGAGCAGGTTTTGGCTGGGGATATGGGCCCTTTGAAACGTGGGATATGGTGGGCATTCAAAAGACGGTAGAAAAAATGGAGGCCGCAGGCTATAAACCCAACCAATGGGTATATGATATGCTGGCGGCAGGGGCAAGCACTTTTTACAAGACCGAAGACGGTATAAAGCAATATTATGACATCGCTGCCAAAGCCTACAAAGTTGTTCCCGGAACTGAGGCCTTTATTTTATTGGATACACTCCGAGAAAACAAGGTGTTATGGAAAAATGCAGGTGCCTCTGTTTTTGATTTGGGAGATGGTATCCTCAACCTAGAGTTCCATTCTAAAAGCAACTCCATGGGCGGCGAGGTGATCGATGCCATCAACAGGGCCATTGATATGGCAGAAAAAGACTACCAAGGATTGGTGATTGCCAATGAAGGTACCAACTTTTCTGTAGGGGCCAATATCGGCATGATCTTCATGACAGCCATAGAGCAGGAGTTTGACGAGCTGAACTTTATGATCCAACAGTTCCAGAAAACCATGATGCGTGCCAGGTACTCTTCTATCCCGGTGGTGGTGGCACCGCATGGACAAACCTTGGGTGGAGGATGCGAGCTTACCATGCATGCAGACAAGGTGCAGGCCTCTGCGGAAACCTATATAGGGCTAGTAGAGGTAGGAGTAGGCGTGATACCGTCTGGAGGCGGTACAAAAGAAATGGCCTTGCGCACAGCCGACAAGTATGTGAAGGGCGATATTGAGCTGAATGACCTTCAAAACGCTTTTATGAATATTGCCATGGCAAAAGTAGCTACTTCGGCTTATGAGGCCATAGACTTAGATTATATAGGGAAAGAAGACGGCATAAGCATTAATCCCAATAGGCGCATTGCCGATGCAAAAGCCACGGCATTAAGAATAGCTGAATTAGGCTATGTGCAGCCTACTCCAAGAACGGATATTAAAGTACAGGGCAGGACAGGGATAGCATTGTTCAAAGGTGGTATCAGCGGTATGCTCGCTGGCCGCTATATTTCAGAACATGATGCCAAAATTGCCGAAAAACTCGCATATGTGATCTGCGGAGGCGATCTCTCTTATCCACAAGAAGTGTCTGAGCAGTATCTGCTCGATCTGGAAAGAGAAGCCTTCCTTTCGCTGTGCGGAGAACGAAAAACGTTAGAAAGAATTCAAAGTATACTGCAAAGCGGAAAGCCGTTGAGGAATTAAAAAAGTAGGCAATAAAAAGTAGGCAATAGGCAAATGGGGACTAGCTTTAAAGACTTGATAGTATATAA
>CAYTTV010000004.1:39543-79727 GCA_964440915.1 uncultured Roseivirgaceae bacterium
AAAAAGTAGGCAATAGGCAAATGGGGACTAGCTTTAAAGACTTGATAGTATATAAGAAAGCCTTTGGTATGGCAATGAAGATTTACGAAGTTTCTAAATCTTTTCCTAAATCAGAAACTTATTCTTTAACTGATCAGATAAGAAGATCTTCTAGATCTGTAGCAGCTTGTATTGCAGAGGCGTACCGAAAACGACAATATGAGGCATACTTTGTAAGCAAAGTCTCTGATGCTGATATGGAAAATAGTGAAACCCAAGTATGGCTCGATTTCGCATTAGCATGCGATTATATAAAGAAGCCAATGAAGATAGAGCTTGAAGCATCCTCAATTGAAATAGGAAAACTGCTTAATCATATGATTAATAATCCTGAAAAGTATGTGAAGAAAATCCATAACCAATAAAGTACTTCCTTGCCAATTGTCAATTGACTACTGCCTACTTGATTAACTAAACAACGATCTAAAGACTCAAAACTAAAGTCTAAATTATAAATTATAAATTCAAAAAATATGAACGCATATATTGTAGCAGGATATCGGTCGGCAGTGGGAAAAGCCAACAGGGGTGGTTTCAGGTTTTATAGGCCTGACGATTTGGCTGCCGACATCATCCAACATCTGGTTAAATCCATCGATGGGTTTGACCCTAGCAGGGTAGATGATCTCATTGTGGGAAATGCTGTTCCTGAAGCAGAACAAGGAATGCAAATGGGAAGGCTTATTTCCTTATTGGCACTCCCTATGAATGTTCCGGGCATGATTGTAAACCGCTATTGTGGTTCTGGTATAGAGACCATCGCGATTGCATCGGCCAAAATCCATGCAGGAATGGCAGATTGCATCATTGCAGGTGGCACGGAATCGATGTCGCTCGTGCCTACCATGGGTTGGAAAACGGCTCTGAACTATAAGATCGCTACCGAGAATCCACAGTATTATACCAGTATGGGCCATACCGCTGAAAACGTTTCAGAAAAGTATAAAGTCTCGAGAGAAGATCAGGATGAGTTTTCATACCAATCACACCAACGCGCCTTGGCGGCAATAGAAGCTGGGAAGTTCAAGGACGAAATTGTGCCCATTACGGTTTCTGAAACTTATATTGATGGCAATGGAAAAAAGAAAACCAAGGAATATGTGGTAGATACCGATGAAGGGCCAAGAGCGGACACATCCTTGGAACGCCTTGCCGCATTAAAGCCAGTCTTTACCAATAAGGGCAACGTAACTGCCGGAAATTCTTCTCAAACATCAGATGGAGCAGCTTTCGTCATGGTGATGTCCGAAAAAATGGTAAAGGAATATAATCTAAAGCCTATTGCCAGGATGGTAAGCTATAAGGCTGCAGGGGTAGACCCAAAATATATGGGTATTGGGCCTGTAGAAGCAGTTCCGCTGGCTTTGAAAGCAGCAGGAATGAAAATGCAGGATATCGACCTCATAGAGTTAAACGAAGCATTTGCAGCACAATCATTGGCCGTAATCAGAGAATTGGATATGGACATGGAGAAGGTGAATGTAAACGGTGGGGCTATCGCTCTAGGCCATCCGTTAGGATGTACTGGTGCAAAATTATCCATTCAGATATTCAACGAGTTGCGCAGAAGAAATCAGAAGTATGGCATGGTGACAGCTTGTGTAGGTGGTGGTCAAGGCGTAGCAGGGATATATGAGTTGTTGAACTAGAAGTCATACTTAGACGGGAGACACAAGATCTTAGATTGAAGATAGTTCAAAATGCAGCATAAGCCGCGGTTCGTGTCCTCACGAATCACATTCTGGAATGGAAGTGGGATGCATGCAAGCCTTATCAGTTGGCAATGGACAATGAGCAATAGGCTAGGTAAAAGAATATATCGCTTGTCAGTCCAAAAAACATTGACCTTTGAACTTGAACATAAGCCGTGGTTCGTGTCTTCACGAATTACCATTCTGAACGAAAAATATTGAACTGTGAGCCTTAAACTTAAATTAGACATTCGAAAAACCAAAAATTAAAAGATATGGAAGCAACAGATAAAAAAGAAATGCCTAAAGGCGGAGCTTTTCTCATCAAAGAAACAGAAGCGAAGGATATATTTATTCCAGAAGAATGGTCTGAGGAGCAAAAGATGATCGCCCAGACGTGTGAAGATTTTTTGAAAGCTGAGATTTTCCCCCGTTTGGATGAAATCGACTCTATGAAAGATCCGAACCTCATGCCACAGCTCATGGACAAAGCAGGGGAACTAGGACTATTAGGAACTTCAGTGCCAGAATCATACGGTGGCTTTGGCATGGACTTTAACACCTCGATGTTGGTAGCAGAAAAGATTGGGGCAGGACATTCATTTGCCGTAGCACTTTCTGCACATACAGGTATCGGCACCTTGCCGATCCTCTACTACGGCAATGAGGAGCAGAAGCAAAAGTACTTGCCAAAACTTGCCTCTGGTGAATGGAAGGCAGCTTATTGCCTTACCGAACCCGACTCTGGCTCTGATGCTAACTCAGGAAAAACAAAAGCTACACTTACGCCCGATGGCAGGTTTTATGAGCTTACGGGTCAAAAGATGTGGATTACCAACGGTGGTTTCGCCGATCTTTATATTGTCTTTGCTAAAATCGAGGATGATAAGAACTTGAGCGCTTTTATTGTTGAGCGTTCTTTTGGAGGTATTACTATGAATGAGGAAGAGAAAAAGATGGGCATCAAAGGCTCATCTACGAGACAGATCTTCTTTAATGAATGTAAAGTGCCCGTCGAAAACATGCTTTCCGAAAGGCAAAATGGCTTCAAGATAGCGGTAAACATCCTGAACATAGGCAGAATAAAACTAGGTGCGGCCGCTTTTGGGGCAGCTAAGAAAACCATTGACCACTCGGTGAATTATGCCAATGAAAGAAAGCAATTCGACACGGCCATTGCCAATTTCGGTGCCATCAAGCACAAGCTGGCGGAAATGACAACGAAAATTTACGCCACGGAATCTGCTCATTATCGCGCTAGTCAGAATATCGACGATGCCTATGCTGCACTGGCTGCCGGCGGTATGGAAGAAGCGAAAGCTAGGCTAAAGTCTGTAGAGGAATTTGCCATAGAATGCGCCATGCTAAAAGTACACGGCTCAGAAGTGCTTGACTTTGTCGTGGATGAAGGAGTACAAATATATGGAGGCATGGGCTTTAGTGCAGAATCTCCTGTAGAAAAAGGATATCGGGATGCCCGGATCAACAGAATATTTGAGGGCACCAATGAGATTAACAGAATGCTCTGCATCGATATGTTGTTGAAAAGAGCCATGAAAGGGGAAGTTGACTTAATGGGGCCCGCTATGGCAGTAGCTAAAGAGTTGACCTCAATTCCAGATTTCAGCACCGATACTGACGACAGCCTTTTTGCTGCTGAAAAGAAGGTATTACGCAATTTAAAAAAGGCTGGATTGATGGTAGCCGGTTCGGCTGTACAAAAACTGATGCAGAACATCAAAGATGAGCAGGAGATCCTTATGAACCTTGCCGACATGATGATAGAAGGATATGTGGCAGAATCTACTTTATTGAGGACCGAGAAGTTGGTTGGCATACGAGGAGAGGCAGCCTGCCAATATCAGATTGACATGACCAGAATTTACCTCCACCATGCGGTAAATGTGGCTACACTTGCAGCCAAAGAGGCTATATATGCTTTTGCAGAGGGAGACGAACTGAGGATGATGCTCATGGGCTTGAAACGTTATACCAAAATTGAGCCTATGAATCTGAAGGAAGCCCGTAGAAGGATTGCTGACCATGTGATCAGCAAAAATGAATATCCATTTTAGAGGGTATTGTAATGATAAGTGGAATCCCTTTGGATGAGCGTATAGAACTAGGAGATTCCCAATAAACCAACTACCGTTGTTTTTTGGGAATGACGGTAGTCCTATCGGAGGATAGCTTATAAAAACATCTTGGGCCAAGAGTTACTTGGCCCAAGATTTAAAGTTTATTCCAAACTGAACAGCTTTTCGTCTGGGTCTGTATTGATTTCTAATGATTGGACTGTTGCACTTATGCCAGGAGGTGACAAAGTAAGCTTCATAGGGTATTTTACGCCATTTTTTTCTTGGTAGTCTGCAAATGAAACATTTTGCTTAACCTTGCCTTGAGGTGTCTCCATTTCCATGATTTCCTTCATCTTCAGCCCAGTATCGATGCTGTAATACTGGGTGGAAATTCCACCTGTAGGCAAAGTAACTTCTAGCACATAAGCCTCTACACCTTCCACTTTCTCGATCCCTTTCAAGCTTGATTGCGCACCCCAATTTTCATATTCCAACTCTGGAAAAACGACGGATTTGTAAGCAGCCTCTTTTACCTGCTCTTCTGACACAGGGAGTTTTTGCCCCATTTGATATATTACTAGATCATTCCCATTGTAAATCTCCTTTTGAAGTAACGAGCCTCCCATTTTCACTTCACTCATATACATGTTAGGGGCTTTTGTCACTTGTATAATTTCAACGTTATTGCCTTGTATGGAAGCAGTCAATTTCATTCTCACATCTTTGACCTTCAACATATTTTCTTTCCCACCTAAGGCAGTGATGTAATTGTCGATGACCTTCTCTGCCGTAAGCCCTGATGGTAGAGCTGTGGGTTTTTCAGGCGTATAGGAATTCCCGTAGATATCATAATGCTGCAACTTTCCAAAATGCTTGATCCTTCCCTCTATCTCTGATCCTTTACCCACCACTACAATATAAGCTTGTTCAGGCCTAATATATTTATCCGCCATTTGATGCACGTCTTCTAAAGTTACCGCTTCGATATTTTTTAGATAATTGATATAATAATCTTTTGGCAGGTTATAACGGTCGATATTGATGGCAAAGTTGGCAATCGTAGCAGGGTTTTCTAACGACCTCCCAAAACTCCCGGATATATAGTTCTTTACATTCTGGAGCTCCTCTTCAGTCACATTCTGCTTTTTTATATTATCCAGTTCATGTAGAAACTGCACAATGGCACTGTCTGTCACCTCATTACGAACACTTGCAGAAGCCCGAAAACTCCCAATAAGTTTATCACTGCTTATCGCTGAATTGGCGCCATAGGTATAGCCGTGTTTTTCCCGAAGATTCATATTCAGTCGAGAAGAAAAAGATCCTCCAAGTACCTGATTCATTACCGCACTTTTTATCACGTCGGGACTTCCTGGTTTCAACTCAAGCGGATAAGTAACTGCAATTACAGATTGCACAGCATTTGGACGGTCGACTAAAGCGACGACTGTTTCCTTAGGCGGCTGTGGAGTTGGGTAGGTGGCTGTAGGTACATTGCCCTTCTCCCATTTCCCAAAGTATTTTTTCACCAGCTTTTCGGCCTCCTTTTTCTTGATGTCTCCTACTACAGCAAAATAGGCATTGTTTGGTCTAAAGTAGGTTTGGTAATATTCTTTTATTTCTTCTATATCGATGTTTTCAACAGATTCTTCCGTTACAATTTCTCCATAAGGATGCGCTTTGCCAAAACGTAATACTTGGGCAACTTCTGAAGCAATCACGTTTGCATCATCCTTGTTAGCTGCCAATGCAGAAAGGGTCTGCTTTTTTAATTTTTCTAACTCATCTTCAGGAAAAGACGGCTGCAGTATCACCTCCGCCATCAGTTCCATGATCTTATCCGCATGTTTGCTCAATGAAGAAGCATAGGCCCCAGAAGCATAAGTGGATAAGCTTGCACCTAAAAAATCTACTGCTTCGTCTAATGCTGCTTTTGTTTTTGATTTCGTACCATTTCTCAACAGTTCTCCGGCCATGCTTACGTACCCTGCATTTTCCCTTTCCAGTATTGGATCATTGTCCAACACCAAAGAAAAAGACACTCTCGGTAGCTTATGGTTTTCCACTACGAAAACTTTCATGCCATTGGATAATGTAAAAGTTTCTGCTTCTCCCAAATTAATCTCAGGAGCTGGTCCAGGTTCAGGCTTCTTGGATCTATCTAGCTGTGCCCATGCGGGGATGGTGCCTAAAAGTAAGAATATGATTAATATATGCTTTTTCATCGAGGGTTGTTTTTTGTTTGAAGTTATAAAAATACTGATCTGCTATTGATTAGCCTGACCTGCTGCAGCCTTTGGCAAATAGTATAGCACAACGCGATTTTCTTTGGTGAAATACTCATTGGCCACTCGCCTTATATCTTCACGCGTTACTTTCCGATACCGCTCTATTTCAGTATTAATAAGATTGGCGTCGCCAAAATACATATGATAATTGGCCAAGTTCTCAGCTACTCCCGCTACTTGAGCATTATTGTTCACAAAACCTGTTTCAATTTGATTTTTTAATTTCTGGAATTCTTTCTCGGAAATCAGTTCCTTCTTTACCAGCTCATATTCTACTTCCATAGCCGCTTCAAGCTCTAGTGGGGAAACACCCATATTGGCAATACCGTATGTCAAAGTAATTCCTGGATCCTCCAATGGGAAAGGAAATGCACCCACAGACAAAGCCTTTTGTTGCTCATCTACCAAAGCTTTGTACAACCTTGAGCTTTTCCCTTGCGAGAGTAACTGCGCCAGCATGCTCACAGCATAAAAATCATCGGTTCCTTGCGCTGGAATATGATAAGCCTGAATGACAGCCGGCAATTGGATGTTGTCATATACCGTATCACGCACTTCTGCGGTTTTCTTTGGCTCTTGCACTGTAGGTCTAGGAATCTCCTTTGTACCTTTCTGAATCTCACCAAAATATTTTTTTACCAACGCTTTAGTAACTTCTATATCTATGTCACCAGCAATGGAAAGCACGGCATTGTTGGGCACATAAAACAACTCGTAAAAATCCATAAAATCCTGATATGAGGCAGCATTAAGATGCTCCATAGAACCAATGACCGACCATCTGTAAGGATGAACTTTAAAGGCCCTCTTCATGGTTTCTTCTACTACAGATCCGTAGGGTGTATTGTCCATTCTTTGCCTTCTTTCCTCTTTCACTACTTCCCGCTGCGTCTCAATGCCTATACTGTCGATCTTGGCGTGCAGCATTCTTTCCGACTCCATATACAATCCAAGCTCCAGTTGGTTAGATGGCAAAATCTGATAGTAATAGGTCCTATCATTGCTAGTATTGGCATTTAGTGTCCCTCCTGCAGCCTGTATGGTCTGAAAGTACTCGCCGCGGCCTATATTTTCGGAGCCTTCGAAAAGCAAATGCTCAAAAAAGTGGGCAAAACCGGTCCTTTCGGGGTCTTCATTTTTAGCGCCTACATGGTACATTACCGAAACAGCCACAATCGGCGTGGTTTCGTCTTGGTGAAGGATCACATGAAGGCCATTGTCTAAGGTATATTCGGTAAATTCAATATTGGTTTGCGCTTGAGCACAGAAGCTCCCAAAGGCAAAAAAGGAAGCAATAAGAGTTTGGGTTAATTTCATAATTAAAAATGGTTTATGTATTCATAGCTTGGTCTAAAGCGACTGCTTATATGTCACTTCTAATGTCACTTCTAAAAAAAGATTCACCTAAAATTATAAAAAATAAGGCAAAAAAATAAAGTTATTTTAACAAGGGTTTTATAGCTCCACCAATGGCTTCGAATGATTGAAATCTTAGCATTCGACAGACGCTGACGCGTGTGTCCATTCATCTAAAGTCGATCTCCAAAATTCCCTTCCCTCCGCTATAATCAATCGCAATGCTGTACTTCCAATGCCAAGTCCTACCACACCTTGAGGTCATTAAGCATTGATCGCCCTCAGCATTATCACCGTTACTTAAATGAACTCAATCCTCAAAAAAGATAATTCAACACTTCTTTTGCTTGGTGCCACTCTAAGCGAGGCCCAAACTTGGCCACTACTTTTGAAGCGGCTAAACTTGCGATTTTTCCTGCTTCCGCGAAGCTGTGCCCATGGGTAATGCCGTACATAAATGCCCCCGAAAACATATCGCCGGCCCCATTAGCATCAATGGCCTTTACCGGAAATGGCTCTATGTTGATAAAAGTATCGCCATCATAAATTATAGCGCCATTGGCACCTTGGGTAATGACAAATCTTTTGGCAGCCTTTTTCATGGCCTCCCGCGCTTCTGATATGGTCTGCGTGCCTGTAAACAGCATCGCTTCTTCCTCATTGCAAAACATCAAATCGACGCTTGCCCCTACTACCTCATGGAGTTCCTTACCAAAATATTTGGCCATGCTGGGATCGGAAATGGTAAGGGCTGTTTTCACGCCACTTGACTCGGCCAACTTTTTTGCGTGCCGCATAGCTTCTCTTCCATTTTCAGAAGTCACCAGATACCCTTCGATGTACACATATTCGGAATTGATAAGGGCGGAATCTTCAATTTCTTTCATAGAAAACTGCCCTGATATGCCCAAGAAGGTGTTCATGGTTCTTTCGCTATCAGGCGAAGTCATGACAAGGCATTTGCCTGTGATGCCTGGCGAGGCTTGTTCAATGGTCAAGTTGGTGTCTACGCCATTTTCTTGCAGATCCTTGAGATAGAATTGGCCCATATCATCCTTTGCCACTTTGCAGGAATAAAAGCTTTTACCCCCAAATTGGCTTACCGCGATCATGGTATTGGCGGCTGAACCTCCACATTGCATGCTGCTTTTCGACAATTGAATAGCCTGCATAAGCTGGTGCTGTCTTTCTTCATCTACCAAAGTCATCAGCCCCTTCTCTATGCCATGTTTTGGAAAAAAATCTTCTTCTACCTCAGTTACAATATCAACCAAAGCATTCCCAATACCATAAACATCATACTTTTTTGCCATTCCTAAGTAATTTAATATTTTTAGTTAAAAATCATTTAGTGATGATTAATGGAGGATAGGGGCCCGATTAAATGGTTTCGTTTCGTCAAAAAGCTTCCTATAAGTAACATGGGTCTTTCGGATGCTTCCCCCTACCGATTCTGCTACCTTCATCATCTTGGGATTAAAGTCCCCTATCCAGTTCATCTCGAGCTCATCATAGCGAAAATCTTCTGCCCAGCAAACAGCATAAAACTTGATGATGATGGCTATTGCCGCTCCTTTGCTTTGGAACTCAGGCACGACACCAAACACTACCCCGAACATTTTCTTGCAAGTGCCCTTCCACCGATGATACAAAAACTTCAACTTCCCGATTAGATCAAGCTTTCCATTCACATGCTTAAAGATCTGATTCAACTCAGGTAACATCAGGAAAAAAGCCACAGGCTCACCCTTATAATAAGCAAACCATAGCAAGTCCTCTTCAAGCACGGGTTTAAGGTCATTCATGGTAGCCTGGATTTGCGCTGAGGTCATTTCCTCCACACCATCGTGCTTTGCCCAAGCCTTGTTGTAAATCGTGCGAAAGTCTTCTGCGTACTTGTCGATATTATTCTTGCGACAATGCTCAAAATGAAAGTCAGGATTCTGAAATGTCCGCTCTGCGACTTTTACCAAACGCTCATCCAAAAACATTTCCCGTAGCTTTCTATAATAAGTGTATTGTTTGAAATATAGTTGAAACCCATACGCCTCAAAAAGTTGTTGATAATAGGGAAAATGATAGAACATCCCATAGTTAGGTTCATAAAACCCATCCACCAATAGCCCCCACCAGTTCATTCTATCACCAAAATTGATAGGGCCGTCCATTGCCTCCATCTGCCGAGCTTCTAGCCAATCCTTGCAAGTGTCGAACAATAAAGAAGCTGCGCCTAGGTCATTGATGCATTCAAAAAACCCCATCCCTCCGGTCGGTTGGTCAAAGGTATAGGCTGTTTTGCGATCGATGAATGCAGCCACCCTTCCTATTGTCTCCTGCCGGTCATTTACCAGTATCCAACGGGTGCATTCCCCGTGCTCGAAATATTTATTCTTAGCAGGATCAAAGACCTTTTCAATATCCTTGTCCAAGGGCCTTATCCAATTCTTTTCATTTCTGTACAACCGAACCGGCAATTGCAAAAACTCCTTTTGTGTCCGTTTGTCTGTTACTTCTATGATCTGCATGGTGTTGCATTTTTCACTTGCTCAAAAGTAAGTGTTATTTGTCAAGATAAAAAGGCGAGATAAGACATCAGAATTTAGACGCCAGATTTTTGACGCCAGACACCAGAAAAAGTGGGCAATTGACAATGGGCAGAAACAAACTACGATCATCAATCTTATTCGTTATTCAATCATTTCATCATTCGCACATGAAATCAAAAAGAATCCCACCCCTCAAATCCCTAATCAAACTCAAACATTTCAAACCAAAAACTTTGAACTCTCAACTTTAAAATATTATTCCATTAAATTTACAGGATGCAGGTAAAATTCTATGACGTTGCTGCTCAATACAGGCAAATAAAAGAAGAGGTTGAGGCGGCCATAAGCGAGGTGCTGGAAAGTGCAGCTTTTTATAATGGTCCCGCAGTTTCAACTTTTGAGAATTCTTTTGCCCAACGGCATCGGGCAGCACACTGCATAGCTGTCAACTCAGGAACCTCCGCTTTGCATGCTACCTTGATGGCATTGAACATCGGACCTGGGGATGAAGTAATTGTCCCAGTCAACACTTTTTTTGCTACGGCCGAAGCCGTGAGTCTTACGGGTGCAAAGCCTGTTTTTGCAGACTGTAATGCAGATGATTATGGCATCGATCCAAGCCATCTAAAAAAGCATATTACTTTCCGCACCAAGGCTTTAATTGTTGTACACATGTATGGACAAGCCACGCAGATTTCAGCATTAAAAGAGTTTTCAGACCAACATGGCTTACAATTGATTGAAGATTGTGCCCATGCCCATATCGCCACTTACAATAATGTACCAGTCGGCACTTTCGGCATTGCATCTTGCTTTAGCTTTTTTCCAGGAAAAAACTTGGGGGCTTATGGAGAAGGAGGAGCCATATTGACGAATGATGAAGGGTTGGCGACTGAATTGACCAAGATCAGGCAGCATGGAGCTATAGAAAAATACCATCATGAAAGGATTGGTCACAATTACCGTATGGAAGGCATCCAAGCAGCAATATTGAATGTGAAGTTGCCGTATATCAAGCAATGGACCACCATACGACAAGAGCGAGCTGCCCTTTACTGTACGTTGTTGAAAGATTGTAAAGAGATAATTTTACCCAAAACGGCCGATACTAATGAACATGTGTACCATTTATTTGTAATACGCTGTCAAAACAGGAACAAATTAAGAAGTTATCTAGAGAATAAAGGTATCGAAACAGGACTGCATTACCCTATTCCATTGCACCTACAAAAAGCTTATTCATTTATGGGTTACAATCCTGGAAGCTTTCCTGTAGCTGAACAATTGGCTGAAGAAATCCTTTCCCTTCCTATTTCAGAGCAGATCTCCTATGAAGAAGTCCGCTATGTTTCAGTATGTATCAAAGCGTTTTATGCCAGCGAACCAGCATAGGAAATCACGAGGTGTGGTCACAGATAGCAACCAGCCTGGGGTACATTATCCCTTCTTTTCATCTACTGTGGTGTTTTTTTCTATTGCCTCGTCTATTTCAAATCTTTTACCTGATTATTCAGAGGTTCAAACGGCCACTAGCTCCTCCACTTTTTCTGTGCAAATGTGGATGGTTGCCCTAGTCCCTTGTTTTTGTGCCATATCATCTTCTAATGCTTCGATGGAAAAAGTGATGGTATTATCATGCTGTTGGTTGTATATAGATAAACGCTCTCGTATCAGTTTTAATCCTAAATGAGTCCCATCCTGTTTAGGCCCATTTTTATAATAATCTTTTTTAATACCATCACCATTGTCTACCACTTCCACGCATACGCCATTATCCTTCCTGGCAACATTGATTTCTAATTTTTTATCCGTGTTCTTGCTTGGTAAGAGGCCATGTTTTATGGCGTTTTCTGCCAGAGGTTGGAGAATTTTGGGTGGTATCATCACTTGTTTGATGTCTACTTCTGGAGAAATATTGACAGAAAAAGTAAACTCACTGTTAAACCGGAGCTTTTCAATCTCCAAATAAAGCGTAGTAGTTCTAATCTCTTCCTTGAGTGGGATAACATTTTTACGATTGCTTGTCAAGCTCAACCGAAGCAACTGCGCAAAAGTATTGAGATAATCGATGGCGGCTTTACTTTGATTCTTGATGACCAACCAACGAACTGCATTCATCCCATTGAATAAGAAGTGAGGATTCATCTGAGACTCTAAAGATTGCAGAGCCAAAGACTGTATCTTGTTTTCAAACCTGCTCTTAATCAATTTTATCCTGCGTTGCTCATTTTCTTTTTGTTGATGTACAATTTCAACCAATGCTTGCTCCAATTGGCGGTTTGTCTCTTCTATTTTATCTTTCTGTAATGATATTTCATCACGCTGCTGTAGGATCTGTTGGTTGCTCAGCAATAGCAATTTATTGGATTTCCTTTTGGTCATATTGTTTCTATGGAGCAACATCGCAATTATGCCAATGGAAATTAAGCCTACGATAAGCAACATGAGCAGGAACTGTTGGTTTTGCATGGCTTCTTCCTGCTGGGCGAGCTGGGCCTGATGTATTACCTGATCCTTTTCGAGCAAGGCAATCTGCGCTTCTTTTTTTTCATAGGCATATCGCTTTTCAATAGCAGCAATAGCCGTTTCCTGTTCTTTTAACGCAATGCTGTCTTTATAGGACTGCGCTAACTTATAATATTCAAAAGCTTTGGCACTATTTGATTGTTCTTCATAAACATCCGACATCCCCGAATACAACCCGAACAATATCCCCTTATAATTAGACGCCATAGCCAAAGGCAATGATTGCTGATAATAGTCTATCCCCTTGGCATAATTGCCCTTCAATCTCTCCACCTCCCCGAGATGCAGCAACAACTCCGCTTGTTTATGCTTATTCTCAAGTTGTACAAACAACGCTAATGATTTAAAATAGTAGTCTTTTGCCAACTCTAAGCTTTTGCTTTCTTTTACATAGTTCAACCCGAAATATTGGTAAGTAATCGCCAAACCAAAAGTATCCTTACGATCCGAGTTGATCTCCAGCAACTGCTCTAAATATTGCCTGGCGACGAGGTATTCTTCCCTTTCATTATAATAATCACTTATCGAGAGGTAATTCATGGCCATTCCCAGTGTATTCTCTCTTGCTTTTTCTGCTGCAAGAGCCCGTTCAAAATAGATGATGGCATCATTCGACCGATTGGGCATGTGCAGCAAGGTATTGCCCAGTCCATTGCATGCTATAGCAATGTTGCGCAGGTCATTTTGGGCCTCCGCCACTTTCAGAGCTTCCATATAGTAGAGTACAGCCTTGTCATACTCTTGTGCATACCGAGCTGCCACCCCCGCATTGTTGGCGCAAATCATTTGAACAAGCGGCGCATCTTCCGAATCCTTAACAAGCTCAAAAGCCTTCATATGAAGTGCCAAAGCCTCTTGATATAATTGGTGATACCGATATAAAAGGCCTAGGTTATCCAAAGCCTTTGCATAAAGGATGGGATTGTTGCTCCTAAGTGCTATTGTCACCGCATGTTCAGCATGTTGGTATTCTATGGTTTCATTGTGATCGTTTCTATGAATATCTCTCGAAGCTTTTATTGCCTTTTCTACTTCTAGGGAATCAGCATAAAATTCTTTTGAGAAAATACCGCCTTTCAGTTCTACCTGGGGCAATGCATCACTACATACTAATATTAAAAATAAAAGTGTAAAAGCTAAGACCTTATGAAAAATAACAATTGCCGATATATTATGCATAGGGTGGTATTGAACCAACTTTTAAATTTTACTATATGCCTAAATATAAGGACTTTTCACCAACATGATGAATATTTTTCCTTGTCTTAATTCACAATGCGTCTGAAATTCATGCGAAAGATAGGAGCCATTATCAAAGCTGAAAGCAAGGGTGTCTCTGTTGAATGCGCTCTTTTGAATACTCTCTATATTAGCCTGAGGTTGAAACAAGGGGCTAAAACAGAAGAAATGTCAAAAGTCCCTTCTATGGTAAGAAAGCACATATAAAAGGAAAAGCCTTGAGCGTGGTGATAAGGAGAGGTTGATGGCCATGGAGCGGCAGTCTTGCCTGAAGGGATCACGCCCAAATCCTTGTTTCAATAGTTAGTATTTCTATACCCACTATAGGGCAGTCTGTGCTAAAACTGGGTCTGGCGTAAACCTTTCCACGCTATTTTTTACACTTTTGATGGTTTGTAAGTATGCAAATATTGCTTTCAGGTCTTCAACTTCCATATCTGCATACATGATCCAGGGCATGATCGTATTGAAATCATTTTCGCCGACGGTCATAGGAAGATAGTCAATGTCTGCATAGCTTTTAAAGCGGTTTACAAAAGTCTCCGAAGTCCAGTTGCCAATGCCCGTCTCTTTATCAGGCGTAATGTTGGCAGACCGAACAGTACCACCTGTGGGCATCTTAAATTCAAAGCCTCCTGCCAGTGTCATTTCTTGTATAGGTGCTCCTTTGTCTTGCGGAGTATGACAATCAGCACAGCCCGCTATATTCAAGAGATATTTACCTTTTTCAATCATACTCATGCCCTCTGACTGCATGAGGGGCTCAGGATCCTTTGGTATTGTTCGCATCACAAGATTGAAAGGAAACTTTGCTAAGGACTGTGGAATTTTATGCTCAATAGAAGGTAGGGTTCTTAAATAAGCAATGATCGCCGTCACATCTTTCGGATCCATTTTGTTATAGCTAGGATAGGGCATGATAGGAAAAATAGGTTCTCCGTCATTAGTAACCCCCGTAGTAATGAGCCTATATATTTCTCCGTCTGTCCATGATGAAAGACCATAAGGGGTAATATTCTTGGAATAAAAAGTGCCGGGAAGACCCATCTTCTCATCGAAAACCTCTCCCCCTTTACCCTCAGTGCCGGGCACAATTGGGCCCGAAAATTTAGTCCAATCCCTTGTGCTATGGCAATCGATGCAAACTGCTACATGATTAGCAAGATATGCTCCTCTTTCAATAAGCGCCTGGTCTTCTGTTGTGACTACAATATCCGATGCCGCACTTACATCGGGCAGTGCCAAGTTGACATAAAGCACGATGCTAGCTAATGCTAAGATTAATAGAAGGCCAAAAACACCCGTAATTTTTAAGGCTTTTTTCATAGGACACATATTGAATAAGACACTGTAATGCAGAGACTTGTGCAAGTAAAAATGGCATAATTTCTAGCAATGTCAAAATTTTATTCTATTATTTCAATATTAAATCTAAAATTGTTTAAAATATTTAAGCTGCAGAAATGTGTTTTAACCAAAAAACAAGAAATATTTTTATTTTGGGGAATATTGCAGCAAATTGAAAATCGATTCTATAATATATAATAACGGTAAAATAAATCTAGTACACATGAAGCATCATAAACCCCTTTTTTTAGGAATTACTCTAGGACTGATTTTATCCACTCATATACTTAATGCACAAGGGGGCGATCCATCCCTCACCGAAGTATGGGAGCCAGTTCCTGAGGTCGTTACACCTGGAGATGGTCAAAAACCTCCCTCTGATGCTATTGTCCTCTTTGACGGGAAAAATCTGGACCAATGGAAAGGAAAAGATGGCGCTGCTAAATGGGAAGTAAAGAACGGCATAGCAACAGTAGTAGGAGGAGCAGGCGACATTGAAACCAAGCAGGAGTTTGGCGACATACAATTGCATATCGAATGGAGGACGCCAAAAAAAGTGGAAAGCGAAGGCCAGGGAAGAGGCAACAGTGGCATCTTCTTTCAAGGCATGTATGAACTACAAGTCTTGGATTCTTACGAAAATGCCACATACGTAAATGGCATGGCAGGGAGCATCTATAAACAAACGCCACCGCTTGTAAATGCCACTAAGTCACCTGGCGAATGGCAGACCTATGACGTCATCTATAGAGCACCTAAATTTTCAGGTGAAGAGCTCGTATCACCTGCTAAAGTAACAGTACTACTAAATGGCGTACTTATTCATGACAACACAGAGATTCAAGGCACTACAGAATATATTGGTCCTCCAAAGATAATCTCTCATGGTAAGGGACCACTAAAGCTGCAGGATCACGGCAACCCTGTAAGCTATAGAAACATATGGGTAAGGGAATTAAGATAGCCTCTAAAATATAAATGCTGGTATCTATATTCAGAACCAGCATTTATATTATAAGAGTATGTGCCAAGTTTAAACCATTACGAAAGGACTGAAACACCTTTCTTATTCTGCTCAAACAAGCGTTGGTTCAAAGAAATCAAAGCCTCATTCTTATGATCCGTTTCTATTAAGATAGACACATTGTTTTTGCTCCCACCGTATGAGATCATGCGTATAGGGATATTGGTCAAGCCATCGAACACTTGGTTCATGATCCCTTTTTTATCTACTACCATATTACCCACGATACACACGATGGTCATTTCTTCGTCAACCATCACCGTACCTAATTTTTCCAATTCTGTGCAAATAGCCTCCAATTGTGTATTGTCGTCAATCGTTAAAGACACTGCCACTTCAGAAGTAGTGATCATGTCGATCGGAGTTCGATATTTTTCAAAAACCTCGAAAACTTTTCTCAAAAAGCCGTATGCAAGCAACATCCTGCTCGACTTAATTTTTATGGCCGTAATGCCATCCTTTGCCGCTATAGCTTTAACGCCACCGCCGGTATGCTCTATACCATTGATCAACGTGCCATGAGCTTCTGGATCTTGAGAATTCAACAACCTCACTGGAATGTTGAACCTTTGAGCAGGCCTGATGGAGCACGGGTGCAAAATTTTGGCACCAAAATAGGCTAATTCTGCTGCCTCATCGAATGATAGGGTTGCGATGGGGCGAGTGTTGGGCACGATACGAGGATCATTGTTGTGCATCCCATCAATATCTGTCCATATCTGTACTTCCTCAGCGTTTATTGCCGCTCCGATAAGTGATGCCGTATAGTCGCTTCCTCCTCGCTTCAGATTATCTATTTCACCTTTGGCATTTCTGCAAATGAAGCCTTGGGTAACGAAAAGTGGGGCACTAGGATAAGCTCCTAAGATCCCTTCCAATTTGTGTGCAATTTCCTGTATAACGGGCTCTCCTTGCTCATCCACCACCATAAAATCAAGTGCCGGTATGAGTATAGCAGGTACCTGAATCTCTTCTAAATAGGTGCTAAAAAGCTTGGTGGACAAAAGTTCGCCCTGTGCCAAAAGCTCTTTATTCAGTTCTGGCGTAAACTTCTTCTTTATAAATGATTTTATATGCTCAAAATGCTCTTCTACAATGGCCTTACTTTTTTCTGTAGCACTTTCGGTAGAAACCAATTCCCCTACAAAACCATCATAGACTTTTTTCAGGTCTTCTATTTGTCTTGAAGCAATGTCCTTATTTTTTTCTGCTAGCGCCTCTCCGATTGCAACCAACGTATTGGTAGTGCCAGAGACAGCAGAAAGGACTATGATCTTAGGGCATTCGTCTGCGGTAATAAGGTTTGCCACATGATGCATTCTAGCAGGGCTACCTACTGATGTGCCACCGAATTTCAGAATTTTCATAACAGATTATGACGTTTTTTTAAAAACTTAACATTTTAAGTGCAGTATAGGCTGCCTCATCTCCCTTATTTCCATGTTTTCCACCGGCTCGATCCAAAGCTTGCTTTTGATTGTTGGGTGTCAACACGCCAAATATGACTGGTTTGTTATATTTAAGGCCAACTTCCGTAAGGCCATGCGCAACCGCCTGGCATATAAAGTCAAAGTGCTTGGTTTCTCCCTGAATCACACATCCCAAACAGATTACCGCATCAACTTCTTCTTTTTGGGCCATCCATTGGGCCGCCAAAGTAAGCTCGAAACTCCCGGGTACATCCTTCCGCACAATATTTTCACGCACTGCGCCATTGGCCAATAAGGTTCCTAAAGCACCAGCGTACAGCGATTCTGTAACCGTATCGTTCCATTCAGAAACAATAATAACAAAGCGTTTTGTAGAAACGTCTGTTAGTCCTTCCTTGGTATAGTCACTTAAACTCTTAGATGATGAAGCCATTAATAATTAATGCGTTATAATTGCCACAAATTTAGTGTAAATAATTGCAAATGGTGAGGCTATCCCTGACAAAAGACCCAAAAAAAGGGATAAAACATCAAAGCTTTACCCCTTTTTTTCACTAAACTTAGTTTTTTTACTTTGATGTGAGGGCATCCAATCTTGCCTTGTGTTTTAGGGCATTTTGGAATTCAGTAGCATTTGCATACTGATTGATTATCTTATCATAACTTGATTTGGCAGCCTCGTAATTGCCGTCTCGTTCATAAGCCAATGCTGCTTTGATCAGATAATTGGGCGTAAAGAATTCATTTGGCTTATAATTAGCAGCTTTCACATAGGCATTAGCAGCACTGCTAAAATTCCCCAACCCCATATAAGCATCGCCTATCAAACTATAAGCACGCGCCTGTAGCAATAGATCAGATGAACTGAACTTTTGCAGGTGAATGATTGCACCATCATAATTGCCTTGGTTTAGATATATGGCCCCCACATAGAAATGAGAGAGGTTTGCAGCATCTGTACGCTTGTATTCATCGATAATATCGAGAAAACCATAGTTGTTGCCATCCCCATTCAGAGCTTTTACCAGACTATCAGCTTCGAAATAGTAAACCGCCTGGAACATTTCATTCTGGGCAATTTCGTTTTGGTTGGCAACATAGTACTTGTACATAAACAATCCTGCAATTGCCACGGCAATTATCCCACCCAGACCAAATACGAACTTTCTATTTGTTCTCACAAACTCTTCAGTTTTGGCTAATCTTTCTGCCAAAACATCAGGGTTTTCGTACACTTCCTTGCCCGGTTTTTCTTTAACTCTTTTACTCATTTATCCATTTTTAAGGATGCAAATTTATAATAAAATATATTATAAAAAACAATATTAACTTTTAATCCATTATAAATGGATAATCCTCTTGAACATACACATCCTTAAATGCCTCCTCAGGAGATGGGAATTTAGACTCTTCTGCAAACTGAACATATCCTGCTACATCGTCTTTTATCTTCTTATCGATAGCTTTCAGTTCTTCTTCTGTAGCAAACTTCCGTTCCAAGATCGTCAGCTTTACCTGCTCGATCGGATCTTTTGATTTGTATTCTTCCAGTTCTTCCTTGGTTCTATATTTCGCAGGATCAGACATGGAGTGTCCTTTATAACGATAGGTCCTAAGTTCCAATAAAGTTGGTCCGTCACCGTTTCGTGCTCTTTCTGCAGCCTTTTTAATCGCAATATGTACTTTCTCTACAGACATGGCATCAACAGCCTCTGAGGGCATATCGTAGGCACTTCCCAACTTATACAGCTCAGTCACATTGGATGTCCGTTGCACAGAGGTACCCATAGCATAACCGTTATTTTCAATTACAAAAATGGCAGGCAACTTCATGGTCATGGCCAGATTAAGCGACTCATGAAACGCGCCTTGTCGAACGGCTCCATCACCTAAGTAGGTGATGCTTAAGTTATTTGTTTTGTTATATTTTTCGGCGAAGGCCATACCAACACCAAGTGGTATCTGTCCTCCTACGATTCCATGGCCCCCAAAGAAATTATGCTCTTTATCAAAAATGTGCATGGACCCGCCCTTTCCTTTAGAAATACCTGTTTCCTTACCAAAAAGCTCGGCCATGATATACTTAGGATCAGTGCCCAAACCAATCGGATGCGCATGGTCTCTATAGGCAGTGATATATTTATCGTCTTTTTCTAAAGCTGTAACAGCACCGGCTACACATGCTTCCTGGCCTATGTACAAGTGACAAAAACCCTTGATTTTCTGCTGCCCATACAACTGCCCAGCCTTCTCTTCAAACCTCCTCATGAGTAGCATAGACTCATACCAGTACATATAGGTTTCCTTTGAAAAATTAGCATCAGTAGTGACCTTTGCTTTGCTTTTTTTCTCGATTTTTTCGTTTTTGCTAGCCATACTAAATATTTATTGTCCGTCTCATTATGCAGAGGAATAGCGCATCCTTGCCCTTTTCTTACTATTTATAATGTAATTTTGATGCATATGCCATTAATGTGTTTCCAATAGTATAATGGCAATAAGCAGTGCGAAATTAGTTAAAAAACATTCAACAAAGAAATTAATGCATCTGGAAAATCTAAGTTTAGTCAATTTCAAAAACTACGCTTCTCTCGATATATCATTTTCCCAAGACATTAATTGCTTTGTAGGCTATAATGGAACAGGCAAAACCAATCTCTTGGATGCCATATATTATCTTTCCATGACCAAAAGTGCTTTCAATAGCGTGGATCAGCAAAACATACGACATGGGGAAGATTTCTTTGCTCTTAGGGGCACATTCGCAAAACAAGATGAAGCATCAAATGTTCACTGTAGTTTAAAAACTGGTCAGAAGAAAACCATCAAAAAAAACAAAAAGGAGTACGCCAAAATCAGCGAACATATTGGGCACTTCCCTACTGTGCTGATCGCTCCTTACGACACGGACCTCATCCGAGAAGGCAGCGAAACCCGCAGGAAATTTTTTGATAGCATCATTTCGCAAATCAACCAAACTTATCTACAAAAGCTCATCCAATACAATCACCTACTTAAACAACGTAACAGCTTGCTCAAGCAGTTTGCCGACCGTCGGTATTTCGATCAAGATTTGCTATCTTCTTATAATGCACCCTTAATGGATTTGGGAAATTATATATATGAAGAAAGAAGAGATTTTTTGACCCACTTCGAACCTGTTTTTCTTGCGCATTTCAAGTTTATCAGTGATGAAAAAGAGCTTCCGGCACTCACATACCGCTCTGATCTTTTGCAAGAAGATATCGGAAAATTATTTCAAGCAAGTTTAAAAAAAGATTTGCTTTTACAGCGCACCAACAGAGGCATTCACAAAGATGATTTTGAATTGGTGATCAACGGCAACTCGCTTAAGAAATTTGGCTCCCAAGGGCAACAAAAGTCTTTTGTAATTGCTCTAAAGCTGGCCCAGTTTGATATGATCAAAAATAACAAAGGATTTAAGCCGCTATTGCTTTTGGACGATATTTTCGATAAGTTGGATGAGTTGCGCATTCACAAATTGATGATTATGGTAGCTGGAAATAGCTTTGGACAGATTTTCGTTACCGATGCCAGACCCGAACGAACGAAGGCCATGTTTGAAAATATCGGCGCAGATGTCAGGATATTCCATATAGAGAACGGACAGGCGACATCATTAACTTAATGCCTATTACAATATTGAAATCTGGTTTTAATTCCTGTACTTTGTAACAATGAACTCCAAGAAAAACCCCTATAAAAACCTTAGAACTGCTGAAACCAGCACTGTGAAATCTGCCATTCACGAATTGCTGAACACCTATAAAATAAAAGATAAATTTACAGCAACACAGATTTCTACCTCTTGGGGCACGCTTATGGGCCAACCTATCGCCAAAAGGACAGAAAAAGTGTACATGAAAGACAAAAAACTTTTTGTAAAGCTAAACTCTGCTCCATTAAAAAATGAGCTCTCTCTTTCCAAACAAAAAATATTGAGCTTATTAGAAAAAGAGTTTGGGGAAGGCACGGTCCAAGATATTATTTTCTTATAATGAGCATGGCTTGTTGCCCAAATCAACAGCAGTTGTTAGCCTTTTATAATTTAACAAGCAGGGCACAAAACTATAGACCGACCTTATTAGCCACTAATCTAACTTAGATTAATAAAACTTCAAGCTTTACCAATTTGAATCACCTAGTGTCAAGTTGAACCTTTAATAAATTCACTATATTATTACATGCGATCATTAATGGTATAACATAATTGACTATTGCACCGTTTTTGCATTATGTTAAAAAGCTGGAAGTCCATTCCCTTTTAGGGAAAGCTTTGTTTTATTAGTTTTAATCATCAGCTTAAAATTCTTATATAGAAAATATGAAAAAAGTTACCATAATTGTATTGGTTGTTCTTGTTGCCCTTCTGGCAATTGCGGCCATTCTTCCTGTTGTTTTCAAAGATGAAATAAAGGCAAAAGTGGATGAGGAAATCGCCAAATCGGTGAATGCACAAGTTAATTTTGATGCAGACAACTTCAGCGTGAGTCTTTTTAAACGCTTTCCCAACATTACAGCTACCCTAAACGATTTCTCTGTTGTTGGAAATGCACCTTTTGCCGGCGACACACTGGCTGCGGCATCTTCATTCCAGATCACGCTCAATTTGTGGAGCGTACTTTTTGGCGACCAAATGAGGATCAATAGGATCAAGCTCGACAAGCCTCATATTTTGGTAAAAGTGTTAGAAGATGGCACGGCAAATTACGACATCGCTATAGCAGATAGCACTGTTGTAGAAGCCGATACCGCCTCTTCGGGATTTTCCATTGGAATAGACCAATGGGAAGTTGTTGATGGCAGGATAGTGTACGATGACCGTTCCTTGAAATTTTTCGTTTCTCTCGAAGATGTACAACACACAGGAAATGGAGACTTTACCCAGGACATATTTGACATGGCCACTAAGACCAAAGCCAATAATGTGAAGTTGCGCTATGACGACGTGGAGTATGTTTCTAATAAAGAGCTAGTCGCCGATGTCACCATGAACCTCAACCTACCGGAGTCAAAGTACACCTTTAAGGAGAACAACATTAAAGTAAATGATTTCTCTATGGGCTTTGATGGTTATCTGTCGATGCCCGCCGATGATATTTTGATGGACATCAGCTTCGGAGCAAAAGACAACACATTTAAAAGCTTGCTATCTCTTGTTCCAGGAATGTACCAAGAGGACTTTGACAAAGTAAAAACTGAGGGGGATTTGGATTTTGGTGGTTTTGTAAAGGGCACCTATAGCGATGCGACTGAAACCATGCCGGGTTTTAGGTTGGCCTTAAAAGTAAACGATGCGATGTTCCAATATCCTGATCTTCCTACTGCAGTAAACAACATTCAGGTAGATATGTTGGTGGCTGCTGAAGACGGCAACATGGACAATTTGTTGATAGACATAAAGCAATTTGCCATGAACATGGGTGAAAACCCAATAAATGGCAGGGTGAAAATAGCCGGCCTAGGCCCTATGGATATTGATGCCGATGTGTCTGCTAGAATAAACCTTGCAGAGATGAACGCTATGGTGCCAATGGAGGGATTGTCCATGAGAGGGTTGTATGAATTGAACCTGAAAGCCAATGGTATCTATGACTCGCTGAAATCTCAGTTTCCAAATATAGATGCTCGCATGAGCCTTCAAGATGGCTATTTGAAATCTGCCGAGTATCCTATCGCCATGGAGCAAATCAACCTTATCTCTACTATTAAAAACGAAACGGGCAATATGAGCCAAACTGTGATTCGTGTCGATGACATGAGCATGGTTGTGGACCAAGAAAGAATTGCAGGTAGTCTTAGACTAGAAAACCTAGACGATTATACTTGGGAGGCGAAAGTAAACGGCGCTATAGACTTGGATAAAATTACCAAGATTTACCCCTTAGAGGGCATGACATTGGCAGGAAGAATTGCGGCGAATATTCAAACAAAAGGTAAAATGTCAGATTTAGAGGCGGAGCGATACGATCAGCTCCCGACTAGTGGAACCATGAGCGTGCAGAACTTTAAATATGAAAGCACCGACATGGAGCAGGACCTTTCTATCAACACCGCCAAAATGGTCTTTAATCCTCAGCGCATGGAGCTCAATGATTTTCAAGGTGCTTTTGGCCGCACAGACTTAAACCTAAAAGGTTATGTGACGAATTATCTTGGGTTTGCCTTGAAGGAAAATGAGACCTTAAGAGGACAAATGGATTTTTATTCGAAACAGGTAGACCTGAACGAGTTCATGTCTGATACAGACACGCCTGATACCACAACTTCAGAGTCCTTGGAAATCATTGAAATACCCAAGACGATAGATTTCGTATTGAATACCACCGTTGATAAAATATTGTACGATAACCTAACGCTAACTAATGGGAAAGGCCAAGTAATAGTTAGGAATGGCATCCTTGATTTAAACAATCTTTCCTTTAATACTTTGGGAGGCCAGTTTACACTCAATGGAAATTACAATACCCAAGATATCACGAGGCCTACATTCGATTTTGGAATAGATATTTCCAGCTTATCCGTTAGCCAAGCATTCGAGTCTTTTGTAACCATACAAAAATTGGCACCTATCGCGGAACATGTGAATGGGGATTTCAATACCGACTTCAGGCTTTCAGGTGTGATGGGAGAGGATATGATGCCTGAACTCAATACTTTGGTGGGCGGAGGCATTATCAAGTTAGTCCAGGCCTCTATCAAAGATTCCAAAATCATATCTGGCGTTACCAGCCTCACCAAGCTGAACAATACCGACGAAGTAAATCTAAACGATATCACCATGCAAGCGGAAATAAAAGAAGGAAGATTGCATGTGAAGCCTTTTGACATCAATCTTGGCGGTCATAAGGCTACTATTGCTGGAAGCAACGGCATAGACGGAAGCTTGGATTACACTGTGAACATGAATATTCCTGCGGGAGCAGTAGGCACTGCAGTAAACAATGCCCTTGCTTCTCTTACTGGAAAGCAAGCAACTGAATCTTCTACCATTAAGCTAGCCTTTGGGGTAGGAGGCACGTACGATAACCCGAAAATTGGCCTTGCTGGCAGCGATGTTGAGGGGGGTGGAGTGGCCAAACAAGCTTCTGAAGCTGTGAAAGAAGAGGTGCGTGAAGCGGTGCAGACGGAGATAGATAAGGCCAAGGAGGAAGTGGACAGAAAAGCACAGGAAACTAAAGACGAGCTAGAAAAACGAAGAAAAGAAGCGGAAGCTAAGGCTCGAGAAGAAGCTGAAAAACAAAAGCAAAAACTAGAAGAGGAAGCTAAGGACAAATTGAAGGACTTGTTCAAAAGGTAAGTCTCAAGCACCCCGAACACTCTTCATCAAGTCCTCCGATTCTATGATTCGGAGGACTTGATTTTTATTGAGGCCATCATTTGCCCATTATTTGCAGAGTGTTGCAGATCGAACATCTTCATTGATTAATAAAAATAAGATTGGACAGAGTTCAAGCGGACTATGAAACTCTATAATATGCACATTTTAGATAAGCCCCTTCTTTAAAGCCAATAGGATGGTCAATATCGTGAAAGGTGGTCTTAAATCGTTCGATTTGTTTGCCTGTCTGAGAAGCTGCATCTTCATGAGTGGCAAAGAAGCTTTCAGCATCTACCCTCGTAGAGCATGAGGCCAACACCAAAGTGCCGCCTTCTTTTGTAAGTTGGATGCCCAACGTTGCCAACTGAGCATACTTTTTTATCGCTTGCTCTATTTCCTTCTTACTTTTGGCAAAAGAAGGAGGATCGATTACCACAATATCAAATGTCTTTTTTTCACCTATTTTTCTGTTCAAAGCCCTAAAAGCGTCATCTTCCACAACTTTATGAAAGCCCTTAAAATTATTGAGCTTGGCATTTTCTTGTGCCATGTTTAGCGCTTGGGCGCTGATGTCTAAGCTGACCACTTTAGTAGCACCTCCTGCAAGTGCATGCACCGTAAACCCTCCTGCATATGCAAATACATCTAAAACCGTTTTTCCTAAGGACTTCTTTCCTACCTTTTGGCGGTTATGCCTGTGATCTAAAAAATACCCTGTCTTATGCCCGCTCACCACATTTGCAGAAAAGCGAACGCCATGTTCCCAGAAATGAACAATCTCATTTTTCAGTTCTCCAAATACTACTTGACCATCGGCAAGTCCTAGATTATTGTCTTTTTGGAGCTTTCTGCTCAACCGCAAAACAACCGTTTGACACTGAGACACACGGATGAGGATATCCAATAGTGTTTGTAAATAAGGATACCAAATGACACTATACAGTTTTACTACCAGTACGTCGGCATATAGGTCAGCTACAAAACCGGGCAATCCATCATTTTCTCCATGGATAAGGCGATAACTATTGGTTTGCGTTATCAATAATGGCCTTCTAAGACTAAAAGCCTTAATGATCTTATTTTCAAAAAAATCAACATCGATCTTTTCCGGACCATTGTTCGCAATTATTTTGATACGGATAGGAGATTCTGGATCATAAAGGCCAAAGGCGAAAGCTTTATTATGCCTCTGATCAAATAAGACACAGAGATCCCCTGCTTCTCCCGCTTTGTTAAGCTTGATAATGCTATCTTCAAAAACCCATGGATGTCCTTTTTTTACTAATGCTTCAGCCCTTGAGGAAATCTTAACGGCAATTTTTGAATGATTGAATGAAGTAAGCCCCGTCATGCATCAAGAATATATCTATGTAACAACAGCCATAAACATAATGAAAATATCCCAGATGGAGATTTTACGAAGCAGTGAAGCGGAGCATTGCCATATAGGGGGTGTATGGATTTAAGCTATCAGGTACAAGGATTGCCTATTCCACATATTCATAAGCCCCTATGTCTGGCTCACTATCCCGCTCATTGCCTTCAAGGTCAATGCTTGCATCCAACAAAGCACCTCGGTTTATTGCTGGAGACGCACCGTCTAGCCGATAGTCGTAAGCAGATATTTTGACAAATTTTGGGAAATCAGGAAAAGAACTGACCACATTATTATTTACCTCTTGGCTCGCATCTGTACTACGAATGAGGTTATGACCATGGTCCAGAAGATAATCTGAACCCTCAGTATAAAATTTCAAATCACTTAAGTAGGGCAAACTGCCGCCGCTCCATATTATATTGTTATAAAGCTTAATCTTTAAAGGATTACGCTCTGTAGTCCCCTCCACCATTGCCTGGTCAGAAAAAGTAACGGAAGGTTGCTGAGCATTAAAACCTAATATGGGATAGTTGACCATGGTACAGTGCTCATAGACATAGTTACCCCCTCCATCATGCCTGGCCACATTTTCATAAGCCGTATTGATCAAGGAATTATAAACATATAAATCGCTATTAAGAGCATAAATGCCATATTGAGCCATATTTTCTATTTTTGAATACCCTATAATGAGGTCTGGGAGGGTATCCATATCAGGTGTATGCATTACCACCCCCGATATAGCATTACGGATCACGGCAAAATATATTTCATTGTCGTTGCTTCCTGGCAAAAAGTGCAGGCCGGCCCAAAGCCCTGCGGCGTTCTTTATATCCAGTCTTGCGTTACTAAAAATGATGTTTTCTTCGGGGTCCCCCAAAACCTTCAGTGTACCTTCTATCACGAGCGCAGCGTTGTTCTTGAAAAACAGCTTGACACCCTTTTCAATAGTGAGCATGCAACCAGCTTCTACCCAGACGGTATCTTGTACAACATAAGGCACTTTCCCTCCCCATATTTGGTTGCATGCCATAACGCCCCTGGGAATAAAATTGGCGTCTTGGCCGTAAGCCCAAAGCTTCACTTCTTGTACATTCCCATTCACTTCAAATATGATAGCGTCATTGACAAGAAAGGGCTTACTATTGCCTGCAGGCTGAATATGTAAATTGATCAAGACTAACAGGCTGTCGCCGCCTAGCAGGAGTTGCTTGTTTAGTGAATTTACTGGCTGGCCATTCACAGTGAGGCTGTAATGTGATACGTTGCCCTTACTTAGCGAAATATTAGCAATCTCTATGGCTCTTTCATGTGTGTTATAGACCATGAGCCTTTTGGTAATATTCCTAACCTGTTCAGTGCTACCAGAGAATACGGTATCAAATTGAATCGTATCCGCTGAGAAACTCAATTGCAATCTTCCATCACTATTGATTCTTTCTTCTTCGGGCACACATGACAACATGCTCGCACACGCTAAAAGCACGCTACTTAACAATATATACTTAAAAGACGTAGGTATCGTGCTATGGGCTAAAGTCATTACAAGTAAGATACATCTATTTAATCCAGCGTATTTCCACCTTGAAGTTTGGTGCTATTTTCAGCGATTCTAAGTTTCTCTATGAAATCTCCGATTTCTCCGTCCATTACCACTGGTAGGTTGTGTACTGAATGGCCAATCCGATGGTCGGTGACCCTTCCTTGTGGATAATTATAAGTTCTGATCTTGTCTGATCGGTCACCACTTCCCACCATAGACCTCCGTTGGGCACCAACTTCCTCATTGTGCTTTTGCAGCTCTATTTCATATAGCCTAGAGCGTAGTACTTTCAGTGCTTTTTCAAAATTCTTTATCTGAGATTTTTCATCTTGACAAGAAACTACGATCCCTGATGGGATATGGGTAAGCCTCACAGCCGAGTAGGTAGTGTTTACTGACTGCCCTCCAGGGCCAGAGGAGCAAAATGTATCCTTTCTCACATCATTCATGTCCACTTCCACTTCTACCTCCTCCATCTCGGGCAAAACTGCTACAGAAGCGGCGGAAGTATGCACCCTGCCCTGAGTCTCAGTGGCAGGCACACGTTGCACACGGTGCACGCCAGACTCAAATTTCATCATACCGTACACATCTTCACCAGATACAGTGCTGATGATTTCTTTATACCCACCAGACGTTCCTTCTGTCAGGTCAAGTACCGAAAGTTTCCATTCTTGTTTCTCGGCAAAACGTTGGTACATACGAAATAAGTCGCCCGCAAAAATTGCCGCTTCATCACCTCCCGTACCTGCTCGAATTTCAAGAATTACGTTCTTACTGTCGTTGGGATCTTTTGGTATGAGCAGCTTCTTGAGCTCCTCCTCAAGCTCTTCCTCTCTTTCTTGTAGCTCCTCTAATTCAATCTTAGCCATTTCTCTGAATTCAGGATCCTTTTCTACGTTCAATAGTTCTTTGGCACTGGCTATGTTCTCTATAGTATTTTTGTAAACCTTATATCTACTTACGATCTTCTCAAGATCCTTATATTCTTTGCTAAGCTGGGTGTATTTTTTCATGTCAGACATAGCATCTGGCTGAACAATCAGTTGGCTTACTTCTTCAAACCGCGCTCTAATTGCCTCTAATTTATCAATCATACATTATATGTTTATGTTACAAAATTAACAAATGCATTGACTTTCCGTATAAAGCCGCAAAAAAATCTCTATGGAAGAAATTTACATAAACGACAAATACATTGTAAGTGTATTGTTTTGAAGGAAAATGTCCTATAATCGTACCACTTATGTTATAGTTTTGTTCTTATATATTGTCTAAAATGTCACTTTATTGAAAGTTCTTTTCACTTAACCTACAATGAAACAAGTGCTTAAAGAGCCTCAATACACTAATTATCAAGGGCATAAGTTTGAACAAATAATAACACTATGAAAATCTCTAAAATTATTTTCGGTTTGCTGATATTATCAGTCATTCCCTTCATGGCAAAGTCGCAAGATTACCGGATCCACTCTGTTTTTATCTACAACTTTACAAAGTATATTCAGTGGCCTTCTAGCGAACAGAATGGGGATTTTGTTATCGGAGTACTTGGAAACTCTCCTATTGTGGCAAGTTTGGAAAAATTAGCCGCCGAGCGAAAAATTGGCAACAGATCCATGGTTGTAAAGAGATTCAGCTCAGTGGCAGAAATCAGTAAGTGCCACATGCTATTTATTCCTGAAAGATACAGCAATGATCTAGAGGCTGCTTTAAACAAAATTGGGGGACAATCTACCCTAGTGATGACAGAAAAGAACGGATTAGGAGCCAAAGGAAGCAACATAAACTTTATTACTGTGGATGGCAAACAAAGATTCGAACTTAATCGAGGCGCTACTGAGAAAGCCCAACTCAAAGTTTCTACTGAGCTTACCAGTCTCGCTATTGTAATATAAACTATCTATTGAAAATTATTTCTGTGTGATGAATAAAATAAAGCTTACCATTGGTAATAAAATTTTAGGCGGGTTCTTATTGCTGATCTTCATATTTGGGCTAAATGCACTTTTCAGCATTTACACCTTAAATATCAGCAAGGAAATCATTGAAGAAAACGAATCTGTGATAAAGCCATCGGTAGATGCCCTCAATGAGCTTACTTTAATGGCTACCGAGTCTAAGATGTTTATCACTAACTGGGTTTATCTTCAGAGCAATGTGGATGATAAAGAAGCTTTAAAAACGTTGCACGAAATTGAATATCCGCAGTTAAAGGAAGAGCTGAATATCCTAAAGCAACACTGGACTCAAGAGCAACAGGGGGCTATTGATTCTATATTTTTGACCTTCGATGAACTATTAAGTACCGAAAAGGACATCATGAGTCAACTGGTTACTTACGAAGATTATGACGATCCTTTTCTGGTGATGGAAATCCGCGACAAGCTAGACATGGAAGTACTTCCATCCACCACGAGCCTTACAGAGCAGTTGAACAGAATCGTAGCTATAAAGCAAGAAGAAGCCAATATAGGACAAGCTAGCCTTATCAATTCTTTTGAAGAACTTCGAATCACCATTCTCGCTTTAGGGGCTTTTACAATAAGTATAGGCCTTCTGGGTGCATTTTTCCTTGCTCGATCTATTACTGTACCTATTAAGAGAATTAAAGAAACCATTATCGAACTTGGCAATGGTATCCTTCCAAATGATGAGAAGCGGAAATACAGCAGTGATGAAATTGGAGAAATGGCTATGGCCGTGGACAACCTGGTCTCAGGACTTCGTTCCACTTCTGCCTTTGCTGAAAACATTGGAAATGGACAATATGATGCTGAATACAGCCCACTTAGTGAAGAAGATGTTCTGGGAAATTCGCTCTTAGGCATGCGTAACAACCTGAAGAAGGTTGCAGAAGAGGACAAAACAAGAAATTGGGCCACCGAAGGAATGGCAAGGTTTGGAGAAATTCTGAGAAAGAACAATGACAATATCGAGCGTCTCTCTGATGAAATCATAGCCAACATCGTAAAATACCTAAAAGCCAACCAAGGAGGACTATATATAATTGAGGATGATGATAAAGAAGAGGATGGCTACTTAAAACTTACAGCCTGCTATGCTTGGGATAAGAAAAAGTATATTGACCAGAAGATTTATAAAGGAGATGGCCTTGCTGGACAGGCATGGCTAGAAAAAGACACGGTGTACATCACAGATGTGCCAGAAGACTATATAAAAATCACTTCTGGCTTAGGTGAAGCCAACCCCACGAGTATATTAATTGTTCCTTTGAAAGTGAACGATGAAATATACGGTGTAATAGAACTTGCCTCCTTTGAAGAAATCAGCGACTTCGAAAAAGAGTTTGTTGAAAAAATTGGAGAAAGTATTGCCTCTACCATATCGTCTGTGAAGATCAATGAAAGAACGCACCGCTTGCTACAAGAATCTACGGAATTGACCGAAGAGATGAGGTCTCAAGAGGAAGAGATGCGGCAGAACATGGAAGAACTGCAGGCTACACAGGAAGAAATGGAAAGGGCGCAACGCGACAGGGAAGAGAAAGAGAACATCATGTATGCAACCAATATGGTAGTAGAACTGGATGCAGATTTCAAAATCACCTCTTCTAACAATAAAGCTACTGATATACTTAAATATACAAGCGATGAGTTGTTAGGCAACCCACTGGATGCACTAGTAACTTCAAAAGAGTCATTGAACGAATTTAAGGAAAAAGTCGCTGCCGGCAGTCCTTGGTCAGGCTTGTTTACCGTGACCAACAAGAAGAAAAAAGATGTAGTGTTGAAGATATCTGCAGGAAAGATTTATGATGCACAAAAGGGCAACAACAAATTCTTGGTCTTTGCAACCGAGATAACAGAAGTAGCAGTCATATAAAAAAGGCATCGATAACGAAAAAAGGCAATCTGATTGAACAGGTTGCCTTTTTTTATGCATAAGAGGCATTTTTCTTTGTCTGATGAGGATCATTGTTCTTACAAATGGGTTAAAAAAACTCAAACGCTTTCAATAATTACAGATTGATCCTACTTTTGTACCATGGCAAACCCAATGATTATGCGTCGGTCCAAATTTCTTTATTTTTTAGTGATTTTTTTCATAACATTCGCTTGTCATGAGCAAGGTACTAACCAACGCGAAAACAAAGCCTTTAAAGAGGAGTTGAAAAGCCGGGAACTAAAAAGAGCTACAGAAGCGGAGATTTCCAATGCTGCATATCAACAAGGCTCTCGCATTGCCGACATGGCCCAAAACTTTATTGATGAAAGCCTCAGTTCAAATGATTCAATCAGGATTTTACTCACGCATTACAAAGAAGCGCTACTTGTCATAAGCGACTCTCTCACGCAACAGGAGGATATCGATATTCAGAGGTTAAGCACCCAAAACAACGCACCTGATTCCATGGAATCTTTGATCCTAGATGCCTACCTGTACAACATTGAGCAAAAGCTTAGGGTAGAGGACAATATTCAAGAAATCGGAAAAGCATATTTTCTGTATACAAGACCCATTATCATAGATGATAAGACATGCATTCGCTGTCATGGAGAAATCGGTCAAGACCTGCTGGAAACCGATGAAAAATACTTAAAAAAACATCATCCCAAAATACCCACGGGATATAAGCAAGGAGACTTCATGGGCATGTGGAGTATAAAAATGAGCCGAAGAGCAATTATAAGAGCCTTGTGAGATTTCAAACCTACTAAATCAGTACGTTTCCAATATTGCCTTGTGCCGGAAGCAATCTGTTGTGTGGTCGTTTATCAGACCTACCGCTTGCATATGTGCATATATAATGGTGCTGCCCACAAATTTAAATCCTCTTTTTTTTAGATCTTTACTGAGGGCATCGGATTCTGGGCTTGTTGCCGGGACTTCCTTAGCGTCTTGCCAAGCATTCACTTTAGGGCTGTTATCGACAAATGACCAGATATACCGATCAAATGATCCAAACTCTTTTTGTACTTCCACAAATCTGATGGCATTATTGATTGCGGCCCTTATTTTGAGTTTGTTTCTGATAATTTCTTCGTTTTGCAACATTGCCTCCACATGCTCCTCGGTATACTTCGCCACTTTGTTCACATCAAATCCAGCGAACGCTCTCCTATACCCTTCTCTTTTTTTTAAGATGGTGCTCCAACTAAGGCCAGCCTGTGCACTTTCAAGCGTGAGGAACTCGAAGTGTATCTTATCATCGTGAACGGGCACTCCCCATTCCTTATCATGATAGTCAATATAAGCCTCAAAAGAATTAGCTGCCCATTTGCATCGGGTTTTCATAAAACAATATTATAGAGGTAAAAAATAGAGATTGCAATATAAATTGCAATTGTAATAACGAAAATGCAATATATAAAGACGCCTTTAAAGTACTACTTTTATATAATTCAAAATTATTTCCTAATTTCACCTAAATTTGGAAGCCTAGGCAGGTATCCCGATAGATTATATTTTCCAATAATATGAATATTAGAGTACGCAATAAGCTCATCCAGTATGCCAGAACAAACTCCAATCCAGTTACCTATCAACGTTTGATCACTGAAGCAGAGCTAGGCTTAAATGTGGATATCTCTCACGAAAAGTCCATGCTAGGAGAGATTCTTGCTGAAATTTCCATAAAGGAACACGAGCAAGGACGTCCTCTATTGAGTGCTATGGTGCAAGAGAGGTCTAACAAAGGGCAAGGAGATGCCTTTTACAAACTTTGTGAAAATTTGGGGTATGGCGACTGGAAAGAATTAAAGAAGGACAAAGACTTTATGGAAAACCATAGAAACCTATGCAGAGAATTCTGGTCTCAAGAAGAAAATTTTGAGAAGTATATATGAGATTTCTGTGGAATTGATTGCTTAAGGAATCGTTAGGACGTACAGAAACGAAAGCCCAGCAGCAAAAATGAACACCCAGGAAACAGTAGTAAGCAGTCTCTGCTGAGGGTGGTGAGGATTCCGGGCGATGTAGCCCATGATGATGAAGGCAATGCCTAAAGAACCATACAGGAAGATTTCTGGGACATCTTTGTTTTCAAAGAACGCATACAGACCTAAAATAATAAAAAACAATCCCGCAAGGTAACGACTCCAGTAAGTTTTCATGAGATAAAAAGGGTCATATATAGGCTATGGTAAAAGCCATTTATTAAAATTATACTCTAGATAAATTTTAAGAATGCAATATCTTTAAAGAAGTTGCTTCATCCTAAATTGCCTTTGCTTTAGGCAGATCCCATCTTTGGATTGCAACATAATATTTACAAGTCATTTGACACTGCTCTTCTCATTCATATTGGTATACTTATTTTCCTGCTTTATAAACGGACGGATAATTAATCGTATGCCCCTATCGTAAGTAAAATAGCTCCAAGCCCAGTTGCTAAATACGACAAGCTTGTTTCTAAAACCAATGATAGAAAACAAGTGCACAAACATCCATATTACCCATGCTAGAAAGCCACTTACTTGTTGCCCCGTCGGCAAATCAACTATAGCTTTGTTTCTTCCAACAGTAGCCATCGACCCTTTATCAAGGTATTCAAAAGGTTTCATTTCTTTACGAGCGATCAAGTTCTTTAGGTTTTTAGCAAGCAGTTTTCCCTGCTGTATGGCGACTGGGGCCAATTGAGGGTGGCCTTTAGGATATTTATCCGTAACCATGAGTGCCACATCGCCCACTGCAAATATATCATCATATCCCTTCACACGGCTATAGCGGTCTACCACAAACCTATCTTTTTCGATAGCCTCATTGCTAATGCCTTCCAAAGCATTTCCTTTCACTCCTGCTGCCCAGATTAGGGTATCGCTTTTAATGATGCTCCCATCATTGAAATAAACAATCTTCCCATCATAAGACTCGACAAGCTTTCCTAACTTAACATCCACCCCAAAGTGCTTGAGGTATTTTTCGGCTTTTTTACCAGATTTCTCAGACATGCCATTCAGCAACCTATCCAGCCCCTCCACCAAATAGATTTTCATATTTTTAAAATCCAGTTCAGGATAATCTTGTGGTAAAACATTTTTTCGTAATTCCGATAGTGCACCTGCAACTTCCACCCCCGTAGGTCCTCCTCCTACAATCACAAAATTCATAAGACCTTCCATTTCAGGCCCCTCGCCCGTCATAACGGCTTTCTCAAAATTCTGAAGAATATGAGTACGCAAGTCCAAAGACTGCGGGATCTGCTTTATTGGAAAAGACAACTCTTCGATGGCTTTGTTGCCAAAGAAATTGGTGATCGTACCACAAGCCATCACCAAATAATCATAATGCAACTCTCCCACTATGGTAGAGATAGTCTTCCTTTCAGGATTTACTCTGGTCACTTTGGCCATCCTGAAATAAAAATTCGTCTGCATTTTCACCGTCTTTCGCAATGGCCCTGCGATAGAATCAGGCTCTAGCCCAGCGGTAGCAACTTGGTATAGCAAGGGCTGAAAAGTATGATAGTTGTGTCTATCCAGCATCACTACTTGTATATCTTTGTCCTTTAACCCTTTAGCAAGACGGATACCTGCAAAACCTCCTCCTATAATCACTACGCGAGGCTTATTCGTAATGGGTATATAAACTGATAATTTATCGAGACCAACCATTTTTTATTTATTAAAAAACCCAAGACTTTATAGCCACAAATATAGCTCGTTTTCAAGTCAACCGATGGTTTAATATAAGTACAAGTCTTATAAAAGAATGTTTTCTATAATTCCTGAAAGAATAGTTTTAATCAAGGGAACTCTTATCTAATTTTTTGGCTTTAAGAGTTATAGGTAATTAATTATTCATAGTTGATAGATTTTTTAATGTTTTGGTTGAGTAAGAGATGCCGCCCCTAAAAAAGGCGGCATTTCTTGTTTTTATGCTGGACTCTACCAAACCAAATTGAATAAAACCAACAATATAGTTGCTGCAGTCAACCTTTTTGCCTTACTTCTCTTCTTTCCATTAGTTAGTTTTATTTTATATCATTTTTGATATAAATTTGCTTGTCAATCAACCAATCACCTATACAAAATATTATGGCATATCTATTTACCTCTGAATCCGTCTCTGAAGGCCATCCTGATAAAATATCGGACCAGATCAGTGATGCTATTTTAGATGCGATGCTAGCTCAGGACCCAGATTCAAGAGTGGCTTGCGAAACTTTCGTTACTACTGGACTTGTTGTAGTCGGCGGCGAAGTTACCACCAATGCCTATGTCGAGATCCCTGATATCGTAAGGGCTACCATTAAAAAAATTGGCTATACCAATAACGATTACAAGTTCGACGCAGAATCTTGTGGAGTGATGGTGACATTGCACAGTCAGTCGGCTGACATTGCCCAAGGCGTAGATGAAGGTGATGGAAAGGAGCAAGGAGCGGGTGATCAGGGCATGATGTTTGGCTATGCTACAAAGGAAACACCAGAATACCTACCGATGGCGCTCGCCTATTCTCATAGATTAGTACAGGAACTTGCCAACATTCGCAAGCAGCGACCAGAATTGATGCCATACCTAAGGCCTGATGCCAAGGCACAGGTTACTGTGGCCTATGGAGAAAATGATACACCACAATACGTACATACTGTAGTAGTTTCTACCCAACACGATGATTTTATAAAGCCCGACAATAGCTCACCAGAAGCTATTAAACAAGCCGACAAAGCCATGTTGGAAAGAATAGAAAAAGATGTGATAGAGCATGTAGTAAAGAAGGTAATTCCTAATGAATTGCTAAGGGATACCATCTTCCATATAAACCCCACAGGGAAATTTGTTATCGGCGGCCCTCATGGTGATGCAGGACTAACTGGAAGAAAGATAATTGTGGATACCTATGGTGGCAAAGGGGCCCATGGCGGTGGTGCTTTTTCGGGAAAAGACGCATCGAAAGTAGACAGAAGTGCCGCTTATGCAGCTCGCCATATAGCCAAGAACATGGTAGCAGCCGGCATATCTGACGAAGTTTTGGTTCAGGTGGCCTATGCTATAGGGGTAGCAAAGCCTGTATCATTAAATATAAATACCTATGGAAAAGCTAAAGTAGGCCTAAGCGATGCCGCAATAGCTCAAAAAATTGAAGCAATATTTGACATGCGTCCTAAGGCTATCATAGAACGTTTGGGATTGAAGAATCCTATATTTTCTGATACCGCTGCATATGGCCATATGGGCAGGGAGCCTTATAATAAAGCGGTAGAGGTATCGTATACGAAAGTGAACACGAATGGCAACACGAAGGAAGTAACGCATAAGAAGGAGAACCAAACGTTTGAATTCTTCACATGGGAAAAATTAGACTATGTTGACCAGATTAAGAAAGCTTTCGGGCTTTAAATGCTACAATAACAACGAAGGCACTTTCTCAAGTGCCTTCGTTGTTATAATTTCATATATAATCTTCATTTATTAGTGTGCAAGTTGCTTATCTTTTAATTTAAAGATCTGCCGTCTTATCGCTTCCACGGCCATATCTGCCGCAGCTTCAAATGAAGTGCCTTGACCCTTAGCAAACAGTTGACTGCCCGGCACATTCAACTTAACCTCTACAATTTTATTTTCATTCGTATCTGTTTTATCTATCCTGAGAAAGATCTCGCCATCTATAAATCGATCATAAAAGGTTTCCAATTTGTCCACCTTTTTTTGAATGAAATCGAGTAGCTTTTGGTCAGCGTCGAAGCGGATGGAATGCATTTGTAACTTCATAGGTCGTAAATTTAAAAGTTAAACTTAAGCTTTAGGATGGGCCAGGTCGAAAACAGCCTTTAATCTTTCCAGCGAGTTGTGAGTATAAACCTGTGTAGCAGCCAAACTTGAATGCCCGAGGAGTGCCTTAATAGCGTTTAGGTCGGCGCCCCTGTCGAGCAAATGTGTGGCATATGTATGCCTTAGCACATGTGGGCTTTTCTTATCAATCGATGGAATTAAATTAAGGTACTTGTTTACAATCCGGTATATAAACATTGGATAGCCGGGCCTTCCTTTATCTGTAACGATTAAAGGAAGGCCGCTGTTATGGCCAAATTCCATATTTTTCCTATTCAAGTAATTTTCAATGATTAATCCTAAATTTTTAGGAAATGGGATAATGCGTTCTTTGTTGCCCTTGCCGAGCACCTTTATTGTTCGTTCAAATCTATCGATGTCTCGCTCGTGCAGATGGAGGAGTTCCGAAAGCCGGATCCCTGTCCCATAAAACAATTCTAAAATTAGCCTGTCCCTCCATCCAGAAAAGTTGTCTTCAAATGGGTACTCATCCAATAAAGCAGCCAAGTTCTCTTCTTGCACAAACACAGGAAGACCCTTACGCGTCTTAAGGGCGTTGAGTTTTTGAAAATGGTCAACATCTATCACGCCCCTGTTCTTCAAGAACTTAAAATATGTACGGAGAGTAGCCAGTTTTCTATTGATAGACCGTGGCGTTATGCCCGTCTCCATCAAATGAATTATCCATGCTCGAATATGCAGGAAATCTGCCTGAACTAAAGTTATGCCTGGGTCGGCTTCTGAAAGAAAAGAATTGAATTGCGCTAGATCGCTTTTGTAGGCCGTTAACGTATGTTTGCTAAAGCGTCTTTCGTAAGTAAGAAAATGAAAAAAAGAATCAACCATATTAGTATTACAGTTAGATAGCTGCAATACTAATATAGGAATTTATAAGCTAATGACTCGACTTAACTTAATTAATAATTTTCTTGTGCGTACATTTTTTGCTTGTAGGCAGCGCGAATCCTTTGAGTCCTTTTTGTTACGGAAGGTTTCTCAAAATAAGTTCTTGCTCTAAGTTCTTTTAGAACGCCTGTACGCTCAAATTTCTTTTTGAATCGCTTTAATGCTCTGTCAATTGACTCGTTTTCTTTTACGTTTACGATAATCATGTATTCTATATATTATAATAATAAGCTTTATTTGGGCTGCAAATATAGGATATGCTCAATTAAATTGCAAGCTTTTATCCAGTATCTTAAGTATAGCTATTTAACTGATCGGAAAAACAGCAGGAAAAATAAAGGACAAATCTATCGGATATAAAATTACTTAGTATCTTTGTGGGCGTTTAGTGAAACAAACTCATTATGAGTTATGTAATATTCTAATCACTCAATAAATAAAACACTATGAAAAAATTGAATTATTTTCTCCTTGTCGGACTAGTTTTATTCTTTGCTGCCTGTTCGGGTGGCGGTAATAAAGAAGGACAAACAGAAAGCGATACCGACACGCAAACAGAAGCTCCTAAAGAGCAACAAATTGTCGAGCTCACGATTAAATCGGTAGGCAATACGATGCAAGAGATGCGTTTCGACCACGAGAACATTACCGTGCCTGCTGGAGCAAAAGTAAAGATCACCTTGATCAATGAAGGAACGGACCCTACCATGATCCATAACATCGTTTTCGTACAGGAAGGCACTATGGAGGTAACAGCACGAGCAGCCATCGCTGCAGGACCAGACAAGGAATTCGTTCCCAACAGCCCTACAGTGATTGCAGCTTCTCCATTGGCACAGCCTGGTGAAACTGTATCTTTTGAATTTGATGCCCCCGAGGCGGGTACTTATGAGTTCTTTTGCTCATATCCAGGCCACTGGCAGCAAATGAATGGAAAATTTATTGTAGAGTAATCACTTGCCCTATAAAATGAAAGATGGCAACGCTTATGATACTTATAAGCGTTGCCATCTTTTTACTTTAATAAGTCACTCACTAATTTAGACGGTCCATTCTCCAGAATCAGATAACACTCCGGCATCGTATTGTTTCCACCAACCGTTACCAATTTTATCCCAACCCATTTCCTCGGTCATGATACTATCTTCAAAGAACTTAATACTTCCTGAAAAATCTTTGTAGGATATTATCTCATATTTAAAGTTTTCGGTAATAAAGTTTAGGTGATAGCTTTCGTCGGCCTTGATTTCCCAAGTCCATTGCATGGCTACGCCTATATCTCCGAACCACTTCAAAGTCCCCTTCTTGCCATCCTTGTTTTGGGTCACTTCGTACCATTTTAAGTAATCTTTATCTCCTTCCCTTAAGAATATTTCAAAGGTCTGCTGACCTCCTTGTTCTGAATATTGATACGCTATCGCAGAACCACCATACTCCCACTCCCAAACTGTATAACCACTAGCTGCCATCTTTGCATTTGCCGCAATAATAGGTTGATCTCTTTTGACTGCGCCTTCTGGCACCTCAAAATATTGCGAATGAGCAGTAAATAAGGTAGAAAGGGTCAGGTAAATATTAGCCTGCATGGCATGTGGATCTTCAGATGCTTGCATGGCTTCTGGCACTGTTATAGGTCTTGCGTCTTCAGCAAACAATCCGACTTTATTGCCGCTTGGTGCAGCGGGCCCTGGCTCATCATCTTTCGAACAGGCTG
>CAYTTV010000004.1:79827-91693 GCA_964440915.1 uncultured Roseivirgaceae bacterium
ACTTTATTGCCGCTTGGTGCAGCGGGCCCTGGCTCATCATCTTTCGAACAGGCTGAAAATAGCACGAGCATTCCAAGTAGGTATAGGGTAAATTTTAATGTTTTCATAATGATTATGTTTTTAAAGAGTAATATATAGGGAAACGATTAAAAAATTATTAGAAATTCAATGGGAAACGCACACCTGCCATAATAACTAGCTGATCGAAACTGTCTATGATGGTATAGTTAAGCTGTCCAAAGGGCTTGATTGGAGCATCAATATCAAACTCAACACCACCACCTAAATTAAGCCCTACTTTAGTAGTAGTCTTGTTTTTGGTCTCAAAGGAACCTCCAAACCAACCCCCCGTCCAGTCAGCTACAGGGAAAGTGATAAATGAAAAATTCAAACCTGCTAAAGCATAGGGTTTAATGTTCCCTCCGATGTCAAAATAATAATGGCCATTAAGATCTACCTCAAACCATTTTAGCTTAAAATCAGCCAAATATGCTTTAGGGATCCAATATATTAAACTTGGTGCTAAGGCAATCTCTTCTGTGATCATGTAAGTACCATTCAAGTTAATGCCCACACTTTCTATTTCTGTACCGAAAGCAAGTCCTCCTCCCACGGCTGCCTGCCCTTGTACTTTTGAAGTCATAAAAATAAGCCCTAAAGCTACTGTCAACAATAAGGATTTCTTTGTTAGTTTCATTATACTTTTTCTTTAAAAATTAGATCAAGCAAAGAAACGTCTTATTGAGGTATTGTAAAAGTCGGAATGAGCGAACGGTTGACTATGGGTGATTAGGTGTGAGGATGAATTAGTTTAAGGAGTTTCTCTCGGTTGATGCGGGAAACAGGCAAAGTCACGTTGTTACCCATGCAGACAATTCCGCCATCTACTTTCAGATATCGCTTCAGATGAGAGAGGTTCACGATATAGGATTTATGAATTCTTATAAACTGGTCTTCGGGTAAAAGTTCTCCGAAATGTTTTAAAGTTTTGCTGGCTACAATTTTTTCATTTGTGGTGAGAAAAATCTCCGTATAGTTACCACTTGACCGACAGTACAGTATATCTGCGTGCGAGATAAGCTGGATACCATCCGCATATGGCACAGGCAACTTACTCTTTAAGGTTATATTTTCTGGGCGCGAAAAGGTTTTATAGACACGATCCAATGCTTCTTGCAGTTCATCAGCCTGGATGGGTTTTAGGAGATAGGCTTCTGCTTTCAGTCCGACAGCTTTAATAGCATATTCACTGTGGGCAGTAGTAAAGATCACTTTTGTAGGAGTGCCATCAATTAAGTCCAATACATCAAATCCGTTTAGTCTGGGCATCTCTATATCCAAAAACAACAAATCTGGTCTTGTTTTGGCGACCTGTTTCATGCCCTCCAAACTATCCTTCGCAGTAAAAATAATATCTATTTTATCTCCGTGCCACTCCCTTAGGTCATAGGCCAAGGTTTCGATGCAATGTATCTCGTCATCAATAATGGCCGCTTTCAACTTCATCATATGCTAAAGATAATCATTTTTGTATGAAGCAGACAATATCGTCCTTACCTCTGGCTCAAAATTTTCTGCAGTAGAAAGGATTCAAAACTCATATGAAATCCCAGGGCTAGAAGCTATCTTAAAATTTCCCTTGATATCACCAACTTCTGTATTTCGGAAGTACCTTCTCCTATCGTACACAACTTGGCGTCACGATAAAACTTTTCTACTGGATAATCTTTCACATAGCCATATCCTCCAAAAATCTGCACGGCTTCAGTAGCTAGTTTTACCGCTGTTTCAGAGGCATAATATTTAGCCATTGCAGCGGCTTTGGTTACTTCTTTGCCTGCATTCTTCAATGATGCTGCATTAAGGGTAAGCATATTGGCCGCCTCAAGACTTGTGGCCATGTCGGCTAGTTTAAAGGCAATCCCTTGAAAATGGGCTATTGGTTGGTTAAACTGATGACGTTCTTTTGAATAAGCTATAGCGGCTTCTAAGGCTCCTTCCGCTATGCCCAAACTTAAGGCGGCAATGGAGATTCTTCCGCCCTCCAACACCTTCATGGCTTGGCTAAATCCCTCTCCTACCTTCCCCAATAAATTTCCTTCTGGCACAATACAATTTTCCAGAATCACTGAAGTTGTCTCAGAAGATCGCATGCCCAATTTATCCTCTTTCTTCCCTGCATAAAATCCCTCCGTACCCGTTTCTACTACAAAGGCGGACTTATCATGAGGCTCTCCTGAGCTTCCCGTCCTTGCCATTATTACCGCTAGCTTTCCAGATTTTCCATGTGTAATAAAGTTTTTTGTACCATTTATGACCCAGTTTTCTCCTTCTTTCTTCGCAGTGGTGCGCATATTTCCTGCGTCAGAACCAGTATTAGGCTCTGTGAGTGCCCAAGCCCCTATCCATTCTCCACTTGCCAATTTCGGCAGCCACTTCATTTTCTGGCTTTCGTTGCCAAACTGAAGGATATGGCCTGTACACAGGGAATTATGAGCAGCCAAAGACAGCCCAATCCCTCCATCTATCTTAGCGATTTCTTTAATGATTGTAACATACTCATGATAACCCATCCCTGCACCTCCATATTGCTGAGGAACCAATATACCCATAAAACCCAAAGCGCCGAGTTTTTCAAACAACGGCAAAGGAAAATATTGTTCTTCATCCCATTTGCGCATGAAAGGCTTGATTTCTCTTTCCCCCAAATCCTTGATAGCTTGCGTAATTATTCTTTTATTTTCGATAGAAGTGGAATCCATAGTCAACCTTGGTTTATGAAACATGTTAGGATGCTCAGAACCTATTTGTGGTAACACATTAGTAGTTTTTTATAAAACCTTATTATTTGGAAATAGTTACCAAGGCTTGATTTCTTTAATCAAAAAATAAATAAAATATTAAATTTCCATAAAAAATTAGTAAAATTTCATTTTGAAATTTATTTTTGTGCGTTTCTTATTTTTAACTCTAAATTAATTCTATGAAAATAGCAGTAGTAGGAACAGGCTATGTAGGCCTTGTGACAGGAACTTGTTTTTCAGAAACCGGCAATCACGTCACCTGTGTCGATATCGATCAGCAAAAGGTAGAAAAACTAAAAAATGGCATCATGCCGATTTATGAGCCTGGCTTAGAGGTTTTATTTGAAAGAAATACCAAGCAAGGGCGCTTAAACTTTACCACCAATTTAAAAGAAGGCATAGAAGGAGCTAAGGTGATATTTCTAGCATTGCCAACACCTCCAGGTGAAGACGGTTCTGCTGATTTGAAATACATACTGAAAGTGGCAGAGGATTTGGGCCCATTATTAAAAGAATACACCATCATCATAGACAAAAGCACTGTGCCTGTAGGCACTGCTGATAAAGTAAGAAATAAGATAGCAGCCAATGCTAAAGTAGATTTTGATGTAGTTTCCAACCCAGAATTCTTACGTGAAGGAGTAGCCGTAGACGACTTTATGAAGCCCGATCGAGTGGTGATAGGAAGTTCTTCTGAAAGGGCCAACAAGGTAATGGAAACTTTATATGCTCCTCTGGTAAGACAAGGAAATCCTATTATCTTTATGGACGAGCGTTCGGCAGAGTTAACAAAATATGCAGCTAACTCATTCCTAGCTACTAAAATCACATTTATGAATGAGATTGCCAATCTTTGTGAGAAGCTAGGGGCAGATGTAGATGCCGTTCGAAAAGGCATAGGAACGGATAGTAGAATCGGAAAACGTTTCTTATTTGCAGGAATTGGTTATGGAGGAAGCTGTTTCCCGAAAGATGTGCAAGCTTTGGCGAGATCTGCTGATGATGTGGATTATGATTTCAAGATCTTGGATGCTGTAATGGAAATTAATCAATCTCAAAAGGTAAAACTTATCCCTAAAATCCAACAGTTCTTCAACAACGACCTTCAAGGAAAAACAATAGCCATTTGGGGGCTTGCATTTAAACCTTATACGGATGATATTCGGGAAGCCCCTTCATTGGTAAATATCAGGGAGCTAATGAAGCTTGGCGCCAAAATAAAGGCATATGACCCTGAAGCTATGGAAAACGTCAAGAATTTAATAGGTGACGAGATTCAATTATGCAAGGACGAGTATGATGCTATAGAAGGTGCTGATGCTTTATTGATCATGACAGAATGGCCCATTTTTAGGACACCTGATTTTGAAAGATTGACCAATAGTCTAAAGAATAAAGTAATCTTTGATGGGAGAAACTTGTATGAGCCCAACCAAATGGAAGAATTAGGTTTTAAATATTATAGCATCGGTAGAAGAAACATAAACAATGACTAAAAAGAAAGTATTGGTAACGGGGGGAGCAGGTTTTCTTGGCTCCCACCTTTGCGACAGAATGCTTGCCGAAGGGTATAAGGTTATCGCAATGGATAACTTAATCACCGGATCGCTCGAGAACATCGAGCACCTTATGGGCAACCAAGATTTTGAATTTTACCATAGCGATGTTTCAAAGTTCGTTCACATCCCAGGTGAGTTAGATTACATCTTTCATTTTGCTTCTCCAGCCAGTCCTATCGATTATCTGAAAATGCCCATCCAAACACTCAAGGTTGGCTCTCTCGGCACTCATAATCTTTTGGGACTAGCAAAAGACAAAAAAGCTCGCATAATGGTAGCGTCAACTTCAGAAGTATATGGCGACCCGCTTGTCCATCCACAAAACGAGGATTATTGGGGAAACGTCAATCCTATTGGCCCTAGAGGCGTGTACGATGAAGCAAAGCGGTTTCAAGAAGCGATCACCATGGCTTACCATACTTACCATGGCGTGGAAACCCGAATGGTAAGAATCTTTAATACCTATGGCCCAAGAATGCGACTGAACGATGGCAGAGCCTTGCCAGCCTTTGTCGGGCAAGCTTTAAGAGGTGAAGATATTACGGTTTTTGGAGATGGCTCACAAACCAGGTCCTTCTGCTATGTCGACGACCTCATAGAAGGTATCTATCGTCTTATGATGAGCGATTATGTTTACCCTGTCAACATAGGAAATCCTGACGAAATAACCATAAAGGAATTTGCAGAAGAAATCATCAGGCTTACGGGAACCGATCAAAAGATCGTTTACAAGCCCCTTCCAAAAGACGATCCAAAACAAAGGAGGCCAGATATCACAAGAGCAAAGGATATCTTGGGGTGGTCGCCTAAGTATTCCAGGTCAGAGGGCCTAAAACCAACGTTAGAATATTTTCATCAGAAAGTGCAGGGAGAAAAAAATAATGGTTGAGAAGAAAAAAATATTGGTTACAGGAGGAGCAGGCTATATTGGCTCACACACAGTGGTAGCACTCAAAGAGGCCAATTATGTTCCTATTATAGTAGACAACTTTTCAAATGCTGAGAAATCTGTCATCCCTGCGTTAGAGAAAATCCTAGGGGAGAAAGTAAAGGTGTATGAAGGCGACTGTACCGATAGGCAGTTTATGGAAGATGTATTTGCTCAGGAAAAAGACATAGAAGGCGTAATTCATTTTGCTGCATACAAAGCGGTAGGTGAATCCGTACTGGAGCCATTGAAATACTATGAAAACAATGTGTATTCTCTGATCCTTCTGTTGAAGGTTATGGAGCGCTTTAAGGTCAGCAATCTGGTTTTTTCCTCCTCTTGTACCGTTTATGGAGAGCCGGACACTTTGCCCGTTACAGAAGCATCTGCTAAAAAGCCTGCAACGTCTCCTTACGGCAACACCAAACAGATTTGCGAGGAAATGATCGAGGATGTGTGCAACACAGGAGAAAAGCACCCAACGGGTCTGAAAGCAATTTCTCTTCGTTATTTCAATCCAGTCGGCGCACACCCCTCTTCGCTCATAGGCGAGTTGCCTTTAGGGACGCCCAACAATCTAGTGCCATTTGTAACGCAGACAGCTGCAGGACTTCGAGAAAAACTCACAGTATTTGGAGACGACTACGATACTCCAGATGGCAGTTGCATCCGAGACTATATTCATGTGATGGATCTGGCCCATGCGCATGTAAAGGCGTTGGCTTATCTAGAAAAGCAAAATGAAAATGTTTTTTATGACATTTTCAATGTAGGTACAGGACAAGGGAATAGCGTACTGGAACTCATTCAAACTTTTGAAAAAGTAAGCGGTGAAAAGCTCCATTATGAGATAGGTCCTCGAAGGCAAGGGGATGTAGAGAAAGTATATGCCAACGTAGACAAAGCTAACCAAAAGCTCAATTGGCATGTTGAACATTCATTGGAAGACTCGCTAAGAGATTCGTGGAATTGGCAAAAAAAGTTAAGTGGTTTATAAAAGCTTTATCCTGACTATAAAGATTAAAGTTGATTTTTTGAAAGTACAGCTCAAGGGAGGCACTAAGTTATAGCATTTGCTTCCTTTGGCTTTTTGTCATAAGTTGAGCAAGATCCTTCTCTGGCTCAAAATAAAATATACTCAAGTGAATACATCTAAAAAAAACATTCTTATTACAGGCGGTGCAGGTTTTATTGGTTCTCACGTCGTAAGGCTATTTGTGAATAAGTATCCTGATTACCAAATAGTGAATTTGGATAAGCTCACTTATGCAGGCAATCTGGAAAATATCACTGATCTGGAAAGCAAACCCAACTATACATTTGTAAAAGGAGATATTACCGATCAGGAATTTATTAACGACCTTTTCAAAAAGCATGCATTTGATGCCGTAATTCATCTAGCTGCTGAATCTCATGTGGACCGTTCTATCAAGAACCCTATGGAATTCATTATGACCAATATTGTTGGGACCGTGAACTTGCTGAACGCAGCAAAAGACAACTGGACAGCAGAGAACAAACAAACCAATCTATTCTATCATATCTCTACTGATGAAGTTTACGGGTCTCTGGGTGACGAAGGGTTTTTCTTAGAAAACACACCTTATGATCCTCAATCCCCCTATTCGGCATCTAAGGCCAGTTCCGATCATTTAGTCAGGGCTTATCACAACACTTACAAAATGCCGGTTGTGCTGTCTAATTGCTCCAATAATTACGGGCCTAATCAGTTTCCTGAAAAACTTATACCGCTTTGTATCAATAACATTAAGCATAAAAGACCCTTACCAGTCTATGGAAAGGGAGAGAATGTGAGAGATTGGCTCTATGTGGTGGACCATGCCATGGCCATAGACGTCGTTTTTCATAAAGGCAAAATGGGCGAAACCTATAATATTGGAGGTTTTAATGAATGGAAAAACATTGATATCGTACATCTTTTGTGCAAAATCATGGATAAAAAGTTAGGAAGACCAGAAGGAGATGCTGCTAAGCTCATCACATTTGTGACCGACCGTGCCGGGCATGACCACAGGTACGCCATTGACGCTTCCAAAATTAAAAGTGAGTTAGGATGGGAGCCATCGCTCCAATTTGAAGAAGGCCTGGACAAAACGGTAGATTGGTATTTAGAAAATGCGGCATGGATGGATAACGTAACTTCTGGAGAATATCAAAAATACTATTCCGAACAATATAGTTAACTAAATAAAAGCTTAGGAATGAAAGGAATTATACTAGCCGGCGGATCAGGCACCAGACTTCACCCATTGACCTTGGCAGTAAGCAAGCAACTCATGCCTGTGTACGATAAGCCTATGATCTACTACCCATTATCTGTCTTGATGATGGCAGGCATAAGGGAAATCTTGATCATTTCTACACCGCATGACCTTCCTATGTTCGAGCGATTATTAGGCAATGGCAAATCATTAGGATGTGAATTCTCATATGCTGTGCAAGAAAAACCACAAGGTCTAGCCCAAGCCTTCACCATTGGCGCGGACTTTATCGGCAACGATAAGGTAGCCCTCATTTTAGGTGATAATATTTTTTATGGAAGCGGCCTTATGCAATTGCTTCAGCAAAATAGCAATCCTGACGGGGGCGTTGTCTTCGCCTACCATGTCCACGATCCCGAACGATACGGCGTTGTTGAATTTGACGAAGAGAAGAAAGCCATATCTATTGAAGAAAAACCACTGCAACCAAAATCAAATTATGCGGTGCCGGGGCTTTACTTTTATGACAACAGGGTGATTGAAATAGCTAAAAGCCTTAAACCTAGCCCTCGTGGAGAATATGAGATTACTGACGTGAACAAAGCATACTTGAAAGAAGGCAAGCTACAAGTGGGCATTCTTAGCAGGGGTACAGCTTGGTTGGATACGGGCACCTTCACTTCTTTGATGCAAGCAGGAAATTTTGTTCAGGTAATAGAAGAGAGACAAGGTTTGAAAATAGGCTGTATCGAAGAAATTGCGTATAGAATGAAATTTATCGATGCTGTCCAGTTGCAAATGCTAGCCGAACCCTTAAGAAAAAGTGGGTATGGAGAGTATTTGATGAGGCTAATCAAAAAGTAAAGCTAAAATTACCCCATTCAGTAGTGGCTTTCATGTCTAAGCTTAGTGTTTTTTGCCGATAATTCTAGCGAACTTCAAGCTTGCATGGCTTATGTCTTTAAACTTTAAGATGATGGCTAAAAATCACCCACTTACTTTTAAAGAAGCCAAAGTAAAAGCGGCTGCCTATTGTGCATATCAAGAAAGAACTCAGCAGGAAGTAAGAACCAAGCTTTATGACATGGGGCTATATGGTGATGAGGTGGAGGAAATGATTGCCGAACTCATTACCGAAAATTTTATCAACGAAGAACGATTTGCAAAAGCCTATGCCGGAGGCAAATTCCGGATGAACCATTGGGGTCGTCTTAAAATCCGGGCAGCATTACAGGCCAAGGGCGTGTCAAAGCGATGCATAGAGGCTGGTTTAAATGAAATTGAAGCTGAAGAATATCAGGAAAAGTTGGAGCTGCTGATTAGGAAGAAAATAGCCACTATAAAAGAAAACGAAGAAATTAAAACAAAATATAAACTCGTCAATTATCTGTTAAACAAAGGGTTTGAAGCACCTGTTATTTGGGAAAAGGTAAATGCATATTTTGCAAATCCTTAAAGTTTCTACTGATTCTAATTCTTTTACACAAAAAACATAAATTTAAATACAAATAATGCCAAAAAATCCGTAACTTTCTGGTAGTATTTTTAAATGTGTATAGAAAGGTATTCATCATTACATTTTCTTTTATTTAAAGAACTCATTTTACTCCCAAACTGAAACTACAGGACACGATTAGTCCAAATATTTCGTTATCATTTCTTTGTGTGTTATGTCTTATGACTGAAAAAGAACAGGAAAGCCTGATAGAGCGATATATAAACGGTCAGATGGATGAACCGGAGCGGATGCGGTTTGAAAAGCGCTTAAAATCCGATCCTACTCTCGCTAGGAAGACCTCTTCCTACAGAAATTCTTTTTCAAGTCCGTTTCTTATAGGTGGCAATAAGCTTAGGCACGGAATAATTGCAGTGGGTGAAAAAGGCAGCAAAATCAGCAAAAAAATAGCAGACTTAAAGCAGAAGAAAAACCTGATGAAGGGGATAGGGTTTGTTTTGGTGGCTTCCATTGTTTTTCTGACCTTATTTTTTGTACTGGACAAAAACCCAGACTACACTGCGCTATTCAACCACTATTATAAAGAAAGTATAATTACCCATCCGCTTCTGCAAGAAGATGGGCTAAAGGAAGTTTCGGGCATTACTCATTATCAGAACAGGGATTTTGGAAGGGCAATCCCCGCCTTGGAAAAAGAAATCATCAGTGTACCCGGTGATGCTAGATTATACCTTTATTTAGGTCTTGCTTATCTGGAAAGTGATGTATATGATAAGGCGAAATTGAATTTTGAGAAGGCAGAGAAACTTTCGGAAGGGAAGTATAGAGACTCTGCTTTGTGGTATCTCTCTTTGACTCAGGTAAAGCTAAACCAAATACCAGAAGCCAAACAACATCTTATAGCCTTGATAAATCAGCATGGAGAAAACCCTTATAAACACAAAGCTAGGTTGCTTTTGTACGAATTATAATGATTTCTATTATGCCTTAGTCTCAGCCCGCTCATGATTGACATTTAATAAACGTGCTGAAGTTGTAAGCTTTCCGTATCTAAAGCATGGTTAAAATATACTTTTCTTGCACTAATCTCTTCAAATAAAGGCTTTAGTAAAATAGTGGCATTCTCTTGTGTCTTCACAAGGATGTCTGCATCTAAAGCAGCCTTTTTGATTTGTGCCTCTGCCAACTGATAGGCCCTTTCTACCAGCTCACTCTCTTTTCTATAATACACCCCCTTTTCAACAGAATAAATTTTGGTTTTATCAAGATTCAATTTGTGGTAGCATACTTCTGGAGGAGGAAGTGTGACAATGAGGGAGTCGGCAGTCAAATGAATGTCGTCCTGGCGAATTTTAGTAAGGTCGATGCATCCTACGGCTTCGCCATGACTAATGAGAATTACTTTAGAGTCGCCTGAAGGGAAGATCCCCAAATATCGCTCGTTTCGTTCGGTAAGCGTAGTGACTTCCTGAAAATTGTATTTCACTAATTCAAGCTTTCCTAAGGATTCTATTTTTTCGAGTATGGTATTGTGAGTAATACTGGTTTCTGGTGTACGGGTGTTTTGGAAAAGCCAGCCCAACTGATTAGCGACATATATTAAAACAAAAACCAATGCCAAGATTGGCAAAAGCTTTATCAGCAATCTTAATAAGATCCTCATATTCCTATTTATCTTTAATGAATTAATATAACGAATTATCAACACATGCGTATTTGATTATACCCACAACATCCTTACATTCGTTGTTCTTCGCTTTTTTACAGATATATAACAATATACGTGAACAAGAATTTTACAGATGGGATCAATTTCTTTTCTAAGCTAACTTGGCGACGAAGTCTCAACTTGCTCAAGATTGTGGGGAGTTACTATTGGTCTAAGACTTCTGGGAAGGCGAACATCAAAGGAATGCCCATCAGTATCTCCATCGAACCTACGACTTCTTGCAATCTACGTTGCCCAGAATGCCCTAGTGGCCTCCGGTCTTTTACGCGCCCTACAGGCATGCTGAAGGAGGGGCTTTATCGAAAGGTGATAGATGAGCTTCAAGACACCTTGTTGTATCTACTCTTGTATTTTCAGGGGGAACCTTATTTACATCCTGATTTCTTTAATTTGGTCCGATATGCTGCCGACAGGAAAATATATACGGCCACCTCTACCAATGCCCATTTTCTTTCTGATGAAAATGCCAAAAAAACAGTAGCGTCAGGACTTGACCGCCTGATCATATCCATAGATGGAACGACCCAAGAAACGTACTCGGCCTATCGAAAAGGAGGCAACTTGGAGAAAGTGATTGAAGGAACAAAGCGGGTACTGTATTGGAAGAAAGCACTCAAGAGTAAAACGCCCCATGTGGTGTTTCAATTTCTGGTGGTAAGACCCAATGAGCATGAAATAGAAGCGGTACAAAAGCTGGCCAATGACCTCGGGGTTGAAGAGGTTGGACTAAAAACAGCTCAAATTTACGATTACGAACATGGATCGCCGCTGATACCAACCATAGAAAAATACTCCCGCTACAAAAAGCAACATGATGGTACATATCGCATCAAAAACCGGTTAGTTAATCATTGTTGGAAAATGTGGCACAGTTGTGTCATCACTTGGAACGGCAGTATTGTACCCTGCTGTTTTGACAAAGATGGACATTACAAACTTGGCTCCGTAGCTTCTACAACTTTCCGTGATGTTTGGCAGAGTGACCAATATAGAAAATTCCGAGGCACCGTGATAAAAGGAAGAAGCCATATCGACATGTGCAGGAATTGCACAGAAGGAATGAAGGTCTGGGCATAGACAACATCCTTATACCACTTTACTTTACTAGCATATCATTAAAACCACTCTAAAGTGCTTGCTTCCTTTCTATTTCATTGGAAACCTGCTT
>CAYTTV010000005.1:0-86901 GCA_964440915.1 uncultured Roseivirgaceae bacterium
CAGTAACCCAACAAAAAGACTACCATCGAACGATCTTTAATATAAACAATTAGGAAAATGAAATACAAATATTTATTGGCTGTGTGGGTGGCCGCAATGCTATTGTCATTCAATTTGGAAGCACAGGTTTCGTTTGGAGAACCGGAGAAAATAAATGAGAGCTGGAGGTTCAAATTGGAGGATGTCCATGATGCCCAAGAGCCTTCATTTGACGATAAAAATTGGGAAAAGATAAACCTGCCGCACGACTGGAGCATCAAACAATTCTTAAGCCCTACGCTCGCCAGTGCGCAGGGTTATCTGCCAGGAGGGACAGGTTGGTACCGGAAAACTATAAACATCCCCGAAGAAAAAAAAGGGCAAAAGATATATCTCTACTTTGAAGGGGCTTATAATTTCAGTGAGGTATATATCAATGGTCAATTGCTTGGCAAGCGCCCTAATGGATACATTTCTTTTATGTATGACGCATCGCCCCATGTAAAGGTGGGCGAGGACAATGTGATCGCAGTACGAGTGGACCACAGCAAGGACGCTGATTCCCGATGGTATACAGGTTCAGGTATCTACCGTGATGTTTGGATAGTCTATGCTAATCCCGTCCATATTGCCCAATGGGGCGTGTTTGCTTTCCCCGAAAAGGTTTCAGCTCGACAGGCCAGCCTGAAGGTAGAGGTGGAAGTCGAAAACGGCACGCAAAACAAGAGCGGACTAACGGTAATAAATGAGCTGTTCTCTCCCGAGGGCAGGTCCGTTGCAAGGGGCTCTAAAAAAATGTCCGTTCCCGCCAACCAGAAGGGCCAACTTTCTACAGAAATAAAGGTCAGCAACCCGAAGCTGTGGAGCATCGAGACCCCAAATTTATACCAGCTGAAAACAACGGTGCTGCAAGACGGGAAAGTAATAGATGAAACTATCACCACTACAGGGTTCCGGTCCTTTACCTTTGACCCCAACAAAGGTTTTGCACTCAATGGGGAATGGATGAAGGTAAAAGGGGTTTGCCTCCATCATGACGCAGGCGTTTTAGGCGCAGCAGTGCCCCGGGAAGTATGGGAAAGAAGGCTCCGGACTTTGAAAGAAATAGGGGTGAATGCGATACGGACCAGTCACAACCCTCAGGCCCCAGACGTCTATGCGCTTTGCGATGAGCTGGGACTGCTGGTGCTGAACGAAGCTTTTGACGAATGGGAATATCCTAAGCGGAAATGGTTGGAAGGCTGGAATGTAGGCACTCCGGGTTTTCAGGGGCCTTATGAATTCTTTGAAGAATGGGGAGAGAAGGACTTGGCCGATATGGTGCGCAGAGACCGGAACCATATCTCCATTTTTGCGTGGAGCATAGGAAACGAAGTAGATTACCCCAATGATCCTTATTCTCATCCTGTACTCGATGGAAAGAAGGGCGATGGCTTTACCCAGCCTATTTTTGGCGGATACAAGCAGGATGCCCCAGATGCAATGAGGTTAGGGGGAATTGCCAAAAAACTTGCAGCAGTAGTGAAGAAATATGATCGCTCCAGGCCGGTAACTGCTGGTTTGGCAGGGGTGGCCATGTCAAATGAAACTGAATATCCCGGCGCACTAGATATTGCAGGCTATAATTATACCGAAAGCCGTTATGCTTTAGACCATGAAAAATATCCTGAAAGGGTAATTTACGGTAGCGAAAACCGGCACGACCTCAATGCCTGGAAAGCAGTTACGGAAAACGAGTACATTTTCGGGCAGTTCCTTTGGACGGGCATCGACTATCTAGGCGAATCGGGAAGATGGCCTTCCAGGGGTTTTTATTCCGGTCTGTTGGATTTTGGGGGCTTTATAAAGCCGAGAGGATATTTCCGTCAGTCGCTTTGGTCAGATAAGCCGATGGTCTACCTGGGCACTTATCCCACTCCTGGCAGAGGTGGGAGGAGCCAGTCCAAAGACGTTTTGTCCCAATATGAAAATGAAGGAGGCAATAAGGAAGAAAAAGTACCTTCTATGGATGCCTGGCCTATTTGGAATTATGAGGAAGGGCAATTCATAAGAGTCGTTTGCTACACGAATGCTGCCAAGGCACGACTTGAATTAAATGGGAAAGTAGTAGGGCAGGTAAAGGACTACGATCAAGATACCGGCATTATCTTTTGGGATATTCCTTATCAGGAAGGAAAACTGGAAGTACTGGGGCTTGATCATAGGGACGAAGAGGTAGCTCGTTATGCCGTCCAATCCTCTAAAGCTCCGTACGCTTTGTCAGTTCAAAGAATAGAAAATGAGCTAGGTGAGGACAGGAGTCTGGCACAAATAGTGGTTCAAGTGGTCGATGAGGACGGCGTCCCTGTGATGCTTTCGGACAATGAGGTCACCTGTCAGGTCGTGGGCCCGGCAAAGTTGTTGGGGCTTGAGGCCAGTAACAATCAGGATATGACTGACTATACAGATAATGTCCATCGCACTTATCACGGCCGGTTGCTTGCTTATATCCAAGCTACTGGAGAAGGAGGACAAGTGAAGTTACGATTTAGTTCGCCGTGGCTTAAGCCTGCCGAAATGACCATCGAATTGAAGAAATAGAGTGGTGTTACCAGTTGTTCTGCCGCTGTGAACTGCTGTGGTACGAACAATTGGTAACATTATTTTTAAAAGAATGAGCCATTTTTCTGTTAACTTTAGTCTAGCATCCAGGTCCCCAAATCTAATGATTTGTCATCTCCTCAGCCATCTTCACAGCTTTGTATGCATTTACGATACCGCCGCTCGAAGATAGCTTGCTGAACTTCACCTCTTTCTTTTTTCCGGATTCATCTTCCGGCCTGAGTACTTTAGCGTCAATCTTCACTACACTTTTTGTGATGATTTCCTTGATCTGTTGGCTGTTTAAAGTAGGATAATAAGACATGAGTATTGCAGCTAGGCCTGTCACCACAGGGCTGGCCATACTGGTTCCGCTGTTCAGCTTATATTGATTGTCGGGGATCGTTGAATATATGTCTACACCAGGGGCAAAGACATCTACATTCTTTCTGCCATAATTAGAGAAGGAGGCAATCAAAGGGTTGTCCAACATTTGATCAGAAGCTCCCACATTTATGAAATTAGGTATTTTCTTGTTGCTTCCCATATAGCGGTTGGATGGATACCTTGGCTCCTTGTCCACGTTTTTTCCTTCATTACCTGCTGCATGCACGAGCAGCACTCCTTTCTGCTCGCTATACAGTATAGCCTCTTCTACGGCTTTCTGATTAGGGGAGAGTTCTTTTCCAAAGCTCATATTAATGATCTGTGCTCCATTGTCCACAGCGTAGCGAATGGCATTGGCAATATCTTTATCCCTTTCATCACCATCAGGCACTGCCCGTATTGTCATAATCTTTACGTTATTGGCGATGCCTTCAATGCCTAGTCCATTCCCTCTAACTCCGGCAATTATGCCTGCAACGTGCGTTCCGTGCTCTGCGTCAGGGCCTATCACATCATTATTGCCATAATATAATTCTTCCATGTTCTGAGGGTCGTCGCCGACCAAAGGTCGAGGGTCATATTCAGGATTGTAATGGTATTGCAAGGAATTTTCATAGTGGGCAACGTAGTCGGACAGTTTTTCCTTGTTAAGGCCTGTCTCATAAACGGCGAGTAAGAACTCCTTTGCTACCAATAAGCCTTCTTCTGTGGCAGGAATGTTTTCTAATTCCTCTATCGTAAAGTCTTCCTTTCCTATGATTTCTGCCACTAAAGATTCGGCAAAGCCTAGGTTTAAATGGAATTGCTTTATGTTTTCCAAAGTTTCTTTAGCTTCTGCTATTCCTTTAAAATACTGCTTTCGGATATCGATATAATACTTATATTCTTTCCGTTCATTTTTGGAGATGGATGCTTTATCTCTATTTTCAAAAACTGAATCAAGTCGTGCAAATTCCCTGGTTACTTCTAGTCTTTCATGCACGATATTTTCCCCTGTGGTATTTCCCAAGAAATTCCACCCATAAACATCGTCTACATATCCATTGCCGTCGTCGTCTATACCATTTCCAGGAATCTCCTTTTGATTTATCCATATATTCGGCTTAAGGTCTTCATGGTGGATGTCGATGCCAGAATCAATGACTGCTACAATTACGGTGCTGGAAGGCTTGTCTTTCAGAAGATTCGCATAAGCCTTTTCTGTTGCTATGCCATATATGAAATCCGTTTCAGGATCAAGGTTATACCAGTTGAGTAGTTCTTGACTTACGGAATCTGCTGGTATAGTTCTTTCTGCCACTGTAGACAATTGAAAAATCAGTATCAGCAGGATCGTCAGCAAGAATTTTAAAGAATAGTTCATGCATTTATTTATTTAACTCTGAATTATGTTGGTCAGCACCATTGTTGCGCCTTCCTTAAATGTTGCGGGTATGCTCGTCGATTATTTTATAGCTCATTGGCGCATCCCGTTTTACTCTGACGCCAATAATTGTGCAGGGATTGCCCCCCGTTTTATTTTATTTTTTCTCTCAAGTTTCTCTTTGGTGGCTTGGTCTATGCTCGCGTTGATTTCAAAACCCAACAGCAGTACCATACTCAAAATCGACAGCCAGACCATCATGGCAATAAGCGCTCCAATGGAACCGTAAAGCTTATTGTACATAGCAAAGTTGTTGATATAAAAAGAAAAACCATAAGAAACCGCAATGCTCAATAATGTGGCTACAAAGGAACCAAATGAAAAAAACCGCCATCTATTGTGAACGGCAGGTGCCAAATAGTATATGCAAGAGATGCCCGTTAGAAAGACAATAAAAATCACGACAAACCGCAACACAACGATAAGATATACCAAGTAATCCTTGATCTGTATGTACTCGTCGAGCATGGTAATGAAGAACTGACCGACAATCAAGAGGATAATCGCAAAAAAAAGTTCGAAAGCTAAAGTAAACGTGAGGGCAGTGGCAATAAGCTTGGTTTTTATGAAACTCCTCTTGTCGACCGTCTTATAGCACTTGTTAAAGGCACGCATAAGAGAACTCATGCCATTGGTAGCCAGATATAGTGCCAAGATAAAACCTAAGGATAGAAGTCCTCCCCTAGGCTTGCTCACAATGTCTTCAATGGTAGAGGCAGCTGCTTCATACAGGCTGTATGGCATCACATCTTGCATGAACTTCAGAATCTTTACATCCAGTTTTGGCGGATAATGAATATAGGGGATAAGCGTGAACAAAAAGATGATGGCAGGGAATATGGCCAAAGTAAAGTTGAAAGCCACACTATTTGCACGTTCTATTATTTCGTCTTTCCTTACTTTTTTTATGAATACGATTACAATATCATACGCAGAAATATCCCTCTTTTCGATCCTTATCTTTTTGAGTATTTCCAAAAAGGCATTGTATACCTTTGATTGTATGATACGCTCTTCAATTTTTTTCTTCATCGAAAAAAGGGTTTAGAACCTTCGCCATCAAATCAGGAATCTTGCATGGCTTGAAGGTGGCTTTATTGACGAATACTAAAGTGGTGTCACCTTTGTGAATCAGGGCATCTTCAATATAGAATTCATAAAAGAATATCATTCTGGCTTGGGGGCGCTCTTTCACGGTTACCTTAATATCGATAAGGTCATCGTAGCGTGCCGGTTTCAAGTACAAAGAATTGTTCCTGAGCACAGGCATGATCACTCCCACATCTTCCACTTCTTTGTAGGTAACGCCCAAGCTTCTCAAAGCCTCCGTTCTGGCTACTTCATAGTAGGTGGCGTAATTTCCATAATATACATAACCCATTTGGTCTGTTTCTGCATAGCGTACCCGGATGGCATGATTGTATGTATACATAGCTTTTGTTTATTGGAAGATTTTTGCTCTGTTGAGGGCTTGCTGGTATCTTCTGGCGTTATTCAGGTGTTGTGTCAAATTAGTGGCAAAGTTATGGTATCCAGAAAAGTCCTCTTTGGCACAAAAATACAGATATTTATGCGACTCGTAATTCAAAACGGCGTCTATGGCAGATATTGAGGGTATATTGATAGGGCCTGGTGGTAAACCAGCATATTTATAAGTATTATAAGGAGAGTCGATTTCTTTATGTTCGTTTAGTACTCTAGTGATAGTGAAATCGCCTGCAGCAAATACCAATGTAGGGTCTGCTTGAAGTGCCATCCCTCGGTTCAGCCTATTGATATACACGCCGGCCACCCTCGGTTGTTCATCTCGCTTCTTGCTTTCCGACTCCACAATCGAGGCAAGCGTTGACACTTCTGAAGGTGTCATATTTATCGACTCGGCCTTTGCTAGCCTTTCTTCATTCCAGAATTTGTCGTACTCTGTTTTCATTTTATCCAGCAGCTCCTTTTCCGAAATAGTCCAATACACCTCGTAGGTATTGGGAATGAACATGGCAGTGATTGTATTCGGGTTAAACCCATAACTATTAATTACCGCCGTGTCATTAAGTAAGGCCAAAAATTTATCCTTATCAGCGGCAATATTGCTGCATAGTTTCTCTGCTAAATCTTCTTTTAAGCGGACATTGTTGAAAGTAATGTTGAGGGGAGTTTGGCTGCCCGATCGCAAGAGTTTAATGGCCTGCAAGTTGGTCATGTCGGATTTGAGGATATACCTACCGGCCTTTACATTTTCATCATAACCCATCAATTTGGCTAAAAAGCTGAATGAGATCAGGTCTTGAACATAATGCTCATCATAGAGTTTGTTTTGCACATCCTTGAATGTGGCTCCATATGGTATCAATAACGCCCTGTCTTCTTTTTCGACAAGGATATTCGGAGTTTGAATCAATTGATATGTGTAAAATCCAAAGGTGGTAAGCAGCATGGAAAATACCAATATGAATCCAACGTATATCTTTTTTCTTCTCATTGTTGAGTGCAAAATAAAACTATCCACAAGTGACAAAAGTAAGCATTTGTTTTATATTTGAGGGAAGCTCCTGTGGATGGTGTAAGTAATTTTATAAATATCCAATGAATAGTAACCTCGATAATTATGGAGTTTTATTATAAATAACAGAAAAATTGGAGAGAGAATTTCAAAAATGGTAACGAAAAACTAAGGGAGAAATGTTTTAAGGAATCAATAATGCATGAAGTCGTAATGCTTTTAAAAGTTAAGATATACTAAATCAAATATAAAATCATGGCGGAACTTATTAAACTTTATGAGCAGAATATAGAGCAAAGAAAGCTTGATAAAATAGTAGAGGTCCTTAGAGATGGAGGCGTCATTATATATCCTACAGACACTGTCTACGGGATTGGTTGTGACATATTTAATCTCAAAGCTGTAGAAAAGGTGTGTCGGATAAAGGGGATCGACCCAAATAAAAACAACCTTTCTTTTATCTGCTATGACTTAAGTGATATATCAAATTATGTCAAAAATCTGCCTACACATGTATTCAAGGTGATGAAAAAAGCGTTGCCCGGACCTTTTACATTTATACTGAACTCTAATAGCAGTGTGCCCAAGATACTCAATGCCAAGAAAAAATCGGTGGGAATAAGGGTGCCCGATCACAACATCCCTAGGGCCATTGTTCAGGAGCTTGGAAACCCCATTGTGACTACTTCTATACGAGATGAAGATGAAATTATTGAATATTCCACAGACCCAAGTTTGATCTATGAAAAATTCGACAACCTGGTAGATATAGTGATAGATGGTGGGTATGGCGGCAATGTGGCTTCTACGGTCATAGATTGCACACAAGATACGTTTGAACTTATTCGTGAAGGCAAAGGTGACATAGAACAATATCTGTAATAATAGGTGCCAAAAACATGGAGGAAACAGATGTAGAATTTGAAGGTGGGATTAATATTGCCATAAAAATCCCAAAGAATAAGTATCAACAAACAGTTGATTTTTATAAAAACACGCTTCACTTGTCGGTAGAAGAATTAAGTACCCACGATCATCCGACAGTTTCGAAGACCCATAAGGTAACATTCGGTCATAATATTCTGTGGCTAGACTGCGTTGATAACTACACGCATGCGGAAACCTGGCTGGAGCTGAAGGTTAACGATGTTCAAAAGGCTACCGCACATTTGCAAGAGAAGGGGGTTGAACCCTGTGATGAAATAGAGAAAATCCCAGCAAACTCGCATTGGATAATGGATCCTGCAGGGACAGTTTTCATCATCAACCAATAAATGGAGAGATGCATCGCACATGCGAGGCTTACCTGATAAAACAGCCATACATTTTAATACAAATAGAAAAACTCATCAGTATAAGGGTACTTATATACAGGTGAAAAAGTAAAAGTTGAATTTTATGCCGGCCCTTCTAAGTTTACATTATCTGCCATGTATTGAGTACTTTGCTTGTTTCATTAAATATGATAAAATATATATAGAAGCCTGCGAAAACTACACAAAACAGAGCTACCGAAATCGCTGTATGATTAAGGCTTCACAAAAGATAGATACGTTATCGGTGCCAATATGTAAGGACAGTAGCCATATACCGATAAAAGAGGTGCGTATAGATTATTCCCAGGCTTGGATAAAGGATCATTGGAGAGGAATACAAACAGCTTATGGAAAATCTCCTTTTTTTGAGCATTACGCAGATCTTTTCCACGATATTTTCCATAAAGCTCCACCTCACTTGTTTGATCTGAACTTCGAGCTGCTGACACTTTGTCTCGATTTATTGCAAATCGATGCCGCTATGTCACTCACTGTTGATTATCAACAATATCCTGTAAAAGAGGTTATAGATTACCGAAAGAGCATTCACCCTAAGAATTCGCATTTAAATAACGATATATTAAGGCCATGTATATATCCTCAAGTATTTGGCAGCAATTTTGCAGAAAACTTGAGTATCATTGATCTATTGTTTTGTGAGGGACCTAATGCAAGGCATATCTTAAATCAGTCCACTTCCCAATGAATCTGAACAAATACTTTTCTTATTTCGTTTTGAAGTTGATTGTAATCAATAATTTCCCTTTATTAACAAATAAAACAACTGATTGATATCATATTTACGTTATATATATTTATTAACAGATCGATAAAAGAATTCCCTCGAATATGGAAGCAAAATTTTCAAATAGAGTAAAAGAGGTAATATCACTTAGCAGAGAGGAAGCACTTAGGCTAGGCCATGACTATATAGGAACAGAACACTTGCTTTTAGGAATGATCCGAGAAGGCGAAGGTGTGGCGGTTAGTTTGCTCAAGAAATTGGGCGTTTCTCTTGATGACCTAAGAATTGCCGTAGAGCAGGCCACCAAAGGCACTGCCACTAACAATGTGAAGAATCTCGCAAACATTCCTTTGACAAGGCAATCTGAAAAAGTTTTGAAAATCACTTATTTAGAAGCCAAAATATTTAAAAGTCAACTGATTGGTACCGAACACCTCCTCTTATCTATTTTGAGGGACGAGGACAATATTGCCACACAGATAATGGAAAAGTTTGACATAAACTACGAAGTCGTGAAAGAACTATTGGAATATCAAACGGAGAACCCTATGGCTTCATCCGACACCGACGATCCGGATGATGATTCATCTCGGATTTTTGGAAGTGCCTCTTCTGGTAAGGAATCTGCTTCTAAAGGAGCAGAGAAGTCCAGAACCCCTGTGTTAGATAATTTTGGTAGAGACCTTACCAAGATGGCGGAAAGCGACAAGCTAGATCCCATTGTCGGTAGAGATAAGGAGATTGAAAGGGTTGCGCAAATCCTTAGCCGTAGAAAGAAAAACAATCCGATACTGATTGGAGAGCCTGGTGTAGGTAAAACTGCTATTGCTGAAGGTCTAGCGTTGCGAATTGTACAGAAAAAAGTATCGCGAGTGCTTTTTAATAAGCGCGTAGTGACACTGGATTTGGCTTCATTGGTGGCAGGTACAAAATACAGGGGCCAGTTCGAAGAGCGGATGAAGGCTGTGATGAATGAACTGGAGAAGTCTCCAGAAGTAATTCTCTTTATCGATGAGTTGCACACAATTGTAGGTGCAGGCGGAGCTTCAGGATCGCTAGACGCATCGAATATGTTTAAGCCAGCTTTATCCAGAGGAGAAATCCAATGTATAGGTGCCACTACTCTGGATGAATATAGACAATACATTGAGAAGGATGGGGCTTTGGCCAGAAGGTTTCAAGTGGTAATCGTAGATGCGACAACTCCTGAAGAAACCGTTCAGATACTGGAAAATATTAAAGATAAGTATGAAGACCATCACCATGTGATTTATACCCCAGCAGCAATAGAGGCTTGTGTTAAGCTTTCAGACCGGTATATCAGTGATAGGTTCTTGCCAGACAAGGCTATCGATGTATTGGATGAGGCGGGTGCAAGAGTGCATATCAACAATATCCATGTGCCGGAAGAGATCGTTACGCTAGAAGAAGCGATTGAGGATGTGAAGAAGGAAAAGAACAAGGTGGTAAAGAGCCAAAAATATGAAGAAGCAGCACAGTTAAGAGACAAAGAAAAGAAGCTTCTGGATCAGTTGGAAAAGGCCAAAATCCGTTGGGAAGAAGAAACCAATACCAAGAGGTATGAAGTAAATGAAGAAAATGTTGCAGAAGTAATAGGCATGATTACGGGTATTCCTACTAACAGGATCGCCCAACAAGAAAGTGCCAAACTACTGGGCATGGCAGAAGAGCTTCAAAATAAGGTGATTGGTCAGGATGAAGCGATTAAAAAATTGGTGAAAGCCATACAACGTACAAGAGTAGGTCTCAAAGATCCCAAGAAGCCCATCGGCTCTTTCGTGTTTTTGGGACCAACGGGAGTAGGAAAGACAGAACTTGCAAAAGTGCTGGCGACTTACCTGTTTGACAAGGATGATGCACTTATCCGGATAGACATGAGTGAATACATGGAGAAATTCTCCGTGTCGCGTTTGGTGGGAGCACCTCCAGGCTATGTGGGCTATGAAGAAGGAGGCCAACTGACCGAGAAAGTTAGGAGAAAACCTTATAGCGTAGTATTGTTGGATGAGATAGAAAAGGCACATCCTGATGTTTATAACTTGTTGTTGCAGGTTTTGGATGACGGTATCCTTACAGACGGTCTGGGGAGAAGGGTAGACTTCAGAAATACTATCATTATCATGACGTCCAATATTGGGGCGAGAGATTTGAAGGATTTTGGAACAGGCATTGGCTTTGCAACAAAATCGAAGGTAGATGGGATGAATGACTTGATGAAATCTACTATTCAGAATGCGCTGAAAAAAGCGTTTAGCCCTGAGTTTCTAAATCGTTTGGATGATGTAATTGTGTTCAACTCTTTGGAGAGAGAGCATATCCATCAGATCATCGACCTAACCTTGGGAAAGTTGTTTGCTAGAATTACATCTTTAGGTTATACAGTCGAACTTACCGCTAAAGCCAAAGATTTTGTTGCCAACAAAGGATACGATCCTCAATATGGAGCCCGACCTTTGAACAGGGCAATCCAAAAGTATTTGGAGGACTTGGTGGCAGAAGAGATCTTGAGAGGTGATTTGACAGAAGGTGACATAATTGTAGCCGACTATGATGGGAAGGGAGAGACCTTGAATTTGAAGATCAAGAAAAAGAAACCTCAAAAAGAGCAAAAGGACCAAGAGTAATTGAATTTTAAATTGATTAGGAAAGGCTGTCTGCAAAGACAGCCTTTTCGCGTTATATAGAATACAGTAAGATATTTAGACTTTAGCAAGACATTTCACGCAGCAGACCAAAGATGAACGAAAAGGCAAGGCGAGGTTAAATTGCCTCCGGAGGATGTGGAGAAAATCCTGTATGGCTAATAACGAATTGAGGATTAAATATGTCCGAGAGGGAGAATAACTATACGAAGAAACTTTCCGTCTAAAATCTTCCATCTGAAATCTTAATCTATCAATAACTCCCATTATATTTCCTCAGAAACCACTCAAGGGCTACCAATGCAATAAGGAGCACTAACAACCATGGCAAATTAATAACAGGAAGATACTCCTCCTCAGAAAATATAATGCTTTGTGTTTCTCTGTCTTGGAGGTCCTGGATAAGCTCGTTGAATTGATCGGGCAGATAGAAGTTGCCACCTGAGTTACGTGCTACCTTCCTGAGCAGGTTATGATTGGCGGTAAGACTTAGGCTTTCCAGCTCAAGTTTTGCAATAGAGAACTCTCCTTCACTGCTTACTTTATCTCCGTCCAAAGTGCTTTCGGCCCTATACCGATACACGCCCTCTGGCAACCCGCTGACATGAAAAGTAGTGTTGGAAGGTGTGGTGGTGTAGGAATAGGATGTCCGCTCTCCTGCGGAGTTGCTTATTTGCAATTGAATGGCCTGGTCATATATAGGTTCAAAAAGGCTATTGTATACTTCTGTTTCAAAAATGACCGGCTCAGTGTCCGTGAATTCATTTTGTATGGGATAAACCTTAAATCTTCTTTTGTCTTCTTTGGCCGACAGGTATTGAACAGTCTTGGATATAAGTTCATCAAACTTTTTTGCATTATTGTGTCGGGCGTATTCCTGCATTCTCCATTTCCAAAGTCCTTCACCTGCTAAAACGGCCTGTTTTAAATTATCTTGTTTCCCAAATAAGAACAATGGCTTCTCTGTTACTACCTGCCCTACTTTCTGTAGAAAAAGTACAGCAGTTTCAGGAGAAAGATTATAGCTGCCAAAAGGGACTGCAACGACAGGAAAAGAAGCGAGAGCATCATGAAGCGCCTCATCAGTTTTGAAAAGTTGGAAGAAAGGGGAAAAGGAAGGAAATACTTGATCTTTTTCGTTTCCACTGGCCTGTATTTCCAAAGTACCATTGCTGCGGTTAAATCGATCGATGTTGCTTTGGTTTCCTAATATAAACCATTTTGGAAGTTGAGCTTCTAAGAGTAAATCAAGGGCGTTGCCACCCACACTATTTTCCCCAAAAGGAATTTGGTGCAGAATAAGAACATCATATTGAAGCAAATCGGTAGCGGTCAAAGGGGCTTCATTTATACCAGGAATGTATAGTGAAGTTTCATAGTTGATGTTTTCTTGGAGAGCAGCATGGATGGCCTTAACATCAGGGTGTGGCACCGCTGCTGCAAGCAACACTTTTTCTCGGCCTTCTATGATGTCGATGAAAGCCTGCTGCTCATTATTGCTTATAGTAAATTCCCCTGGAAGAGAATCAAGCTTCACTTTGTAATGCTGGATGCCCCTTTGTGCTGCTTCGATCAGAAACTCTATTTGTTGGATTTCCCCTTCATTTCCTAGCTTTATGTTTTGCGAACTAATGGTTTTCCCATCCTTCAAAACACTTACTGTTGCTTCCTCTTCTGAAAAGCCATAATGTTGAATTTCGGCAACTATAGGGAATTTATTTCCTTCGTATGCAACTTTGTTATAATAAAGGTTTTTGAGGTTGATATCTGTTTGAGGGAGCGTATCACCGAGACCGATCGCATAAATGGGAACATTGAAAGTAGTATATTCTGGAGAAATTCCTCGGTTATAAATGCCATCTGATATGAAAATGACACCTGCTAAGTTTCTGCCTTCATAGTCTGAGACAATGGATTGAAGGAAACTTTGAATGTCAGTATAAGGGAAGTCAAAACGCAGTGTTTCGAGCGATCTTAAGCTTTTGTTATCAAAGCTGCGAAATACTATCTCATGGTTTTGGCCTGCTAACTTTTGGTCTAGAGCAGGTATTTGATCGAGGAGCTCAGTAGGGGTTTGGACATTTTCCACGGACTGAGAATTGTCGATGGCCACAACATACAGCGGGGGAACAAAAGTGTTTTTTACCAGTGCTATTAGAGGCGCTAGGAGTAAGACACTCAGAAAAGCAACAAGAGAAAACCGCAGAAAAGCCAGTAAGTAGTTCGTTTTTTTGCTCCACGGCCCTTTCTTTTGATAAAGAAAGTAGGCATAAGCCGCTCCTAAAAGCAGACATGGCAAAACGAGCCAAGGGGAGACTTCGAAGAACAATTGGCTTTTCTGCATTAATTAAAATCCATGATTTGATTCTCTTTCCTGCTATTTCTGTTCAAGGTGATCCCTGCTTAAAAAACCGAAGGTTTAAATCAGCAAGGGTGTCCATTGTTGGGCTCAAAACCTTATCATGCTCTATGTCAGCATGCCACCATCTACCTGAATTACTTGGCCGGTAATATACCTTGACATGTCAGAAGCTAGAAATACTGTACAATCGGCTACGTCATCGGGCGTTCCACCTCTTTTCAATGGTATAGCATCTCTCCAGCTTTGAACAGTTTTTTCGTCTAGCACATCCGTCATCTCTGTTTCGATAAAGCCAGGAGCAATTACGTTGGAACGAATATTTCTGGATCCGAGCTCAAGGGCTACCGACTTCGTGAATCCTATGATGCCAGCTTTTGAAGCAGCATAATTTGCTTGACCAGCATTACCTTTAACGCCCACTACAGAGGACATATTGATAATGCTCCCACTTTTCTGTTTCATAAAAGTCCTTGTAGCGGCTTTTACCGTGTTAAATACGGACTTTAGATTAACATTGATCACCTCGTCCCACATTCCTTCGCTCATTCTCATCAGCAGGTTGTCACGTGTAATGCCAGCATTGTTCACCAAGATATCCAATTGACCAAACTCTGCTACTATATCATTAATCAGTTTTTCTGCCTCTTGAAAGTTGGAAGCATCAGATCGGTATCCTTTCACCTTTATGCCTTCTTGCGCCAGCTCCTTTTCTAGAGCTTCGCCTTTTTCTACGCTAGACAAATAAGTAAACGCCACATTTGCGCCATGGGCTACAAACTTCTGGGCTATGGCTTTCCCTATCCCTTTGGAAGCTCCTGTAATCAGCGCAGTTTTACCTTCTAAAAGTTTCATGTGTTTTGGTTGTTTATCGAGTTTCAGGAAAAAACTTCTTGTTTTTAAAATAACGTAATTTAAGAATGCTAAATAACGCATCATTATTTAATTTAAAAAATTTGAAAGCTTTTCAAACTACAAGTTTTGGCGTCGAAATAGTAAGACAGGGAATATCCGTAAATTTGTAATGTAATAACTGCCTTGATTTTACATGAAATAATTAGAGTTATTATTACGTATGGATAGTATGGGTAGAAAGTGATTTGGAGATGATACGCTTTTTGCCCAATTTTCAGGAAACTTGCTCAGGAGTGACGTTAGTTGACATGCTGATTGAAGTGTCAAAACGCACGAGTTTCAACACATTATATGCGAAGACTATTGCCATTATGCTTTTTTCTATGGGCGCCATTTTTGACCTATGGCCAAATAGAAAACATGAAGCTTTACAATATATCTAGTGATGAGGGCTTGCCTTCCGACATCATCAATTTTGTTTATCAAGACTCTGAGGGTTTTCTTTGGATGGCTTCTACAGAGGGCCTGATAAGATGGGATGGTTATAACTACAGGAGTTATAGGCATTCGGAAAGTAACACGTACAGTATTTCCAATAATATTGTTTATCACATATATGAGGATGCCAAAAACAGGCTATGGATCACTACTATCAATGGGCTCAACTTGTATGACAGGGAAATGGACCGGTTCGAAAAAGTTAAGATTCACGATACTCTCGAAGCCATTCCTGTCAATGATATCTTAGAGGATGCAGAAGGTAGTTTATGGTTAGGCACCTCCTATGGCCTTTGCCGATATAAACATGACGACCGAACCTATGATTGGTGGCTTTATAATGCGGACGATCCAAACTCTTTGAGCCATGATGTGATCTTTGGTCTGGCTATAGATTCTGAAGAGAATATATGGATAGGAACATTTGCAGGCGGTGTCAACAAATTTTCACCTTCAAAGAATACCTTTACACGCTTCTTTCACAGGTCGGGCGATGCTACAACTATTTGTAGCAATAAAATCAGGAGCATAATGGTTGACCATAAAGACCAAGTCTGGATAGGGTCATACGACAAAGGGGTTTCCTTGCTAGGCAATGAAGGCAACTTGATTCACCATTATGCCATTGCCTCCACCAACAAGGCAGACAAGGACATGAACCTGGTCATTGCTATTTATGAAGATAAAAACAAAAACATTTGGGTAGCGTCAGAAAAAGAGCAGTTAAACTACCTTGACAAGAAGGATAATAAACTGAAGCCATTTGAGCAGCCTGTCTATAAAAAGAATAAAGTGGGAGGACGTTCTATTTCATCTTTTTATGAAGATACGTTCGGCAACTTTTGGTTTTCTTCGAGCGAATACGGCCTATATTATTCCAATAGCAACAAAAACTCATTTCTTCACTACTCTACAGAAAATGCGGTATCAGAGGTTTTAAACAACAATACCATCACATGCTTTTATGAATCGAAAGGCGGAACGATATGGATAGGGACCGATGGGGGCGGCATTACGTCTTTTGACAAGGAAAGGAGAAGATTCAAGAATTATAGTAGCGCTGATGGTTTGCCAACAGGAGTTATAGTCGACATTAAAGAAGATAGGCGAGGGAACCTATGGTTGGCATCTGCAAATAGAGGGATAGTTAAATTCAATCCAGCTAACCAAGAATTTACGCATTATGAAAACAATCCTTCTGACCCTACATCATTAATATACAATAACGTCAAATCGTTGCTAGTAGAAGATTCTATTATATGGATAGGAACTTTTGGGGAAGGCTTAAGTGCGTTTGACCTTCGTGAAAAGAAGTTCATACATCATCAGAACAATGATATTTTTCCTTTTGACATGAGCGCGCCAGCTTGGATCAATCATTTATTTAGAGATTCTAAAAACAGAATTTGGATAAGCACATATGATGGAGTCTATGTTTATGATAGGGAAGTGTTGAAACATTATAATCATTCTGAAAAGGAAGAGAGCATCAGTGGCAACTCCGTACACATGGTTACCGAAGACCAACAAGCGAGAATATGGGTGGTCAGTGAGTCAGGTGGATTGGATCGGTACGATGAAGATAGAGGTGCTTTTGTTCGCTATAATGAGAATCCTGATTTACCCTTGTCATTCAAAGGCGTGGTTTCAGACGATCAAGACAAGTTGTGGTTGAGCTCAAACGAAGGGTTGGTGGTATTCGACCCTGAAAGCCACTATGTCCATACCTATGATGTTTCCGAAGGCATTCAAGGAAATTCTTTTTTTGCCAAATCTGCTTTGAAGAGCCGAGATGGCTGGTTGTTCTTTGGAGGTTTCAACGGGTTCAACATGTTTCATCCTGACAGCATTCGCCCGCTGACCTTGCCAAGTGCCTTTTATTTCACCGATCTATATATATACAACACCCTTCAGAATCCGGGAGACGAGAATTCAGTACTGGCTAAACCGCTTCAGTTCACCGACACTTTGGTGTTGTCTTATCACCAGGCCTACTTTTCTATAGGTTTTTCTGGTATCAATCTTTATTCTCCACTTCAGACAGAGTATGCTTATAAACTGGAGAACTTTGGTAACGAATGGTTGAGTTTGAAAGGGGAGAGGAAAGTCAATTTTTATAATCTTGAACCAGGTGACTATGTGTTTAGGATCAGGTATAAAGCAGCTGAAGGAGAGTGGATAACAGTTCCTCAAAGCTTAAATATCATCGTGCTTCCGCCTTGGTGGCAGACGATGTGGTTTAAAATATTAGTGGTTTCTATCTGCGTTGGACTTGTGCTTTTGTTTTTCTACCTGAAGTTAGCGGCAGTAAAAAGGCAAAAGGATGTTTTGTCTGCAGAAGTGAAGAAAAGAACAAAAGAATTGCGAGAGGCCAATATGTTTTTGCTGGAGCGTAACGAAGAAATTTTCACACAAAATGAGAAACTGGAAACTTCTAATCAAGAAATAAGGAGACAGGCCACTAAAATTCTAGACCAGCAGCAATTAATTGTCGCCCAAAACAGGGAGCTAGAAAAGACTGTAGATGAGCTTCGTGCCTCTAATCTTACCAAAGATCATTTTGTGTCCATTCTTGCCCATGATCTCAAAAACCCTATATCGGCGATAACTGGGATTACCGAATTCCTAAAGGACAACTTTTCTAGAATGGACAAAAAGGATGTGTATGAATACATGGATGGGATTCATAAATCTTCTGGGGCGGTTTATGACCTGCTTCTGAACCTGCTTACCTGGTCAATGGCACAGTCTGGGAAAATTGATTTCAATCCTTCTGTATTCAATATGGGCGATCTGATCAACAAAAACCTTTATTTGCTTGAGCAGCAATCTGCCAACAAAAACATAAAACTCATTAATCGTCTCGAAGAAGAATATTTTGTTGCTGCCGATTATAATATGGTTGATACCGTCATTCGAAATATACTGAGCAATAGTATCAAGTTTACCGAATATAACGGTGAAATTGTGATCACTGCCAACATGTACGAAGATATAGTCGAGATAGTGGTGGAGGACAATGGCAAAGGAATGTCTGCAAACCAACTGGAGACCTTATTTGAAGTAGACAAGGATAGAATAGGGAAAGGTACCGCAGGGGAAACAGGGACGGGTTTGGGCTTGGTGATTTGTAAAGATTTTATCCAGAGGAATGCCGGAGATATAAACATAGAAAGTACACTTGGAGAAGGAACTACCTTGTACATTACACTGCCCAAAGCCGTAGGAGAAATACCTGTGGAAGCCAAACAGGACCAAAAAATTAAGGAGGAGAAAGACTTTGGCTTTGCTTTGAACTTTTGGGAAGCGTATTCTCTTGAGAAATCATTGAAGCTAAAAGGGAAAAAGATCCTGATAGTGGATGATAGCCCAGAGCAGCGAATGTTCCTAAAAATGCTGTTGTATGAGAATTTCGAGCTATTTGAAGCCCATAATGGCGAAGAAGGGATGAAGCTTGCTTTGGAAATGCAGCCGCACATCATTATATCAGATGTGATGATGCCTGAAATAAACGGCATTGAGTTTTGTAAAATGATCAGGGAAAATGAAGCCACTGCGATCATTCCCGTGATTCTCCTCACCAGCCAAACCGACGAAGAGCATCAACTCTTGGGATACAGTGCTGGTGCAGACGTATATTTAAAGAAACCTGTAAGAAAGGAGCTTTTGTTACAGGTATTGCTCAATCTTCTCAAAAATCAGGAGAAGATAAAAGAAAAAATGGTTGAAATGCCTGGCATAGTGCCAGAGGCGGGGAGTATGAATAAGCAAGACGAAGAGTTCATCAATTCACTTATCAACTTTATAGAAAAGGAGATTGCCAATACCGAAATTGACTCCTGGGCTGTTGCCGAAGCGGTTGGGCTAAGCCGCACCGTGCTATATGAAAGAGTCAAAGCCATTACCAATAAGACCCTGAACGACTTTATCAAGACCATTCGCTTGAAAAGAAGCTTGAAGCTGCTGGCAGATGGGAAGTTGAGCAACAGCCAGATTGCCTTTGAAGTAGGCTTCAGCAGCCATTCCTATTTTGCCAAGTGCTTTACCAAACAATTTGGTGTTTCACCGAGCAAGTATATTGCAGAAAGGCAAAAAGCGGCTGTTATCCAAAAATAGCTAGGCTTGAAAAGTTAGGTTCGCACAAACCCCTTGGGGATTGCTTCGCTTGGCAATAATGCTTTATTTTCGCCTTATACCAATATTGGCTGTTTTTTGACTGTCACAGCCTTAAAGAAAACCCACTCGCAATGACGATAGAAACCCCCTAGCGTCTTTGCGCGAAACCCCTTGATGAGCAATTAAACACTTTGGTTGCCTGCGAGGCCACGAAAACAGTATCATACTCTGCCAATCCCGAAGGGATGGAATTATTATAGCAGAGATGTTACAAACATGCCGCCAACCCCGAAGGGGTGACATAGTCAGTCGGCAACAAGCAGTAAGCATGTGAAACAATAAAAAAGAAAAATAAAACCTGCCTTGAGAAACATTTTTATCCTTTTTGCAGCCCATTCCACCAACCTCGTCATTGCGAAATTTTTCCAGCTTTTTCAGCGGGAAAATTGTGGCAATCCCCTAGGAAAATGAGCAACAATGAGTAGACATAGATTCCCGATATATAACTTAGGGATTGCTTCGCTTGGCAGAAATACTCTGATTCTTATTTTATACAAACATTTGCTGCTGGTTAGACATTTCCGACCTTTAGGAAAGCGCGCGCGATGACGGTAAGAACCCCTTGGCGTCTTAATACCTTGATGCGGAAAGCAGCAATAACCATCATCGTGCTCTTCGTGAAACCTTTGTGTATTTTGGGGTTAAAAGAAATTTGCAGGATGCATAGCCATTCCCGAAGGGGTACCCAACAAAAAATTTGTTGTGTTTTACCATATTCGTTAACCTGTGTGTCTTCCCTTTGTCATATGTTTTCGCCAGTAAACTGCTTAAGTATTCATGTTACCCTTTATTTTATCCATTTTTAAGTATAATGCTATACTTCCCAAAACCTGATCAATGGGCACATATGTAGGCATCTCAAAAAATCATAGCTAAACTTTATTCCAGGCATAACCCCCATGAGAGATTATGCCTGTTTTATATAAATCCTGTCAAATTTGATCATTGAACATAAAGGTTGCTTTTGAAGCGTCTGGAAGTTGTCTAATCCTCAAAAGCCGAAGTGATATGATGAATATTCCACTCATATTCTTTATTTCTATTTACACCCAAGTGATGTTCGATATATTCATTATATGATTTAATAGCATAGCTATCGTCAGCTCCAATATAGCTTGGTTTAAATACTGTATTTTTAAAAGAAGGATACATTTCTAATATCTCGTTCGGCAAAGTAGGTCGATTAGCCGTTAATTGATTTTCCGGCTTTCCATATACATAATGTAGGTAATCAATATTGCCCATCCTGCTCTCCCATTTCGCATAATAAGAATCAAACTCTCCGCTTGCTGTGCCAACTATCTTAGTATCTGTTCCTGTCTCTTTATTTATATCAAAATCTGGGGCAGCAAATGGTTGGAAATCTTCACCTAGAACAAAATATTCTAAATTTTTATTATTGCCACTCATGCGATAGCTTGTATAATATTCTTTAAATAATTTTTCTTCAGGAGAATAAAATTCGATATCAGAGCTTGAAGGACCATAATTGATTCCAATAAAAAAATCATTATCTACACCAAAGTTATCATTCCCAAACAATGTTACAAATGTTGTATTGTAACCCAAATTTGATGGTGGTACGCTCCTTTTCTTCATAGGTATCAAATCATCTTGTTCTAGATTAATGACATCCCCATCTTTTACGTCTCTTATATAAGCATAATATGGAGAGTCAGAAAGGGCATCTTTGAAGGCAAAGATATTGGCAGGCTCCTTGGTAAGGGCAATAGCAATCTCACAATCTGCACATTCGTAATACTGACCTGTTGGATTTAAGTCTCCAAAAAACTCTAACCTCTCATCTTGTCCAAGCATATCTAATTTTATTGTAGCATTTCCAACAGGCTTGCTAGATTTAGCAACTTTCAATTCTCCTTCCTTTCCCAAGATTTCAACATTTGTATAGGTTCGAACAGTGACAGTATATTCACTCTCATATATTATGTTACAATTGAATATTTCATCCTCAAAGTCATCAGGCCTTCTAAATTCAACTGTTGCTCCTTTTTCCAATGATTTAATACCAAGAGAATTTCCCTGGGGGTCAGACAAAAACATTAAAGCAGCATCTCCAGGGTTTTCTGGCACAGAAAACGTAAACAGGGTATTTAAAATATTAACGGTTAGGGTTGCTTCTGATTGACTTCCTGTTTTATAATGCGCAATGGCTCTTATTTCAAGTGGACCATCATTATATGCTTTTGTATCAAAAACATAATCAAAAGGAGGTGTGGAAATTTCACCTACCTGTTTATCCGCTATATAAAACACCGTTTTCTCAATTTCGTCACTGTTGATAGTGTTGGTTTCAAGGGTAATTTTATTCCAAACTTTGGCGTTGTTTTCAGGAGTAGTAAATGCTATTTCGGGAGTTTTATTATTATCATCATTTATGACTTCTTCTTTGTCTTTTTTACATGAGAAGAGAATAGTGGATAAGGCGAATGCTATAAAATAGCTGGTTAAATTTTTTTTCATGGTTAGTTTGAGATCTGTAATGGTAAATTTTTTTTTTCAAAAATAGATTCTTCTCTCTATAGAAGAAGGTTTAAAAACTGCTTTTTATTACACATGTTCCTTTTGCTGTTGAGATATGCACCAACGATGGATAAGGTAGAAATGAAGCGAACTTTCAAAGAAGGAATATTTGTCGGTCTTTGCTTCCTTGCCTATTGCAACCTATAAAACTTTAGATAATTAGCGTTCCCAAAATGTCAATGACTGACAAATGGAATGATGAACTTTAAACCTGGTTATGACCCAATATGCCAATGGATTAATGTACCTATGAGCGAATCAAAAACCTTCATATATCTTTGTGTCTTAGTGTCAAGAGTCGACTTCTTCTGTCCCTTTTTGCGTCTTTGCGGGGCTTTCCGTAAAACACCTTGATGCCGAAGGCGTCAATTAAACACTTAGACCGTCTGCAAGGCCACGAAATCATTATCGCACTTCACATGAAAACCTTTGTGCACTTTGTGGTTAAAAAAGCAGGCAGAATACTCTGCCAATCCCGAAGGGATGGAATTATTATAGCAGAGATGTTACAAACATGCCGCCAACCCCGAAGGGGTGACATAGTCAGTCGGCAACAAGCAGTAAGCATGTGAAACAATAAAAAAGAAAAATAAAACCTGCCTTGAGAAACATTTTTATCCTTTTTGCAGCCCATTCCACCAACCTCGTCATTGCGAAATTTTTCCAGCTTTTTCAGCGGGAAAATTGTGGCAATCCCCTAGGAAAATAAGCAGCAGCTTGGTGACAATAAGTATTTATATTTTCGATACAATGTCGTTGAGTTAAGAGTTATTTCCCCCTTCCCCCCTTAAAGAATTTAGGATGAGGTATAAAAATGCTTAGCTAAACGACACTGATTCTCGATATATAACTTGGGGATTGCTTCGCTTGGCAATAATGCTTTATTTTCGCCTTATACCAATATTGGCTGTTTTTTGACTGTCACAGCCTTAAAGAAAACCCACTCTCAATGACGATAGAAACTCTTTAGCGTCTTAACGCCTTGGTGGGGAAAGCAGCAATATCATCATCGCACTCTTGTGAAAATCTTCATGCACTTCGAGGTTAAAATAGACTGCTAACCCCAAAATTGAACTGTTACGTACGATTTTGCCAGACCTACGGACTAGAGTGTTTAAACTAAGTCACCCGGCCAGCTAGTTTTGTATCATAGCAAAAAGCCTAAAGTAAATAATTGGTATAAATGGCCTCATGGCTGTTCATATGGGTTAACAGCGTTAGGCGATTTAAATGATTTTCCAACCATAAGTTTATTCCTTGTGATACAATTTAATTTACAAAGTTTTAAAAAAGTCCTTCAACTGTGCGCCATTGCGGCAATGTTGATGGTCACAAGTACAGGACATACCCAGACCAAGTTCAAATCACTCAACTTTCTCTATGAGATCTCAGGCAAAAAGACCATTGGGGGTATTCATAATCGAGAACCAAATGCTGAGCCGGCAGCCTGGACCAACTATATAAATGAAACTACGGGGAAGTATCCTGCACTCTGGAGTGGTGATTTCCTCTTCCAAAAGGAAAACATGGATAATCGCTGGACCATGATCTTCGAAGCAGAAAGACAGTGGAACAAGGGCGCTTTAATCAATATTATGTGGCATGGATGCCCGCCAGATCAAGGAGAGCCTTGCGAATGGGATCCAGGATTGTTAAATGCACAGCTTACCGACAGTCAGTGGGAAGAGATTATTACCGATGGCACCCCATTGAATGAAATTTGGAAAACCAGGATGGATGAAATTTCGGTCTATCTTTATTATTTGAAAGAAAGGGGAGTAGAAGTAATGTTCCGTCCATTGCACGAAATGAACCAAGGCAAGTTTTGGTGGGGAGGAAGACCAGGGCCTAAAGGAACTGCTGAGCTGTACAGGATTACCCGCAATTATATGGAAAAGGAAAAAGGCCTGGACAACCTGATATGGGTATGGGATATGCAGGACATGAGCAGGGATTTTGAAGACTATAACCCCGGCCATGAGTACTGGGATGTATTTGCCTTTGATGTTTATGAGCAAGGTTTTGATAAAGAATGGTATGACTACATTCTGCCTATTGTTGGCGACAAACCTATGGCGATTGGGGAGTGTTCCAAATTGCCGTCTGTAAAAATGCTCAAAGCACAACCTCGGTGGACTTTCTTCATGCCTTGGTCAGAACTGGTAAAAAGTAGCAACTCCGAAAAAGAAATCAAAAAGGTATATACCGACAAAAGGGTGATCATGTTGGAAGATATGCCAGGATGGGATACAGATAAAGTAATCGAATAAAGATTTGCCATGTAAATTAATGTCGTTTCGTTGAGGATCCTTCTTACTTTAGGAAGAGGTTTGAGCGAAACGACATTAAATGATTGACGACAACTTCTGTTTGAATTAAAACTGTTCCTGTCAGTTAGAAACTTGTTGAAAGCCAGCAGTATAGCCATAGTTGAAGCCCTCTGGCTATATTAACATCGCCACTATTTATAAATAGGTGATAATATAGTATTCATTAGAAATTCTTCAGATATTAATGAATCAGGGAGGATTTGCAATGGGTTTCCTTAAAAAAAGAAACAGCATGCATCCTGTCCAATACCAAGGAAAATTAAGTTTCACTAAGAAAATATCACATGAATAAGCTGCACACGATTGCAAAAGGATGGGGCTACCTCACGCTTTTTATAATGGCAACGATTATGATGGGGTCATGCCAGCAGCAGTCGGACAAAGCGCCTCGGATATTGGTATTTTCAAAAACAACAGGTTGGAGGCATACTTCCATTCCTCAGGGTATCGAGGCCCTCCAAAAGTTAGGCAAAGCGCATGGGTTTCTGGTGGACACAACCGAAAACGCATCCAGATTCAATGATAAAAATCTGAAAAAGTATCATGCGATTGTGTTTTTGAATACCTCAGGCAGGGTTTTCAATCCCGAGCAGAAAGCAGCTTTTCAGCGGTATATCCAAGCGGGAGGCGGTTACGTAGGGATCCATTCCGCTTCCACCACCGAATATGAATGGACATGGTTTGGCAACCTTATGGGTGCACATTTTGCCAATCACCCTCATAACCCAGGAGTTCGGGAAGCCACAGTGACGGTATTGGATAAAGAACATCCCTCTACTATAGACCTGCCCGATGAATGGGTGCGGGATGATGAGTGGTATAACTTCCGAAGCTTTTATCCGGGGATAAAGGTATTGGCCAACCTTGATGAAACTACCTACGAGGGTGGCACACATGGGTCAGATCACCCCATTGCCTGGTACCAGGAGTATGATGGCGGAAGGGCTTTTTACACGGCAGGAGGACATACGGAAGAATCTTATAGCGAGCCGCTGTTTTTGGGCCACCTTTTGGGAGGGATACAATATGCCATGGGAGAAGGCAAGCTGGATTATTCCAAAGCTACTGCGGTGGAGGTGCCAGAAGAAAACCGTTTCGTTAAGACTACTTTGGTAGATGATTTAAAGAATCCCATGGAATTGGCCATTGCGGAAGATGGACGGATTTTCTTTACGGAATTAAGAACGGGTAGCTTGAACTTATATGACCCTAAAACAAATGAACGTTCTTTGATACATCAGTTTGAGGTGACTACACGGGGAGGTACAGGACTGATCGGGATAGCGCTGGATCCAGACTTTTCCGCCAATAACTACCTTTACTTGTATTATGCTCCTCCGATAGAGGGAGAACCTATTATTTTCAATCTTTCCCGTTTTACGCTTAATCCAAACAATACTATTGATCCAACATCTGAAAAGATATTGTTGCAGGTTCCTGTAGAAGAGAACAGTGGCTCTCATCATGGTGGTTCTTTGGCATGGGATGAAGAAGGCAATCTATATCTTTCTACAGGAGACAGTTCAAGCCCATTTTCGTCCGATGGATATGCGCCATTAGATGAGCGCCCGGGAGAGCAGTATTTCAGTCTTGATGCCCAAAGGTCGGCTGCTAACACCAATGATCTCAAGGGTAAAATATTGCGCATCCGTCCCCAGCCCGATGGGACATACACCATCCCCGAAGGGAATTTATTTGCTCCCGGTACCGCTAAAACACGCCCAGAAATATATGTAATGGGCAGCCGCAACCCTTATCGTATCGCCGTCAATAAAAAAACTGGCACCGTATATTGGGGGGATAATGGCCCAGATGCAGGAACGGAGAGCGAAAAAGGGCCAAGGGGCTATGATGAGTTCAATCAGGCAAAAGAACCAGGCAATTATGGATGGCCTTATTTTGTAGGAAACAACTACGCCTATGCCCATTGGGATTTTGAAGCCAAAACTGCTGGGCCAAAATTTGATCCTGAGACCCCCATCAATAACTCGCCTAATAATACAGGCCTTGCCGAATTGCCTCCTGCGCAGCCAGCCATGATTTGGTATCCTTATGCTTCATCTGAAGAATTTCCCGAACTGGGACAGGGTGGGCGCAGTGCCATGGCAGGAGATTTCTTCCATTATAATAAGGCATCAACGGCAGCGACAAGGTTCCCACAATATTATGACAATGCTCTATTTGTATTTGATTGGATGAGAAATTGGGTAATGGCCATACGCTTTGATGAAAACGAAAATTTCCAAAGTATCGAACCTTTTATGGCTGTCAATGGGGATTTTAGAAGACCTATCGACCTTGCTTTCGATAATGACGGCATTATGTATATGTTGGAATATGGCTCGGTATATGGCTTGGACAATGAAGATGCCCGTCTCGTAAAGATTGAGTATAACCGAGGCAACCGGGCCCCTCAGGCTATTGCGAGTGTGCTGGATTCTGCTGGTGAGGAGACTTTGCACCGAACGGTTTATCTTACCTCAGAACTAAGAACTTTACCCCTAGAGTCCCAGGTTGTAGGGCCAGCCCCTTTGCGTGTGTTGTTCACCAGTAGAGGTTCTGGGGATCCCGACAGCGATGATAAAATAAGTTATAAGTGGCAGCTTGAAGGAGAGGATGTTATTGCTACAGATCCTCACCCCGCCCACACATATACAAAACCTGGAGTTTATCACGCAATTTTGGAGATTAGGGACCAGGCAGGATTGGCTAATAGAGATACTGTAGTCGTAAAAGTCGGCAATGCACGGCCAGAAGTGACGATTGCTTCACCCAATAATAAATCCTTTTTCTGGGAAAACAAGCCTTTTCAATATAAGGTAGATGTCCAGGATAAAGAAGATGGAAATGCCATTCAAGAAGACATTAAAGTGATTTTTGATTATCATCCGGCAGGCGTCAGCAACGATATCGCTTTATCCACAAATGCTCTATTGCCTAGAGGGGCAGTGCTTATTGATGATAGTGATTGTGTGGCTTGTCATATGGTAGATGCGGAAGCAGTCGGACCCTCTTACCGTGCCATTGCAGCGCGATACCAAGACCATAAGGATGCTAAAACTATGCTTATTGATAAAATTATAAAGGGAGGGACAGGAAACTGGGGCAACAGTATGATGAGCGCACATCCACAACTTTCGGAGGGAGAGGTCAAGGCTATGGTCGAATACATCCTTTCTTTGGCGGAGGAAAAGACTACAAAAGCGTGGCCTTCTGAGGGTGTATTGCCGTTTGACCAGCACAAAAAAGAGGAAGAAAGAGGGATGTATGTGTTGCAGGCTGCATATACCGATAAAGGCGCTAATGGTATAGGGCCTCTTACGGGAAGGGAAATAATAAAACTGAGACCGGCTAAAGTAAGAACAGCTTTGGCCGATGGCCATATTGGTTTTGAGCGATATCGAGATAATCTGGGGCATGGAGGAAATGCTGCTTATATTTTATTAAAGAATATTGACCTCACAGGAATCAATAGGTTTGTCTATGAATATAATGCTACTACCAATGGCTTTATTGAGGTGAGGATAGATTCCCGTGCAGGCCCTGTCATTGCCAGAGCGTCTTTTGAGGCTTCGGAGCACTGGGAGGCCAATGATTCTCTTGAAGGTGTGATTGACCAGCCAGTTTCAGGAAAACATGATGTTTATTTTATAGTAGTGCGGCATGAGAAACCCAATCAAGGCATAATCAATATTCAATATATCACGATGGGGCAATAAGCTGCTATTTCATTTTATAGTTGATCATGATCGAAAAAAAGATTAAAAGAAGAGCATTTTTTGCAAAGGGAGGCGTAGGTGCTTTGGCATTGAGTGTAGCACCTGCTGCTGCCATTACTGCTTGTGCATCTCCCTCAAACAATATCGAACAGGAAGAAGATGACGGGCAGGTGCTTTTTATTGGTGAAAACATCGCAGTGGCCAACACCCAATATGGCAAAGTGAAAGGGTATATCATGAAAGGAATTTATACTTTTCATGGGATTCCATACGGAGATGATACCGCTGGGAAAAATAGGTTTATGCCACCCCAGGAGCCTAAACCGTGGAAAGATATACGTCCCGCCGTATTTTATGGCAATTCCGCTCCCCAGAAAATCTATGATCGCAGTCCTGAAAATTACTATGCCTTTGTAGACCATTGGAACTATGATGAAGTAAGTGAAGATTGCCTGCGTTTGAATATCTGGACTCCGGCAATTGATGATGGTATGAAACGGCCTGTAGTGGTATGGTTGCATGGAGGCAGGTTTTCCAATGGCAATGGCATAGAGCAAGATGGTTATCACGGTGAAAATTTCAGCCGGTATGGCGACGTGGTTTTTTGCTCTATTAACCACCGGTTGGGACCCATTGGGTTTTCTGATTTTTCTGCTGTTGGAGGGGAGGAATATAAGGATTCAGGCAATGTGGGCATGTTGGATATTATAGCAGCTTTGAAATGGGTCAATAAAAATATTGCCCATTTTGGAGGCGATCCCAACAATGTTACCGTAATGGGCCAATCAGGCGGTGGTGACAAGGTCTGCCTCGTGGCTGCCATGCCCGAAGCAAAGGGCTTGGTGCATAAAGCAGTGGCACTCAGTGGTTTTTATATAGAAGGGATGGATAAAAAATACTCTGAGGAGCTAGGAAGGTATATATTGAAAGAAGCTGGCATAACGATTTCCAATATCCATAAGTTACAGGAAATGCCGTGGAAGGAGTACATCGACCTAGCCTTGAGGGCAGAAAAGAGGATGGAAAAAGAGCAGGGAAGTTCGGGGATGAGATTTGGGAACTTCGGCCCCCATGCCGATGGGAGGCATATCCCTTTGGGAGAGTTCTATAGCAATACCGATAATGTTCCTGATATTCCCATGCTCCTATGCACAACCTTTCATGAGTGGGCACCCGGGCGGACAGCGCCTGAATTAGAGGATATCACTTTAGAAGGTGTTGTGGAAGAACTACAAGCCACATATGGTGAAAATGCTGAAGAGATTGTAAATGCTTATGCCAAGAATTTCCCTAATAGCAAGCCAATAGAAATCTGGGCTTTTATCACCTCTAATCGACAACGGGTGGTAAGTGCAGCCAAGGCAAAGCTTAAGCAGAAATCTCCTCTGTATGTAGCTTGGTTTGGTTGGAGTTCTCCTTTGTTTGACCATCGCATGCGATCGTTTCATTGTTTGGATATCAGTTTCTGGTTTTTGAATACCGATTTGATGGTTACCCATACGGGTGGAGGTGCACGGCCTAGAAAGCTCTCTAAAACAATGGCTAATGCCTTATTGAAGTTTATGCGTTCCGGCAATCCTAACGGCGGTGCGCTGCCTCTTTGGCCAGAGTATACAGAAGCAAATGGAGAAACTATGATATTGAATGACGAATGCATTGTTGTGAATGATCCTGACAAGACAGGACGCAGAGTGCTGGACAAGTATAGTTAATAAATCATGTCGTTTAGTTAAGGCGATTAACCCTTCTCACTTTAGTAGAAGGGGAAGGATGAGGATAAAAGAAGCTAACTAAACGACTTTCACTAAAAAAACATGAAAAATGATGGAAAGAAAGAATAGAAGGGGCTTCTTGAAGACGGCCGGACTTGCGGGAGCGGCAGTTGCTGCGGCACCTCATTTACTGGAAGCAAAAGATAGTGCCAAAAAAATAAAACCTATTAAAGGACTTGCGCTTCCCAGGTGGAAGGGTTTTAACTTACAATATATCTATAGAAACAGAGGGATTCATGCCCCTCAGGAGCAACATTTTCAATGGTTGTCCGATTGGGGGTTTGACTTTGTACGTATTCCTTTGAACTATAGGGCTTGGCTTAAATACAAACCCAAAAGAGGAGAGAGGCCTATAACAGAAGAAGATGTTTATAATATAGATGAAAGCACGCTGGAACTTATCGATAAAATGGTGGAGTATGGTGTGAAGCATAATGTGCATGTAAACCTATCTTTTCATCATGCACCGGGCTATATCATCGGTATTGGGGATTGGACAGGAGAGCCTTTTCGGCTTTTCAGGGATGAAGCAGCAAAAAAAGCTTTTACCTACCATTGGGAAATGTTTGCCAAACGGTATAAAGGAATAGGCAAAAACCAAATAAGCTTTAATCTATTTAATGAAGCACCATGGCCTTATGACAATTTCAATGGAGAAATTTATAAAAACACGATAACGCCTGCTGTAGAAACCATTCGGAAAATCAGCCCTGAACGCATTATTATAGCCGATGGCGCAGGAGCAGGCAACCTTTGTGTCCCTGAGCTTATTCCTTTGGGCATTAATCAAAGCGTGCATTGCTATATACCAGGGACAGTGAGCCATTATAAAGTAGACTGGATGCAGGAACGCACCGATTGGCCGGAACCAAAGTGGCCAGATGCTATCGGTGAAGAAGGGTATGTGTGGAACAGGCAAAAACTGGAAGAGTACTATGCACCATGGGGTAGGCTGGTGGAACAGGGCATTGGCGTGCACTTGGGAGAAACTGGCGGTTCGCATCGTTTACCGCACCATGTTTACTTGGCTTGGTTGGAAGATGTACTCGATGTATTTAAAAATATGGGTATAGGCTATTGTCTTTGGGATTTTATTGGCCAAAGCAATTTTGGAATCTTGGACAGCGACAGAAAAGATGTGCAATATGAAGACTGGTATGGCCATAAGCTCGACAGGAAGATGCTCGAATTACTTCAAAAGTATTAGGGAACATATGGACAGATTAATAACACTAGCCTAGGATAACCATCATCCGAAGGTAAGAGGGAATTTCCATGGGATTAAGGTAACCTAAGGAAGTTGCCTCTTGCCTCGGCATAGCGCTAATGGAAAGTAATAACTGCTTGTCAAAATACAAGTTTATAAGATTAATAGTATAATTACGTATACTGACCGTTAGTGGCATGACATCGGAAGTTCCAACTTGAGTATGTCAACTGACTTCTGCCTACCCAATTCTGACGTCTTGAATCTTAAATTTGTTGTCCCGTTTCATCCTTTGCCTATTGTCAATCGCCCCTTGCCTATTTATCGTGTCTAATGTCTGTCGTCTGATGTCTAATGTCTAATAACACGGACTATTTTACCAACTTTCCGTACGATAGTGTTTAGCCATCCTAATTTATTCAGATACTTTTATATAACACACTGCAATCGTTTCCGGAAACATGATTGACGTGTATCTATCCTTCTTGCTCGTAAGAGTAAGACAGTACATCTATTGTTCAATTTTTAAACCAAGTAAAAATGAAGAAAACTTTACTTTATGGAAAAAAGATGCTCATTGGATACATGGCCATTGTTTTGGTCATTGCTTTCCAAGAAAGCCGCGCGCAAACTTCCTTTGAATCGCTTAATTATTTGTACAGCATTCAAGGGAGCAAAGTGATCGGTGGGATGCATAACCGACAGCCGAATTCAAATCCTAACAGCTACAGCCAACAACTGCATAATATCACTGGAGTTTGGCCAGGCCTGTATAGTGCCGATTTCCAGTTTGAGCCGAATGAAATTGCCAATAGGCAAACGATGGTCAATCAGGCAATTCAGGAATGGAATAATGGTGCGATGGTGAATATCATGTGGCATGCCTGCAACCCCGCAAAAGGAGAGCCATGCTATTGGGACAATAATGGCGTGCTAAGCCAGATGTCCGAATGGGAATGGAGCCAACTGATTACCAATGGAACGGCCATTAACAACAGTTGGAAAAGCAGGATGGATGATATTGCCTACTATTTGCAGCAGTTGAAAGATGCTGGAGTGGAAGTGTTTTTCAGGCCATTGCACGAAATGAATCAAGGGATGTTTTGGTGGGGAGGGAGACCAGGCCCGAACGGAACAGCCAAATTATATCAGATCACGCATGATTATTTGACCTACACCAAAGGGTTAACCAACCTTATATGGGTTTGGAACCTACAAGACTTTAGCACATTGGCCAGCGACTTGAACAGCTATGATCCGGGAGGTCAATACTGGGATGTTTTAACCCTGGATATGTATTGGAGCGATGGTCAAGGTTATACTACCGCAAAATACAATGCCATGGCCAACAAAGCAGGTAATAAGCCCATGGGAATTGGTGAGTGCCAGGATCTGCCCGCTGTAAATTTATTGTCCTCCCAACCTAAGTGGTCCTTTTTTATGGGTTGGTCTGAACTCGTTTTTCAGAACAATTCCAACCAAAAGATACAGGAAATATATTGGTCGGATAGGGTCATTACCTTGAATGAAATGCCGGGTTGGACGGGCAATGTCGGAGGAGGTTCTTCGGTTAATCTGGCCTATAACAAGCCTGTGACCGTTTCTTCCACCGAAAGCCCTCACGTAGGGTCGAGGGCAGTAGATGCCGATGGCAATACCAGATGGGCTTCGGCTGCCGCTGATCCACAATATTTCATTGTAGATTTGGGGGCAAACTATCATGTAAACCGGGTAAGGATTGCTTGGGAGGCTGCATATGCCAGCTACTACCAAATTCAGTTCTCTACAGACAATGTGAATTGGACAACTGTAAGGTCGGTAAGCAACAACACCAGCTTGGAAAATGACTTGACAGGTTTGAGCGGCACCGCGCGATATGTGAAAATGTATGGTATCAATAGAGGAACCAATTACGGCTATTCTATGTATGAAATGGAGGTGTATGGCACTCCAGCATCAGGGAGCTTTTCTGCTCAGAATAAAAAAATAGCATTGGCAGAGGAACCTATTATAAGAGAAACGATCAATGCTTATCCAAACCCATTTGCAGATCAAATAACATTGCTTGCGCCCATAGAACAGGGGACTTTCACTGTAAAGATCTATGATGCAATGGGCAAGGAAATAGCAGCAATCGATGGAGAGAAAATCGATGATCTGAGTTCAGAAATAGTATTCAATACCAAAGGATGGTCTCCTGGTTTGTATACCTGTATCGTAGATTCTCCAGAAAGGAGGTGGGTCAGTAAATTGATCAAGCGATAGATAGAAGAAATGTGAAAAGCATTTTTAAGATTAAATGTATAACAGAATTAAGGGATACAATGCTTTGGTTATAGCTTTCTATCAATCAGGACGCGCATTGTACGATATTACCAGTCTTCCGTACGATAGTGTTCGCTTTAATCTCGCCGCTCATAATAATTTTATGAGATGAAGTAGGGGCAGCATGTTCGGGTGCGTCTGGATCAACTAAAACATATTTTATGAGATGGATGATTGAAGGTAAAAATAAGTATAGCACTATCGAGGCTATGACCAATATTTCTCAACATTAAAAAATAATCTAAACCTAAATTTCATGAACAATAAGTTTCTACAAGTCAGAAGGACTGTAAAATACCTATCAATAGGTGTGATTTTACAATGCTTCTTTTATTCCTTGTCAGCGGCATCGCATGCTGGGGAATTAGATTCCGAAGGATTTTTGAATAATCTTTCCGTTGCGAATGTTTCATTGGAAAATTCAGGCAATCGTTTGAGTGCTGCCGATGAACTTCCTGAAGCAGAGATCATTGTTTCAGGAACCATTACAGATGATTTGGGCGAGCCCCTTCCAGGTGTTAATATTATAGTATTGGGCACTTCCCATGGAACAGTCACTTCCATAGATGGTACTTATCGGCTCAACGTGGATGAAAATGCCACCTTGGTGATCAGTTTCATTGGCTTTTTGACAGAACAAGTACCTGTGAATGGCAGGTCCGTCATAGACATGAGCCTAATGCCTGATATCATGACCATGGACGAAGTTGTGGTGGTAGGATATGGTACTGTGAAAAGGCAAGACCTGACCGGTTCGGTCTCTCAGGTTCAGGTTGAGAAGATTCAAGATATTCCTGCCAACTCCGTAGAGGGTTTGCTTCAAGGCCGCGTGGCAGGTCTCCAAGTTACCAGTTCGTCTCAGGATCCTGGAGCAGGTTCTACGGTGATTATTCGTGGAGCAAGTTCATTAAGGGGATCTAAGTCGCCGCTATTGGTTGTAGATGGATTTCCACTAGGCGATGCGGGTGATTTAAAGCAAATCAACCCATCCGATATTGTGTCTATTGACATCCTAAAAGATGCTTCCGCTTCTGCAATCTATGGTTCAAGAGGTGCTAACGGTGTAATATTGGTTACTACCCGTAAGCCAAAAACAGGAAAGACACAAGTTAGCGTAACACAACAAACTACAGTCTCCCAATTTACATCTGAGTTAAACCTATGGCGAGACCCAGTACTGATGGCGCAATTGAATAATGAATCTAGATTGAATGGCGGGTTCCAGCCTCAATATATAGGAGCAGTAAACCCAGCAGGTATTTACTACCCTTCAATAGCAGAGCTGTCTAATGGTTCATGGCCACACAATACCCGTTGGGATGATATTGTTTTTAGAGATGCTCCTGTTTCAAACAACACAACTGTGAGTGTATCCAGCTCAAACGAAAAAACTAATTTCAGTTTTAGCGGCAACTACTATACCGATAAAGGGATGTATATCGATGACGATTACTCCAAATTAGGTTATAACTTCAATGTTGATCATAAGCTGTTGGACAACCTTAAGCTGACATTCTCCAATATATTGTCGAGAGGTAAGCGAAACAATAACGGTGGCTTGGCTTATTGGAGAAACCCCATTTGGCCAATATATAATGAGAATGGAGAATATTTTCTTACTGACAACAACGACTACGGACATCCTGTAGCCATTTCAGAAAACAGATTGAATACTTCAAAAAGTTTAGACGTATTGTCTTTCCTCGACTTGGAGTGGAAGATCATGCCTTCTCTTACCTTGACTTCTAGGATGAATTATAAATACGGGGCTTCAATAGAAGACGAGTACCAACCTATGAGATATACAGAAGGTGGAAGTTTTAATAATGGAGCAGCTTATATGAGAAATCGGGAATGGCAAGATTTCGTTTCTGAAACTTTCGCCAATTATAACAAGCTATTCGGAAAGCATGAAATAGGGGCTACGATAGGTTATAGTTATGAAAACAATACCTATAGAGGATCCGAATTGGGCGCTTTTGATTTCGTCAACGAGATATTGAAGAACCAAAACATGGGTGCCGGAAATCCAGAGAAAAACACCGTTGGGAATGACCATCGCGAATCGGAGCTGGTTTCGGGGATTTTCCGTGTCAATTATGGGTTTAATGATAAGTACTTGCTCACCTTTACTTCTAGGATAGATGGCTCCTCTAAATTTGGTGCCAATAACAAGTGGGCTTATTTCCCTTCAGGAGCCATAAGTTGGAAGGCACACGAAGAAGAGTTTGTGAGCCAATTAGGCGTTTTTGATGAGTTGAAGCTCCGTGCGAGTTATGGTATTTCTGGTAATCAAGGCATTGACCCATACTGGACATTGAGCCGTTATGGCCTAAGCAATTACTATAATAAAGGCAACTGGTTTACTGCCATTGGACCTGGCTATGAGGTGGGAAGAGCTGGGCAAGACGGTATTGAAGTAGTTTGGGGAGGTATATCCAATCCAGACTTGAGATGGGAAACCACAGCACAAGCCAACCTAGGGGTGGATATGGGCTTTTTCGATAATCGACTCAATGTGATATTTGATTATTACGAGAAGAAAACAGATGATCTTTTACGTGAGAGATTCTTAGCACCGTCTTCTGGTTATGACAAAATGTGGGTAAATGACGGTAGCGTAAGTAATAAAGGAATTGAGTTGACTTTGGATGGGAATATTATCAATACCCAAGATTTGAACTTCAATGCAACGTTGATTTATTCTCAAAATAAAAACAAAATTACGAGACTTGGAACCTCCACTGAATATGGTTTAACTGAAGATCCTAATAGTGGGATGTTGTACGAAATTTACAGCAACGATATTGAAATGTTCCGCAAGTGGACCAATATTCTAGCGGTTGGCCAACCTATGCAAGTATTTTATGGCTACAAGACGAATGGTATTATCCAGTCTTTGGAAGAAGGGATAGAGGCAGGACTAGATGGAGACTTGGCAAGACCAGGAGAGTTTAAATATGTAGACATCAACGACGATGGTGTAATTGATGAAAAGGACCAGACGATCATAGGAGATCCACACCCTGATTTCATGATGAGCTTAGCGTTGAACCTAACTTATAAGAAGTTTGATTTTGGCATATTCTTTAACGGCGTTTTTGGTAACGATGTGTTGAATACCCAAGCATTCAATCAGCCGAGTAATACGCCTTTAAGGTGGACAGTTGACAATCCGGCTAATGATTACCCTGGCTTGCGAGATGGCCGCCAAAACAAGTTCTCGGATTGGTGGATAGAGGATGGTTCCTTTGTTAGAATTCAAAATGTAAACCTTGGATACACTTTTGACTTACCAAAAAATATCAAGGCTCGAGTTTTTGCCAATGCTTCCAATCTTTTCACTTTCACAAAGTTTGAGGGATATGACCCTGAGGTGGGTGGCGATGGTATATATTGGGGTGGTTACCCTCGCTTGAGAAAAATGACATTGGGCGTTAACGTAACATTTTAAAGAAGAGCATTATGAAAAGCACATATAAATTATTGATTCTATTTGGATTTATCGTTATGGGTTCATGTGAACTCAACGAAGAGCCTTATGGCTTCTATTCCAAAGATAACTTTTATAAGACCCCAGGCGACGCTGAAGCCGCTATAAGCTATGCGTACGATGCCCTGACTTTCTTGGAATATTCTAGGGCTATATTTTATGTAGGAGATTTTCCTACAGACGAAGCCTTTCCAAAGTCGGACGAGGGAATTGATGGTGTAGGGTTGGTAAACTGGGACGTGGCCAATTTCAAAACCAATGGCATGTTGAAAAACTTTTTCAAATATGCTTATATCGCTATCAATAGATCAAACTCGGTTCTTGATAACATTCCTAATGCGGAATTTTCTGAGGAACTAAAAAACAAGTATCTGGGAGAAGCTTATTTCCTAAGGGCCTGGAACTATTTTAATTTGGCTCGGAATTTTGGATTGGTTCCGATTCATACGACTACAGTTGTAACGTTAGAGCAAACTTCTGCCCCAATGGCAAGCAGCTTGGATGAAGTGTATGACCTTATCCTTGCCGACTGTAGAAAAGCCATTGAGCTGTTGGATATAGAGCGTGGTTTAGGTCGTGCTGACAAAGTAGCAGCTCAATCTTTAGCCGCTAAGGTTTATTTGACGATAGCTTCTTCTAAAGAAAACAATGTTCCTGTATTCAATTCCATGAGTAGAGATGTGACCACTATGTATGACAGTGCTGCTTTCTTTGCTAGGGAAGTTGTCCTGAATCAGAGCGAATATGGCTTTGATGATAACCTGCTTTCTATTTATGATGTGGAAAAACCTTTGGGGAAAGAACATATCTTCTTGATGTCAATGGATAGAAGTGGTGCCGATGAAGGCGACTACTCTAAAATCTCAAAATTGTTTATCCCTTATATCGCAGGTGGGGATATCTATTTAGATAATGCCAATGGTACTTATACCAAATCTCATGACGGATGGAGCGTATTCCAAACCAGAGCTGATTTCTATGACAGTTTTGAGGGCGCAGACCTTAGGAAAACACTACTCTTGGTAGATAAGGTTTATAACCAAGCGGGTGATGTGATAGCAGAATATCCAACCAACATGGATTACCCCTTTTCAAGAAAGTACATCGATCCACTTTTTATTGATGACAAGACCAGTACAAAGCCTTTCCTAATCAGGTTTTCTGATATTGCCTTGGTTTTTGCCGAAGCCGTTGGACCTACAACTGAAGGGTATGCTGCTGTAAACTATATTAGAAATAGAGCAGGACTTGGCGACCTTCCAGGAGGTTTGTCAGAAAATCAGTTCAGGGAATCCATTTTAGAAGAGCGCAAATATGAACTGGCTTTTGAAGGAAATAGGCTTTATGATTTAAGAAGATTTAATAAAGTTGCAGAGGTTGTGCCTGCTGCTGCAGGGTTGTCCGCCGAACAGGTGACATTCTATCCAATTCCGCAATCGGAGTTAGATCTGAACCAAGGTTTATAAATAGCTAAAAGACTAAAATCATGAATAAATTTAAATACTTTCCATTAGTTGCCGCAATGTTGCTCTTATTCTCCTGCCAGAAAGATCCTTTGGAAGATATTGAGTCAGGTGACTGGAACCATGAAAGAAATGTACTTTCGATTAACGTGCAAAACCAAATAGGGCCAGCAGCAATTACTCGCAATGAGTCTACCCAAAAGATCACAGTTTATGTAGATCCGGATGGTTTGGATTATGCTGCGGTTAAAATTAACTCTTTGATACTTTCTTATAAGGCTACCGCAGATGTAGAAGAAGGAGGTACACTTAATTTCGATAACCCGGAATATAAATCGCAGATTACGGTTACTTCGCAGACAGGGCGAAGCCTTACTTGGGATATTATATTAGAACCTTATGAGTGGTTTTATGTCAATGAGTGGAAAATAAAAGAGCAGCGGATTTTTGTCAGCCAAGAATGGGGTAGTGCCTGGGATGAAGACATCACGGGTGTTATAGCAGATGCTGCCAAGGAAATGGACAATACCATTGAGATAATTAAAGATGGGATTCGGGATGGCAGGCCTTACGGCCGCATTATCAACGGCTCTGGAGAGGATGGAGAATATGGATCATTTAAACTCTCGGAGGATGTGGACCTCAATCCTAAATTGAGGCATCTGATCCCTATAGGAGAATCAGATTGGGAAATCAATCTTGATACCAATGTTATGACGATTTCTAAAGATGGAGCTACTTCTTCAGCCAAAGTCACTAAAGAAGGGGATGGCGTTAGACTTGAATACGCTTTGCAAACGCATGATCCAAGATGGGATTATGGTGCCTATGATAACTACTGGGCATGGTCCTATAAATATCATATCGATTTAGAGTAGCATTTAATAAATTGGGGAGGATATTGGCCTCCCCAACTTTTCCTCCTCCAAATGGAGTTTAACAATTCAATTCAATCATTTGTGAATTCAGTGTGTTTAAATGGACTTCTGGATTGCATTGTTTGGAACTAATTACACTTCTCATGAAAAAAACATACCTATTTATCTTGCTATTTTCCTTCTGGGGATTTTCTTGCTCATCTGATGATACGGTGGAGGCCGACCCGGATGATGATAAAAATGAACCAGAAGAAATAGTATTGCAACTGGTCGATAAAAATGCTACGGCAGAAACAAAGGCACTTTATTCCCAATTGTGGAAAACACAGTCAGTGGGCACCATGTTTGGCCATCACGAAAGCCTGGCCTATGGAAGAAGCTGGAAAGATGAGGCCGGAAGGTCAGACGTAAAAGAAATTGTAGGCGATTATCCGGCAGTATATTCTTCTGACTTCTCAAAGGTAGAGCAGGGGCATGATACCAACATCAACGGCGTAAGTTTCGAGACCGTACGCAGTACAATGCAGGAAGCACGCAGGAGAGGAGAGGTAATCACCATGTGTTGGCATGTGGACAATCCGTTGACAGGTGGCGATTCTTGGGACAATTCAAGCAATCAGGTGGCAAAAGAGATCCTTACAGAAGGTAGCGAAATCAACATCAAGTTTAAGGCTTGGTTGGATAATATCGCTGCGTTTAATGCTACGTTAACGGATGATAATGGCCATCTAATTCCTATTATTTTCCGACCATTTCATGAACATACACAGACATGGTCATGGTGGGGAAGAAGTGCCACCACGCAACAAGAATTTATTGCGCTTTGGAAATTCACAGTAGATTACTTAAGGGATACAAAAGGCGTGCATAATTTTATTTATGCCATTTCTCCACAAATGGACAGCCCATTGTCCAAAAATGATTTGCTGTTTCGTTACCCAGGCGATGACTATGTGGACTTCTTGGGCATGGACTGTTATCATGGCACCAACACGGCTGCTTTCATGCAGAACCTGCGCAACCTGGCATTGCTATCTCAGGAAAAAAAGAAGCCGAGTGGCGTGACGGAGACAGGTATAGAAGGCATCAGAAAAGGAGATGGCAGCGAGTATGCAGACTACTGGACGAAAGAAATGCTGACACCGTTTATAGGAAGAAAAGTAAGCATGGTGGTGATGTGGAGAAATCAGTACGATCCTTCTGGAAGCGGTCACCATTTTTATGGCCCGTGGGCGGGACATAGCTCTGCGGCTGATTTTGTTAAATTTTACGAAAGCCCAATTACACTGTTCAGCAACGATCTTCCAGACATGTATACCATGGCAGAAGGCGTGATAGTAGAATAGATTGATAGATTATGTAAGGTAGCAGGGTCGAATACCGCCCAACGAATCAGCGGTTCTCGACCTGTGCCTACCTTCAAAAGTTCCTCCTGCATTGGGCTACTCTCAAGTTGGCCATTGGATGCCTTTCTAATGTAAGTGAGATGCTCCATTTATAAATAAACTACAACAATATGAATTTGAGTTGGATTGACGGTGCAATCATTGCCGTCTACTTGATCGGGATTGCCCTTATTGGATTATGGCAGAAGAATAAAGCCAAAGAAAGCAAAGAATCGTATATGTTGGGAGGTAATTCCTTGCCATGGTATGCCCTTGGTCTTTCCAATGCATCTGGCATGTTTGATATCTCCGGCACCATGTGGATGGTGATGCTGGCATTTGTGTATGGGTTGAAAAGTATTTGGATTCCTTGGTTATGGCCATCCTTCAACCAGATATTCCTCATGATATTCCTGGCGGCTTGGCTTAGGAGGTCTAATGTAATGACTGGGGCTGAGTGGATGTCCACACGGTTTGGAATCGGCAAAGGTACCGGTAAATCCCACGCGATAGTCGTCGTTTTTGCTTTGATAAGTTGTTTAGGATTTTTGGCTTATGGATTTATTGGGTTGGGTAAATTTATTGAAGTGTTTATTCCTTGGTCTGCAGTACAACCTTATATGCCGTTTACGCTGAGTGCTGAATTTGTGCCCCATTTTTATGGGCTATTATTTACCCTTTTTGCTGTCTTTTATTCGGTTATTGGGGGCATGGCCAGCATTGTATGGGCCGATGTGCTCCAGTTTACTATCATGACAGTTGGCGCTATTGCCATTGGCATTATCGCTATGGTAAATTTAAATGGCAGCACACTGAATGTTCCTGAAGAATGGCACACACCTTTTTTTGGAATGCACCTTAATTTGGACTGGTCAGGAATCATAGCAGGAGTGAATGAGAAAATTGCATCTGACGGTTTTTCACTTTTCAGCATATTCTTTTCTATGATGCTTTTCAAGGGCATACTGGCCAGCTTAGCAGGTCCTACCCCAAATTATGATATGCAGAAAATTCTTTCTACACGCTCTCCACAAGATGCCGCTAAAATGAGTGGATTTGTTTCGGTTGTGTTGATTCCTACCCGCTACATGATGATTATTGGATTTGCGGTATTGGCTCTGCTGAATTTCGAGGCTTTAGGATTGCATGCTGGGGATAATATAGATTTTGAACAGATATTGCCGGCTTCACTGGTAGCTTTTGCACCAGTTGGGCTTTTAGGGCTTATATTGGCTGGCTTGTTGGCATCCTTCATCGGAACATTTGCAGGTACGCTCAATGCGGCTCAAGCTTATTTGGTCGTTGACATCTACTTAAAGTACCTTAATCCTAAAGCCAGTAACAAGAAAATTGCCTATGTAAATTATGCTACGGGCATCATCGTAGTATTGATCAGCGTGGTGTTGGGCTTCTTTGCCAAGGACGTGAATACCTTGCTACAGTGGATCGTGTCAGGTCTTTATGGAGGATACATTGCTTCCAATGTTTTGAAATGGTATTGGTGGAGGTTCAATAGCAATGGCTTCTTCTGGGGAATGTTGGCCGGAATAGTACCAGCACTTATTTTCCCGTATATATTTGATGGCTTAGCCTTATATTATTTTCCTTTGATTCTTGTGATTTCTCTAGCGGGCAGCTTAATAGGCACATATTCTGCTCCACCTACCGACATAGAAGTATTAAAGCGATTTTATAAAAATGTACGACCATGGGGTTTCTGGAAGCCTATCCGAGATATGGTCAAGCAAGAAGATCCTACTATTGAAGAAAATAAGAACTTTTGGAGAGATAGTGGAAATGTGGTTTTAGGTGTAATTGGCCAATTGGGACTCACGCTACTTCCGATATATCTTGTTCTTTTCATGTTCAATGAGCTGATTGTGACCATTGTTGTCCTAATGATCATCGGGTTTATACTGAAAAAGACTTGGTGGGACCGGCTTTCTATAGATAATGGAGAAGCACAGGGGAATAATAGATAACAGATTTTACGACATCAGACTTTAGACATTTGGAAGTTCAACCAAGTAGGCAAAGGGCAATTGACAATACGCAAGGGGAATCTCCTACTTCGAAGCAGAAATCGAATATGTTATATGGGAGACATTAGAAAAATCTGCAAAGGGAATTGGCAACAAGCAAGGAAAAATGCTCCCCGGCTTGTCATCCAGTAGGGAACTTGTTGGATAGTAGCAGAAAAGATAGGATAGAAGCAGCATCCTTTGCGTCAAAAAGTAAGCAGTAATTAAAAGATAATATTATAAAAGAATGAAAGAACAATTTGAGAAAAGGCTGAAAGAGATTAACAATGTGCACCAAGCCTTGGTGCTCAGGAAGAATTCACCTCAAGAGGAAGTAGGCAATGGCATATTTCAGCGTTACAAATATCCGGTGCTGACGGCTGCGCATGCGCCTGTATTCTGGCGATATGATTTAAACAAAAGTACCAATCCCTATTTGATGGAAAGGTTTGGTATCAATGCGGTGTTCAATGCGGGGGCAATAAAGTTCAATGGAGAATATATTGTAGCAGCACGGGTAGAAGGAGCCGATAGAAAATCCTTTTTTGCACTGGCAAAAAGCCCTAATGGAATAGACCAGTTCAAGTTTGACGACTATCCTTTGTTGATCGATGAAACCAACGATCCTGATATCAATGTGTATGACATGCGCCTTACCAAACATGAAGATGGTTGGATATATGGTTTGTTCTGTACAGAAAGGAAAGATCCTGCAGCTCAGCCTGGCAATGAGTCTGACGCCATCGCTCAATGTGGTATTGTAAGAACAAAGGATATGAAAAGCTGGGAAAGGTTGCCTGACCTTAAAACGCCGTCACCGCAACAGCGTAACGTGGTTTTACATCCAGAATATGTCGATGGCAAATATGCTTTTTATACCAGACCGCAGGATGGTTTTATTGAAGCAGGATCTGGTGGGGGAATAGGGATGGGCTTTGCTGACGACATAACTAGTGCGGTAATTGACAAGGAAGTGATCGTCCACCAGAAAAAATACCATACTGTTTTTGAAGTAAAGAATGGACAAGGTCCCGCTCCTATTAAAACAGAAAATGGATGGTTGCATTTAGCGCACGGTGTCCGCAATACGGCTGCTGGGTTACGTTATGTGCTATATGTTTTCATGACCAGTCTTGATGACATCACTAAGGTAATTTATGAGCCCGCAGGATACTTTATGGCACCTGAAGGAGAAGAGAGAATAGGGGATGTTTCCAATGTGGTTTTTAGCAATGGCTGGATAAAGGACGAAGATGGAAAAGTGTTTATCTATTATGGCTCTTCTGATACTAGGCTGCATGTAGCCACCACCACTGTAGAACAACTTCTAGACTATGCAATGAATACGGCCCAAGACGGCTTGAGGTCAAGAAAGTCTGTGGAGACATTACATAACATTATCAGTAAAAATTTAGCGCTGTAAGTTTAAATTGAGAGTGAAGTGATCCTGATCATAACGGTGGAGGGGTTCTTCCACCGTTATATTTTATCAGAAATCGACGCCAACTTTATTAAAGACTTTTTCAAAATCTTCTAGCTTCATCATGCCGGATTTTCTCCACACTTCTTTCCCATTTTGATAGAGAATATAGGTTGGCATTACACTTACGTTATGGGTTTTCATGAGAGTGGTTTGGCTGCTGCCATCCATTTTGATGATAGGCACTTCTGGGGAGACTTTTGCAGTAAGCGCTTCCATTACTGGCTCCATTCTTCGACAAGGAGGGCACCAAGATGCACCAAAGTCGACCAAGACCACTGAGGCGGACTGTAACATGGCAGCATAAGAAGCTGCTGATATTTCTTCTGTCTTTTTAAGGCTTATTTCGGGTTTGTCAGCATGTCGCCAAGCGGTAATCCCACCTTTAAGCTCTACTACTTGAAATCCTTCTTTTTCCAAAGCTTTTTTGGCGGCGGCACTTCTTCCTCCGCTCAAGCAATAGATATAAACAGGTTCATTGCTGTCCATGGCGGCTATGCGTCGCATAAACTCCTTATTATCTTGCCAGTTGGCCAACATGGCATTTTCCAAATGGCCCTGATGGTATTCTTCAGGTGTGCGAACATCCAACAACTGTACCTTGTCATTTAGACCTTTCTCAAAGGTTGCTACGTCTACGGTTTGGGCTACTGTTAGGCTAGAAGTAATTCCAAACAGGACTGCAAAAGCTAATAATGTATTTACTTTGATTTTCATATTAGATTTCAAATGGATTTGTAGAAGTGGATCTTATACCTCAACACAACGGAAATATCTTTAATTCCCGTCATCTATCATTCCCTCATTCATGCATGCTATAATGCTACCACCAATCTCTTAGTGGCAAACTGTAATTTCTACTTCAGGCGTTACAAGTTTTGGACTAATGTATGGAATGCCTAAGGAGAGTCCTCTAAAGATAAAAAGTAAAGCAATGAGGGCAATGATATATGGAACCAGTTTCTCGATTTTTCTTTTGAATCTGGAAGAAACCAACCTACCAGTCAAACTTAAAGTGAGCATCATGGGTATGGTACCAAGACCAAACAGTATCATATACGAAGCGGCACCGTTGATCGATCCTGTGCCCATTGCGCCTGCCAAAGCAAGATAGACCAATCCGCAAGGCAGTATCCCATTCAGTAGGCCTATCAGAAAAAGGGCGAATCCTCCTTTTCTATGGATAAGTTTTGCAAAGCGTTGTTTTATTCTGCCAATCAAAAAAGGTAGTTGGAGCGATTGAGAAAGCTTTCCTGATAAGTTGCCAGGGGCAAATTGTAAGAATAAGATGAGTATTCCTGAGAAGATGGACAATCCTTGTTGCCAGCCGGCTAGGTTGAGGCTAAGGCCAAAAAGTCCTACTGTAGCCCCTAGCAGGGCGTATGTAACCACCCGGCCCATATTGTATAGGATCCTTCCTGTTGTATATCCCGTGCTATTGCTCCCAGATTTGGGCAAAGCTAACGCAATAGGACCGCACATGCCTATACAATGAAAGCCTCCCATGAGTCCCATGACCAACGCTGTCCACAAAAGGCTCATAGCACTACTATTTTTTCTTCAAGATAGAATTTCTTTGAGGCATCGGTCCATTCCATTTTTACCCTCCAAAAGCCTTTCTCAAGATGACCTACAGGAATGGTTTGGCTTCCGTCGCGAGCTTGTACAGTTACGACAAAGTCCTTGGCAGCATCGGATGGTCTGAAAAAAAGAATTGAACCCTCCTTGATGCCCTGGTTATGCGTATACTCTACCTTCACCGTTTGGTTCTCCTGATGATATCGAATAGTTGGAGGTTGCTCCAGCGAAGCCGTGTTGGTTTCGATATCGATCTGATTTTGATAGGCTATTTCTCTTTCATAATACTGCTTTTCAACCAGATGGATGTCTTTCTGCTGGAAACATATTGTTACCAAACTGACCATCAGTACAACAAACCCTATAAATACGATAGCAATTTTATATCCCCAGTTCATAGTATATCTATTTAGTTTACATTGCTCCTAAAGGTGCATTAGTTGTTTATCGGTCCCATAAACCGCGTTTCAATTTCGTCCAAGATTTCGCCGTCTGCATACACTTCTATGTTTAGACGAGTGCTGTTTGTTATGATTTCCTCTTTTTCCAAGATAATAAAGAAAGTGCTTTCTTTTCTAGCTTGCCCCAATAGCGTAAGGTCTTCTTCTCCCACTATTTTTATTTCACCTTTTCCGTCAGCCAATCTTAGCGCAATATGTGCATCATCAAAGGTCTTATTGATGAGCTGTACGTTGTATAGGTTGCTGATCCTGCCATCTTCCTGTTCTTGGTACATCGTTCCAGGTACACGGGTAATTGTGGCCTCTATGTGTTCTCGGCTGTATAGTAAATAAATCAAAGCACCTATAAGAACCAGCAATACAGTGCCGTAAGCGATGATACGGGGCGACAAAGTCAATTTTTTCTTTTCTGCTATGCCATTGTAAGAATCGAATCTTATAAGCCCTTTTGGCCTGTTCACCTTTTCCATCACTTCATCACATGCATCGATACAGGCTGTGCAGTTCACACATTCCATCTGGGTGCCGTTTCGGATGTCGATACCAGTAGGGCATACATGTACGCACAAATGACAATCGATGCAGTCTCCTAAAGAAGAGGTATCTTGATTCTTTCTTATTTTGCCTCTTGGTTCTCCTCTTAGCCAGTCATAGGCTACTACAATTGAGTTTTTATCAAGCATTACGCCTTGCAATCTTCCATAGGGGCAGATGACCGTACAAGCTTGTTCTCGAAGGAATGCAAAAACCCCATAAAAAATGCCTGTGAACATGAGCAGCCCTACAAAACCAGCCCAATTTTCGGAAGGAGGTTTTGAAACTATTTCCTTCACCTGATCAATGCCGATCAAATAGGCCATCACGGTGTGCGAAATCAATAGGGCAATAGCAAGGAAAATAAAGTGCTTACTTCCCTTCTTTATAATTTTCTCATTATTCCAAGGTGCTTGGGCCAGTTTGCGTTGTTGTCCTGCATCGCCCTCAATCCAGTATTCTATTTTTCGGAATACCATTTCCATGAATATCGTCTGAGGACAGGCCCAACCACACCATACGCGACCAAAAACAACCGTGAATAAAATGATGAATACAACAAAAATCAGCAGCACAAAGATGAGCAAGTGAGTGTCCTGGGGCCAGAATATAGCGCCGAAGATGACAAACTTCCTTTCAAAGAAATTGAGGAGTATGAGGGGCTGCCCGTTTACTTTGACAAAGGGAGCCAAGAACAAGACACCCAATAGGATCCATGCCACCAAAACCCTTAACCTGTGAAGTTTACCTTTTGGTTTTTTAGGATATATCCATACCCGTTTTCCCTTCTCATCCATTGTGGCGATCGAATCCCGAAAGCCTTCTGTATCTGTTGTAAAATCATTCATTTTTTAAAGCGCACTAATGGCTTCTTCGCTTACTTCATCTTCTTCGTATTTTTCACCTTGCGGTGCTTTGGGGTTTGCAGGGATAGTCCCTTGTAAAGTCATGATATAACTGGATATGTTTTGTATTTCTTCTGGGGTAAACTTGTCATGCCATGGGATCATACCCTTTTCTTGTACGCCATATTTTATAATGCTAAAGATATCTTGAATACTTCCTCCGTGTATCCAGTACTCGTCTGTAAGGTTGGGTCCTACGGTACCGCCACCGTCGGCAGCATGACAAGCCGCACAGTTTTGTATATAAAGTGTCTTGGCTTTTTCTAAAGCTGCTGCGTCCGTAACAAACACAACGTTGTGCTCATCGATGGAATTGCTGGTCAGTAAGCTTCTTTCACTTGCCTGTTTTTCAGCAGCTGCAAGTTCTTCTTCATATTCTTGTATTTGCAGTTTGCCAGTACCCAGTACCATATAATGCAGCATATAGCCTATAGCGAATACAATAGTCGCATAAAATAAATACTTGAGCCAAGGAGGCATGTGGTTGTTCAGCTCAGTGATGCCATCGTACGAGTGATCTAACATGATTTCTTCTTCTTGATCCACAGGAAGCAGCTCTCCTGAACCAAATTTCTGATTCAATTTTGTCCACAGGCTCACTTTCTCCATTGTGACCCCCTCTCCAGATTTCCTGTCTTCTACCATTCGGTTGAGGGCGTAGAGCACATATATGCAAATAAGCAGTACCAGTATCGTAATGATCATCAGGGCGCCTAGTACAAGCAGCAGGGAATCGTTACTCCATGCTCCGCTATCGTTAGATTGTGCTGCCGCTAAGGTTGGCGATAAAAGGACGACAAAAAGCGAGAATATTTTCAAGAATATAGGCTTCTTATACATCAATAGCCTCTGTTTGAATAAGAATAGGATAAATTTCATTGCTCTTTTTGGTTAGATTGTTTATGATCTAAGGGCAGGTCTTCCATGTCTTTAATGTATTGTTTGTCTACTCTGATTACCCAAATGAATAGCAACACAAAGAATATGAAGAATATGAGAAGAGAAATGATGGGATAGATGTCTATCCCTTCGATGTTTTCAAAATAATGCTTGAACATAGCGAATCTGTTTTCTAGTTTTAAAGGTCTATTTCACTTTAATATCCGTGCCCAATCGTTGTAAATAGGCTATTAGGGCCACCATCTCACTGTCTTCCATTACTTCAATACCCGATTCACGAAGTCCTATGGTTATTTTTTGTGCCTGTTCCGCCATATCCTTATTGGCCAATTCGTCATAGCCTTCAGGATAAGGAACGCCCAATCTTTGTAAGGTGCGGATTTTGGCTCCTGTAGAGGCAGCATCTACTTTGTTGGTAGCCAGCCATGGATAAGGTGGCATAGTAGATCCAGGGGACATGGACTGTGGGTCTACCATATGGTGATAGTGCCATGAGTCAGGATATTTTCCGCCTATACGGTGCAGGTCAGGTCCTGTACGTTTGGATCCCCACAAGAAGGGCCGGTCATATACAAACTCCCCTGCTTTGGAGTACTCGCCATACCTTTCTGTCTCGGAACGGAAAGGCCTGATCATTTGAGAATGACAACCTACGCATCCTTGGCTGATGTAAATGTCCCTGCCGTGAAGCTCAAGGGGCGTGTAAGGCTGTACTGCTTCAATTGTTGGCACATTGGATTTGATGAGAAAAGAAGGGATAAGTTCAAAGATGCCCCCAATCAATATGGCAACAGTAGCCAAAAGCGTGAACAACAAGGGCTTTCTTTCCCACACGCGGTGCCAATGTTCGTTTTTAACGGCGTATTCTTTTTCTAAGGGAAGTGCTTCGTCCGCTTCATTGGCGATAAAGGAGCCTTTACGTGCTGTCTTAATCAGGTTATACACCATAATGAAAGTACCAGAAAGGTATAGTGCACCACCCAATGCCCGTAGCATGTACATGGGCTTTATCTGCAATACAGTTTCCAAGAAATTAGGGTATTGCAAAAAGCCGCTCTCGTTAAACTCTTTCCACATCAGGCTTTGTGTAAGGGCAGCCACATATAGCGGCAAAGCGTAAAACAATATGCCTAAAGTGCCCAACCAGAAATGCGTGTTGGCCAGTTTGGTCGAATATATTTTTGTATCCCACATGCGTGGTATAAGCCAATACAAGATGCCGAATGTAAGAAAACCATTCCATCCCAGCCCTCCTATGTGTACGTGCGCAACGATCCAGTCGGTGTAGTGTGCTATGGCGTTCACATTTTTGAGGGAAAGCAAAGGACCTTCAAATACGGCCATACCATATGCCGTGATAGCCACCACCATAAACTTAAGTACTGGGTCTTCTCTCACCCTGTCCCATGCGCCTCGGAGCGTCAGTAGTCCATTCATCATTCCGCCCCATGACGGCGCTAGTAGCATTATAGAGAAGGCCACCCCTAAAGTCTGCGCCCACTCTGGCAAAGATGTATACAGCAAATGGTGGGGTCCTGCCCATATATAAATAAATATAAGTGCCCAAAAATGGACGATGGAAAGTTTATAGGAATAGATAGGGCGGTTGGCTGCTTTGGGCAGAAAGTAGTACATCAAACCCAGATAAGGCGTGGTCAAGAAGAAGGCAACCGCATTGTGCCCGTACCACCACTGTACAAGCGCATCTTGCACTCCAGCATACATAGAGTAGCTCTTCATGAAAGATACAGGCAGGGCAAAAGAATTGACGACATGGAGCACCGCTACCGTAACAAAAGAGCCTAAATAAAACCAGATGGCCACATACATGTGCCTTTCTCTGCGCTTTATAATGGTGCCTATCATGTTAATGCCAAAAACCAACCAAACAATGGTAATCGCAATGTCTATCGGCCATTCCAGTTCCGCATATTCTTTAGAAGTTGTATAGCCCAAGGGCAGTGTGAGAACGGCTGCAACGATGATGAGCTGCCATCCCCAGAAGTTGATGTAGCTCATCAGGTCACTATACATCCGGGTTTTCAGAAGTCTTTGCAGCGAATAGTATACGCCCATAAAGATGGCATTGCCCACAAAGGCGAAGATAACCGCATTGGTATGGAGCGGCCTTATCCTTCCGAAAGTAGTGTATTGGTTGCCAAGGTTGGCTTCAGGCATAAACATTTGTATGGCGGCGGTTAGCCCTACAATCATGCCTATAATACCCCATACCGCCGTAGCGATAGCAAAATATTTAACAACCGTGTTGTCGTAATAGAACTTCTCCGTCAATAATCCTCTTGGATTTTTTGAGATAACCGGTGGATCAAGCTCCTGTGTAGCGTCGTTTTGTAACATACTGTCTTCTTCTATAGTGCTTTTAAAAACACTGTAAAAGTATTCAGGTGTGCAGAGCTTTTAAATGATATGGGTTAAGGCAAAAGATGATTTATATCATGGTTTTTAGGAGGCAAAAGGAGCGTTGGGAGAGAAAAACCGTGGGGGAGACCCGCTTCTTGGGTCAAGAAATGCTTTTAGAGATATTAGGGCAAGAAATGTCTTTGACTTAGCATATAAAATTACGGCCTGGCATTTTGATGAATGTCAGGCCGTAATCGAATGGGATCTTATATAATCAGCATGGCATCGCCGTAGCTGAAGAACTTGTACTTTTCTTCTTTCGCTACTTCGTAGGCATGCCTAATCAAGTCATATCCACCAAAGGCACAAGCCATCATCAATAATGTAGACTCGGGCAAGTGGAAATTGGTGATCATCGCATTGCAGATTTTAAATTCATAAGGAGGGAAAATAAATTTGTCTGTCCAACCTTGGTTAGGCTTCAATCTTCCTCCTGCAGATACAGAAGATTCTAAAGAGCGCATAGAGGTTGTGCCAACCGCACACACCCTTTTTTTATTGTCAAGCGCGTTGTTCACGAGGTCAGTGGTGCTTTGAGAAACCATAAAGTTCTCAGAGTCCATCTTGTGCTTGGTTAGATCCTCTACATCTACTGGCCTAAAAGTGCCCAAGCCAATGTGTAGTGTGATAGAGGCAACGTCCACACCTTTTATTTCCAGGCGCTTCATGATTTGTTTGGTAAAATGCAGCCCAGCTGAGGGAGCCGCTACCGCACCGATATTTTCAGCATATATTGTTTGGAAGCGCTCACGGTCTTCGGCTTCAGCCTTTCTCTTGATTTGCTTTGGAAGCGGTGTTTCTCCTAAAGTGTCGATGGCTTTATAAAACTCATCGTCTGGACCATCGTATAGAAAGCGAATTGTCCTTCCTCTTGAAGTGGTGTTGTCTATTACTTCAGCTACCAGATCGCCCTCTCCAAAATATAGCTTGTTGCCCACTCTTATTTTCCTCGCAGGATCAACCAATACATCCCAAAGATGCATTTCTCTGTTGAGTTCCCTCAGCAAGAATACTTCTATCTTGGCCCCTGTCTTTTCCTTGTTGCCATATAGCCTGGCAGGAAAAACTTTGGTATCATTAGTAATAAGAACATCGCCTTCTTCAAAATAGTCAATCATATCTTTGAAGAGCTTATGTTCAATCTTGCCATCTTCACGGTGAATCACCATTAAACGTGACTCATCCCTGTTTTCTGCCGGGTGTAACGCTATCAAACCAGACGGCAAATCAAACTTGAACTCGGATAATTTCATATATATATTACCTTTCTAAATGGAATAAAGCGGAAATGAAAATTCCTAGGGCGTAGGAAAATTAATCTGCAAATTTAATGATTTGTTTTGATTATTGTTAATTTTAGCAGAAATACTTATTAGAGGGACTTTTTGAAATTGATATCCACTGGTGAAAACATTAAGACTTATTATTGAAAGTTTTCGGTTTGCTACAAATGCTTTAAAGGTAAATTTGCTGAGAACAGTTCTATCTCTTCTGGGCGTTACCATAGGGATATTTGCTATCATAGCCGTATTTACTGTAGTCGATTCTCTCGAAAGAAGCATCAAAGACAGTTTTTCTTTTTTAGGGGCCAATATCCTTTATGTGGAGAAGTGGCCGTATGGCTTAGGAGGTGAGTATCCTTGGTGGAAATATATGAAACGTCCTCCTGTAAACACGAGCGAGTTTGATTTTCTGAACGAGCATGTAACTCACATGAAAGCCAGTGCAATATACGCCACCAGGGGAGGTTCGCTAGTCAAGCACGAAAACAGCAGCATCAACAATGTGAATTTGTGCGGTGCAACCTATGGCTACAATGACGTATTTGAATTGGATATTATAGGAGGCCGGTATTTTACCCAGCAGGAAGCTGAAACGGCAAGGAATGTGGCCGTGATTGGTGCTGATATTGCTGCTGCCCTTTTTCCCCTTTCTGATCCTATAGGACAAGAGATTAAAATCAAAGGACTTAAATATGTAGTAATAGGCACTTTGAAAAGGGAGGGAGAAAGCATGCTAGGCTTTTCAAGTAACGACAGGGCTTGCTATATCCCATTCAAAAGCTTTCAAAAATTATATTATACACAAGGAATGTTTGGCATCAATCCTAGCATTGCCATAAAGGGCCATGAAGAAGATACCGGTCTTGCCGAACTGGAAAGTCAAGTGACCGGCCTCATGCGTGCCAAAAGGGGGCTGAAGCCACTTGAAGAAGATAGTTTTGCCTTGAACAGGCCAGAGTCCATCACCAATTTTCTTACTGAAATTTTCAAAGTGGTCACTTTTGCAGGATGGATGATAGGGGGTTTCTCTATCTTGGTGGGAGGCTTCGGTATAGCCAATATCATGTTTGTATCGGTAAAGGAAAGGACCAACCTGATAGGAATTCAGAAATCCATCGGTGCGAAAAATTATTTTATTTTATTGCAATTCTTGTTCGAGTCTGTTTTTTTGAGTGTCATAGGAGGAGGGGTAGGGATACTGTTGGTGTACTTTCTCACCTTTATCCCCTTAGGTACTTTCGTGGTCGTCCTTACGGCCAAAAATATCTTGATTGGCTTGGCGGTGGCCTCTATTGTAGGGACAGTGGCGGGGATAGTGCCCGCAGCCATTGCCGCCAAAATGGATCCCGTAACGGCCATTAGGACATCGTAGGACAGCCATATGTTGGTATATCACATGGCACGGAGGTCGCACCATCTTACTCATGATCGTGTGGCGCCCCAATCATCTAGAAAACAAAAACCCATAAGTTTATCTTATGGGTTTTTTTTAAGTTATCCTTGGGCTGGTATGGGCTTCTCCAGGTCTTCACCCTTGATTTTTGCTTTTATTTTTCCTTCTATCTCTTCCATCAGCTCGGGATTGTCTTCTAGCAGCTTCTTTACTGCATCCCTACCTTGGCCAAGTTTGGTGCTTTCATATGAAAACCATGATCCAGCCTTGTTCACAATATTCAGCTCCACACCAAGGTCGATGATTTCCCCTACTTTGGATATCCCTTGTCCGTACATGATGTCGAACTCCACTATTTTAAAGGGCGGTGCCACCTTGTTCTTCACTACCTTTACACGGGTACGGTTTCCAATAATGTTGTCAGGACCTTCTTTTATTTGCCCTATCCTCCGGATGTCCAAACGGACAGAAGCATAAAATTTCAGGGCGTTTCCACCGGTAGTTGTTTCTGGGTTCCCAAACATTACACCAATCTTTTCCCTGAGCTGGTTGATGAAAATACAAGCGCAGCCAGTTTTATTGATTGCCCCTGTCAATTTTCTCAAGGCTTGAGACATCAGTCTGGCTTGCAAACCCATTTTGCTGTCGCCCATTTCTCCTTCAAGCTCTCCTTTGGGAACAAGCGCTGCTACAGAGTCAATTACGATAATGTCAATAGCGCCAGACCTGATCAGGTGTTCTGCAATTTCTAAAGCTTGTTCTCCATTGTCTGGTTGGGAAATCAAAAGATTTTCTGTGTCTATTCCCAATTTTTCCGCATACAATTTATCGAAGGCGTGTTCGGCGTCTATAAATGCGGCCAAGCCTCCTTTCTTTTGGGCTTCTGCAATACAATGCATTGAAAGAGTCGTCTTTCCAGAAGATTCAGGGCCATATATTTCGATTACTCTGCCCTTAGGAATGCCGCCCACTCCCAAAGCGATGTCTAGTCCAAGAGAGCCAGTGGAAATAGAAGGAACATCCATCACTTTTTCGTCGCTCAATTTCATCACGGTTCCTTTGCCATAGGTTTTCTCCAATTTGTCTATAGTCAATTGGAGGGCTTTGAGTTTTTCTTGATTGTCACTCATATAATTTATGTGCTTAAGTGTGTTTTACATTAAATCCCAAGGCTATAACTAGCCCGTAAGATCGGATAACTAAGATTAGTGTCGGGTATTAGATATATTCCAATAGCTTGTTGATCGATGCAAAAGTCAATGCAGAACCTTACGATTACAAGCTGTGAAGTTACTATTTAACCATACAATTCACAACTTTTGTTGATAGATATCCACAGCGCTAAAAGTAACGCAAAAATTTTATGTTCAGTCTTTCCCCCTTATATTGCAAAGAAGAATTTCAATATGTTGAAAGCAGCCCTGTCCATACTCTTGCCTTTTTTGTTTGCACAATATGCTATTGCCCAAATAGACAACAGTGTTTTTGAAGACAGGAAGGAATTAAATGAAGAAAATGAACACAAGGTGTTTTTGGGCTTTGATATATTGGGGTTCAATAAGAACAATGAATATTTCAATAAAATTGCAGATGGTTATACGCTTTTTGGCTATCAGTTAAAGCCCCATATTACCTATTATCCAGATAAGAATGTTCGAATAGATGCAGGTATTTTTTTACACAAAGATTTTGGAAGAAGGGAATACCATACCATTTCTCCTTATTTGTCAATAAAAGTGAAGAGAGGGAACTGGAATATCATATTTGGCAATTTGGATGGCAGTTTGAACCATCGCCTGATCGAACCTCTTTATGACTTTGAAAACGTTATGAATGACCGTCTCGAAACAGGTTTGCAAGCAGTACGTCAAACAGACAGGATGTTTTTTGACGCTTGGGTAAATTGGGAAACCATGATTTACCCAGGAGAGCTTTATCAAGAGGAGGTTTCAGGAGGTATTTCCTTCGATTACAAAGTGATTGAGAACGACGCCTTAAAATTATCGCTTCCCCTACAAACAGTTTTATATCATAAAGGCGGGCAGATTGATGCCGTCGATGATCCCTTGGAGTCTTTTATGAACAACTCAGTAGGGTTTAGCTTAACTATACCGGTCAACGAGAACGGCATCTTGAAAGCAGTGAGAACCGACAATCACTATGTTTCGTTTTTAGATTTTTCTTTTGAAAAGCAACAACCTTATACGAGTGGAAATGGGATTTATCTTAACCTTGCTTTGGATCTGAAATGGCTTTCTTTTATGGCAAGCTATTGGTATGGGGATTCATTTATGAGCATCAAAGGAGCACCTTTATATCAATCTGTTTCCCATAGCTTTAAAAATCCCGATTATTTGGAACAATATCGTGAGCTTTTGATCTTTAGATTGTCACATGATGTTAAAATTTTTGAAAACTTTTATCTGACTAGCCGATTAGAACCATTTTTTGACCCTAACAATAATAGTTTTGAGTTTTCTCATAGTTTCTACTTAAACTATCGACCCGATTTTTATCTTTTCAAAGTTAATAACAAGAAGAAATGATTAAAAAGGTAATCGGCATCGTACTGCTTATCATTCTGGCATTATGCCTTTGGCAATACGAATTGGTGCATTATGGCCTGGTGCAGGCTAGGGGGCAATTGTCTATTATTGCTAATACCCGAACTGTAAATGAGGTGCTTGAAGATTTAAATACACCTGACTCCATTAAAGAAAAATTGATTTTTATTCAGGCAGTACGACAGTATGCGTTTGATTCGCTAGGGATCAATGATTCAAAAAACTATACAACTTTTTATGATCAGCAGGGGAAACCCTCACTTTGGGTAGTTACGGCTGCGGAGCCTTTCGCCTTGAAAGCCAGGGAATGGCGATTTCCGCTATTGGGAGGTTTTCCTTACAAAGGATTTTTTGACTATGAGATGGCTCAAGCCGAAGCAAAACGATTAGAGGAAGATAGCTTGGATGTCCACATTGGTATCGTAAGCGGCTGGTCTACCTTGGGTTGGTTCAAAGATCCCATCCTGTCCAATATGCTTTCTCGTAAAAAGGGTGATTTGGCCAATCTCATCATTCATGAGCTTACCCATGGCACATTATTCGTAAAAGACAGTGTCGAGTTTAATGAAAACCTGGCAACATTTATTGGCGATGAAGGAGCAAAACGTTTCTTGTGGACAAGGTTTGGAGAGCGTTCGGAAGAATTTAAAACTTATGTGCAGTCTAAGGAAGACTATGCCAATTATACCCACCATATTCTCCGAGGATGCGATGCCTTAGATAGCCTCTATGCGACTTTTGAACCCCATTATAGCCATTCTAAAAAATTAAAACAGAAGCAGGACATGATTGAGAAAATTATGGATACTGTTGATACTATCACCTTTCACAATCCCGATAGGTTCGCTTGGCGCAATGCCACTAGACCAAATAATGCTTTCTTTATGTCGTACATAAGGTACAGGGCTAAACAAGGGAATTTTCACCATGAACTGCTTTATGATTTCGATAACGACTTAGCACTTTATATGGAGCACCTAAAAAAGAAATATCCTTCTATGTGAGAAAATAATTTGGTATATAATTTGTAACGTTGAAGACTGACTATGAAAAGATTATTAAATTATATATGCTTTGCCTTTCTATTGACAAGCTTCTCGGCACCCAATAACGGATATCGCGTTGTGAAAAACAACAGCTTTACCACAGGTGAGCAATTGGAATACCGCGTTCATTATGGCATTATCAACGCAGGTGTAGCCACCATGAAAATCGACGATAGAATACACACTATCAATGGGAGGCCAAGCTATAAAATAGATGTTTATGGAAAATCAGTGGGTGTGTTTGATCTATTTACCAAAATCAGGGATAATTGGGGAGCATACGTCGATACAGCAGCACTTTTGCCGCATAGAGGCTATAGAAATATAGAGGAAGGCAGGTATCGAAAATATGAGATTGTAGATTTTGATCAAGTCAATGGCAAAGCCAAGATGACATGGTTGGATAGAGATACCAAAAGGCCCAAAGAGACAAAACAGTTTGATACTCCTACTGAAGTATTGGACATGGTGAGCGGCTATTATTACCTTCGTACCTTAAATTTCTCTCAATATAGACCTGGTGATATCATTGCTTTAGAAGCATTCTTTGATGAGGAAATGTATGATTTCAAGATCAGGTATATCAGGAAAGAAAAGCTGAAAACAGCCGTGGGTGAAATAAACGCTATTGTCTTAAGGCCCATCATTCCTGAAAATAAACTCTTCAAAGGGGAAGATGCAATTGAGGTATGGATATCGGACGACACCAATAGAATACCTTTAAAAATAAAAGCGAGCATGTTCGTAGGTGCTGTGGAGATTGATATCGTTAAATACGTCAACGCCCGAAATTAAAATTCCTTATTCCTGCTCTATGCCTAATGTTAACAAATTGTTACCTCCTTTTTATTGAAAAGGTTTAGCCCTAACTTTGAATAAACATTCGGTTTGAAGTGAATTGAAAAATATAGAAACCATGAGTGAAGGGCAAAGCCAAATCTACAAGGTGCTTGTCATAGATGACGAACCCGATATTCTTGATTTGCTACAATACAATCTCCGTAAAGAATCGTATGATGTCCGCATAGCAGAAGATGGTATAAAGGGAGTGGAAATAGCAAGGGAGTTTTTACCCGACCTTATCCTGCTCGATATCATGATGCCTCACCAAGATGGGGTGGAGACGTGTCGGCAGATTCGGCAGATACCTGAACTCAACGATGTATTTGTAATATTCTTAACTGCTAGGATTGAAGAGTATTCAGAAATTGCGGCCTTTGATGTAGGGGCCGATGATTATATCACAAAGCCCATCAAGCCCCGCGCGCTCATGAGCAGGATAAATGCTGTCTTCAGAAGAGGTAAAAGAGCTGACTATGACGATATTATACAAATTGGCGATCTTGTTATAGACAAGACCAGTTATACCGTACAGGTAGATGGAAAGGAGGTTTTTCTACCTAAAAAGGAATTCGAACTGCTTCACTTCCTTGCCCAAAGCCCCAACAAGGTATTTAGCCGTGACGATCTTTTGCACAATATATGGGGGTCTGATGTGTATGTGCTGGCTAGGACAGTAGATGTACACGTAAGGAAAGTAAGGGAAAAGATTGGAGAAGGTTTTATTACTACTGTAAAAGGGGTAGGGTACAAATTTGTTAAGGCTTGATTTTAGTTTGAAAACATACTAACAGTCATGCCTTTATTATGATATAACTTGCTATTATCGTTTGCCATATGGGGAAAACCATATATAATAATTCCAAGGAACTAGGATTTATGATAGCAGTGACCATTGCTGCGGTCAACACGCTGGTGCTCCTTTTTATGAACCTTCCCAAGGCTGTCCTTATTGTAGTTTTCTTATTGATCTTTTTTCTATCTTATTTCCTATTCAAAATCGTATTTGATTTCTTGATTTTCAATGAAGTGAGCAAGATAAATGCCATTTTGAAAAAAATACGACGTGAGGATTTAGGAGGGATTGAGGGAGTCAAAAGCCCCAAAAAATCCTTCTTGAACCCTTTAGGACAATTGAATCAAGATATTTACATGTATGCCGCCTTAAAACAAAGAGAGATAGATAACCTGAAAAAGATGGCTGCGTTCCGCAGAGAGTTTCTCGCTGATGTTTCTCATGAACTCAAAACTCCTATTTTTGCGGCCCAAGGATATGTGCATACTTTATTGGATGGCGCAATGGAGGATGAAAGCGTTAGAGAAAAGTTCTTGCAGAAAGCTGCTAAAAGCCTCGATGGGCTTGATCTGTTAGTGCAAGACTTACTGGTGCTCTCCCAAATGGAAACCGGAGAGATAACAATGCAATTTGAAGATTTCAATATGGCTCACCTCACCCGAGAAATATTCGAGCAAGTGGAGTCAAAAGCAGAGGCAAAGAATATTCAACTGCACATCGGCGAAAATGCTAAAAAGAATGTGATGGTGCATGCTGATATACAACGAATAGGCCAGGTATTGATCAACTTGATTTCTAATGCTATCAAATATGGCCGTGAGGGGGGTAATGTAATCGTAGATCTTAAGAAAAAGAAAAACTACGTAACCGTTTTTGTCAAAGATGACGGAAATGGTATTCCTGAAGAACACTTGCCTCGCATTTTTGAAAGATTCTACAGAGTAGAAAAAAGCCGTTCTAAAGACAAAGGCGGAACCGGCCTTGGACTAGCTATAGTAAAGCATATACTAGAAGGGCACAAGATCAAGATTCAGGTGAGCAGCGTACTGGGAGAGGGTACTACATTTTATTTTAATTTGCCCAAGAAAAAGAAGCCAGCGGCCTTAGACACTGAAGGAAATCATGGCAATGGGTCATAGCCACTTTTCCCCCATGGATGGCACCTCGATATTCGCTTAATTCCTAACCACAGCCCTTTGATTGGCCCATATTTCAAAATCGCTTCTTTTGCATATTGCGAGCAGGTGGGCGTATACCGGCATGTTGACGGAAAGAGCGGGCTTATACTGTATTGGTAGAATAAGATCGGGAGAATAAAAATTTTACGCAATCGGTGCATGTTATTTTTTACTAGCTTAGCTTTTGTTTTGAGAAACAGCAAATAGTATTGGTTCACTTATGAATAAGGAAAATTAAGTTATAATAATTCCAGAAAAAAATCGCTACTTTTATATACTTTACCTTCTGGTAATGGTGAAAAGAGAGCTCTTCGGGGATTGGTTGCAGAAAACTTGATGAAAAGATTGAAGAAGATTGTGTTTGCTTTGTGGTTGGGTTGTATCGGTATGTATGCGCAAGGGCAAGGACATGACGGGACGCTAAGGCCTACCAGCAATTTGGCAACAATGCCTGTGCAACAGGATAGTACAATGCGTTTTGTACGGATAAGCAAGATCTTTATTATTGGGAACAAGCAGACTAAATCTCAAATTATCTTAAGGGAGCTAAGCGTCAGTGAGGGAGAGATTATCTTCTTGTCCGATTTGCAATCAATGCTAGAAGAAGATAAAAATAAGCTTATCAATACGCGGCTATTCAACAAGGTCGAGATTCATTTGGTAGAGGCAGACAGATTTTTGGTTGACCTCATCATAGAAGTAAATGAAAGGTGGTACACTTTCCCCATCCCCATCCTGGCTTTGTCTGATCGGAATTTCAATGACTGGATACAGAATCACGATGCCAAGCTGAACAGGTTGAACTATGGCTTAAGGTTTTACCAGTACAATATGCGCGGAAGAAACGAAAGGCTGAGAGGAATCGTACAATTTGGATTTACTAGAAAATTTGAGCTCTCGTATAGCATTCCTTATATCAATAGTGCTCAAAAAAGTGGACTTACTTTATATGGAGGGTATTCCGAGAATAAAAGCATCCCTTACAAGACCATTGGGCACAAGCTTGATTTTATCTCCTCAGACAAACTGCTTCAAGAAGCGTTTATCGTTGGGCTTAACTATACCAAAAGAGAGAACTTCTATAGCACGCACCATTTTAAGGTAGAGTATAATCTTACCAATATAGATGACACCGTAGCGATGATGAATGAACATTATTTGCTGAACGGACAAACTCAACAACGGTATTTCGAACTGGGCTACAAATACGACCTGGATAAAAGAGATATTAAAGCATATCCGCTCAAAGGATTTCAATTGATCTTGGAGGCAAACAAATTGGGGTTAGGCATTTATGATGACATCGACCAGTGGGAGTTGTACGGAGCTTATAGCAAATTTATTGACATGGGGAAGGACTTTTATTTATCTGCCAACCTAACAGGAAAAGTTGCCACCCCTGAAAGGCAGCCTTACGTTAATACGCCAGCTTTAGGCTATGGCAAGGATTTTATTAGAGGATATGAGTTATATGTAATAGAAGGACAGCATTATCTGATCAATAAGATTGCTTTTAAAAAGCTGATATTGGGGGGAGATATCAATCTTGAGCCCTTGCTTAGGCTCGACCAGTTTCGAACAATGCCTTTTGCCATTTATATAAAATCATTCTTTGATTCCGGAATTGTTAATAATAACTTTCAGCAATCGGAGAACACTTTTCTTAATAACCGGTATATCTATGGTGGGGGCTTAGGTATAGACATAGTCACATTTTATGACACCATCATAAGGTTAGAATATTCTGTGAACAAGCAACAGGAAGGAGGTTTTTTCTTTCACTTTAGAACAGACATTTAAGGGTTTGCTCAATTCTTCCAAAAGCCTTTCTTCGTCTTGAATTTTTCAACGCATTATATATTAAAACACTAAAGCTTATCATAAATGATCAAACGTATATTCATTATTTTTCTCTTACTCTCTTTTTCTCTCCAATCTTTTGCAGACGAAGGCATGTGGCTTCCTATGTTAATAAAAAGATTGAATCAGACAGATATGCAGAAGATGGGGCTCAATCTCACGGCAGAAGAGATTTATAGCGTGAATAATGCCAGCCTCAAAGATGCGATCGTTTCCCTTGGCGGGTTTTGTACTGCAGAAGTAATATCAAAGCAAGGGCTCTTGCTTACTAATCACCACTGTGCATTTGGGGCTATCCAGGCACATAGTACGGTTGAGCATGATTATATATCCAATGGATTTTGGGCAGCTACGCATGAAGATGAAAAGCCAAATGAAGGACTCTATGCCAAATTTCTTGTGCGAATGGAAGACGTCACGGACAGTGTTTTAGCAGATGTAACTGATGCTATGACAGAAGCACAACGAGCAAAGGTCGTAAATGCAGCGATAGACAAATTAAGCAAGGCAGTAAGTGGTAATTATGAAATTGAAATAAAGCCATTTTATGAAGGCAATGAGTATTACATGTTCCTTTATGAAATTTATAGAGACGTGCGTTTGGTAGGAGCACCGCCATCTTCTATTGGAAAGTTCGGTGGTGACACGGATAATTGGATGTGGCCTCGCCAAACAGGGGATTTTGCTCTTTTTAGAATTTATATGGCCCCTGATGGATCCCCTGCAGAGTATTCCCCCGAAAATATTCCGCTAAAGCCAAAGCATCACCTGCCTATTTCTTTGGATGGGGTTCAAGAAAACGATTTCTCCATGGTGATGGGTTTTCCAGGGAGTACCGACCGCTACTTGTCCTCATATGGGGCGCGTCTTGTTTTGGATCAGACCAATCCGACAAGGGTGAACATTCGGGAGAGACGGTTAGCAATCTTAAAAGAAGACATGGATGCCGATGAAAGTATCAGGATTAAATATGCCTCTAAATATGCTAGAGTAAGTAACTATTGGAAGTATTTCATCGGACAAAGTCAGGGACTGAAAAAGCTCGATGTGGTAAAAGACAAGGAGAAGATTGAAGAGGAGTTTCAAGCATGGGCCAATCAGAATGCCCAGAGGAAGGCACAGTATGGAGAAGTGTTGGCTAACATGAAATCTGCTTATGAGACGATAGAACAGTATAATGTTGCTTATCTGTATCTAGTAGAAGCCGCTTTTGGATCGGAAATCCTCACTTTTGCTAATGGTTTTTCTACACTCGCAAGCCTCTTGAGTGCTCCCGATAAAAACAAGGACAAGATGGCTGAACAAATAACCTTGTTGCAAGAAAGGGCCGATAAGTTTTTTAAAGATTATAATGCACCTACAGATAAAAAAGTGTTGGCAGCACTTATGGAGTTGTATTACCATGATTTGCCTAAAGATCAACAACCGGAAGCATTTTTGACAATAGTGCAAACGTATAATGAGGATTTTGTTCAATGGTCAAATGATGTGTTCGACAGTTCGATGTTTGATGAAGAAGATAAGGTTGCGGCGTTTCTTAAAAATCCTCAAAAAGAATTGTTGCTAGAAGATCCAGCTTACAAGATCATAAAGACTATTATGGATTACTATTATGGCAATATTTCTCCAGCGCTCAGGAATGGATACACGCAATTGAATAGTGCCAATCGGCTATTTATAAAGGGATTAAGAGAAATGAACCCTGATCGAAAGTATTATCCTAATGCCAATTCAACTATGCGACTTACATACGGTCAGGTAAAAAGCTATATCCCTCGTGACGGCGTGGTGTATAATTATTATACGACCTTGGAAGGGGTGATGGAAAAGGAAGATCCTGATCATGATGAATTTATTGTCCCTGAAAAGCTGAGATTACTCTATCAAAATAAAGATTACGGCCCTTATGGTGAAGGCGGCTTTATGCCAGTATGCTTCATCAGCAATAATGACATTACAGGAGGCAACTCGGGCAGCCCTGTAATGAATGGCGACGGTGCACTGATCGGTATAGCTTTTGACGGCAACTGGGAAGCCATGAGCGGTGATATCGCGTTCGAATCTGAGCTGCAAAGGGCCATTAACGTAGATATCCGCTATGTGCTCTTTATCATTGACAAGTTTGCCGGTGCAGGTCACTTAATTGATGAAATGACGCTCGTGAAGAACGCTGGAGTCAAAAAGGAGAAGGCACAAAGGAAAAAAGTAAAAGTCAAATAAATGAATCAGCTAAATTTCAGCGGAGGTAGGGATGTGTTTTAGAAACAGAAAGTCAAATTCAGGCGTTATGTATATCCTGTCGCTCGATAAAAAGTGGCAGGATATATTTTTTCACCTATAGATCTGATATTATGACGAGCACAATGCAAAAATTGACGTATAACCTTGTTGCGGCCGGAATGGCGCTATTGGCCGCACGCGTAGTAAGAGCAGGCATGGAAAAAGGCTGGGGTGCTATTCAACATGATACGCCGCCTGAAAATCCAGAAGATCCAGAAACATCATGGCAAGAAGCTTTGCTCTGGAGCGTGGTGACTGGAGTGGCAGTAGGTGTCGCAAAACTGATCATCAAGAGGGGGACGGCAGCAGGATGGATTAGGCTTACTGGACATAACCCCATACATCTATCATAGGAATATTGAAAATTAGAGAGAATCAAGAAAAACATATACCTTTGGTGGTGTTATTAAGTAATACTTTTTGAGATTTATGATCCCCTTATGAAGCAATTCTAAATTGTATCGATCGCGGTCTTCCAAAGGAATCTCGATAAAAGGATGTTTTTACAAAACGGTACTCTCATATGAGAATTATCATTGCCGGTGCTGGTGAAGTCGGGTTTCACCTGGCACGATTACTTGCCACTGAAGCACAGGATATCATCTTAATAGATGTTGTAAAAGAGCGATTGGACTATGCCCAAACGCTCATGGATGTTGAAACCATCAAAGGAGATTCAACCTCTTTTGCTACTTTAAAAGAAGCAGGGATTGGAAACACGGACATCCTGATAAGTGTCACCTCCTCAGAAGACACCAACCTTGCCACATGCATCATCGGAAAAAAGTTAGGGGCAAAGAGAACAGTCGCCAGAATTATTAATACCGAGTATTTGCGCGACAAGGAAACTTTGGATTTAAGAACCATTGGAATAGACGAACTTATATGTTTAGAAACACTTGCTGCTAGAGAAATAAAGAGATTATTACGAGAGTCAGTCGTGACAGAATCTTTTGATTTTGAAGAAGGGAAATTGTCTTTTATTGGGATCCTTCTTCCAGAGGCAGCCCCTTGTGTCAATAAAACCCTCACCGAAAGTGCCCATTTAAATCCTAAGAATAATTTTGTGACAGTAGCCATTCATAGGGATGGAAACACCATCATTCCTAGAGGTGATACGGAACTGAAGCCTGGCGACCATGCCTACTTTATTACGCTGCCTGATGGTATTGATGATGTATTGAAGTTTACTGGAAAGGAAAGATTAGGAATCAAAAACGTCATGATCTTAGGAGGGAGCAGAACTGGTGTGCATACTGCTAGAAGACTCTCAAAAAGGTATAAGGTGAAGCTCATCGAAAAGAACAGAGAAAAGAGTTTCGAATTGGCTGATGAATTACCCGAAGTACTGGTAATTAATGGGGATGGCACTAGTGCCGACCTCTTGGAAGAAGAGGGGATTCAAGGTATGGATGCTTTTGTGGCACTTACTGGTAACTCTGAGACCAATATTCTTGCGGCACTGTTAGCTAAAAACAGGGGAGTGGCCAAAGCCATAGCACTTGTCGAAAATGTGGAGTACATAAAGCTCTCCCAAAGCATAGGCTTGGACACCATGATCAATAAGAAACTGATTGCAGCAGATTTTATCTCCCGATACATCCGAAAAGGAGAAGTAGTATCACTTACTCGAGTTCATGGTGTAGAAGCAGAAATACTTGAATTTAAAGTCAAAGAGAATTCGAGAATTACAGAAAAGCGGATAAAGGACCTGCATTTTCCTCATGGAGCAATTATAGGAGGGGTGGTTAGAAAAGGAGAAGGCTTAATTGCTTTAGGAGATTTTCAGATACAGCCGGGCGATAGAGTGGTCGTTTTTAGTTTGTATAAATGGATTCATGATATTGAGAAATTTTTTTAGATGATTGTTAACATACGAGTAATTATAAACCTCCTTGGGCTACTTACGGCAATCAATGGAGGATTTATGCTCTTAGTTCTCCCATTCTCATTTTATTATCATGAAGATTGGAAAGCCATGCTATGGGCTGCATCAAGTGCGATTGTGGTGGGAGCTGTTACGTGGGGGCTTTCAAGAGGTGAAACCAAAGAATTGAGGAAACGAGAAGGGTATCTGATAGTTGCCCTTGGATGGGTTTTCATGTCCTTATCCGGCACACTACCTTATATCTTTTCAGGTTCTATACCTGACGTAACCAATGCCTTTTTTGAAACAATAAGCGGTTACACTACCACTGGTGCCTCTATTCTGACCGATATAGAAGCCTTGCCAAAAGGTGTGCTGTTTTGGAGAAGCCTTACACATTGGATTGGAGGGATGGGAATTGTAGTACTAACGATCGCTATTTTGCCGCTTTTGGGTATTGGGGGAATGCAGTTATTTGTTGCCGAAGCACCCGGCCCTACTCACGACAAGTTGCATCCCAGGATTAAGGAAACGGCCAAACGGCTATGGTATATATACTTTTTCCTTACTCTTGCCGAAACGCTATTGTTAATGGCGGGAGGCATGTCGTTTTATGATGCTGCCAACCATGCCATGTCCACGATTTCTACAGGGGGATTCTCTACACGAAATGCAAGCCTTACTTATTACGACTCTCCTTATATAGAATATGTCATCCTTGTCTTTATGTTTGTCGGTGGCACAAATTTTACCTTGCTATACTTTCTCTTTAAGGGTAAATTCAAAAAGATGTTCTTCAACGAGGAGTTTAGAGCGTACCTAGGAACAGTCCTGATCGTCGGCATTATCGTGGCCATTGCAATATACTCGTTTACTGGAACTGATCCTGAACATGCTTTTAGAGATGCAATTTTCCAGGTGGTTTCTATAGTAACTACCACAGGGTTTACTACGACTGACTATACCATCTGGTCTCCTTTCATTACCCTGGTTTTTTTCCTTTTATTGTTTACTGGTGCTTCTGCCGGCTCAACCTCGGGAGGGATTAAAATCGTTCGGCATGTGATCTTATTCAAAAACTCCATATTGGAACTAAAAAGGCAGATACATCCATCTGCTGTGATCCCTGTTAGGTACAATGCCAAAGCCGTCTCTGAAACAGTAACTTATAACATAGTAGCGTTCATTCTTATATACCTCACGATTTTCTCTTTTGGATCTTTAATTATGGCTGCTTTAGGTTTGGATTTTATGACGGCTATAGGTGCTGTGGCAGCCACCTTAGGAAACACAGGTACTGGTATCGGTCTTGTTGGCCCAGCATATAATTTTTCTCTAATCCCTAGCCTTGGAAAATGGTTCTTAGCTTTCCTTATGCTTTTGGGAAGGCTAGAGTTATTTACGGTACTAATATTATTTACTCCTTACTTTTGGAGTAAAAGCTAGTGACTACGGCCTACCTTATATGAGATATTGATTTTTATTTTATTCGGGTGCAATATCAGTGTATGTGATCACATCTTCAGCGGTTATGCTTTCTCCACACATAATGACAAGTCTTTCGATAACATTCCTCAGTTCCCGAATATTGCCCGTCCACTCTGCTCGTTGTAAGGTGGCAATCGCTTCGTCCGTAATCTTCTTCTTCGCAGTACCGTATTCCTGCGCTATATCTTCTAGGAATTTATCCGTCAATAAAGGGATATCTTCTTTACGGTCTTTCAGCGGAGGTACCTGTATCAGGATAACGCTAAGCCTATGATACAAGTCCTCTCGGAAGTTTCCTTCAGCAATTTCTTTTTTAAGGTCTTTATTGGTAGCTGCAATCACCCTTACATTTACTTTTATCTCTTTGTCGCCGCCTACGCGCGTAATCTTATGCTCTTGTAAGGCCCTTAGCACCTTTGCTTGAGCAGAAAGGCTCATATCTCCTATTTCGTCCAGAAACAATGTGCCACTGTTTGCTTGTTCAAATTTCCCCGTCCTTTGCTTAATAGCCGATGTAAATGCTCCTTTTTCATGTCCGAAGAGCTCACTTTCTATCAATTCAGAAGGTATAGCGGCGCAGTTTACTTCTATTAGCGGGCCATTGGCTCGCTGGCTTTTTTCATGTAGCCACTTGGCCACCAATTCCTTGCCTGTTCCGTTAGGGCCGGTAATCAGTACCCTTGCTTCAGTAGGAGCGACCTTGTCGATCGTTTCTTTTACTGTTACAATCGGCTCAGACTCACCAATAATATCAAAAGTCTTGCTTACTTTCTTCCTCAACGTTTTTGTTTCGGTCACCAGTGAGGATTTGTCCAAAGCATTTCGGACGGTCAGCAGGAGCCTGTTCAGGTCAGGTGGTTTTTGGATAAAGTCATAGGCGCCTTTTTTTGTTGCTTCGACAGCAGTTTCTATAGAGCCATGCGCCGATATCATGATAAATTGAGGATCCTTACCTAGTTCATGCGTTTTCTCTAGCACCTCAATGCCGTCGAGCTTGGGCATTTTGATGTCGCACAGCACTACATCATATTCGTTTTCTTGGATAAGGAGGAGCCCCCTTTCACCGTCTTCGGCCTCATCTACCGTGTATTTTTCATATTCCAGTATTTCCCTTAATGTGTTTCTGATACTCTTTTCGTCGTCAACAATAAGAATTTTGGCCATATGCAAAGATATAATGAGTGTTAAATAAAAGAATGCAAGCCTATAAGCCGGGTTCTGTACATTGCCTAAGCAATGTTCTTATCATTTATCTAGCCTTGCCGTTGCCGACAAGGTCCATCAACCTACCCATTCCGTTGCTGCGTGAGCAGCGTGAGGCGAGCAGCCTCGATTCACGGAACCTATTTGGTCTTTCAACCCGTAAGGTTTACCCTGCCTCCAATGTCACCATTGGAGCGGTGAGCTCTTACCTCACCTTTTCACCCTTTCCCCAAATAATTGAGGTGGTTTGTTTTCTGTGGCACTTTCTGTCTTCCCGCCCAAAGACGGGAAGCCTTCCTGTTAGGAAGTACGGTGCTCTACGTTGCCCGGACTTTCCTCCCCGCTCCCTAAAGAGCGCGGCGATAAGACGGCTTGCATTCCCTTGTAAAACTACGGCATAAAACGCAAAAACAAGAAATAATGTTCCTTTAAGAAAAGGGGCTACAGTTTAAAGGAAAAAGCTTAGAAGTTAGTTATAGTGGTTCTCTCCTGGATGATTCTATTATAGTCTAACGTTGCCAATCTTGATCGTTTTTAAATCAAATCCACAAATGTCTATAAATATTTAGTTGGAATTTGATAAGTAATCCTTGAGCGCAATAGGAAGTGCGGAGGACAAGGCTTTCATACATTCATTTTGCCGAGCCAGTAAATCATAAAACATGTCTATTGAGATATTATAAACTCTTTTCTGACTTATTCTGCTTTCTTCTTTCAGTACTTCCCATTGTCTGCTATAGCTTTTATCCGTATTGACCGTTACTAAGTAAAATTTGGCATTTTTATAATACTTTGATGCATTGGCAAATTTAAAGAAAATGCTCTCTTCAAATTTTCTAGGTATTTTATCATACACTATATCCGCAAACAACGTATCATCTTCAGCCTTAATATCAAACCCACTCAGGTTTCCTACTTCATAACCTTGTATGCCCCCTAAAACCTGCTCGTGAAAAGTCCCAATCGAATTGTTTATCGATTTGTCAATTTGCCTTAATATTTCTACTTCAATAATACTCTCTTCGTCAATGTCATTAAATCTTGAGTCAAAGGTCAATTTTATAGTGTCAATTTTGTTACTATAAAACTTTTTCTTGCTCACATCGGCTTTTGCTTTTATATAAGAATTATGAAGATTCTCAATACACATAAGCAAATGGGCATCACTGACAAAGTCGACGTATTTATTCTTCATATTATCAATTTCCTCTTTAAGTCCTTACAATCCAAAGATCAATAATTATAATTCAAATAACCAATAACCTGATCGTACCGCCCACCTTGAGGACGATAGTACACCAAAAAGGTATACTGATTCCCCGTTTCATAATGGCTTCCCTCATACATATAAGGATTATCATTTTGGGGAACATAGTAAATATAATTGTACCATCCCTGCTTCAGCAACAGTGTTCCTGTGTAGCCTTTCAAAGATGCATCATACTCCAATTGATTGACTTTGTCAAAAGCCCAATTGTTGAAGCGACCGACTATATATACCGGATGAGGAGATGTCCTTTCCGTCTCCAAAAAGAAATGTACATGTACGTAGTCAGAAGCAATTTGAGGAGGAGATGACTCTAGGTTGTTGATCACAAAATTGCCATCGATGTCGTTAACCTCTGCATACGCCTCTCTTCCTCGATCCTTATCTTTCATGAGAAAGGCATCTATACGGTCCTCGCCTTTGCGAATGCCAGAAACGTTCTGTCCCGAATAATTGATCGTACGCATATCAAAAAATCGGAACTCGTTCCCTCCAGTAAAGTTGTTGCTCAGGTCATAATGTTGGTATTCCAGTAGTTTTTCGCTTTCCCTCGCAAATGTGGGCTTAAGTGTGGCGATCGCATTGTCCCAGCGTTCGTTTTGCATAAGTGTTACCTTTACCTCTTCATGTGGATTGGTAATGTTGATATTTCTGTAATCGATGGAGAAAGTTACTTGTTGGTGCGTACTCCTGTTGGCTATATTGCTGGAAGGCTCAACCTTTGGCGATATGCCCACTGTTTGGTCGTATACCACGAACCGCCGCGATAAAATAAGGTCATTTGGGTTGTTATTTCTGTAAACGATTAGGAGATAATTGCCCGTTAATTTGACCTGTGGCACAGTGAACCTATAATGAATGTATGAGGTTCTTGTATTGAAGGAAGTTTCATATTCGTTAATGGGAAATTCATTGAAAGCGTTAAGATATTCATTTTCATTCAGGTTGGATTTGCTCCAATTCCTATTGCAATGATAAATTTTAACTTTAAAATTATCATAATCCGCATTGAGATGATCGAAAGATAGGAGCAAAGGCGTGTTCTGCCGAAGATGAATGGCAGCTGGCTTTATTTCATCTTCAATATTTCCTCTAAACGGATGCAGCAAAACAGTCCTGATATCTCTTTCATACTGGTGATTGTCATATATCAGCACTTTTCCTGTCACATTCTGGCTGCTATTCTGATCAAGTGGTACACAATAGAGACAAAGCCAGAGTACAGGGAGGAAAATGAGGACTTTCTTCATGTAAAAAATTGAAAGACAGCGTTTTTAGATAAAACTTAAAATATTGTACTTTAGTGTAAATATTTCTATAAAGATAAATGTAAATATTTAAATGGAATATTTCCAACCCTTTTTCAACTGGCTGTGTCTATTATAAGATAGTAGCCCTTAAATTATTCTGTTTTAGATGGTGCATGAAAACGATCTTATAGAAGGTTGTCTTAAAGAAGAAAGGCAATGGCAAAAAGCCTTATATGACCGTTTTTCACAAAAAATGATGGCGGTAAGTTTACGCTATTGCAAAGAGCGCCAAGAAGCAGAAGATGTAGTCCAAGAAGCCTTTATCAAAGTATTCGAAAATATTAAAAACTATCGAGGTGAATCCTCTATTGAATTCTGGATCAAGCGAATTGTGATCAATACCGCTTTGAATGCACAAAGAAGCAAGCTTTACTTGTACCCTATGGTGGATGTGGCAGAAATTAGTACGCTTAGCGAGAAGGAAATGACTTTATCCGGCTTTCACTACGAAGACTTATTGAAAATGATCCAAGAGCTTCCAACAGGTTGCAGGGTTATCTTCAATCTTTACGCTATAGAAGGGTATAAACACCATGAGATCGCTGATATGTTGAATATCAGTGAGGGAACATCAAAATCTCAATATTCAAGGGCAAAGTTGCTATTACAGGAAATGTTGCTTACGACTGAAGGAATGGTCTATGAAAGATATAAATAAAGAAGAATTTTCTGACTTTGAAAAGGCATGGCAGCGTGCCTTTGAGCAAGCTGAAATGCCTGTTGAGTCGGACGTATGGAATAATATAGATGGGTATCTAGCCAACAAGGATGCGAACAAATATAAGCGCAAGATCGTTTTTTATAAGTGGGTAGCGGCAGCTTCTATTGTTTTCGCCATTTCCCTGAGCTACTTCAACTATTACTACAATGTTACCCAACCTAGTTTAGCGGTAACTGATTATGCACCCATACAAAACGACGAGCCTTCCACAAGACCATTAGATCTTGCAGAATTAAATGCCAACAAGGAGAACAAGTACACGGAAAGCGATAAAATAAACAATACGAATACCCAGAGCAACGGTTTAGCTATGCAAAGAGACATGCGGCTAGAAAATGATGCTTTGGCTCATAATAACACGGAAAGCGAGGCAGAAACAGAACCATTAAAAACTACATCGCCTAGCAGTGAGCTGGCGCTTACACAAGAAAAAGCTGGTACAGCATCAGCAGAAGCAGGGAACGAAAGACTGGATATGCCACAGCATCATGAGCAAACGCAGATGCTTGCAGGCTTGCCTGGCGTTGAAGGTGAAGCGTCTCGAGCTGTTTTAGTTGTAGATGAATCAGAAAGGAATGTGGTGGCCAGTGCCGCAAGAGAACTACATGATGGTGATTTGGTAGCGATGCATCAAGCAGGTCAGCCTTATTACATGGAGCATTATGCCCAGTTATTAGATCCGCCCTATATTTATGCTATTCCTGGGATAAGACCGATCGCTAAGGAGAAGGACAAAGCCGAACCTAAAATTATGTGGGCGGGATTAAATGTTGGTAGTGGTATTTTCGATCCTAACTTTGAAAATGGCAGCAATTACCAGCCTTCAACTTCTCCAGCACTCAGCCAGACTTACGCAAGTGCCAGAGAGTCGCCCCAGGCGGCTTCCTTTCAAGAGAGCACAAGCGCTGGTGTAACCTATTCTCTCGGGCTCAACTTTGGTATGAGGTTGAATGAGAAATGGGTGCTTCAAAGCGGCGTACAGTATGCCTATAAAAGCGCATCTACCAACAGTACTACTTATTTGAGAACCAACTATGATGAAAAAATTAAACCTACGCTTAAAAATAATATGAGCACTGAGGCAGTGAATTTTTCCAATGCTTCTTTTACACAAGAATATGACCTTTTGAACAGCTTCGAGTTCGCAACAATACCGGTAAAGGCAGGCTACCTACTTGTCGATAGAAAAGTAGGGCTTATGCTCACGGCTGGCGTTGGAGCAGACATCTTCCTTTCCAATACCATTTCTGAGAACAACGATAGGCTCGATGACGTCAAAATGTCGTCAGGAAGCGAGTCCCCCTTTAGAGATGTTAATTTCAATGGATTAGTAGGAGCAGAGCTGTTTTATCAAATATCGAAACAATACCATCTTACTCTAGAGCCCAATTATAGTATCGCTTTGAGCCCTCTCACTAAGTCTCATTCGGGTTTCCGGAGCAATCCCCAAACCTTCGGGATCACAGCAGGACTAAAATATTATTGGAAATAGTGTAAGCCGTTCCAACCATTTTTATTTTCCCTGTGTCATAGAAGTAACAGTTGAGATTTTTAGCATTATGTATAGGAGGAGGAAACTATGACAAATAGAGTTCAAGAGCACAAAATTATAGCTTTACAGGCCATAATCTTCCTAAGCCTTCTACTGGTTTTAAGCTTTATACTAGAAGGGTGCTCTATAAATAAAGAAAAGATTGATAAGGTGGATGTAGACGCGCATGAACTGAAGCTTCAAATTGCCCAACCGAGTTTGTTTACATTACTTACATAACAATAATTTAGGTTGATAATTTAAGGGTGAAAGCTAATCTTTCCTGTCAAGTTGGTTTAGGCTATACAATTTGGCAGGAGGGTTAGCTTATTTTTTGTCGAAATACTGCCTCAAATAATAATTGATAATTAGGGCGGTAGCCGGGCTTTCACTTCAAGTTCGGCCTCCCGCGAGCCTGCGCATGCGGGCTTTCCACTCAATCCCTACCGCTCCTACGTTAGTCCGATCAAACACATTCTAGACTAGATTTTTATGATTAACTGGTTGACTAGACTTTAGGCAATTATTACTCATTCCTAAAGGATGGTTGTCAAAGATGCCATGTTTGGCTAGAGCGGCTTCCTTGTTGCATAAATATGGTTAGCATTGGCTTAAACTAAAAAAGCAGCCTAAGGCTGCTTTTTTAGTTTTGTTTGATCTTTTTATTTATCGATACAGTACTGCATTGATTGCGTCTATAGTCCTTTTCACATTAGGAAGGATCACATCGATTAGCGTCGGTGCATAAGGAAGTGGCACGTCCATATTGTTGATTTTGTGGACTGGTGCATCCAAATAATCAAAAGCATTTTTCTGAACGTGATAAGTAATTTCTGTAGCAATTGAAGATAATGGCCATGCCTCTTCTACAATTACCAATCTATTGGTCTTTTTCACAGAGTTTACAACAGTCGCGTAATCGATAGGTCGAACGGTTCTCAGGTCTATTACCTCTACTGATACGCCTTCTTTTTCCATTTCGTCAGCCGCTTCAAGGGCTACTTTTATGATCTTTCCGAAGGAAACAACCGTTACATCACTACCTTCCCGCACTACCTTTGCTTGGCCTATGGGGATAAGGTATTCTTCTTCTGGAACATGACCCCTGTCGCCGTACATCAGCTCAGATTCCATGAAGATAACAGGATCGTTGTCCCGAATAGAAGTCTTAAGCAATCCCTTAGCATCATAGGGATTAGAGGGAACTACTACCTTCAGGCCTGGCGTATTGGCATACCAGTTTTCAAAGTTTTGTGAGTGCTGTGAACTAAGCATGCCTGCATTTCCGGTAGCTCCGCGAAATACAATGGGTACAGGAAATTGACCTCCTGACATTGACATCATTTTAGCGGCACCATTAATGATTTGGTCAATGGCTACCAATGAAAAGTTGAAAGTCATAAATTCTATAATAGGTCTCAATCCGTTCATGGCTGCACCTATGCCTAAACCAGTAAAACCTAATTCTGAAATGGGCGTGTCGATAATGCGCTCAGGACCAAATCGGTCCAACATTCCTTGACTAACTTTATAAGCACCATTATATTCTGCTACTTCTTCACCCATCAAGAACACTTTTTCATCGCGTTCCATTTCTTCTGACATGGCTTCGTTCAGTGCTTCCCTGAATTGTATCTCTCTCATTATTCCTTGATTAATATTTGAGCGTAAAAATAAGCATTCGACCTCAATTAGCAAAAGTTTTGCTTATTTAAACATGTGGCTTTAAAACAAAAAAACCCTAGCATTTGCTAGGGTTTCAAAATTATCTAAAGATTATTATTTCAAGGCGTTTCTGAATTCTTCAGACTGAGCATAGTCTACGAATTCAAGATCATTCAAAGCTGTTTCTTTCAACTCAGGGTTGATAGCAACTGCTTCCTGAATGTGCTCATACACACCTTCTGAATTTTGTAATCTAGCCGAAGCAACCGCTGCACCATAGTGTGCTAAGGCAAAGTTGTCGTTCAAGTCAATAACTTCTTCAAAAGTTGTCAATGAGTTCTGATATTCGCCATTTAGCAACTGAGCAAGGCCTTTGTTGAACAAGTTTTCAGTGTTTTCTTCAGCGTTTGACAATGAAGCAATAGCATCACTATAAAGGCCGCTTTGTAGTTGCAATGAGCCGCTAACACCACTTGTACCACTTGCAATATCATCAGATGGGCTTAATCCCATAGACTTCTGGTTGGCCTCAACAGCTTTTACTCTATTGCCTTGCAATAGGTAAGCCACTGCTAAGTTGTTGTACACCTCAGAAGACTCTTGCTTGTTCAATGAAATCTCGAACTGCGTGATAGCCATTTCAACATACTGATTTTTCTGGCTCTCAGAAGTAGCTTCTTTAGCCATTTGAAGGTAAACAGCCCCTAGGTTATTGTGCGACGCCCAGCTGTCGTTTTTCTTTGTAGCTGCTTTGTATATAGCTTCTTTTTCTTGCAAAGAAGGGGTCAGGCTAGCTGCATAGCTCAACTCTTCGTCAGAAAGCGTGTCAGCATCAATAGAGCCATCTGCAATTTGCTTTGCCAAGACGGCAATTTCTGAATCAGGCTTTTTGTCTTTTACAGTTAAAATCTCTGTTTGAGCAACCCTCAACTCAGGATAGATATTGTTGAATACATCTCTGTATGTAGAAAGTCTTTGAAGCGCATCCTCTTTCTCTTCAAAAGAACCTGCTCCGTTAATGATATTGAGGTACTCTTGCTTTTGAGTATCAGTAAGACCATTATAAGCTTGTAATTTTTCTTTGAACATTGTCCAATCTTCTACTACAGGCTTCAAGATGAAGTCGATAGAATCAGCAAGACCTCTGTAGTCGTAATTTCTCATACGCTGTCTGTAGTAAGTCTCGATAGCCTTAGCTCTATTTCTAGAAAGGTTTTCGTTCACTCTTTCAGGACCTTCAGGGGAGTGAGCTCCAGTGATGGTAACTGTACGGGTTACGTTTTTCTCAGCAAGAAATGCGTCAAAGTAGCTTCCTCTGTCACTTCTTTTTTCAGAAGTTCTCAAGACAGCGCTACCTTGAGGAAAGTAGAATGGCACTACTGTTGGAGTAAGTTCTTCTTGATTGTTGTAGCCGTGATTGGCATAAGCAGAATAGAAAGCATTTTGAGCCAAGCTAGAAGTGGTAATTACACCTTCTGCTACTTTCATTCTTGGGCTTTCTTTAGACTTCCCGTTTTTCTCATTTGTCGCTACTCCTTGAACTTCAAGATCGCCTCTTTTCATGGCAGGTGCATAGGCGAAAGAGAATTGTTCGGTTTGTCTAGGCTGTTGGTCATCACTATTAGGGAAGTCAGACTTTCTGAACTCTATACTTCCAAGGTCAATTTCCTGATCGCCATAAACATAAAATGTCCTTACAGTATATACCTTTCCTTCTTTTAGCATTTTTACTGGCAGTAAAGCAGACATTTCAAATTTTACGCTGTCTCCATGTAGTTCCAATGGCGATGGGACTACGGTGAGCTCCTGGTCTTTGGCCATCTTAACCATTTTACTAAGCGCACAACCAGAAAGTGTTATAGTTCCAAAAAGAACTATCGCATAAATTAATTTTCTCATTTGAGTCATAGTTTAAAAATTTTGATTGAATGTATTGCGAAATTATCGTTATATAATTACATCTGCAATTATAGACTGAAAAAATTCTTCCACCCAAATATAAGATTTGAACAATAAGAATGCTATATTTGTTTTAAAATTTATTCATAAAATGAAAAAAGTCCAATTATTTTTTGAAAAACAAGCCTTCGGAGTATGCACCTATCTAGGTGACAAGCTAGGGTTGCCTACGATACACATAAGACTGTTCTTCATCTATGCTTCTTTCATCACAATAGGATCACCAGTTATTATTTACTTGACACTGGCCTTCCTTATGAATGTGCGCAGTTACATACGTAAAAAATATAATTCGGTTTTACATTTTTAATATTCCAGCGCATTAAAATAGCGTTTCTTATCGATGAAATAAGCCTTGACAATAGATTTGGGGTATATTTCAGGGATGTGTTGCTGTGAGTTGTTTTGCTGTTTCCGCTTTCTTTTATTTTTGGAATTTTGTGCCATGAAATGCGTTATGGCTTTAAGCACGGCCATTGCATCTTTTGGTGAACCAGAAAGTAAAAATTTTGTAGCTGCTATTAAATCCAAGCAAAGGCGCATGCCCATGCGCCGCATCAGGCTTTTTTTCGGAGTGTTTTTATACAGCATGGTAAGCCCATTTCGGAAGTTCAAATAGGTTTTGTGGGGATTGCTTTTGGAGAGAGTGCCTCCTCCAATATGAAATACTTGACTGTTTCCACAATAATAGACATGAAAGCCAGCGGAGCGGAGCCGCCAACAGAGATCGATTTCTTCCATATGGGCAAAAAAATCTTTATCAAATCCTCCTAACGCATGAAAAACCTCGGCACGAATGGCAAGACATGCCCCTGTAGCCCAAAAGATTGGTATGGTATCATTGTACTGACCTGTGTCCTTTTCTAAAGTATCGAAGAGTCTTCCCCTGCAAAAAGGGTAACCGAGGTAATCGATAAACCCACCTGCTGCACCTGCATATTCAAACTGGCTTTTGTCACTGTAGTCTAATATTTTGGGCTGGCAAGCAGCTATGGCGCGGTCGTTTTCCAAAAGCTGTATCAAAGGTAGGCTCCACCTAGGAGTCACTTCTACGTCGCTATTCAGCAAAATGTAATATTCGGCCTTAATTTGTTTTAAGGCCTCATTATAGCCTTGACTGAAGCCCAAATTCTGGGATAGCACAATTAAAGGGAGCGTTGGATAGTGCTCCCTAAGAAAATCTATTGAATTGTCAGTAGAGGCATTGTCAGCGATATAAACCGTATAGTCATCATTATACTGAATAACTTTAGGCAGGAAGGTTTCGAGATAAGACCTGCCATTATAGTTTAGAATAACTACCGCTGTTTTGACCATTTATACCAAATTGCTCAGGTCGAGTCCGGGAATATTGGGTAAAATGCCTTCGGTGCTTTCTTTAAGCGCTTCTTTTGCTTTGACTTCTACATCTTCCATTGCCTTGTTTACTGCAGCAATAATCAGATCCTTCAACATATCCTTGTCCTCGGGCTTTATGAGCTCAGGATCAATAACTAAGTCAACAAGTTGCTTTTTGCCATTCACAGTTGCTTTTATCATTCCGGCACCTGACTCGGCAGACACACGAATATGTACGAGATTTTCTTGAGCTTCTTTTATTTTGGCTTGGACTTCCTTCATCTTGCCCATCATTTTCATCATATCCAGCATAACAATTGGGGTTTAGTTAAAAATAAGTTTATACTTCACATCACAATCAATAAAAATGTAAAATTATGTAAAATAAAATTATCAGGAGGAAGGTTAACGATATTTTTAATGCTTGGGTAGTCTGACAATTAAAACGGAAGACTTCCTTATCTAATGCGTAAAAGCAAGCTGTAACACTGGTAATTATAAAGCGTGGAGGTTGTCAGTATGGGTTGGAACGCAACTAGGATTTAGAACATGCATATGATAACAAAATAATAATGCTCAAGATAAGCAATATTCTAATTGCTAGGGCTATTTTTAAACATCAATAAAATTTAGCGTAAATGAGAAAATTAAAGAGACTACTTTTTACAACCATATTGGCAATGGGAATGACTGTTGCGTTTGCCCAACAATATGTGGAACGTCCGAAATTGGTGGTAGGCATTGTTGTGGACCAAATGCGTTGGGATTTCCTATATCGCTACTACGATAGATATGAAGACGGGGGCTTTAAGAGAATGCTCAATGAAGGCTTTACTTGTGAAAACACCTTTATCGATTACCTGCCGTCCTATACGGGAGTTGGGCATGCTACAGTATTTACCGGCTCTATTCCCGCCATTCATGGCATTACTGGTAATAATTGGGTAGACCAGCACACAGGAAAGCAATGGTACTGCACAGAGGATTCAACTGTCCAAACTTTAGGTAGCAATTCTAATGCTGGGAAAATGTCGCCAAGAAATATGTGGGTGACCACGCTAGGTGACGAGCTAAGGATGGCAACCAATTTCCGCTCAAAGGTGGTAGGTATTTCAATAAAGGACAGGGCTTCTATACTGCCGGCGGGACATACTGCCAATGCAGCTTTTTGGTATGATGAATCGAATGATGGATTTGTCACCAGTACTTACTATATGGACAAGTTGCCAAAATGGGTACAGAAGTTTAACGATAAAGGAGCACCTAAACGTTTGCTGTCCAAAGGATGGAATACCCTTTACCCTATTGATACTTACTTGCAAAGTACGGCAGATGATGTACCATGGGAGGCGACATTTAAAGGGGAGAAGTCACCGGTCTTTCCTCATAACATGGCAAAAATATACAAAAATGATCCGGGTAGCATAAGAGGTACACCTTTTGGCAATAGCTTAGTTACCGATTTTGCCAAAGAGACTATCAAAGAGTATGGCCTAGGTAAAGGAGAGTTTACGGACCTTTTGGCTATAAACTTCGCGTCTACGGACTATGTTGGCCATCAGTTTGGGCCCAACTCCATAGAAGTGGAAGATACCTATTTAAGATTGGATAAAGACTTGGCTGATTTATTCGGCTATTTGGATAAAGAAGTGGGCAAGGGGAATTATTTGGTGTTTTTGACTGCAGATCATGGGGCAGCCCATGCCATCGACTTTATGAAAACACATAATATGCCTGCAGGACTTTTGAAAGTGGGTGACATAATGAAGGAACTCAATAAGTCGTTGGCAGAAGATTTTGGTAATGAGGGAATCGTCCGGAATGGGATGAACTATCAAGTAAACTATAACTACAATATAATTGCTGAAAACAATCTAGATTTTGATGCCATTAAAAAGTCTACAATAGCCTTTTTGAAAAAACAGCCAGGCATTCAGTTTGCCGTAGATATTGAAAATATTGGCAATGATCCTATTCCTGAGCCCATTAAGAGCATGATTGCAAAAGGTTACAATCATAAACGCTCGGGAGCTGTGGCCTATATCCCTGATCCGAACTGGTTTAGTGGCTCAGAAAAGGGCACCACGCACGGCACATGGAATCCCATCGATACACACATTCCTTTGGTTTTTATGGGCTGGGGTATTCCTCAAGGTGCGAGCTATAAGACCTATAATATGAGCGATATAGCACCTACCATTTCAAGTTTGTTGCGCATACAAATGCCCAATGGCTCGGTAGGCAAGGTGATTGAAGAGGTAATGCCTGACAAGTAGAAGGGCAATTTTATAAGTACTTAATGCAGACAATGGCCCTATCAAATGGGCCATTTTTAATTATAGCATAAAATCCATATCATGCACAATCCTATATATTCCCGTCAAAATTTTCTTTATTTTAGGAAATAAACTAAATAGGGGAGATTGATTGAGAGGTTTTAATTTCCAACGCTATAAATTATTTGCTGTACACCTTTCATCAATCGATTCATACGGAAAAGTACTCAAACATATGGTCAACAAAAGGACAATAACTTATTATGCGTCAGTTGATAACGTTTTTCAACTTATTGGTCTAATACTCTTCCTGATATTCTTCTGTATGCCGGCCCGGGCGACAAATCCTTATTATAAATACTTCGACATTAATAAGATTCATTCCAATGAAGTAATAAAAGGCATTAGCAAAGATGAACAAGGGTTTATTTGGCTCGCTACGGATCAAGGGGTTCTACGCTTTGACGGTGAAGAAACTACGATTTTTTTCAAGGAGTTACCCAGCCCATATACAAAGAAGTTCCTAAAAAGGCGTAACGGACAATTTCTTGTCGTCACGGATTTAGGCATAAAAGAAATTGTATACAATGGCGATACCACCTACTTTAAAGATATGGAGGTGAATGGGAAGCCGTTTCTGGAAGGGCTCATTTATCCTAAATCTATATTTGAGGATAAGGCAGGAAACTTATGGGTTGGTGAGTCAAATGCCGTAGTCAAGATCTCCAATGATGGCTACAAGCGGTTTTTATTGGGCGACCAATATTTGTCTATTAATTACCATAGGACATTCTCATTTACAGAAGATGCTTTTAACAATATTTGGATTGCCCCTTACAATGGACGGCTTTTGAAGTATAATGAAACAGAAGACAAGTTAGAAGATGTAGCAATAGATTATCCAATAACTGAAGTGACAGGCATCTTGACATACAAGGGCGACCACCTCATTATCGGGGGGAAAGAGGGGTTGTTGCAACTTAAAATTGACAGTGATAAACAAGTAAGGGAAAATGTATTCATAGAAGGTCCCAAGAACATCTCCACGGTTTTTTCGGTAAAAGACGACTTGTATGTAGGCACGTGGGGCTCGGGATTGTTTCATAGTGATCTTGCAGATAAGGCCTATACCTTCACCTTTATGGAGGAAGTAGCTTTTAATGATATTTTGGATTTTTATGTAGATGAGGCTCATCACGAGATCTGGATCACAGGAAGTGAAAATATTGGGCTTTTGAAGCCATCACATATTATCCCCGTTACGCCTCCTGGTAAGTATCGAATAGAATCTATGGCTATTGATGATAGCGGCCAATTGTTCTTTTCTACAGGATCTGATCTTTATAAGCTTGACAGCCTTCGAGACAATGACCCTGTACTTATTTCTTCATCCAAGACTACTTATTTTGACCGTATATTATGGGAAGAGGATAAGTTATGGATTGGAGAAGCCTTCGGGGGTATCGGTTACTTTGACTTAAATTTCGATTATGAATTTCACTCCCTGGATACGACAGAAAGTGCTATAAAATTTATCTATAGAGATCAAAAGGGAAATAAATGGTTTGCAGGTAGGGATGAAGGACTGGTGAGAATTGATTCCACGGAGACACTTTGGAAATACGAAGACGTCCGAAGATCTGTCGTTGTGAAAGAATCACCCGATGGAAAGTTGTACTGTGGGACTCAAGGTAACGGTTCGTTGTTGTTTGTTTACGATGAGCTATCGGACACGTTCCAGCCTATGGATATTGATTTTGATTTCGAGCCATCAGAAAGCCTTATAGTGGAAGATGTCGCTTTCGATAGTGTAGGGAATGTTTGGATGGCTACTAATGAAGGGTTGATTAAAGTATCCCAAGAGAAGGGCGAGTACAGGGCAGAAAGGATAACACTGAGTGGAATTGACGCCAATGAACCCTTGAAAGCAATAGCAATAGTCAATGACAATCTTTGGTTGGCATATTCTTATGCTCTTGCGGTTCATCATAATGGTCAGGTTATATTCTACACGCGTGAAAATGGGCTTCCTTCTCGATTGTTGAAAGAAAGGTGCTTTTTACTACATGAGGGCAGTCTCTATGTAGGTACCGCCAAGGGACTTGCAAAGATTGAAATGGGGGGAATCAATTTTGATCAGACTCCCACTCCTTTGTTCAAAGGCATATTTGTGAATGGAAACAAAAGGATGTTTGAGGAAACAGAAAGCATCAATGTAAGCTTCCCTTATGGTGCTCGCATACAGGTAAATTTTGTAAGCCTTGCTTATGCCGGCAGCAATATTGCTTATCAAACGAGGGTTTTGGGACTTGAAGATAAATGGTCCGAAGCTTCGTCCAACAGCTCCATTTCTATTTTGGGCTTTTCAGAAGGTAATTATACTTTGCAGGTAAGGGCTCGAGAAAATGGATACTTATGGAGCGAGCCCTTGACTTTTTCCTTTGTTATATCGTCTCCATGGTTTAAGTCGTGGTGGGCTATATTATTGTTTATGGGTGTTGGTGCCGCTTTGATCTATGTTTCGATCAAAGTGTACCATTATAATCTCATTCGTCAGAAGAAAAAGATGCAGCGCATCATAGAGGAAAGAACCAAGGAAATCAATATTCAGAAGAATGAGATAATCGAACAGAAGAATAAGATTATACAACAAAAGGAGGAGCTCATAGAAAAGAACAATGCTGTGTACAAATCACAACAGGCCTTATCGGAGGCAGATCTCAATTATCTCCACCTGAAAGAAAGACAGTTGCAGGATCAGATAGAGTATCGCAATAAGCAGATCACTACTCATACATTGAATATTATTCAAAAGAACGAAATGCTAAGAGATATGCGGGCGCAGTTGGAGGAGATTGTTAAGACAACAGAAGGTGCCCCCCACAGTTCGCTGAAGAAGCTTTTGAAAACCATTGATGAGAGTTTTAGGCTGGATAAGGATTGGGAGGAGTTCAAACTGTATTTTGAACAAATCTATACGGGCTTCTATGCCAAGTTGAAGGTGAGCTATCCGGATCTTACAAATCAAGAATTGCGGCATTGTGCCCTCATTCGGCTTAATCTGAACAACAATGAATGTGCTTCTATCTTGGGTATATCCCCCAACAGTATCAAGGTGTCACGAACAAGATTAAGGAAAAAACTTAACCTCGAAAGCAATCAAAGTCTTACAGATTTTGTAATGGGGATATAGGACGTAGGCATTTTATGAAACACAAAGCTGTGTCAGTATTTTTTTGGTGTGTATATGTTTAGCGTCCTGAATTTTGTCAGCATTATCGGCCACTAATTCAATCCAATCAATTAATTTATTATGTTCTGTAGTTTTTATTCCCCAATATTCAGAAAGTTCATAGGCTGGAGTTACAAAAAGTTCTTCTACGATTTTTGAAGAATTGTTGAACAAGTTTAATAATATTCTCGGCACTTTTTTATAGGTTTTGCTTCCTATAGAAAAATCATCTTTGCCTCCTGCAGTAAACATATCACGAACATTTGGACATACAACCGCTTCACGAGTAGCTAGCCAAATGGCCAATCGGCTAAATTTATCATTCCTATTTCCAAACAGTTCAGGAAAATAAACCATACCACGATTCTTTAGGTCTTGTTTTTCTTTAAAAGAAAGGATATTCCAAATTCTAATAACTATATTACTTGCTTTGCTATCATTATTTGTATCCATCCACCATAGTTCTTCCCCTGGTTTTAATTTACTTTTGTAGTAATCAATAATTGGTCTTGCAGGGTTTTCTTTTTTACGCAATTCATCATAAGGGATATTGATCTTGTCAAAAATAGTGTTTCCCTTGGCTAAATTCATGTCAATCAAATAACGTGGTGAATGAGTTACCACAACTTCTGACAGAACCTCCTCATATGGGCGAAATCGAAATTCAATGGGGCTAGCCAATTTAGCAAACAGCATATATATGCGTTCGACATTTTCGACCCTTGTAGTTTCCATAACACTATTTCCTGTAGTCTTCCAATGACTTTGTGTTGTAGTTTTGACTTCAACCCCATAATATTTTTTGGCGACAATATCAGGGAATTTTTGACCTCCAATTAATTCAATTGAATTTTCAAAGGGAGTCCCAACCGCTAAATCCTCCATAAGGTCTTTTACATATGGTTCCAATTTTCTACCGACCAAGGCTGCTATCTGGCTAGAGGAGTTTTTACTATGAAATTGCAGCGTATTAACGGTCGAATCAAGTAATAAGTCAAATTCGCTTTTGTTTGGAACTGAATTGGAGGAAATTATCATTTTGCGTTTTTAAAATACAAATCCCAAACCTCTTCGATTTTTTTGGCCAGATTGTAGGCTAAAAGAGGAGGAACGGCATTGCCGATAATCTTATATGCTTGAGACGGACTAACGAGAAAGGATCCTTTTCTTCCGTTCTTGTTTTCAATCACAAAATCATAATCTGGGGGAAATGTCTGAATTAAAGCACATTCCCTTACCGTTAACCTTCTTTCCTTATATCCTTCTTTCAATTCTGTTTCTATTTGCCCACCGTTTTCTTTCGATAATCTTCTGAATTCTATATTTCCATGGTGTTCTGCACGAATTGTAGGAGAGATACTCGAGAGTTTTACTTCCGTCTGTCCTTGACAATGCTTTCCCATGAATTTTGCTTTGGAATATGCCCTCTGAGATAAATCAGTTGAATTCTCGGGTTCTACCAAATGCTGAAATACTTCACTTAATTGAACAAAAGGCTTTAATTTATCACCTTTGACAGTATAGGCATGTGTTGGTTCTGGATAAGGGTTGTATTGTTCCAAGAGGGTTTCTTTTTGCAATTCTGAAAGAGCGTCTTTTGTCAATGCAGATCTTTTAATCCCAATAAAAAACAATCTTTCTCTGGATTGTGGAACACCAAAATTAGCGGAATGTAGAATCTTCGGATCAAGTACTATATAACCATCATCATTTGCTGATGAAAAGTCTCTTTTGATAATTTCCTTTACATTTTCAAGATTAGCTAAGCCTTTTACATTTTCTGCGATAAAAATTTTCGGCTTAGTAATCTCAATTACTTCTTTCATCCACATATAGAGTTGGCCTCTTGTCTCTACAGATGCTTCTTTATCGTTAATAGATTCACCCTTATGGTTTTTATGTGAATTAAATCCCTTCCTTTTTCCAGCTATACTGAAATCTTGACAAGGGAATCCGCCTGTTACTACATCTACCTCTTTTGGAAAAATATTAATCCCATTTCGATGCATTTTCACCAAGTCGACAATACTTTCCTGATGAAAATCTTCTGAAGAACGCCCCCGTTTGGAAAAATAGTTGACCCAAGCATTTCTTGCATCTGATAAGATATCATTTGCAAAAATTGTTTTAAACCTTGTTTTATTTAATTGAACAAAACCATTGTCAAGTTTTTTATTAAGAAAATGTGGTGTTATAATTTCATTAATAGAAGATTCCAGAACAGTAAACTTGCCCTCAAACCCCAAATCCATTCCGCCACAACCTGAAAAAAGAGAAAGTACATTTAGCGTTTCTTTCTTTTTCTCCACGCTGTGTTGATGAAAGGATTTTGGATGGTAAGAAATATCCAATTGTAGTTCTTCCACTATGCTAGTTGTAGTGTCTTGTATTTCTTTAAGCATAGATTTAGTTCTTTATTAGATTGGATTTCAAATATTTTACTTTTTGCTCTGCTACTTTTAAAACTTTATTTGCACAGGATTCATTTGCAATTTCGAATGCAATTTTTTCGCTCATAAATTGTATGAGTAATTCTTCTTCGTCGAGTTTAAGAATTTTTGCAAGTTTTATAATGATGTCTTTGTTTGGCTTTCTCTCATTCCGTTCAATTTTGCTCAAAATAGCTTGATCAATGTCTGAATATGCAGCAACATGTCTAAGTAATAAGCCTAAGCTTTCTCTTTTAGATCTAATTATTTGGCCTACGGTTTTCATATGATTTTATGCACTTGACAACTTTTGTCAAATATATAATGACAATTCTTGATGTGCAAATTGATTGTCATTTAAAGATAGCTTTAATGTTGCGAAAACAATGACACATTCCAATTGTGCAGAGCCTGCTTTTTGGCAGCACCGTGATCTATATCACTACCCTTTATTAACCTATGTCAACAGAGATGTTATCCTGCT
>CAYTTV010000006.1:0-85766 GCA_964440915.1 uncultured Roseivirgaceae bacterium
GTGCAGTTGAATGCTTGCGCAAATCCCGTTTTTGTAAACTGCTACAATTATCTCTTCAAGCCACATGCATAAAAATTGGGAAGCTTCAAGAAACCTAGTTCACCTACCAGGGTCTGAGATGCCAGCGGTAGGGACAGCAGTGGAAAGCCCACAGCGAGGTACGAGCGAGGACTTGTAACGGATGGCCCGGCTACCGCCCAAATTTTTATCTTCTTGATTTTGAATGCTTCTCGCTACTAATTCACAAAGTTCTTTTCTAGCAAGGCTGAGTATTCTTGGCCATAGAGATAGGGTATGTACACGGAAAATTTCGTGCCTTCATTCAGCTTGCTTGTCAACTGTATGCTGCCATTCAGTTTCTCGACCGCATTTTTAACAATATACAGTCCTAGACCAGAGCCCTTTGATTTTTCTGTGCCTCTAAAGAACATGTTGAACACTTTGCTTTGAATTCTGGGGTCTATTCCTCTTCCGTTGTCACTCACCTCTATTTTCAGGACGTTTTCCTGATAGGTGACGTGGATTTTCACAAATGCGTTGCTTTCTGGTGTGGCATAAATGATCGAGTTCTCAACCAGATTCTTGATGATTGTTTTGAATTTCTTGCTGTCGATAAATACCTTAAAGTCAAAATCTACTGCAATGTCAAAATGAAGGCGGTGGTAGTCAGGAATGCTCTTCATGGTATTCATACAGCTTCCTATCAGGTCTTTTATGTCGACTTGGGTCAACTTTGTTTCCGATTCCTTGATCTTTGTGAGGTCGATAAGGTTTTGCAACACGGTATGCAGCCGCATCACGCTGCTGTTGTAATGCTCAAAATAGGCAGTGGCATTTTTGTCGTGCGCAAATTCTACTTTTACGATATTGTATAACCCCATCAGGGAAGCTACCGGTCCCCGCAAGTCATGTGATGCCCGATAAACAAAGGTGTCCAGTTCGCTTTTTTTATAAAGCAGCTCTTGTTCGGCGGTTTTACGTAATGTAATGTCTTGTGCTACCGATATGATATGCTTTGGCTTGCCATAGAGGTTCTTTACAACGGTAGCCGTAAAATATACCCAAACGATCCTCCCTGACTTAGTTACATATCGTTTTTCGTGCGAATAGTAATCCGCATTTCCGTTGATAAGGTCTTCCGTGAATTGCAGGGTTTTTTCTTTGTCCTCTGGGTGCGTGACCCCAATATGCTGTATTTCCTCAAACTCTTCCTCTGTGTATTCAATCAGGTCGTAAAATCGCTTGTTGGCCTGGATGACTTCGTCTTTGAGGGTGGAAATAATTACACCTACGGCAACTTGGGTAAAAATAGATTTGAAATTATTTTCGAGCTCTTTTAGTTTTTCTTCTGCCAGCTTTCGATCCGTAATGTCCTCTGCACAAAAAACGACATGATTGATATGAGTATGCTCATCTTCTACCGGAAACAAGTTTATTTCAAACCAACGCCTATGCTTATTGGGAAGGTGCATCTCCCTTGTAAGGTGTACCGACTGTCCTTCCAGCACTTCCTTATATATCTCTGATAGCCCTGCCGCATCTTCACTTTCTAAAAACTCCAGGACACTTTGCCCTACTGTGGGCCTGATGCCTCTATGCTTTATCACTACCGCTTCGGCAAGCTTGTTGAGTGCCATGATCATCATTTGCTTGTCCAGCAGAAAAAGAATCTGCTTGCTGCTGTTGATAAGGGTTTTAAGGTGTCCTTCGGTGCTGGAATGCCCCTTGCTTTCGACAGGAGGCTCAGGTTCTTCATGTGGTTTCTCTTGACTGAAAATCAACCACTTCAAAATCCGTTCATTCCCATGATATTCCAATGAACCAGACAAAGCAACCATGAGGTTGTGCCCCATCTTGTTCACCATCGTGCAAGAGGAATACTTTGCACTTCCCGAAGCTAATATTTCTGGAATTAGCACTGATTCGAGATGGTTCTTAGAAGCTTTGTCGAAGTATTCGAATATCTCCCTTCCAATGGCCTCCTTATCGTTGTATCCCAACAAGTTTGCCCATGTTTCATTGACCGCTGTTATAATGCCATCGGTACATGTGGTACTCATGATAGCGGGAGGATGCATATGGGCATAAGCGGAGTGATAGGGAGAATTTTTATTGGCTGCGGTTAGAGGACCCTCTGTCTGAGCTAAATTGTCAGTTTCAATATGACTTTCAGCTTGATGGGCTCCTTTTAAAAGGCCTTCATCGAATGGCTTCCCTACCAAATAGATGTAGTTTCCCTTTTGTATAGCTTTAAAGAAAAAAGACAAGGGCCCGCCTGTACAATGCAGCAATTGGGTGCTAAAGCTTAACGATGTAAAGCCAGCATTTAATTTATAAAGAAATTCTCGGCCTTTTTTTTTCTCATTTATAGGTATCAGATCAACAAAATTCAGGCCTATCAGTTCTATGGTTGAATATTGGAGGGTTTGTAAGGTAGATTGGTTTACGGCCTGAATCGTTCCGGATTGGTCCAGATGAAAGAATAATTCTGAAGAGAGATCGAAAACTTCTGTTAATGGGCTTGTCATGTCTTCCATAAGTACAGAATCCTTGACGGTATCGATTAAATCACCGAAGGTTTTCTGTAAAACTTCTAGTTGCAGTAATAATTGCTCTCTCTTGGATGACCTTTGAATCATTTATATACAGGCTAGACCAAAGCTACAGGAAAAGCGACCTTATGGCTAAGATTTTATGTATCAACTTTTTATGCAATATGCTTCTTAAAGGCAGTAAATCTTGGAAAAATTAAATTAAAATAATATTAAAATCAACTTTATTTTGATCTCTTTTTGATTTCGAGTATTAATCATCGATAAAAAGGTACATATACGATATAAATGTGCATTTAGTGAAATATATTTTTTTAGTGAAACAACATTTTAGTTATTTTACCTATTTGTAACTCACAGCTTATTTTTTAAATATGGAAAAGCTTTATCTAAGGTCATGTTTGCTTCTTAGTTTTTTTATTTTCTCCTATAGCCCGATTAGTTACGGTCAGGAAACAAGTAAGGCTGATTCCATAATAAAAATCGAGGGGAAGGTTTATGATATCCAAACCAAAGAACCCATAGCCGCCACTATCACCTACAAAATGGTGCCATTTCACAACAATGTAGGCATTGCAAGGGCCAAAAGCGAAACTGGAGAGTATTATCTCCATATGATTAAAGGCAAGGACTACGATATAGAAGTAGGTATGAGTGGTTATCTCACCTTGATAGAATCCGTAACAGTGAATGACCTGAACGATGATGGCATAATCGTTAGGAACTTTGAACTCATGCCGATTACAGTAGGGAGAGTAATGGCGCTGAACAGGCTTTTCTTTGTCCAAAGTAAAGCTGAAATCACGGAAGACTCTTATCCTCAACTCGACATATTGGTGAAAATGTTAGAAGAATACCCCTCTATGGTCATACAACTGGAAGGGCATACCGACTATAGAGGAAGTGCTAAATTAAACTTGGAGCTTTCTAAGGATAGAGTAGATGCAATAAAAAAGTATCTGGTAAAAAATGGCATAAGAAAAAGCAGGATTAAGACCAAAGCATTTGGTGGTTCAAGACCTATTACCAATGAGGCTACAGAAGAATCTCAAAGCAGAAATAGAAGAGTTGAAGTAAGAATTCTCAAAAATTAATATATTGCGAAGTATTTAGTACTTTTATTGCAATAAATATGACAATCATCTTTTTATGATTGTTTATTGACAATTACCTCTATCACCTTGAATAAACCATTAAAGATTATGCCTAAAATATTACTTGTTTTCCTTACCTGCTTGGCTTTGGCAGGAGGATCCCAAGCACAAAATGTGCAATGGGCCTCCGAAGTGCTGGAGTTTTCCACTGAATTAAGCGATAAGCAATATTCTGCTCAACAAGTATTGCACAAGCCTAATGTCCTTCCAAACACAGGAGAGAGTCCTAACGCATGGACGCCCCGGAACCCCAATAGCATGGAGTTTATAAAGGTTGGATATGAAAACCCTATGCCCATTCAGCAAATTGCCATTGGAGAGTCTTATAATCCTGGATCAGTGAGAAGGGTTTTTGTATATGACGAAGAGGGAAATGAAACCATGGTATATGATTTTGAACCCAAGCCAGCGGGCATTCAAGGAAGGCTTCTGAATATTTTCTTTGAAATGACTGCCTCTAGTATAAATGCCGTAAAAATAGAGCTAGACGGAAGATCAGTGCCGGGATATGTGAGTATAGATGCCATCGGTATTTCAGATTCTAACATTCCCATAGAAGTAGAAGTAAATGTTGCGGAAATCATGAACACAGACATGAAGCCTGAAAGGTTGAGTGAAAAGGTGAATTCAGAATTTTCAGAATTACGCCCCCTGATCTCGCCCGATGGAAAGACTTTGTATTTCAGTAGAAGAAACCACCCAGGCAACATAGGAGGGGTAAAAGATTACGAGGATATATGGTTTTCAGAAATGGATACCGTTTCAGGAGAATGGATGGAAGCACAAAATATTGGCTCTGTTTTGAACAACGATGGTCCTAACTTCATTTCTTCTATTACGCCTGATGGCAATACCATGGTTTTGCTTCTAGGCAATGAGTATAAGGCCAATGGTAAAATGGCAGCAGGGGTTTCTATAAGTACCAAAACTGCGGATGGCTGGTCGAAACCACAAAACTTAAAAATCCCCAATAATTACAACCTCTCTGAAAAGGCAAACTTTTATATGGCCAATAACAGAAAGGCCATTGTTATGGCAGTAGAGCGGGAGGATTCCTATGGAGACCGTGACCTGTATGTGAGCTTTTTGGAAGATGATGACCAATGGACGGAACCTAAGAACCTGGGGAGCACTGTAAATACGGCCAGCGAAGAATCAGCCCCATTTTTAGCTGCTGACGATGAAACCTTGTACTTTTCATCAAGAGGCTTTAGCGGCTATGGCGGCAGCGATATTTACGTGACCCGTAGATTGGACGACACCTGGGAGAACTGGTCAGAACCTCAAAACTTGGGACCTGAAATTAACTCAGAATTGGATGATGAATTTTTCAATATCCCTGCCTCTGGTCAATATGCCTATTATTCCAGGGCCATTACGGAAGAGAACATGGATATATTCCGAGTAGAGCTTCCAATGTTCTATAAACCTGCACCTGTGGTGACTGTAAAGGGAAAAGTCTACAATGCTAAAACCAATGAACCCATAGAAGCCAAGATATTCTATGAGAAGCTTCCTGAAGGGGAAGAAATCGGGATAGCACGTTCTGAAGCAGGCACAGGCAATTATGAAATAATTCTACCGTCTGGAAAGCAATATGGCTATTTGGCCGAAGCTGAAGGCTTTTTATCGATTAGTGCCAATATCGATCTGACAGAACAGCAAGAATATAAGGAAGTGACACAAGACTTGTACTTGGTACCAGTGGAGAGAGAACAAACAATTGTTATGAACAATGTTTTCTTCGGCTTTGATAAGTCAACATTGAGGAGTGAATCATTTCCTGAGTTGAAGAGAATTGCGACATTCTTGAGTAAAAACCAGAACATCAAAATCGAGATCGGTGGACATACCGATAGCTACGGGAATGATGCCTACAATCAGAGATTATCGGAAAGAAGAGCCAATGCCGTTCGGGATTTCTTTGTTGAGCAAGGCGTGGCTCCCGAAAGAATGAAAGCTATCGGATATGGCGAAACCAGACCTGTGGTTTCTGGAAATCTGAATATTGCAGGACAACAAGAAAATAGAAGGGTTGAGTTTAAAATCATAGAAGATTAAGCAAACCTTGCTTTAAAATTAAATGCCACGGTGATAGAATTGAAGTTAACCTTCTTTTGCATCGTGGCATTTTTCATGAATATTATAATAAAAACTATCTGGACAACCGTAGAACAGTTCCTCCATCATAAATGCTCCAGTGGTTTATCTCACAAGCATCACACTACCGGTTTTAGGTTTGCTGCTTCCTTCACATTGAATGATGTAATAATAATCTCCTTCAGGAAGAGGGCTCCCTCGGTAAATACCTCCCCAATTATTCTCGTAAGGTCGTGCTTTGAAAACCTCCATTCCTTGTCGGTTAAAAACCACTACCTCGCAGCCTGGATAATCCTCCATGTTATTGATATGCCAATAATCATCAGTGCCATCATTGTTGGGCGAGAATATCTTGGGTGGCGATAAGTGCTTAGGCTGGGTGTCCATGTGCAAAGTGATGGCCACTGTATCTTTACACCCATTGGCACTTAAGCCCGTGACAAAGTAAGTAGTGGTTTGAGAAGGGGTAGCGGTTGGATTGGCTACATTAGCAAGGTTAAGCCCCTCCGAAGGAAACCATACGAGGTCTTGCGCACCGAGAGCTAAGAGGTCTATCGATTGGCCAATAGCGAAAACTGTATCAGATGCTATAATTTCTATGCTTGGAAGAGCAAGAGCTGTTACTGTAGCTTCACCTATCACACTACAATCGCCCATAAAAGCCTCTACGGTATAATCACCTTCTTGGTCTACAATAATACTGGAGGAGCGCTCGCCCGTACTCCAATGATAATCTGTAAAGTTTCCTTCGACACTTAAGGTGACACTTTCGCCGCTGCAAAACCGTAAGCCTCCCTTCGCTTTGATTTTCAATTTGGGCGTAACATCGTTGGATGCGCGTTTCACTTGCCTGGCTTCAGAAGCAGCCAAGCACCCATCGTAAAAGGCTGTTACAGTATAGGAACCCTCTTCTTCCACGATGATGGTATTGGATACCGCACCAGCAATGGCCACGCCATCTTTATGCCACTGGTAAGAAGAGGCACTAGTGGAGGTGTAGAGTGTTATAATATTGTCATCGCATAAAAACAATTGGCCTGCAGGCTCGATAGCAGGAGCTTCGCAGCTAGACTGTGCCTTTGCTGAAAGGCTTCCTAGGGATACCCCTAAAGTTAGCATGTAAAAAAATATAAGTCTGCTCATGGTAATTGATTTATAGCTAAGACTATTAATGTTTATATCGGGGATTAAGCCGTTTGATTTTGTTAGGATCTCCTAGTCCAAGTGTAAATTGGATTTCGTGCGACCCATTAGAAACCCCACTAATCTTGGAAGTGGCAAATTCATAAGCATAGCCTAGTTTGATATCTTTGCCTATATTCAGCCCTATTAGTACAGCCGTACCGTAGTTTTGCCTCAAAGCTGCTCCCGTCCAGAAGGTTTCATAGAATTGCAGAATGCCCGCTACTTCAAAGTGTGTCGAATGTCGATCGCCCATTCTATACATGAGATGGGGAGCAAATTCCAGTCGCTTTTCCGAAAGAACAAAGGTGTAATCTGCCATGAACAGCACTTCTTGTAAAGGATCAAATTGAACTTGATCAGAAGCATAGTAGGAGACGAAGAGCGTTGGCAAAGCCAAACCTATGTTGAAATCATAAAAACGGTAACGTATACCAAATTCTCCAAGCAGGTGCGTCCTATTGTTAAAGAGACCTATAACCGCTGGATCATCATAGTTATAAGAGCCTTCGCTGTCAATGGTCTGCTTCATCATTCCTGCCGATACACCAAATGACAAGGCGTGCTTTTTGTCTTGGCTGAAAGGAGCAGTATAGCCTAATGTCAATAGTACCAGAGTATTGTTCAATATGCTTCTTTGTTCATTAATCAATTTTGTGCCGAGGTTGACCCTGTTCTCCAAAGGGATGTCGAAGCTGATAAAGGAAGTTACGGGAGCACCTTCGATTCCTGTCCATTGTTGCCGATGATTCAGGGCTATATTGGCCCTATTCTCTTTGCCCGCAAAAGCTGGATTATATATATAAGGGTTAAGATAGAAATGATTATGGGTAAGGATGTCCTGACCTTTAGTAGAAAGAAAGGAAAAGAACATGAGAAGAAAAATAACACAAATTTTCATATAGCATAAAAATTATCTTCAGAAGCATGATTAACCAAGAAGAATATGGCACACCTGTTTTTTTATTCTGTTGTATATACTCTAAAAAAATCCAACAGAATAGACCAATAAAAATACAGGAGCAGCACTTGGAATACTTGGTGTTTTTTGAAGAAATGTTACTTACAACACATATAAGTTCAAAAAGCATTATTGCTTTATAATCACCCGGTACTTACCTATTACTCTCGATTAAAAGCAATTTGAAGTGCAGTTAATAATTGAATTATACTTATTTTGAACAATAGTTCATACTTCTGCTAGACTTATGCGTTACTAAAAGAGGGAAGGTAAGCCTTCGGATTTAGCGTGAATTTTGTTCCAACAAAACATATCTCACTATGAAACCTATAGCATACATATTTTTGGCGGGATGGTTGGTTATGGGATGTGCGACAAGGTCTGGTATGGACAGGAATCCATCCAGCAATCTTGTAATTAATCAGGATAAGGGAGAAGAATATGAATTGATCATCATTGACCCGCAGTTCCGTTCATGGTTTATAACAAACGCTAAACCGATCCATTTTCATTCATTAACATTTTACGAAGCACAAAATAAGAAATATGTAACAGCATGGAATGAACTATTTCATACCACAGGAGGTAGAGGCCCTTTCGGGAATTATATCGATTATCGATTCTCTGAATATTATGGTTTGGAGTTGAACTATGAACTATATTGGTATTTCAAATACATAGAGTCCATTTACGGGCAGCGCTACAGTTTCCCCTATTGATTAATATTTCTATTTTTACGATAGCGTGCTACAATAATGGTAGATCAGCTTAATGCTTCATACCACATTCCTTACAAAATTTCTGTTTCCCGGGAGGCCTTTTTTTAGGTTTACGCTTATGCCCAAAATACAGGGGGTCGGAATACTGCGGCTTTTTCATTTCCTTTTCCATCTTTCTGTATTTTTTAGCATTAGCTTTCATCCTTTGCTCAAACTCCTTCTTTTTTTGGTCCAGTTGTCGGTCGAAGGAGTTTCTATTGGAAGTTTTCTTTCTTTTTGGTGCTGCCTTTGTTTCTGCCCTGCCTGATTCGGCGTCACGGGTAGAAGGCCGAAAAATAGCATCGGGATCGGTAGTAGTCTGTGCTTGCACCTTACCAGGCTGAAGCCAAACATACAGCAGCAAAAACAAAATGATTGCTGAATATCTCATAACACACTTTTTATTCATCTATAGTAGTATAACTTTTGCAATCTCGATAAATTGCCTTCCCTACCAAGAATCGGCATGAGGCTATTCAGAATTTACTTATTAAGACCGAGTTTCCCCTTGAGAAACCTCGCTGTATGATTGTCTTGGAGCTTTATCATATCTTCAGGTGTTCCCTCAAAACAAATTTGGCCCCCGTGCTCTCCACCCTCTGGCCCCATATCGATTATCCAATCAGCACATTTTATCATTTCCATGTTATGCTCTATCACTACGACACTGTTGCCTTGTTCTATTAATGCGTTAATAGCCGTCAATAACCTTTTGATGTCATGAAAATGTAATCCGGTTGTCGGTTCATCAAAAATAAAAAGGATCTTCTCCTTATTATGGGCACCCTTTCCTAAATAATAGGCAAGCTTCACCCTTTGGGCTTCCCCTCCACTCAATGAGCTCGAGGATTGACCTAAACGAACATAACCAAGTCCTACTTCTTGCAAGGGAGCGAGCTTGTCTACAATCGTATCCCTGCCTTTGAAGAACGCAATACTATCATCCACCGTCATATCAAGGACCTCTGCTATGTTTCTTTCTTTGTATTGAATATCCAGTATTTCTTGTTTAAATCGCTTGCCTCCGCACGCCTCACAGGTAAGCTGAATATCTGCCATAAACTGCATTTCAATCTTAACTACCCCCTCTCCCTGACAGACTTCGCAGCGTCCGCCATCAATATTAAAGGAGAAATGAGCAGGCTTATATCCTCTTTGTTTCGACAAGGGCTGGGCGGAAAACAGTTGCCTGATAGCATCATATGCCTTGACATAGGTGACGGGATTAGACCGAGAAGACTTGCCAATAGGATTTTGATCTACAAATTCAACCTGAGAGATTTTCTTATAGTCACCAGAAAGCTTGTCAAATTTCCCAGTAGCTTCACTTACCGTTCCCAAAATTTTACCAATTGCAGGATACAGAATCTTTTTTACCAGTGTAGACTTTCCCGAACCACTCACGCCAGTTATCATTACTAAGATATCAAGCGGAACTTTTACCGTTACATTCTTCAGATTGTTTTCTCTGGCGCCATGTATTGTAACAGCATCCTTCGCCTTTCTGCGTTGGTTTGGCACCTCCACCTTATCTATACCGCTAAGGTAGCGAGCAGTATGGGTGTTGCCATCCTTTATCAACGCTTCTAGCGTACCTTGGAAGACTAGCTGACCGCCATGGGAGCCCGCATCCGGCCCGATATCAATTATCTGATCTGCGGCCTGCATTACTTCTTCTTCATGCTCCACTACGACTACAGTATTTTTGATGTCACGAAGTGACTTGAGCACATCGATCAGCTTTTGGGTATCCCGCGGATGAAGCCCAATGCTTGGCTCATCTAATATGTACATGGACCCAACCAAAGCACTGCCTAAAGATGTGGCTAGTTTAATTCGCTGGTATTCGCCTCCAGAAAGCGTACTCGCCATGCGATTCAAGGTAAGATAGCTCAATCCTACTTTATCCAAATATCCTAAACGGTTTTCAATTTCCTTAATAATACGTCCAGCTATTGTAAGGTCATGCTTACTGAGTTCAATATTATCGAAGAAATGCTTGACCTGACTAAGAGGCATGAGAACTATATCAATAATGGAATGTCCGCTTACCTTCACATAAGCAGCGTCCTTTCTTAGCCGTGACCCTCTGCAATCAGGACAAACCGTTCTTCCACGATACCTCGAGAGCAGTACCCGGTATTGTATTTTGTGCGATTTAGACTGAAGGTGCTTAAAAAAAGCATTCAACCCTTTAAAATACTTATTCCCCTTCCAAATCAGACTTTTTTGTTCATCTGAAAGGTCACCATAAGGTCGATGTATAGGAAAGTCGAATTCAACGGCGTTTCTTAATAAGGGTGACAACCAAGCACTCATGGCTTCACTTCTCCAAGGGGCAATAGCACCTTCGTATACCGAAAGGCTCTTATCGGGCACTACGAGGTCCTCATCAATTCCAAGAACCTTCCCAAATCCTTCGCAAGTCTTACAGGCTCCATAAGGATTGTTGAAGCTAAAGAAGTTTACTGTAGGTTCTTCAAATCTCATGTCGTCCAACTCAAACCTGTCCGAAAAAACCCTCCTTTCTGATCCTGGGATATCCACTATACAATCCCCTTCACCTTCATAAAAAGCGGTTTGCACGGAATCTGCCAGCCTAAACTGCGTATCTTCATTGTGCTCAGCAATTATTGTCCTGTCAATCAGAATATAAACTTTGTCCTTTGTAGATAATTTTCTGCCTTCCTCCAGCACATCCTCTATAAAACACATCTCTTCTCCCAAGACTATGCGTGTGAAACCCTTCTGCAAAAGAATATTCAACTCCTCTTCCATTTTTCTGCCTTTTGCAACCTTCAAAGGAGTTAGTATCACTACTCTAGTCCCTTCCTCATGCCCAAAGATAAAGTTGACCACATCCGTGACACTATCCCTGCTTACCAATTCGCCGCTTAGAGGAGAGTACGTTTTGCCAATGCGGGCAAAAAGCAATTTAAGGTAATCATATATCTCGGTGCTGGTACCCACAGTCGAACGAGGATTTTTGGTAGATACCTTCTGTTCTATAGCGATTGCAGGAGAAACACCTTTTATATAATCTACTTCTGGTTTCTCCATCCTGCCAAGGAACTGCCGTGCATATGAGCTCAGGCTTTCCACATACATCCTTTGACCCTCTGCAAACAAAGTGTCGAATGCCAAAGATGATTTACCTGAACCAGAAAGCCCTGTAACCACCACTAGCTTATTTCGAGGGATAGCTACATTGATGTTTTTTAAATTGTTGACACGAGCTCCCTTTATAATAATAAATTCCTTTGGGTCAAGGGCGTCGATTTCATGGGAGGTTGTGGGGTTGATTGGGATGACTGTTGGCATATTTGTATTTCTATTGCTCCTTTTACTATAATTGCAAAGGTAAAGTATTTTATAGGCTTATATCAAAGCCTTTTATATCAAGCTCCTATTGGCAAAAAATTTGCTTTATAAAGAACATGAAATCCATAAAAAAAATTACAACATATTTGTAATTACGCACTTTTGGGTTATTATTGTATTTACACCATTCTAATTAAACCCTAAACTTGACAATATGAAGTAAACCTCTACGTTAACTAAATTAGAAATACATGAAGAAGTACTCTATTTGCGATAGCAAATTGGTATCGCAATATAAGAATGGTAACGAAGAGGCATTTGAAGAATTGATCAAGAGACATAAATCGAGAATTTTCACCACGATTTATCTTATTGTCAAAGACAAGTACAAAGCCGAAGATTTATTGCAAGAGACCCTGATTAAGACTGTCAATACCATTAAGTCAGGGAAATACAATGAAGAGGGGAAATTTCTTCCATGGATTTTACGGATAGGACACAACTTGGCCATCGACCATTTTAGAAAAGCCAAGCGATACCCGACTATTGTAATGGAAGATGGCAGCAATGTCTTCAACACTATTGAATTTTCAGAGGACTCTATAGAGTCCGTTCAGATAAGAAAGGACACGCATGCTAAGCTTCGAGCATTGATTCAAGAATTGCCCGATGCCCAAAAGGAGGTACTGATAATGCGACATTATATGGATATGAGCTTTCAGGAGATAGCTGATTCCACTGGTGTCAGTATCAATACGGCCTTGGGAAGGATGCGTTACGCCCTCATTAACCTGAGGAAGAAAATGCATAAACACAATATAGCCTATGATCAAAACATTTACCCCAAATGACATCGTCCGATATGTCTATCAGGAAACATCGGAACAAGAAAGTGCCAATATAGAAAGTGCACTATTGCGTGATAATAACTTGCTAAAAGTATATCAGGAGTTGTCTTTTATAAAAAGACAGCTAGGGAGGGCCATCAGTGATCCCGATGAAAAAATAATAAGCAGTGTGATGGCTTACTCAAAATCGTTAGATTTGCATGCTTAATCCTTATTAGCATGACAAAGCAAGAGCGATTTAGTGCGTTTTTGGAATATTTCTCCAAAAACCAACCAAATGTGCAAACTGAATTAAACTACAGCAACCCGTATGAACTATTGGTTGCTGTTATCTTAAGTGCCCAATGCACCGACAAGCGGATCAACATGGTGACCCCTGCCCTGTTCAAGGATTTCCCCACAGCAGAACACCTTGCCGCTAGCGATTTCGATTCCCTTTTCCCCTATATAAAGAGCGTATCCTATCCCAATAATAAGACCAAACATTTGCTGGGAATGGCTAAAATGCTTGTGGAGCAATTTAATAGTGAAGTGCCCAACACAGTAGCAGATTTACAAAAACTGCCCGGGGTCGGAAGGAAAACGGCCAATGTAATTGCTTCAGTTATTTATGCACAACCGACAATGGCTGTAGATACCCACGTGTTCCGAGTATCGAAACGGATTGGCCTCGCTACACAGACAGCTAAAACGCCTCTTGAAGTAGAAAAGCAACTGGTTAGGCACATTCCCGAAACGTATATCCCATTAGCTCACCATTGGCTCATTTTGCATGGACGTTATATATGCGTTGCCCGCAGGCCAAAATGTGAGATTTGTCCACTGACCTCCTTCTGCCGCTATTATGAAAAGAATCACAAATATTTCCTCCAATAAGCAGTTCTTGCTTTAACTTTGAAGTGTTAATCCCGATACAGGAGTGGGTAACAATTGGAAGACATATAAGCTGGATAGTATGTCTTTTTAAACAACAGCATATCGGTAAATTTGTGAAGCGTGAGAATACTGTACGTCCATCAATACTTTAAGACACCCGCAGAAGGGGGTTCCATCCGGTCCTACTATTTGGCCAAAGGTCTTGTAGACAATGGTTATTCGGTGGAAATGATTACTTCCTGGAACCAAAAATCTTATCATTACCAGGTAGTAGACGGCATAAAAGTCCATTATCTGCCGGTTTTTTATGATAATCATTTGAACTTTGGCCAAAGAATCAAAGCTTTCTACCAATTCGTTTACCTTGCTTGCAGACTTATCACGAAACTCGAAAGGCCAGACATCTGCTATGCTATGTCAACACCTCTAACGGTTGGTTTAGTCGCTTTATTTGCAAAAATCAGGCTCAGCATTCCCTATTATTTTGAAATTGGGGATCTATGGCCAACAGCCCCTATCCAAATGGGTTTCATAAGAAATCCCATCGTAAAAAACCTATTGTATGCTTTAGAACGGAAGATATATAAAAGTGCCGATAAAATAATTGCGTTGTCTCCAGGCATACGAGATCATGTAGAAGCCATAGTCCCCGACAAAGATGTTTACCTCATTCCTAACATGTCTGATTGTTCTTTTTTTCAGATGGAGTGTAAAGAAGAAGGCTATGAGACCTTATTTGATGTAAAAGACAATTTTGTGATCAATTATATGGGTGCAGCAGGGAAAGCCAACCATCTCGAGTATCTTTTGGATGCTGCTGTTTCTTGTCAAACCCAACGGCTTCCTGTACGTTTTTTGGTGGTGGCCTATGGCTCTGAGTTGGAGCGGATTAAGCGGGTTGCCGAAGCAAAGAAGATCAGTAATATCACTTTCCTTCCTTATCAAAGCAAAGAAGGTCTCAAAAAGATACTGAACATAACCGATGCTGTCTACATTTCCTACGCTTCAGCACCCGTGTTACAAACCGGCAGTCCCAATAAGTTCTTTGATGGGCTAGCTGCCGGGAAGCTGATCATCATCAACAACAGTGGCTGGCTCAGGGAAATCACTGAATTGAATAAATGTGGGTTTTATGCCGACCCGCAAAAACCAGAAACATTTGTGGAAAAGCTCTCGCCCTTTATCAAAGATTCCAACCTGCTCTTCAGCTATCAGAAAAATGCCAGAAGTGTCGCAGAGCATTATTATTCCAAAGATCTGCAGATCCAGAAGCTACTTAAAGTTTTTGATAGGGATTACGAAATGAAGATCAAGGAGCCGGCTTGTACTTCGACTTCATAAATATTTGCTGCGCATCTTGTGTCTTCATTAAGTCGGGCAAACGTTTTTCAGGGTGTTCCTTCATATATTGCTTAACAATTTCCCACCCTACCCAAACGCCGATTCTCCCGGGAGCCTTGTTGCCTATTTCGAGTGTTCTTGGCCGTTCATCCAAATATTTTTTCTTGACAAAGTGGCTGGTTTCATACAAAAGTTCATTCTGGACAAAATGCGCCCATACTATCTGTTGATTTTCCCTTACATCTTTTAATGAAGCACTTTCATAGCCGATCAAAATAGAATCGGGCACATTTGGCAGCACCTGACTGGCAAAATAGTAAGCCTTTCCATAAAAAATCATATCTGCCAGCATCGTATGGTCCTCCACATTGATCATATTATACTTGCCGCTCATGAGCAAAATGCAGGAAGGAACAATATATTCCTTCTCATATCTACTCAAAATATATTGGGGAAGGTCTAAAGGTTTGTAAGATGCACCTGGTCCAATATAATAATCTAGTCCAATGATGATCACGCTATCAGAAATGAACATGTCTCTCCCAAAACCAGTTACAATTGTTTGTATTTCTGGCACTTGAAAGTCTGGATAATAGTATTTGATATAACGAAATGCTTCTGTAAACTGGTCTTTAATAGCTGAAAAGTCGCCGAATGCGACTGCTGCCTCCTGATATAAAGTGTCTATGTGGGGATCTTTAATAAGATCAAACAAACTATTCACTAAAATTGAGTCATGCGGATATTGATCGGCATAAAAAAAATGATCCTTTACTAGCTTATTGTCATCCAAAAAAGAACTCAATGCTTCTTTGCTTTCTACTTTAAAAAGATCATGTTCTAATCGCTTCACCGACAAGTCTATCGTAATATGGCTTACATCAGGCCGCTTTTCTTTGTTCTGTTGGCAACCAAAAAATATTAATGAAAGAAGTAAAACTAAAATTCTATGCATGGTTTTATAAAAGAAAAGCTATTTGCTAAGTTTGTACAATATTCGTGAATAGGATAAACGTTTTGCTGTCACTTATAGTACTGATCAATTCGTTCAAACACGGTAATTTTGAGAGGCTAAATATATAAAACAAATATGAAAAGATACCTTTTACTTTTATGCTTGATTGGCTTAGTCTATCAAGCCCAGGCGCAAACACAAATAGGCATTAAGGTCTCCCCTTTGCTCTCAGTGAACCGCGTAACTTCTGATGATGGCAATATCAGTGCAACGTCAGACGGAGTAGGCTTTCGGGCATCCTTCGGTCCTATTGTTGATTTTTTCTTAATGGAGAACTATTATTTTAGCACGGGTCTTCTTTATACGCCAAAAAGGGCGGGCATCACCATCAGAGAAAGTGGTATCGAAATGTCGGAGGATTACAAGCTACAATACCTTCAATTGCCTGCCACACTCAAAATGTTTACCAATGAGCTTGCCTTAGATACCCGTCTATATTTTCAGGTCGGCGGTATTCCAGAAATAAAGATTGACGAAAAGAAGACCAGCGGAGATACTTTTGTCAGAAAATTTAGAGCCATTGATTTTTCTGTGATGGCAGGTTTTGGTATAGAGTATAGGCTAGGCGTTAGCTCTACTGCATTTGCAGGCATCAGCTATTCGAGAGGACTGATTAATGCAGCTTCTAAGAGATTTGACAACCATGATTTCAAATTGAAGCATGACCTTATTAGTCTTGATTTTGGCATAAAATTCTGAAAAGAATTGCTGCTAATGGCTGACATTGAGGCTGAAGGAAAAAATATTATCCCAACATTTAATTTTCTAAAACTTTATATAGCACCTTTTGTTTAGTCAAAGCGTGCAAAAAATATGCATGAAGAGCCCTCTTTCTAACAGACTAGCGGTAAATGCAAATAGAAGAAGTTGTAATCTTTGGCATCAATTATGAAATAGCCCTTGTTTTAGCCGTTATTTCTGTTGCCGTGATCCTTTTTGTCACAGAGAAACTATCTGTTGACACCGTTAGCATAATTGTGATGGCACTGTTGATGGCCACAGGAATCCTCACACCCGAAGAAGGCTTCAGTGGCTTTAGCAATCCTGCTACTATTACTGTTGGAGCCATGTTTGTTATCAGTGCCTCCTTGTTCAAAACTGGGGTTCTGAATGGGCTGGGCAATCTTTTGATCAAGACCGGCAGAAAGAGTTACCTTCTCTGCCTCTTCACCATTATGGCCTCCTCGGGGCTGCTCTCGGCATTTATCAACGACACCGCAGTTGTAGCTTTATTTATGCCCCTTGTGCTCCAAGTAGCAAAGGATACTCAAATAAGCCCAGCAAAACTCTTGATGCCACTCTCTTTTGGTGCTTTACTAGGAGGTATTTGTACCCTTATCGGAACTTCTACTAATATTTTAGTAAGTGGCATAGCAGTAAGGCAAGGGGAGGAGGCTTTTACGATGTTTGAGATGACAAGAGTAGGGGTCTGCTTACTGGCTGTAGGGATATTGTACATGATGTTGTGGGGACATAAAAAGCTGCCAGACAGAAAGCTCAACGAAGACATAGCGGAAGATTTTGACTTAGGCGAATATCTCACGGAGCTTATTATAGATACTAAATTCAAAGATGTGGGCAAACAAATTGCTGCGTCTGACCTTGCACAACTCTACCGTGTTAAAATTCTGGACATTACAAGAAAAGATGGCCGTCATGTAAAAGCCACTGGCTACACCGATATTCTGGCAGGCGATACTATGACTATTCTCTGCAATGTGGAAACATTGAAAAAGCTTAGCTTTCAGGAAGGGCTGGAAATTAAAAAAGAACGAAAATTCAGCGAGGCGGGCCTTTCATCTAATACAGGGAAACTTTATGAAGCGATCGTTACACCAAATTCTGTTTTAGACGGAAAGACTTTAAAACAAATCAATTTCAGTGTTATTTATGGCGCTTGGGTATTAGCCATCCGGAATAGGTTAGGTGTCATAGGTGAACAAGTGGGTCGGATGCAACTTAGGGCGGGTGATATCCTATTGCTTTTGGCGACGCCAAATGAGGTGTCTACCTTGAGAAAAAGTGGCGACTTTCTTATCATTTCAGAGAAAAACTCCTCCGAGTTTCGGTATAAAAAAACAATCCCCGCCATTTTAATCATAGCAGGAGTAATTATTGCATCTGCCCTAAAGATAGCCGCTATCGAATTAAGTGCCACTATTGGTGTGATCCTACTAGTCCTATTCAGGGTAATTAATGTAAAAGAAGCCTACTCATCCATAGAGTGGAAGGTTATTTTTATGCTTGCAGGCGTGCTTTCCATGGGTGCGGCTTTAGAAAAAACTGGTGCCGCCAATGTAATCAGCAATGGCATCGTTTACAGCCTAGGATCATTTGGGCCTCATGCTGTACTATCCGGGTTGTTTTTCATCACTTTCATGTCTACGAATGTGATGTCAAACAATGCCACCGCTGCCTTATTGACCCCTATAGCAATAGCCATAGCACACACCATGGGCTTGAGCTCAAAGCCGTTCCTAATGGCGATTGCCTTTGCTGCCTCCTTAAGTTTCATGACCCCTATTGGCTATCAAACCAATACCATGATCTATGGTCCAGGGAATTATCGTTTTATGGATTATGCAAGGGTGGGAACGCCATTGAACCTTATATTATGGATTATAGCATCAATCCTCATCCCATTATTTCATCCTTTTTAGTGGATTAATAATTAAAGCAATTGTGCTCTCAACTCCTCCCCCGAAACAGGTGATAGCAGCGCAGGTGCAATATCAAATACAGTTTTAGCACCATGAATCCCTTCCTTAGCAAGGCGATATGCGGCACGAGCATATGCCACTAGCACACTGGCCGTAAACTCTGGATTGGAGTCCAACTTGAGTGCGTACTCCACTATTTGCTTATGCTCTGCTTGTTCACCGGTCACCCCACTTCTGATGACAAATCCACCATGGGGCATTTTGTTATGCTCCCGTTCCATTTCTTCTTCAGAAATAAAATGAACGGTTGTATCGTAATCAGCAAAATAATGGGGCATAGTTTTTATTTCCTCCTCAATACTTGATATATCTTGCCCTTCTTCAGCCACTACATAACATACCCGTGCATGCTTTTCTCGTGTTGAAAGCTCAGGGGATATACCTTCTCTCACTCTATTTACTGCATCATCAATCGGAATGGTATATTGCTTGGCAGATTTTACGCCGTTTATCCGCTTTATAGCATCGGAATGCCCTTGACTTACACCCTTTCCCCAAAAAGTATAGTCTTTGCCCTGAGGGAGGATGCAATTGTTGTAAAGCCTATTGATGGAAAACATACCTGGATCCCATCCTACAGAAATGATACTAGTATGTCGGGAAGCAGCTGCCACTTTATTCACCTGATCGAAATACTGCGGAATCTTTGCATGCGTATCATAACTATCAATAGTATGGAATAGCTTTGCAATAGCTGGTGTTTGCACAGCCAAATCTGTAGCACTTCCGCCACAAAGGACCATCACGTCTATTTTACCTACAAAATTTTTGATGTCATTATAAGGAAAGACCGGTGCTGATACTGTTTTGACGCTTTCAGGTGCTCTTCTGGTAAACACACTGACAAGCTCCATATCCGGATTTTGTCCTATGGCTAATTCAACACCCCTGCCTAAATTTCCATAGCCTACTATCCCAATCTTAATTTTCTGCATATTCAAAAGTATTATGTTTTTACCCTGTAAAGGTAAAAAATATCAGCTAAATACGATGAAAATAGACGTTATAGAAGTATAACCGCTTAATCTCTAAGCAAAAAATAACAGGACAGGCATAGAAATGCCTATCCAAATCTTCCTATGATAATAATATAAGCCAGTTACTATTTCACAAAGCGTTAACGCTTGTTACAAAAATCAGGGCCTTTTAAGAGAAAAAAGTTGGACACATAGCTATGTAAAAAAATAATTATCAAAAAAAGCTGGGTGTCTAAACTTTCTCGCCAAGGATTTGGGTCATTTTTTCATCAGATAAAGGCTTGCTTAAATAGCCTTTAACGCAAGAATATGCCAGCGCTTTCTCTTCATCGGCTCCTCGAGTCGAGCATGTCAATATCATCAGTTGCGTCTTAGGAAGAGCTGCATGAAAGTTTTTTTGATAATATCCTAAGAATTCAAACCCATCCATATCGGGCATAGATAGGTCCACAAAAATGACATCTGGGGCTGTTTCTTTTTTTTGCTTGCACCTTTCCAAGTGTTCGATTGCCTCCCATCCATTGGTTTGGACAATGTAATTTGAAGGCGCAATATAAGATTCAAGAAATTTGCCCAAGGCGAAGTTATTCAGTTCATCATCATCAATTACTAAAATCCTACTAAGTCTCATGAAGTGAATTGCGTTTACAGTTATCTAATCAGTTTTCAATTGCAAATATAGGTCAATAAAACAATATGACTGTTATACAAATAATTTTCCCTTTTAATTATACTCCCATAAGGCTAATACTTTTTTATAATTTGGCTGTAGGAAGAGGCATTTAAGGCCCTATATTAATAACTAATTTACTGTAAAATTTGAGGAATACAAACAAAAGGAGGATAACTGTTCATATATACAATAGTTTCTCTTCGGCATTTCATCCCTTAGAGAATTTTATCCATCAATAATTGACCGCCTTTCATCCCCTAAAGGCATGTGTTCTATAAACATTATCCTTTATGCAATTAAGCATGTAACCGTTAAAATTGACAAGCCTGGTCTCTTTAGTGCTTTCTTCTGCACTAGGACCCAATCATAAAGAAGGACTGTCCTTTGTATAGGAAAGCCCTTCTTTAAATTCCATTATAGATCAGAAAAAATTATTGAGTAGCATAGTTTTGCAATTTTTCTTTCAATTCCTTTCTGGCTATATGGATACGGTTTTTAACGGTGCCAATCGGAATATTTAAACGATCGGCAATTTCATGATATTTGAACCCTCTAAAATGCATCATAAAAGGTGTTTTGTACGCATCATCTAACTTTTTGATCGCCTTATTGATGTCTTTTAAAGCAAAACTGGAATAGGCGAGATTAGAGGTAACATTGTTCGAAGAATTTAGATAATGAAGATTATCTGTTGTGTCAATGAAAGTGTTGCGCCTTACCATTCTTTGATAATTTGTAATGAAGGTATTCTTCATTATCGTGTAAAGCCACGCTTTCAAATTTGTTCCATCTGCAAATTTCTCTCTGTTTGTATAAGCTTTCAATGTAGTTTCCTGAAGCAGGTCATTAGCAGCTTCTGGGTCTTTGGTAAGCCGCAATGCAAACGGTTTCAAGGATTTTGTCATCTTGTTAAGAGAGTAACCGAATTCTAATGCTGTCATAGTGTTTAGTGGTTTTGGGTTTAAGTAATAATCTTGCCGTTCACAAAAGCTGTGTTTGGCAAATCGCAAAAAATTAAAATGTTAACAAAAAGTTTAAAAAATACTTAAATCGAAAAAATGAAAGATTAGATATATAAAAAAAACTAAATCATTAAAGTTGAAAAAATCTCTCTTCTCTTAAAGCATATTATTATACGGCATATTCATAGGAAAGGTTGGCTAAAAATTTAAACTCATGGAAATTCTTACATCAAATTGACTGAGTTTATATATTTTACCTGCCTTCTAAACTGCCGATATAGTCTGTATATTTGCAAGACATAAAAAATATAATCAATTAAGGCGCTCCACGATGTACTTGTATAATGTAACCGTAAATATAGATAGCGACATGGAACAGGATTGGATTCAGTGGATGAAGCATGAGCACATCCCTGAGATCTTGGCTACTGGTCTCTTTGTTGAAAATAAAATCTTTCGTTTACTGCACGAGCCTCATAATGAAGGAAGCACTTATTCTGTTCAGTATTTCGTCGAATCTTTGGCCAAACTTGACATATATCTAAATGAGCATGCCCCAGTGCTCACGGCCAAGCATAACGAAAGGTATAAAAACAAACATGTTGCTTTTCGGACCGTGCTAGAGTATGTCCAATAACCATCACAATTATTCAAGAATGAAGCACATGATTTAAAATTACCAACTTGATTCATTTGTTGTATTCAGTTATCAATTGCGCTTCCTTATCAATCCCCAAAAAATGTTGCCCAAAGAACAACTCCTATCCTTAAAAAACATCGCTTTACGCCGCTACAATAAACCAATTTTTCACGACCTCAATTTTAAAGTAAATAAGGGCGAACATTGGGCAATAATAGGAGAAAACAACTCAGGAAAGACTGCTTTACTTAAAGTAATTGAAGGAAACCTTCTTATAAATAATGGGGAAATAGAAAGAAATTATTTTGAGCCTTATAAACATAAGGCAATTGAAGACCCATTTTTTACCCATAAAAACTTGGTGGCTACCGTTGGAGCAAAACATAATTTCCGCAACCTTGCGAACATTACTTCCTTTTACTATCAACAGCGTTACAACACCTATGATGCTGAGGATGCACAAACAGTAGCCCAATATCTAAAGTCAATACAAGCGCAGGTTAAGGCTGAAGCTCTTTTTTGGGATTACAATAAGGTGGTAGAGATTCTTAATCTTTCCCATTTAGAGGAGAGCCAGGTGATCAAGTTGTCTAATGGAGAAACAAAGCGTCTATTGATTGCAGGGGCTTTGTTAAAAAATCCAAAGATATTAATGCTTGACAATCCACTGGTTGGGCTAGATATATCGACCCGCCATCGATTCGATGAGATATTAAATGCCGTAATTAATAGTGGTATCACAATCATTATGGTCACTTCTCCCGTGGAAATACCTACGGGTATTACACACGTAGCTATTTTAAAGGATGGGAAAATCGTGAAAACCTCTAAAAGGGAAGACTTTACATACCAAGCCCCTCACGTAAAACCATCACTAGATACCCAACGCCTCAAAGAGCTTTTGCCTCCGACCGTTCATCATAAGTTTGGGACAATCATCAAAATGGTAGGCGTGTCGGTAAGTTACGGTTCGGATAATGTCCTTGACAATATCCAATGGGAAGTGAAGCAAGGAGAGCGATGGTCACTTTCTGGGCCCAATGGCTCTGGAAAATCCACTTTGCTCAGCTTGATAATGGGGGACAATCCCAAAGCATATGCTAACGACATCACGCTTTTTGACAAGAAAAGAGGTTCAGGAGAAAGCATCTGGGATATTAAAAAACAAATTGGCTTTGTTTCACCAGAGCTCTATCAGTACTTCCCAAGTGAAAACACATGCGGTCACGTAATAGAGTCTGGGTTTTATGATACTCAAGGGCTGTTTAGAAAAAGTCAGCCAGAAAAACAAATACAAGTGTTGAAATGGATGGAGCTCCTAGGCATAGAATCGTATAAGGACAATCGCTTTAAAGATACTTCGACCAGCACCCAGCGTCTCTGTTTGTTGGCCAGGGCCTTGATCAAAAATCCTCCATTGCTCATATTGGATGAGCCATGCCAAGGACTGGATACAAGTCAGCAAGCCTATTTTAGAGACATCATTGATGCCATATGCGCCATAAGTATTACCACGCTTATATATGTAACCCACTATGAGGAGGAGCTGCCCCGCTGCATTACAAAAAATATGACATTGCAAAAAAGATAGCTATAACCTATCCCATGCTTTTACTTCGGTAAGCAGTAATAGCCCCAATCGAACGAAAACCGCTTAGCATTTTTATACTGATTAATATCTACTGTAATAAGAATTGAGCTCAGCAATCAGTTGATCGTAAATGGGCTTGGTAAAACTGATAAATAGTTCTTGAGGCGGCGGTGGCGGAACTTCAGACCTTTGGCAAATGGCTAGTTGTTCGTCTGTCAGCGCCCTTTCATCGCCATTGAAACTGCCCCAAGCTGAATACCATACAAACTCAGGATTGAATTTGCGGTGTCTCAATACAGTATTGTTTTGGGCATCAAATACCTGCATACTGAACAGCCCCCTTGAAATGACTTGTTTTTTGTACGTGGTAAGCTTAGCGTTTACAGTTCCATAAACGTCACGCTTCTTCCGATTTTCTGTCACTGTGGCCACTACTACGCTATCTCTTGTCACCGTTTCAATCACTTTTTCTGTATGGGTTTCCCCTATCACAAAATCATCGAACTGCAGCCGGAGGTATTGATCTACATAGGATAACTGCTGCGCTTCTTTTGGGGTATAAAACCGCACAAATTCACTGCCTCTAAACTGCGAGCTCAAATAGCTTTCTATCCTATCTTGAAAATACTTTCCGCTTAGGTCGTATCGCGCAGGAACTGGAATCTGCTCTATCACTACCTTTATGGTCGCCTCAAACTTTGCCTCCTCTAATTTTTGCCGCACATTTTTATAACCCGGCATAAATTCTTGGGTTTCCATAAACAAGTAATAAGCTGCCTTAGCGTCTTCCCTGGTATTTCTGTTTAGCGCCACAAGACCTCTTTGGTAGCTTTCTTCTGCGGCGAGCCTTTTTAGCTCATCTACTTTGGCAGCATAATACTTTGGGTTAGGCACTACTTTTAGTGCACCTGGAGACCTCCTAATTTCATCTGCCAGACTATTGATCTCCTGATACATTCTCAGGGCATCTCTATATTTTGAAGGATTAATACCTGCCAATGAGTTATTGGCATTATTTTCCAATAGCTCAACGGCAAGCGGATAACTTTTCCTTAAGGTTTCTTTCGATTTCTTATGATCTGGATTTTTACGCAGGCGGTTGACTGCTTTCATCACAGCCTCAGAATAATTCCCGCTTTCATAAGCTTTTTTGCCTGAAGAGCAGGAAAGGAAGTATAAAGGAATGCAAATAAGAATCAGCAGGTAAAATTTTCTCATCGGATAAGGCAATTTATTCTCAGACAAAAATAACACATACAATGCCACATTTGTCTGAGTACTTATAAGAAGGTTACCAATGTAATATTATCGTCCATAAGATGCATGTTGGGCAACCTATTTCACGGTTCAAAATGCTGGATTTGCGTTTTTGTCAATCGGCAGTTGATCCATTCACCATCGAGGCTAGCACCCATTTTTTTATAAAAATCAATAGCCTGTCTATTCCAATCTAAAACTTGCCAGTCCATCCGGCCTACCTGCTCTTCTTTTGCTTTTAATATGACTCTTTCGAAAAGCATTTTTCCTATGCCTCTACCACGATACTCTTCTTTCACGATGAGATCTTCTAGATATAAACTTCTGCCTTTCCAAGTGGAATAATTGTAATAGTATAGGGCTAAGGCCACAACCTTTCCATCCATTTCTGCCACAAAAAATTCAAAGACAGGCCTCTTGCCAAACCCGTCTTTGATCATATTTTCTACAGTATTCTCAACAGCATCAGGTGCTTTCTCAAATATTGCCAACTCCCTAATCAAGGTTAGTGCGTCTTCTAGGTCATCCTGATTTCCTATTCTAATATTCATTCAACTACTTTTTATAGGGGTTTACCCCCATAGTGTACCAGGCAAAGGAAAGCTTATCCGCAATCTCATCTATAACTTTCGAAGTAGGTTTTCCAGCTCCATGACCAGCTTTTGTTTCTATTCTTATAAGTGCAGGGTTATTTCCACCTATTTTCTCTTGCAATGTAGCAGCAAATTTGAAAGAGTGCGCAGGCACTACTCTGTCATCATGATCTGCGGTAGTAACCATTGTAGCAGGATATGCTACACCTTCCTTTATATTATGTACAGGTGAGTAGCCATATAGGTATTCGAACATTTCTTCTGAATCTTCTGCTGTCCCATAGTCACTTGCCCACCCTGCTCCAGCCGTGAACTTGTTGTAGCGCAACATGTCCATTACACCTACTGCTGGCAATGCCACCTTTGCTAATCCAGGTTCTTGTGTCATTGTAGCGCCCACCAAAAGTCCGCCATTCGATCCCCCTGCGATTACCAAATAATCTGAAGAGGTGTACTTATTGTCTATGAGGTAGTTGGCAGCGGCTATAAAATCATCAAACACATTTTGTTTCTGCATTTTTGTACCTGCCTTATGCCATTTTTCACCATACTCGCCACCGCCTCGCAGATTGGGGACGGCATATACCCCTCCATTTTCCAACCACGCGATCATAGATGTACTAAATCCGGGAGTAAGGCTGATATTAAACCCACCATATGCATATAAGTATGTCGGATTTTGACCATTTAATGTCAAATCTTTCTTGTGGGTAATAAACATGGGCACTTTCGTCCCGTCTTTACTCGTATAGAATACTTGTTTGGTTTCATAGTCTTCCGGATTAAATTTTACTTCCGGTTGTTGATGCATCACGACCTCCCCAGTCGCTATATCATATTTATAGACCGTTGCTGGCACAGTATAGGAAGTAAATGAAAAGTATATTACTTCATCTTCTGCCTTTCCCGAAAAGCCACTAGCAGTCCCAATCCCAGGCAGTTCAATTTTACGTTCAAGCTTTCCGTTCAGATTATATTGTTCCACCAAACTTTTGGCGTCTTCCAAATAAGTGGCAAATATTTTTCCGCCAGCAGTGTTAGATGAAAGCACCATATCCTTTTCTGCAATCACATCTACCCATTGGTTGGGAGATAAAGCATTGATACTGGCTTTAACCACTCTATTGTTGGGTGCATTAAGATTAGTATGGATGAATAACTCGTCGTCTTTTGAATACAGCACATAAGATTCATTGTCGTAACCCGTTATGATCGGCTCAATCTTGATGCCTGCCTTCTTCAAATCCTGTACGTACAATTCATTCCCACTCGTAGATTCTGCCGCAGTGATTACTAGGTAGCGTTGATCTTCTGTCACATATCCCCCTATATATCTTCGTGGTGTTATGTCCCCTCCAAAAACAAGTTCGTCTTCACTTTGAGGCGTACCAAGCTTATGATAGTATAACTTATGATATTGAGTGATGCCAGAAAGTTGGCTTCCTTCTGTGGGTTTATCATAGCTGCTATAGTAGAAGCCTTCGTTGCCTTTCCACGAGATGTTGCTAAATTTAACATCTACTAATTTATCATCAAGCTTTCTCTTGGTATTAACATCTATCACATATACCTCCCGCCAATCAGAGCCTGATATGGATATAGAATATGCGAAAAGACTGCCGTCTACCGAAAACTTAAAACTGCCCAAAGAAACAGTACCGTCTTCCGACAATTCATTAGGGTCAAAAAAAACTTCTCCTTCATTCTCTGGATGATCGGTCACATACAGAACATTTTGGTTTTGAAGTCCATCATTCTTAAAGTAATAGTATTTTCCTCCTTCTCTAAACGGTGTTCCTATTTTTTCATAATCCCATAATTCTTCTATTCTTTGACGGAGTGTGTCCCTAAACGATATTTGATCGAGGAAAGCTTGTGTCACCTTATTTTGCGCTTCTACCCAAGCCTTAGTTTCTTCCGAATTATCGTCTTCCAACCACCGGTATGGGTCTGGCACTACCGTACCAAAGTAAGTATCCGTTACCGTTGTATCCTTTCTTGTTTCTGGATAAGCTCCCACTACGGCTGTGGAGGATATTTCGCTTACACTTTTTTGTTCACTGCATCCAGATATCATGCCTGATGCCGTTATTCCAAACATAAGCAAGGCTGTTTTAAATTTAAATTGTTTCATAAGTAAGTAGTTTGTTATGTCTTTCCGGTCTAATACTGTCCGTTATCGTAAACAAGCACACTTTTAATTAATAATATCAAACCCTGTATAAGGTCTCAGCACTTCTGGCATTAAAATCCCCTCAGGAGTTTGATTGTTTTCTAGGATAGCGGCCACAATTCTAGGGAGTGCCAGAGCGCTGCCATTCAATGTGTGTAGCAACTGGGTTTTTTGTTGTCCTTCAGGTTTGTATCGCAACTTTAGCCGGTTTGCCTGATAGGTTTCAAAATTGCTCACAGAGCTCACTTCCAGCCACATTTTCTGTGCTGCTGAATACACCTCCATGTCATAAGTGAGAGCAGAAGTAAAGCCCATGTCTCCCCCACAGAGCTTAAGCACTCGATAAGGCAGCCCTAATTTTTCTAACAAACCTTGGACATAGCGCCGCATATTTCCCAACGCTTCGTATGAATTTTCAGGCTTATGAATTTCCACAATTTCCACTTTATCAAACTGGTGCAACCGGTTAAGTCCCCTCACGTGAGCCCCCCATGAACCTGCCTCTCTTCTAAAGCATGGAGTGAAACCAACATGCCTCACTGGTAGTTGATCGGCAGCAAGCAAAACATCTCTATACAAGTTAGTAATAGGCACTTCAGCGGTTGGAATGAGATAATAATCTTCTGCGCCTATGTGGTACATTTGTCCCTCTTTATCAGGTAGCTGGCCTGTTGCAATTCCAGAATCTTTGTTGACCACTATAGGAGGTTGGATCTCCCAATATCCTGCATCCAGCGCCTGGTCCAGAAAGAAATTCACCAGGCCCCTTTGCAGTCTTGCGCCTTTTCCTTTATAGACTGGAAACCCTGCTCCAGTAATTTTGCTGCCCAGATCAAAATCTATTATGTCATATTTTTTTATCAATTCCCAATGCGGCAAAGCTTCCTCCCCCAGCATCGGCTTCTCCCCCCACTCATCTACTATTTCATTGTCTTCTGCCCCACCGCCCTCTGGCACACTTTCATGCGGCACATTAGGAATGTTGTACAGTAAAGTAGTAAGTTGCTCTTCATATTCCGCCAAGCTGTCGGACAGCAACCTGGCAGCCTGCTTCAAAGTTGCTGTTTTAGCTTTGGCTTGTTCTGCCTCTTCTTTCTTCCCCGCCTTTATTAAAGCACCTATGGCTTTGGAGATATTATTTGATTCCGCCAAGATATTATCCAATTCCGCTTGTGTCTCACGCCGCTTAGTATCCAACTCCAAGACATTATCAATGAGCATTTCTGCGTCTTTTAATCGCCTTTTCTGTAATCTTTGAACAATTTTCTCTTTATTTTCTTTAATATAAGGAACTAGTAACATTATTTTTGGTTTTAGGTCTTGCAAAATAAGGCAAATTTAGCGTAACTTTGAACAATTGAATTTGATTTCAATCAGACCTCCTGAAAAATATCAATAAATTATTTTATTTTCTTGACAATCATTTTGCGTTAATATATAATTGCAATGTCTAACAGGAGCATCTATTGAACTTTTAGCATTACATGTTCACACCCTTTTAGTGTTAGAACCTAAAAATCATCATTTACAATCATTTATTATCAACCCATTAACCGTAGCTCCGCTAGGTCAAAGTCCTAATTAAAAATTTATGTACAACATTGAAGAATTGAATGTGAGGCTACTTTCCGAACTCAAGGAAATTGCTGAAGATTTAGGCGTAAAAAATTTCAAAAAGTTACCCAAAAAAGAGCTGATTTATAAGATATTGGATCAGCAAGCCATCCTACCCGACCACGACCTCCCCGTGAAAACCGCTAAGGAAGCACCTGTTAAACCCTCAGAAGAAAAGGAAAACAAACCTGAAAAAATTGAAAAGCCTGATGATAAGCTCAGAAGTGAGGAGAGAAGGAGGCAGCGGGTGAAAAGAGAAAATGTTGCCATAGGTGAAGATACCCCGCCAGAATCTCCCCAGCAAAAAGAAACACCTCACCCTAAGAAGACTGAGGATTTTTTAGAATCTTTCAAAAAAGAAGTAAAGGGTGAAAAACCAGAGGCTCCAGCAACGTCCTCACCCCTTCCGAAAAGGGAAGGCTTCCCAAAAAGGGAATCTATAAAGAAAGATTTGGAAGTTGTAGAAGACGCTACCGAGGTTCGTCACCAAGAGAAAAGTCCAAAACGTGAAGAAAGAAGAGACGACCGTCACGAACAAAAACCCAAAAAACCCACTGTAAGCATAAAAGACTTTGATGGATTAATTGAAAACGAAGGGGTATTAGAAATAATGCAAGATGGTTATGGCTTCCTAAGGTCGTCAGACTATAACTACCTTGCCAGTCCCGACGATATTTATGTGTCTCCATCACAAATAAAACTCTTTGGATTAAAGACAGGTGATACTGTAAGAGGCCAAATCCGCCCACCTAAAGAAGGGGAAAAATACTTTGCTCTATTAAGGGTAGAATATATCAATGGAAAAACCACGGAAGAAATACGTGACCGCGTACCTTTCGAATATCTAACACCACTTTTCCCTGAAGAGAGGCTTAACCTTAGTACCACTCCCGACAAATATTCTACCAGAATTCTTGATCTTTTCTCCCCTATCGGTAAAGGACAGAGAGGGATGATCGTGGCGCAACCTAAAACGGGAAAGACCGTGCTATTGAAGCAGATTGCCAATGCCATTTCTGAGAACCACCCGGAAGTTTACCTCATTGTATTGTTGATTGATGAAAGGCCCGAAGAAGTAACAGACATGGCCAGAAGCGTCAATGCAGAAGTAGTCTCTTCAACCTTTGACGAACAAGCAGAGCGCCATGTGAAAGTGTCTAGCATTATCTTGCAAAAGGCTAAAAGGATGGTAGAAACCGGTCATGACGTAGTAATTTTGCTCGACTCTATCACCAGGCTAGCCAGAGCATACAACACTGTTGTGCCTTCCTCTGGAAAGATCCTTTCAGGTGGTGTGGATGCAAATGCTTTGCATAAGCCTAAGCGCTTCTTTGGTGCAGCCAGAAATGTAGAAAATGGTGGATCACTTACCATTATCGCTACTGCTTTGATAGATACAGGTTCTAAAATGGACGAGGTGATTTTCGAGGAATTCAAAGGAACGGGCAATATGGAACTTCAGCTCGACAGAAAACTTGCCAATAAGCGTGTTTATCCTGCCATTGACGTGCCTGCATCTGGAACACGAAGAGAAGATCTACTCATGGATAAGGAAGAGCTTTCCAGAATATATATTCTCAGAAAGTTTATGGCAGACATGTCTTCAACCGAAGCCATGGAGTTCTTGCTAGACAAAATGAAAGGAACAAAAAATAATGAGGAGTTTTTGGTATCAATGAATGGATAAACTCCAATGTCTTAAAACAGAAAAAGCGATGCTCACCCATCGCTTTTTCTGTTTTAAAAAACCTGATCAAAGTAGTATAGCCAAGAATCCATAAGTCATATTAGGAGCTAACAATCAAGTGGTAAGTAACTTTTTTAAATACAAATTGTTATTAGAAAAAACTTACAACTATGCAGCAAAATCCAAGCTTAGCAATCAATTTTTTTGAGAAAGCCGCCAAACAATCCTCTGTCCTCTACTTTGCATTTGACTTAACTAACAATAGATTTCTATATCTGAGCAATGCCTTTGAGCCAATATGGCAGATAAAACGTGATGATGCTTTCAAAACCCCACTTAAATTGCTTGATTCTGTCCATTCAGATGATAGGGAGTATTTGATCAAGCGTTTTCACGAGCTGCTATATGAAGGAAACAAGAACGATCTAGAGTTTCGAATAGACACAGTGAAAAGCAAAGCTTGGATTAATCTAAAACCCATCCTTATTGCTCAAGAAAGCCATAAGGGGGTAATTGTTGGCACTGCCGAAGATATCTCCAAAAAGAAAGAAGCTGAATTACACATGGCTAATTTTGCTGCCAAAAAAGATTCTGTTCTAGAAATACTCTCACATGATTTGGCTGCTCCACTAAGCAATATAAAGGGGCTATCCTCCATTCTAATAAAAGAAGCCCAGGCTAAGGATTTGCCAGAGTTCGAAAAAATAATAAAGATGATTGAATTGACAAGCGAGCGAAGTATTCGCCTCATCCGTGAATTTGTCAAACATGAATTCTTACAATCACAGGGTTCGGCGTTGAAAAAAGACCGCGTGGACATTGTAAAGAAAATGAAGTTAATCATAGATCAATATAAAGACTCTGAAAAGGAAATCGCTAAACGATTCAATTTCATTACCTCTGCCAAAAATATTATAATAGATATTGATGTTTACAAATTCTCACAGGTAATTAACAACTTGATCTCCAATGCCATTAAATTCACTGAAGACCAAGGAGAAATAACCTTGTCAATTGAGAACCAAGAGGACAATGTCCTTATCTCCATAGCAGACAATGGAATTGGCATTCCCGCAAAATACCACGACACCCTTTTCGAAAGGTTTAATAGAGCCAGAAGGCCAGGACTAAAGGGGGAACCATCCGTTGGCCTCGGGATGTCTATAATCAAAACCATTGTAGAGTGGCATGATGGTAAGATATGGTTTGAAAGTGAAGTAGATAAAGGCAGTACCTTTTATATTTCTTTACCAAAAACGTAATGTTAGAGAAACACCTGTGAGCGACCCAATCTTAAATCAAATCTTTTGCTTTTGTTCACTTTCTTTTGAAAAGAAAAGCATTATGCCTCACCTTAATAAATTAGCATACATTCCGTAAATTGCCCTGTTCATTTCATTGTCCTTGAGATTGCATATTTTCATCCTATAACCTAGCGCTAAATGAATGATATGGACGAGCACCAAATGGAGGCGGACAAAAAAATAACAATTAGTAAAAAATCGAGCGAAAGCTTTATTCGGGCTTATCAATCTCCTTATTATCAAATATTGTTGTTTAAAGGAACAGGCAGCTTTATGGTTGATTTTACGGAGTATAAATTTTCAGGGAACACCGTTTTATTTCTCACACCCTACCAGCACTTTCAATGGACCACTACGGCACAAACCGACATAGAATCACTGGAGTTTCACGGAGATTTCTATTGTATAGAGTATCATAAAAAAGAGGTAGCATGCAATGGGCTCCTTTTTAATAATATCTATTTAGTGCCTCACATAAGCATCTCCAGCAGCAACTACAATGATATTTTGTCCTTTTTTACTAAAATAGAAGATGAAAAGAGATCGGATAATAAATTTTCTAATACTATTCTAAAAGCATACTTACAACTCATCCTGGCACTGTGCAGTAAAGAGAAAAATATCTTTTTGAACGATAAGCAAATTGAAGATGCCGAAATACACGACGTAGTTCAGTTTCAAAATATGTTGGAACAATATTTTATAAAGGAAAGAAGTGCGGCTTTTTATGCCTCCAAGTTTTTCTTATCCACCAGCGCTTTTGGAAAGAAAATCAAGAAGCATTTTGGAAAAAACCCCTCACAGCTTATCCAGGATAGAGTAATCTTAGAAGCAAAGAAAATGCTGCACCTCACATATAAGTCAATAAAAGAAATAGCCGCCGAGCTCAATTTTGAAGACGAATTTTATTTCAGCCGATATTTTAAGAAAAGTGTAGGGCTTTCTCCTTTGCACTACCGCGAAAACGTCGGTATATCCATTGTGGCAAAATAGTCTATGGTAAAACCATTTTTATCCATTTTGAGCGCAGGGCCTATGTGCTACCTTCGCAAATAAAAAGAAAATGGAAAAGTATTTAAAATTATTATCAGCAAACCAACCATCCTATATTCATTTCACTAGAATTGCCATTTTTGTGGTTATGGCTTGGATAGGTGGCTTAAAGGCTTTTCAATACGAGGCGGACGGCATTGTTCCTTTCGTAGCAAATAGCCCTTTCATGTCTTTCTTTTACAGCCACGATTCTCCTGAATACCAGTTGTACAAAAACCCTGAAGGGAAAACAGTCCAAAAGAATATAGATTGGCATATTAGCAATAGGACTTATATCTTTGCCTATGGTTTGGGAGCCGTTATAATAGTTATAGGAACATTGACCTTGCTGGGAATCTGGCTCCCCAAGATTGGTTTGGCAGGTGGCTTGCTGACCTTTGGGATGTCGATCGTAACATTAACTTTCTTGGTCACCACACCAGAGGTATATGTTCCCAATCTAGGTGGAGACTTTCCTACACCTCAATATGGATTCCCTTATTTGTCTGGAGCGGGGAGATTGGTGCTGAAAGATATCATTATGATGGCAGGAGGTTTAGTAGTAGCTTCGGACAGTGCTAAAAGCATCTTAAATCAAAAATCAACAATTGCTTAGTCATCCATACAGTTAAGAGCTAAAGCAGTTAAAAAATGAATCAGTACTATGTTTAAAAAATTAGTAGCTATTGAACCAGTGAGTTTGATCCCTTCGGCTGAAAAACAATTAGAAACATTTGCAGACGAGGTTATCTTATATCATGACATTCCAAAGGATGATGAGGAAATGGCTGCTCGCATCGGTGATGCCGATGCTGTATTGCTTAGTTACACTTCGACCTTGGGCAAAGAAGCCTTGGAAAAATGCCCCAATGTGAAATATATCGGTATGTGCTGTTCCTTATATTCTCCAGAAACAGCCAATGTGGACATTCACTATGCCAATGCGCGTGGAATCACCGTTACCGGCATTCGCGACTATGGCGATGAAGGTGTAGTAGAGTATGTGATCAGTGAGCTGGTACGCTGTCTGCATGGTTTTGGCAACAATCCCGATGGAACTCCTGCTAAACCTTGGGATGGCGTAGCCCGTGAGATTACTGGTCTAAAGGCAGGCATAGTGGGGCTTGGAAAATCAGGAGGCATGATCGCTGATGCGCTCAGTTTTTTTGGAGCAGAAATTTCATACTTCGCGCGAAGCGAAAAAGAAGAAGCACGTGCCAAAGGATATCGATTTTTACCATTGGGAGAACTGCTTGCCGAAAGTGAGGCTGTTTTTACCTGCCTCAACAAAAACATTATATTGTTGCACGAAGAAGAATTTGCGCAGTTAGGAAACCGGAAGATTTTATTTAACACAGGCTTGTCACCAGCTTGGGATGAAGCACCATTTTTAAAATGGTTAGAGGGAGACAATCTGTGCTATTGTGATACAGTTGGCGCATTGGGTGGAGAGAAATTTTTGGACCATCGCAACGTCCGCTGCATGAAAGTATCGGTAGGACGTACGCGTCAGGCGTTTGACCGCCTGAGCGAGAAAGTCCTTGCCAACTTATCAGAATACAATAGGGGAGGTAATATTTCGTAAAGTATTGACCACACTCCAACCTGCAATTTGTGACGTTTTACTGTAGACATCTACGACCGCATGTACTTGGTCACTCTTGATTTCTATCCGGTGGTCATCACCGACAAACCCGGGAGTTGATGTCACAGACACCTTTATATTGTTAGGGCCAACTGAAGCAAGTGAAGCCGCAACCGCTACATTCACTTTTGTGGGAAAAAGTGCAATCGCTTCTTTCGCATTTCCTTCGAATACTTTCCGCTTTTCGGTTTGCAGATCTTCATCATATACATCAGTGTTTTTAAGAGAGTTTGGCCCCTTTTCAGTATCAAAAGAAACGGTGCAATCTTCCATGAGCGAAACAGTGCGCAAAACGTCAAAGCCGCCGATTGCACCAGACACCAGGTGTACTCGGGTATTGTTTTGCCGAGCCGTTTCCTTCACTTCCTCATAAAATGCTTCATCGGCAAATGCCCCAATCGACAGGGTAAGGATAGAGGAGCCATTTTTCAAAGCAGGCAATGCAAGGGCTTTCATTGCTGATGGCGAAGCAGATTCCACAATATAATCCGGCTTCAGCGCCAATAATGCTTCAGTGGTAGTGCATGGTGTACATGCATAGCCAAGATCAGCATCGTTTACTTTATCGGCCAAACGTTCCGCCTTATCCTTTGTTCTTGAATAAGCCCCTACAAGGTTATAATCAGGCAACAATCCGCCTATAAGAGCATCAGCAACAATGTCTGCGAGTTTACCACAACCCACAATTGCTAAACTTTTCTTTTCCATTTTTCAATATTTACAGTTATTCTATAAGACTAAGCATACATCTTTTATAAGACACCTTTTTAATAAGAGGATACAAATTTACCGATACTTTATGGAATGGCTGATGCGTATACCGAATGCTCGTCTGGGATCCTACCAAACTCAGGATAGCAAGAATGACGTTACCCTAAAATTCTAAATCATTACACAATAAAAAGTCCATAAGAGCAGAAGCTCCTATGGACTTTTTATTGTGATTATAGAAGGATTACTCCTTAAGCGTTACTGTTCTTTCTACGGTATTGTACGGACCATCGATTGCATTTCCATCGGCGTCTATCAATTCTAACTTAATGGTAACCTCTCCTAGTGGTAGTCCCTGAATGGCATAAGGCTGCCAATCGGTAAGCATAAATTCCTGACCATTGATAGTAGCCCTTACTTTATTGCCACTCTCAGACAATTCGGTATTTACAAGATAAAAATCCAACAAAAGATTCTTAGTATCAGCACCGGAATACTCTCCTTTTGGTCTGCTATAAAACATTAAAGGACCTGAAAGGTCGATATCTTCAGCATCTGCATTTCCTACTGTAAATTGTCTCAATACAAAGGCATCCGGATTCTTAACACTCATATGATATGATCTAGACAGAAAAGAAAGAGCGACATAATGTCCTTCCTCTAAGCTCATCTTGAACTCTGGCGTATATTTCGCATGGTAGGGCTGATTGTTAAAGATCAAATGAATATGTTGGCCATCAGCAGAATTTGCCAAGCTCATATCATTATTATCCGTTTGGTCGCCAAGCTTAAAATTCTTAACATTATAAGAGAATGAGATAGAATCGGCAGAAAGCTGTGCGCCATCAGTTGGAGCATTCATGTCCAACATGGCATCATTTGACTCAGGAAAATTAGTTACTGGCGTAATTGAGATAGTAGCCTCATCAGTGCTTGACTTTTCTGTGGTTGTTGTTTGGTTTTCCTGACTGGTTTTAGTCGAATCACAACCATAAAATACAAAGGCGGCAATTGTAAAAAAACTTAAAAATAATCTTTTCATTGTTTTTATCTTTTAATTGTTCTGGTTTTGTACTTATTCTTAAATTTAGATTCAAATTAAAGCAATACCTAATTATAGGTAACAAAAATATGGAAGAAATGTTGCCCATTGTGATCCCTTCTTTTAGCATCCATGACTTTACTTATGGCAGCCCTCAAGTGAAAAGCCGATTTGTAGATGAGCTCGGAAAAGCTTTTCATAATATTGGTTTTGTTGCGGTGTCAAACCACGGCTTAACTCAAGAACTTTCCGAGAATCTCTATAAAGCCGTCAAATCTTTCTTTGATCTTCCAGACGACATCAAGCAAAAGTATGATATTCCGGGCTTGGCAGGTCAAAGAGGATATGTGGGCAAAGGGAAAGAACACGCCAAAGGAAGAAAAACAGGGGATTTGAAAGAGTTTTTCCATATTGGGCAAGAGGTTAATGCAAATGACCCGCTTACAAACTCCTACCCTCCAAATGTTTGGCCAGAAGAGGTTCCTGCATTAAAAACCTTTGGATTGCAAACTTTTGAAGTACTCGAAAAAACTGGTATGACGCTTCTACGCGCTATTGCACTATATTTGGGCTTGTCGGAAGATTATTTTGACAAGAAAGCAGAAAAAGGCAACAGCATCCTGCGTCCCATTCATTATTTCCCTATAGCTGATCCTGAGAGCATTCCTGCTGATGCCGTACGAGCAGCAGCACACGGCGACATTAATCTTATAACGTTGTTGATGGGTGCTAGTGCTGAAGGACTCCAGATATTGAGCAAAGATGGTCGGTGGTTATCCGTTACTGCACTACCAGATCAGTTGATCGTAAATGTAGGCGATATGCTTGCACGGCTCACAAACGATAGATTGAAGTCTACCGTGCATAGGGTGGTGAACCCTCCGCGAGAACTTATGAAACACCCAAGGTATTCTATTCCATTCTTTATGCACCCTCGGGCTGAAATGGATCTTACATCTCTTGAAAGCTGTATAAGTGCCGAACATCCTAAACTTTATGAGGATACCACAGCAGGGGCGTTTTTGCATGAAAGGTTGCGAGAAATAGGGCTTGTGAAATGATAAATTCCTGATCTGTTGTGGGAGCAATGCGTCGAATACGGTATTATATATTCCTAAAAGATGTACTGATCTTAACTTTAACAGCATTTGGTGGTGCCCAAGCCCACTTCTCTATGCTGTTGAATATTATGGTTAAAAGGCATCGGTACATTACCGAAGAAGAGCTTATTGAACTCTATGCATTGTGCCAAATTTTGCCTGGCCCAACGACCACGCAGACGATTACCGCAATTGGCTATAAAGTAGGTGGCCCCAACCTGGCCTATTTGACACTTTTGGTTTGGATACTGCCCACCTCCACTGTGATGGTCACAGCGGCCATCGTCATCGCCAATATTCAGGAGCAGAGCATTTCAATGGCTTTTACAAAATTTATCCAGCCTATGGCGGTCGGATTTATTGCCTATGCTGCCTTTAGGATTTGTGAGAAAGTAATATATACAAAATTAAGTGTCTTAATCTTGATTTTCTCTGCAGTGATCTCCTATTTTTTCAACTCCCCATATATTTTTCCTGTTCTCTTGATTGCAGGAGGCGCACTATCGGCCATCAAGTTTAAAAAGCAGCCAATAGAGCATAAGAACAAGTTTAAAATTCAATGGGCAAACTTTGTCCTATGGGGACTAGTGTTTTTGGTAGCGGCGGCTTTAGGTGGCTTAACTCGGGAACTACCCGTAAGGCTATTTGAGAACTTTTATAGGAACGGCAGTATGATTTTTGGCGGAGGTCAAGTTTTAATTCCATTATTTTATACAGAATTTGTAGAGTTTAAGGGATACCTGAGTTCTGAAGAGTTTCTTTCCGGCTTTGCATTGGCTCAAGCACTACCAGGCCCTACTTTTGTTTTCAGTGCCTATATAGGATCTCTGGCTATGCGCGAGTACGGTGTTTGGGGAGAAATACTTGGAGGCTTTATTGCATCGGCGGGCATCTTCTTACCCGGCACCTTTTTGATCTTTTTTATTATTAGATTCTGGGAAGACCTCAAAAAGTATCGTGTGGTTAAGGCCTCTCTCGAAGGTATCAATGCTGCTAGTGCAGGGATGGTTGTAGCAGCAGGCCTTATCCTTTTTGGACCTATTGAAACCACCTATATCAATATGACGATAGTGGCGGCCACTTTTGGTTTATTGGCATTTACAAAAGTGCCTGCCCCATTTATTATTGTACTCGGACTAGCTGCAGGATTTATTCTGTAAATATCAGTGTCGACCCACTGTTGTCCACATTTAGTGTCCCATTCCGCCCAAAAGGGATGGATAAGTTCCTAGGATCATGCCCCACTGGCATTCCGAAGCATACAGGATAGTCATATGAAGAAACATGCTCTTGAATGATCTCGTAGGCATTTTTGCCAAAGGGAGTGGGATTGTCATTCATATCGGACATCCCTCCGACAACCAGTCCCTTTAGGCTTTGTAGTTTTCCTGCTCGTTTTAGGTGCACCATCATCCGATCAATATGATAGAGATATTCATCAAGATCTTCTATGAACATGATCGCACCTGTAGTGTCTATGTCTGAAGCAGTGCCTATAATATTATTGATAATAGAAAGATTGCCCCCTATGACAGGCCCAGATGCAGTGCCTACCTTATTGAGAGCGTGATGGTGTGCAGTAATTTTTATAGGTTCCCCAAAAAGCACCTTGCGGAGACTTTCTATGGACTCTTCCATTCCTGGCTTATGAAAAAGACCGGGCATAACCCCATGGATAGACTCAATCCCAACCTGATATAATTGAAATAAAAGCACTGTTATGTCACTGAACCCTATGAGCCATTTAGGCTCCTGAAGCAATGGCGTGAAGTCGAGATCATCTATGATGCGGGTAGTGCCGTATCCTCCTCTTGCACAAGCAATCGCCTTAATTTTAGGATCATCTATCATGCTTTGCAGTGCCCGCTTGCGCACTTTGTCTTCACCTGCAAACTGACCTTGCACTTCATACAAATACTCTGACAGCACCACCTTTAGTCCCCAAGATTCCAGAATATTAACAGCAGGTGCTATTTCTTCTGGCTTAACACTCCTGGCAGTAGCAGTAATTCCTATTATATCGTCTTTTCTGAGATTGTCTGGTCTTTTGATCATAGGTAATCTAAAAAAGCAAAAGCCTCTTCAATTCTGAAGAGGCTTCCATAATCTTTTCTGTCTTAGTTTCTTGCGGGTGGGGTTATTCCTAAGCTTTTCAAAACATCATCGGAGATGTTGTGGCTTTCCTCAGCGTGAAGCAAAACGGGCATTCCACCTGCATCAGAGCTAAATATATAGGTATAACCTTTGTCTTTGGCCACCTTATCTATAGCATTCTGAATTTTCGTGTAGACAGGCTCAAGTAGTTCAGCTTGCTTTCTCTGCAAAGAGCTGTCTGCCTCTCTTTGGAACTTCTCAATCGAAGCCTGCATGTTACGTAACTCTTCTTGTCTGTCTTCTCTTACAATTTGAGTCATGGTTTCTGCTCCCCTTTGAAAAGCCTCCATCTTTTGTTGAAATTCCTGGATCTTTGACTGAAGCTGTGTAGTAAGTTGTCTTTCGTGATCTGTAAGGTCGGATTCGATTTGCTTGCTTTCAGGCATAAGGCTTAAAATATAGTCTACATTCGTATAACCTATCTTTAGCTCAGAACTTTGCGCCTGGGTGATATATCCAGCCAACATAAAGACTGTAATTGCAAAAATTGTCTTAATTCTCATAATGTTAATTTAAAATTAATAATAGTATTCTAAGGGTTTTAGTATTTAGCCTACTAAGGCGTATGCAATAATAGTGCAGTATTTTCTTATTTTATATTTTTTATTGTCGCTTCTGCAAAATAGCGTTATCCTTATCTTATCGTGTCTACACCATCTCCTAATCCAAGCTCTTCTAATACATAATCTGTATAGTCATGGATAGGGTCAGTATAGATCATTACTAAATCACCGGATTTGTCAAAAACAATTTGCAGGCGTTTGTCTTTTGCTATCTTCTCTACTGCATCAAAAACCTTATCCTGCACTGGCTTCATCAATTCTTGCTTCTTCAGAAAAAACAGCCCTTCAAACCCAAAAACCCTTTTCTGATATTCCTTTACCTCCTCTTCCTTTTTTTTAATTGTTGCCAATCTCTCTTCTTTCATTTCATTCGTAAGGAGCACTTCTTCTGCTTTATACTCATTGTACATCCCTTCTATCTCCATATACATATTGTGTATCTCCTCCTGCCATCGCTTCGACACATTTTCTATCTCTACTTGGGCTTCCTTATACTCCGACATTTTGCTCAATATAAAGTTCGTATCCACATAGCCAAATTTCTGGCTATAGGCTTGATTTCCTATGAGCAAAAACAATACCATTAAAAAAACCAGTCGTTTCATGTTATTTAATTTACTGATTTATAACACAGCTTGTTCAGCAATTATTAACGGAACTGCTGCCCAATTGTAAAATGGAACTGTGGCCCGCTACGCTCATTAGAGAAGGGCAGCCGGTCAAATCCATAACCCCAGTCCACGCCAATCAAACCAAACGCAGGCATAAATATCCGAGCACCGAAACCAGCGGATTTATACAATTTATTCACATTGTACTCGGCATAGCTATTGGTTGTATTTCCACCTTCAGCAAAGCCTAGCACATATATGGTTGCGGATGGATTGAGAGAAACAGGATAACGCAGCTCAAACACAAACTTGTTGTATACCACCCCGCCCTGTATGTTTTGATTATCTATCGGGACGATGGAGTTATCTTCATAACCTCGCAAACTAATAATCTCGCGCCCTATGATGAAACTGCCTTGTCCAGAAAGTCCACTTCCACCCATCCAAAAACGTTCAAATGGCCCAACGCCTGTTTCTTTATTATAAGAGCCTATATAACCGAAATTTGCCCTTGCATTTAATACCAAGTCGCCAATTATCGTCGTGAAGTATGAAGCATCAAACATCCACTTATGATACTCCATATATTTGTAATCCTCATTATTGGAGTCAGTGAATAAAGAATAAGGAGGTGTAAGGCTAGTGCTAAGAGAAATGGAAGAACCGCTCCTTGTGTACAGCGTGTTGTCCAAGCTATTCCTTGCTATGGTATTATTCAAAGAGATACCCGTTACCGACCCTGTTCCTTCATCATTTCCGATGCCGTAGCCAATATTATATTTATACATATCATAGACCTGATATGTCAAAGAATTCGAAACGGTAAAGAAGTCATCGGGCCATCTTACTCTTCTACCCAATCCTACCGAAAAGCTATATACCTTAATTTGAGCATCCTCTAAATCTTCAAACTGAGCAGAGTTATAATAAGGATTGTAATACGAAGAATAATAACGGCTGCTATTTACATATGGCCTATTGTTGGCATAGCTAAAACTCACTGAGAAAGCATTAGGCTTTTTCCCTCCCAACCAAGGTTCGGAAAACGAAACGGAATAATTCTGGTAAGCTTTACCATTGGCCTGCACCCTTAAGGCTAATTTTTGTCCATCTCCGACAGGCAGTGGTCGCCATTTTTCAAAATTAGGGATGTTCCGTACTGAGAAGTTATTAAAGACAAGACCCAATGTACCTACGAAACCATAATATCCGCCCCACCCACCAGACAGCTCTATTTGGTCACTGGGTTTTTCTACGAGTGAGTATTCAATATCTACCGTTCCGTTGGCCGGGTTAGGAACAGGATTAATACCTATTTGCTCGGGATCAAAATATCCAAGTACGGACAATTCTCTTTGTGTTCTGATCAAGTCAGCGCGGCTAAACTTTTCACCTGGCAATGTCCTGATCTCCCTTAAAATCACATGGTCATTGGTCCTGTCGTTTCCAGTAATCAATATTTTATTGATAGTGGCTTGAGGTCCTTCATAAATCCTCATTTCAACATCGATGGAGTCACCCACTATGTTTACCTCTACTGGCTGAACATTGAAGAACAAGTATCCATTGTCCATATAGAGCGCACTCACGTCTCTACCAGTTGGATTATAATTAAGACGCTTGTTCACAAGATCCATGTCATAAACATCACCGTTCTCCACACCTAATACAGTGCTTAATTCTTCATCTGTATGCACAAAGTTTCCCGTCCAGTCGATATTCCTGAAATAGTATTTCTTTCCCTCATCAATATGGATATCTATATTGATGGTATTCCTTCCGTGGCGATAGATCGAATCAGATAATATTATGGCATCTCTATACCCTTTAGAGTTTAAGAATGCGATAACTTTTTCTTTATCTTCTTCATAATCATCTAGGATGAACTTGGAGCTATTGAAAAAATTAAGTTTTATATTATCATTTATATAATTTTTCAGTTCTTGCCATGAAGCTTCTCTACTATTCCCTAAGAATCCTCTTATTTTTTCGCTATTCAGTGTGGTAATTGTATTGAAAACATCGCGAATAATGGCAATCCGTACATGTTCATTCGTTGACTTCATTCTCTTTCCCAACCTCCTGTCATCAAACTCCTCATTGCCAATAAAATCTATCTTATTTATTTTTACCTTTTCGCCACGATCAACAACAATTTTCAGGTGAACACTATTCTGGACCTGTGGATCTAACTCTTGCTTTATAGAAACTTGAGTATTCAAAAAGCCTTTATCTACAAAATGCTCCTTCACGGTCAGCTCTGCATTCTTGATAAGCGCATCTGTGACTACTCTTCCTCTTATCAGCTTAATTTTATCACTTACTTCTGAAGTCGCCGACTTGTTCAGTCCTTCTATTGTAAATCTAGAGAGTCTAGGCCTTTCTGTAAGTGCAATAATCAGATACACTTTATCGTCTTCTATCTTCTCAATATCAACCCTTATATCTCCAATAATTCCTTGTGCCCAAAGCTTCTTTATGGCACTAGATATAGCATCTCCTGGCACTTTTATCCTATCGCCAACCTTTAACCCAGATAGGGATATCAAGGCATTATGATCCAAGAATTCAACTCCCTCTACTTTTATTTCCGCTATTTCATAGTCTGAAGGATTGGCATAATCGATTTCCTGGCTTCTTTGGTTGCCTTGAAAATACCTCCCCAAGCCTACTTGAGCATTGACGATGGGTACATCGGTTAAAACCAGCACTGCTATTAGTACAAATAATATTTTTTTCATTGACAGATCAAAGATTGCTCTCTTTATGTATGATTGTTGTGAATTGACGGGGTTGTATGTTAAGTTCATGTTATTGGTCCTCAGATGGCTCTACCACCTTTCCAAATCTTCTTTCCCTTCCCTGATAAGAAACTATTGCTTCATATAAGTCCTTCTTCCTAAAGTCGGGCCAGAGCACTGGCGTTACAAACAGTTCAGTATAGGCAATCTGCCATAATAGGAAGTTGCTGACCCTCATTTCTCCGCTTGTCCTAATGAGGAGCTCCGGGTCTGGAATTGCCTTGGTACTTAAGTGTTTGGCAAATACTTCGGAAGAAATAGCAGCCGGATCCAGCTTACCTTCTTTAACCTCTTGTGCAAGTTGCTTTGCGGCCTCTAATATTTCCCATCTACCACTATAGTTCAGCGCAAGCACCAAAGTCAGTCCTTCATTGTGTTGCGTATTGCGCATTGCTTCTTTTAACTCCGCCTGGCAGCTCTTGGGGAGGTGGTCGGTATCGCCAATAGTAGTAAGCCTGACTTTATTATCCACCAACGTTTTTATCTCCCCTTTAATTGTTGACACCAACAATTGCATCAAGCCATCGACTTCCATCTTTGGCCTGCCCCAATTTTCTGTCGAGAAGGCGTATAAGGTCAAGTACTTTATCCCCAACTCTGCACATCCCTCTGTTATTTCCCTTACTGCTTTAATTGCATTTTTATGCCCAAATATCCTGGCGGCACCCTTTTTCTTGGCCCATCTCCCATTGCCATCCATGATTACGGCCAAATGTTGTGGTAAATTACTTAAGTCAATCTTTTCTTTCATCCCTGCTTATTGGCTAGAATATTTTGCCCGCTGTAATACTCCTCCTATTCCTTCCACAATTGTACAGCATAAATCTTTCCATATTTGCTTAAATGTAATTAGGGCAATATGAAATGACGTGCAATTTACAAATTTGCTCTTTTTATTTAAACTTTCTTTATGATTCTTGTGAAAAAGTATATTGGGTGTCAACAAGTTCTTTATTGCCTATAGGTCAAACATCAAGAAACTGTTGTGAATAGTTGCTTATTTTGGGTCTTGAACGATACCTGTATTGATTTACAAGTTGGCATATCATCATCAATCATTCCCTAATCCTTCTTTTTCCCAGCATATCAATTCTGCCGTGATAAAATAATTGACCAAGTCAGCATATATTTTTTCAATTGCATCAGGATTCAGCCCTTCCTCTTGTGCCCATTCTCTCCTTTTCACAAGCATCGATCGTAAGCGCTCTGGCGCCCTTACTTCTTCGTTGGTCTTCTTAAATTTTGCAGCAGCTTTAACATATTGAAAGCGCTGGCCTAACAAGCGGACAATGCTTCTGTCTAGAAGATCTATCGCAATACGGATTTCCTGCATGCTTTCACACTCCTCTGGATCTTGCATTAAGATATTATGATTTAATTTGTATTGAATGGACAAGGCACTTGGTAGAATGTATAGCTGATGCTCAAACCCAGGAAGTAATACCAATCCTTGTCGTATTGACTTCCATATTGGTAATGTTGCCCTTTTTTATCAAGGCTAGGATCATGCCCCGACATATTATCTATGTAGTCGAAGAAAGTTTTTCTGGCACCAAATTCAATACCTAGTTGCCAATGCTCGTCCAATAGATATTTCATCCCTATACCGAAGGGAATCACAGGTTGTATCTTCCTATAGGTGTTTCCTTTATCTTCATCACCAAAAAATGTAAACACCCCTATGCCTCCAAAGAAATAAGGAGAATAGTTTACCCATGATTTAGAATTAAGGAAATCCAGAAAATGGTATTCTAGCGTAACTGCACCTTCCAATAAGATGATGTCAAAAGATGCATTTCTTGCTGCGGCAAAATCATCGACAGGTTTTTGGTCACTTGCCTGAAGCATACCTCCCATGATAGCCCCTCGCACGCTTACAGCATTGGAAAATGTATGTCGGTAAAAAATCTCTCCAGCAGGCCGGTTTTCTATTATATTATATTGATGCTGTAAATCACCTGTATAGCTTAGCCCGCCTAAACCTATTCCAATATCTCTATTCTGAGCCGATACTGTATTGGAAAGAAGTATAAAAACAACAAAAAAAGTGGAGGCGCAAGCATTTCTCCAAGGCGATAATTTCATCATACTAAAATCTTAAAAAAATATAATCAGCCATCAGTACTTATAAAACTTTTGATCGGCCATCATTGTATATGCTATCTGAATTTAGAACGCCTGTGACGAGTCGTGTCCAATATGTACGTCAGCTGTAGGCTTGTAACCACATAGATATCGTTATCTTTGTGATTCCCTCGAATATTGGGGCTGCCGTTGGCATTTTCATGGCCATATCCAGGCACTATAAGATATGGGTCACCATAAGGGCTGTTGTACATTACAGTTGGAGCAATAAACTCTCCTGATCTATCTGACATGACTTTGGCCAATTCATCATCACCAAGGCGATTCTTGTCTATATAAGGCCCTCCCACATCATCCAGGTGATCAAAGAACAAATGACGATAACCAATCTCAAAGGCTAAATCAAAATTCTGATTCACTTTATATCGCAATCCCAATCCTAGAGGAATCGCTATCTGTATTTTACTGTATTTACCAACGCCGGCATCGTCAACATATTGTCCTTCTGTGCCCAAAGGCTCCAAGTCTACCCACTTGCCTGCTTCTGACCCTCCAAAACTATCAGGAACTTTTCCTTGCGGATTGTGGTGGAAAACGGCAACCCCTGCAAAAGCATAAGGCACAAGCAGCTCTCTGCTTAAGTAGCTTCTATTATGTTTGATAAAATCAAAGCTAGCCACCACCGCGAGTTCCTTTATGTCATTTCTAAAGCTAAGGTTTCTTGTATTTCTATAAATCGACTTTTCGGTTTCAGTCATGCCTTTGCCATTGTCGTTGGCCATGATTCTTCCATAGGTAAAGGTACCCCTTAAGGAAAAACGAGGATCTAATCGATAAGTGCCTACAAGCCCTATACCCGGTCGGGTCATGCTGATATTGGTGCTCATCAGCCCTGATTTTGGAGCCAGGTCACCAAAATAATTTAGCGTGTTGGCAGATAAGCCAATCGATAGATACGAGTGTTGGAATTTTCTTTTGGGACCCTTGTACTGCGTAATACTGCCACTATAATTATTCCTTCTTTGTGCTTCTGCTTCATCAGGTAATAACATAAGGGCTGAAAATGCCACTATAAATATGATATAAAGTTTTTTCATTAGGTAAGCTTCGTATGGAAAGTCGGGTAGAATTCATCTACTCCATCATTTATTTAAATAAAACACTAAATAGTCATATTTTTATCAATAATTACTACAAAGATAAAAATATTAATAAATTATCATAGATTTCTTTTAATTTCTCATGTCTAAGCCCCAGTTTAATTTATGACGTAAGGTCTCCAAAAAGCTATATCCGTTCATTTTAATTAGTTTAGCCCTGAAGTCTTCCTTGCGGACAGCCATTTGAATAGAAGCATCAACGGTTTGGGAGCGAGAATCTAAAGAAACAAGAAAATTTTTGCTCCTCCCCTCAATTTCGAAAGACACTACGCTGTTGTCCGAAACAACAATGGGTCGTGCATTCAGATTATGTGGACTCACAGGAGTGATAATGAAGTTGTTGGACTGAGGGAGTACCAATGGGCCGCCGCAGCTCAAGGAGTAACCAGTAGACCCTGTTGGCGTAGAGACAATAAGCCCATCTGCCCAGTAAGAGTTGAGATATTCTCCATCTATATAGGTATGTACCACAATCATGGATGAGGTATCCTTCTTCAGAATGGCAATTTCATTCATGCCAAAATTCCTCTTGCCAAAGATACCTTTATCAGACTCCAGCCTTATGAGTGTCCTATAATCGTAAGTGAATCGGTCGTTGTATAATGCTTGAAATGCGTCGTGTATGTGTGTTTTAGGGGTGGTGGCCAAAAAACCTAACCTACCTATATTGATGCCTAAAATGGGTATCTCCAATCTGCCAATATGGGTAACCGATTCCAGCAACGTGCCATCTCCACCCAAGCTAATAAAAAAATCGGCATTGGCAATAGCCTCTTCATCGAAATAAACATTCACCTTATCAGTGATAATCCCTCCTGCCTTGAGCAAATCTCTATATTGTCTGGAGACCAGCACTGTAGCTTGTTTATCTTTTAGGATATCAAAAACTTCCTGAATGTAAGGGGCTGTATCTTCTTGGAATTCCTTTCCGTGGAGGGCGATCTTCATACAAGGATTTAAAACGTCACAATATCTAAAACTTATTATTGCTATTTATATTTCGAGATATTTCATTAAAATATCGAGGCGTTCTCTTTCATTGGTCTGGATTGGTGCCTCTTGGAAGTGCGCTATTACCTTATATCCAAACCGTTCCAAGGTAGCCACTACATGTGTCAAATCCTCTTTATTAATTTTTAGGGTAAGCTTCACCTTGCTTGGTTCTGCAACATCGGTTTTGATACAGCTACTCAATACTCTTGCATTGTTTGATTCAACCAAGCGACTGATTTCAGCCAAGGAGTAGTCTTGATAATCCATAGAGAGCACTAAAATGCCACCTGGACTTTGCACTGCTACCGATTGAGCAAAAGCTACCACCGTATCTTCTATGGTAATTACGCCAACATATTTATCATCTTTGTCAAGCACGGCGATTACTTGTATCCCACAATCAGTGCTGACTTTCAATATGTCATAGAAATGCTGATCGTGATAGACGAAGCACTCTTTAGCCTTTAGTTCAAAGTCTCCTATATTTTTGAGTATGGAGCTATTCTCGAGAATTATTTCTTCCGAAATAAGGCCTTTATACTCTCCGTTCTCAATTACCGCCAATTGATTTACCCTTAATTCTTCCATCCAGGTAATGGCTTTTTTTGCCTTATCTGTCATTTTCAAAGGAGGAATCATATGGTTGATCAATTCTTGTGCTATCATTATACTGCTATTGGTGCTTTCAAATAGTCCTCTAGTATTTCATTAAACTTGTCAGGGTGTTCCATCATGGGCGCATGACTGCATTTATCGATAAACCTAAGCGTAGAGTTAGGTATCAGGCGATTGAATTCGTGTGCTACCATAGGCGGAGTGATCGTGTCGTTCAGGCCCCAGATCAATAACGTAGGTGACTGTATTTTAGTTATTTCGGTTGCCATATTATTGCGCTGCGCCGACTTGGCTATGGCCACTATGCGCATACATTTAGGAATGCTCTTGGTGGTTTCAAAAACCTCATCTACATATTCTTTCGTAGCTGTAGCGGGACTATAAAAGGTATACTCCACCCTTTCCTTGATATAATCATAACTCCCTCTTTTAGGGAACGAACCACCCATGGCATTTTCAAACAATCCCGAGCTACCTGTTAAAATCAAACGTTTTATTTTGTCCTGATGGGCCAGTGTATAGATAAGTGCAATATGCCCTCCAAGCGAGTTCCCCATGATATTGACATCTTCCAATCCTTTGGCTTCTACAAACTCTTCCAAATAGGCTACAAGACCTTCAAGGCCTGCTTGCCGAATGGGCATTTCATAGATCGGTAGCAAAGGAATAACTACTCTATACCGGGATGAAAACTTGTTTACCACACCGTCCCAGTTGCTTAATGCGCCAAACAGCCCATGAAGCAGCAATAAAATCTCCCCTTCTCCTTCGTCAATAAACCTGTGTCCTCTTTCTTCTTTTACTGTATATACCATCTTAATTTTCTTTGCTACATGCAAATTAGTAGAATTTTAAAATATTATCAATCAGCTATCTGGTAAAACCTAACCCAATTATGTAACATTTGTAGACCATTGTCAGTCAAAACAGCTTCCGGATGGAATTGAAGACCTGCAATAGACCTTTGTTTATGCTTTATCGCCATAATTTCCCCACTGCTAGTATAGGCTGTAGCCTCCAAGCAAGACGGCAGGTCCTCCAAGATGAGCGAATGATAACGCACCACATTTAGATGCGAAGGCATATCGGCGAAGACCATGTCGTTCGACGCTCTTATAGTGCTGACTTTGCCGTGCATGGGTACCGCTGCCCTTACCAACTTAGCTCCGAAGTACTCGCCTATAGCCTGATGGCCAAGACATATGCCCAAAATGGGGTGTGTGTACTCGTAATGCCGAATTACTTCGGTCATGCATCCAGCCCCTTGGGGTCTTCCCGGCCCTGGCGATAGCACTATACCCTGGTATGTACCTGCAAATATATCACGAGGATCATGGTTGTTGCGGACTATTTTACAAGCAACATTGGCCTGCGCAAAATAGTCTTGGAGGTTGTATGTAAAGGAATCAAAGTTATCTAATAAAAGGATCAATGTTGTGATTGTTTGAATAATGCTTCTATAGAAGCCCACAATTCATGGAAGTAAGGGATGCCCATCGCTATAAATTCGACAAATAGTGGTGCAAGTTGGGCGATGTAAGGAAGTACTAAAGAATTATTTAATGCGTCACCCGCTACTTCCACTTCAAGTGCATCCATGATCCATATTGCCAGACTGATTCCGAACGACCATTTGATCACACCTACCAAGCCACCCATTATGCTATCAATAATTCCTAATGGCGTAATATGGAGTACTGCTTTTATAAACCTACCTAAAAAGTAGATGCTTAACAGAATTACGACAAACAAAATAACAAATGCTACTACAGGTAGGAGGCTCTCCCCAATATCTATCTTGAAATGTGCCAATAGACCAACTCCCCAATCGACCAACTGAAATGCGCCAAATAAACCTAAAAACAAAGCAAGGAATCCTGCAATTTCCAAGATGAGGCCTTTTCCGAACCCTCTGATGGCACCAATAGTAAGCAAGAGACTTAAAATAATATCAACTGTATTCAACGGTCACTTTATTGGGCTAATAGATTTTTTGCATGGAAGGAAATAAGTTTTCCTTCCGCTTTCCCAGCCAGTCTTTTGGTTGCAATACCCATTACCTTGCCTATATCCTGAAGTCCGGAAGCACCTGTTTCAGCAATTATCTCCAATAATGCCTTCTTTAATTCTGCTTCGTTTAGTGGCTTGGGTAAATAACTGTTAATTACTTCTAGTTCGGCTTTTTCTGTATCTGCCAAATCATGTCTTCCATTTTCCGCATACATTTCCGCAGAATCTTTTCTTTGCTTGGCAGCTTTTGTCAAGAGCTTAATCTCTGCATCCTCGCTTAACTCTCCCTCGGCTCCCTTTTCGGTTTCTGCCAGCAGAATCATGGACTTTATGCCTCTTAGTGCTCTTAGTCGGTCTTTATCTTTTGCAAGCATGGCTTGCTTGATATCTGCCTCTATGGTTTGCTTTAGCTTCATATGATCGTAGGTTTTTGTCTTAAGGTCAGCGGCAAAGTTATGCTTTTTAGGGGAATAATATTCAAAAATATTCTATTACGAAACCACAGACCTTATTGCCTGCGCATTAAATTTTAGGTGGCTAATGGAAAATAGCAAACAACAGTCATTTGACTACTATCTGGAATAACGCCCAATATAATGATGCTAAGCATGAGAAAAGGCTCTCCTTCATGCCATTTTTTATCGACCTAAAAACACCGGACCGACCTTTTATTTTATTCCCTATTCCGCAATTGATGCAAAATCGCTTTTAGCTCGTCTGGGTGCTCTCTATACTTCTTCAAGTCGAAAAGGGCCACCTTACGAAACTCTATGGGATGACTCTCACTTTGCAAGGCTATGTATCCTTCTGTCAACGGTTGGCCTACAATCTTTGCATTAGGATCAATATCTTTCATGTTATCGATCTCCAACTGGGTGTTTTTGTATGTAAGGACCGTATCTCCCTCCACAATATGGCTTATGATCGAGTCCCCTAGAACCAACACATCCACCCTGACCCACTGGTCGTCATGGTAGGTCTTCGAGGTGGAGTTTATACAATGTTCGGTAAACAACCGATCGTTCAAAACCACCAAAGTGCCTGGCGTGCAGAGATTGGCCGTGCTGCGTTCGTCCATACCGTTTCCTCCCAAAAACTGAACTTCGATCGAAGTTGGAAAATCTTGGTCTTTGCCCATACTGGACGCAGACTGGGCATGCAGCATAACGCCGCTATTGCGCAAGGCCCAACCTTCTCCTCCTGAGGCCTGCTCGCCCATGAATCTGTATTCTATAGAGATCAAGTAATCGGAAAACATCTCTTTGTAAAAGAGATGTCCAAACCGGCTATCAAAAGCTTCATATTGGTCATAAGACACCTTCAAAAGGCCGTCTTCTACCCTGAACGTTTCAGCAAAATTCTCACCTACCTCAAATCCCTTGATCTTCATAGCCCAATCATCCATATCTTTTCCATTGAACAATTGGATCCATTGGTCTTCGATGTCCACCTTTGATAGTGATTCGCCATTTTCTGTATCTGTATGTTGCCCTTCCTTTTGGCCACAACTTATCATCAAAATGAGTGCGGTAAGAAATCCCAGATTGAATACTCTTTTCCTTATGTAAGCGATGGGAGCTGTTTTGGTTGCGTTCTGCATAGGTTATGATTATGTGCTATAATTGCATCTCAATTTAAATGTTTTTATTACACATACAAATTACATATCGGTATTTTTGATGAGCAACACAATAACTAAAACATGGCAAATGAAAATATGATGCTGCATGAAAGCCGTATGGGATTCAATGTTGGGGAACAAGGTCTAAACAAAGCTTCCCTTGTTAGCACTATGCTTTCACAGAGTAAATATCAGCCAGCTTTTCAACTACATAATCAATCTCTTGTATTGTATTGAATTTGCTGAAGGAAAAACGAATTGCTCCTTTATTAGGATCACAGTTCAAAGCCGTGAGCACATGTGAGCCGACATTGCTACCGCTACTGCATGCACTACCGCCTGATACCGATATCTTATTGATATCCATATTGAACAGCAACATGTCATTGGCCTCTGAAGGAGGAAGACTAACGTTGAGGATTGTATAAAGGCTTTTTTCAGCTTGGGCGCATTCTCCATTAAAGTCGACTCCTTCAATAGAAGCTTTAAGCTTGTCAATCATATAGTCCTTGAGTTGCTGTATTTTCCGGTGGGTTTCACCCATTTCTGCATGGGCAATTTCAATTGCCTTTGCCAGACCTACAATTCCACAAACATTTTCTGTGCCGCCTCGCATGTTCCTCTCTTGGGCACCGCCGTGTATAAATGGGCTTAATTTAAAATCATTGTTTATGTATATTAAGCCTATCCCTTTAGGGCCATGGAACTTATGAGCTGAACCAGTAATAGCCGCTACAGGAGTCGCTTGTAGGTCGATAGGGTAATGACAGATGGTTTGCACCGTATCTGAGTGAAAGATCGCTTCATGCTCCTTGCAAAGCGTTGCTATTTTTTTAATGTCATTGATATTTCCAATTTCATTATTGGCATGCATGATTGATACTAGCGACCTTGGCTGATGCTTTAGAAGTTCCTCTAGTGCCCCCAAATCTATATTTCCCTTTGTATCTATCGGAAGAAGGCTAAGGTTTACCTTACCTGACTTCTCGAGATTCTCCAAAGTGTGCAGGACAGCATGGTGTTCTATGGGAGTAGTAATGGCATGAGTAAGGTTATAAGTTTCAATATACCCTACTATAGCCATATTATCCGCTTCTGTTCCTCCAGAGGTAAAAAATATCTCCGAAGGAGAAGTGTTGAGCAATTCCGCTACCTTCTTTCGGGATTTTTCTATTGCGGCCCTTGCCTCCCTACCATGAAAGTGAATTGAAGATGGGTTGCCAAACACATCGAGCATATACGGCTTCATGGCTTCAAACACCTGAGGATCCAAGGGAGTTGTAGCGGCATTATCCAAATATACTCGCATGGTTTCTATTAATTATGAATGATTTCCTTAATGTCGGAGATAATCTTGTTGGCTAAATGTTCGGCAGTAGCTAATGAGTCCGACTCTGAATATATTCTTATTATAGGCTCAGTATTGGACTTTCTCAGGTGCACCCATTCCTTATCAAATTCTATCTTCACTCCATCTATATTGTTGATAGGCTGCTTGGCATATTTCTTCTGCATTTCTTCCAACACTTCATCTACATTTATGTCAGGAGTGAGCTCGATTTTATTTTTGGAAATATGATAGCTAGGATAACCTGCACGCAACATAGAGGCAGATTTGCCAAAATTGGCTAAATGAGACAAAAAAAGCGCTATACCTACCAAGGCATCGCGACCATAATGAAGCTCGGGATAAATAATGCCTCCATTGCCTTCTCCCCCTATAATAGCATTATTGGCTTTCATAGCATTCACTACGTGTACTTCTCCTACTGCTGAAGCACTGTATTTGCCCCCATGTTTCAAAGTAATATCTTCCAATGCTCTAGAGGAAGATAAGTTAGAAACAGTGTTCCCTTGCTCATGCGACAAAACGTAGTCTGCTACCGCAACCAAAGTATACTCCTCTCCAAACGGTGTTCCGTCTTCTGTCACCAGCGCTAGACGATCTACGTCAGGGTCCACAACAATGCCCAAATCGTATTGTCCATGATTTATTTCAGCACAGATATGCGTAATATTATCGGGAAGCGGTTCTGGGTTATGAGGAAACAGTCCTGTTGGTTCACAATACAACTCAGTTACATTTTTTACACCCAAGGCCTTCAACAACTTGGGCACGGCAATACCACCTGTAGAGTTTACACAATCTATTGCAATCTTAAAGTTCCTATTCTTAATCGCTTCCACATCTACCAGTGGTAAGTTTAGGATTTTCTGGATATGTATATCAATATAGCTATTGTCCGCCTCATAGTAGCCAAGCTTCTTTATGTCCACAAATTCAAATGACTCCTGCTCTACAATCTTTAAGAGTTCAGCACCATCCTCTTCGGATATAAATTCCCCTTTCGCATTCAGAAGTTTCAAGGCATTCCATTGTATTGGATTATGACTAGCCGTTATGATTATGCCGCCTGCTGCTTTCTCGATAGGAACAGCTATCTCTACTGTAGGGGTAGTCGACAGGCCTAGGTCTACAACATCAATTCCCATAAACTGAAGGGTCGATGTCACCAGTTTAGAGACCAATTCTCCAGACGGGCGAGCATCCCTCCCAATCACAATTTTTGTATTGCTGGTATGATTTCTTTCTTTGATTAGCTTCCCGAAAGCAGCAGTAAACTTTACGATATCCAAAGGCGACAGGGATTCACCAACAGTACCGCCTATGGTACCTCTTATTCCTGAGATTGATTTGATTAAAGGCACTGGTAATGATTTCTTTTAAGGTTAATTTGGGCAAAGGTAATGAAAAATATCACATTGCCGATTGCTACTCAGTTCAAAAAAATGAGTATATATTTCCGTACCTTAATTGATAGGGAACAAAACTTATTTAATCATTTAAACTTTGATAGCACCTTAGTAACTTCTGAGTCTGGATTACCGCATGCCTCGCCAGGATTTCTTCCACAAAAGCCGCATGGTTCACCGTTTTTATTTAGAAAGGGGTTCTGTGATGCACATGTTCCTTTAAACTCTCCATTTTTAAGAAAGATTAGACGAACAGACATTAGAACGAAGAAAAGCCCTACGAATCCTATTGCTAACAAAAAAGTTGTCATATCATATATATTTTCTGCAAATTTAGTGTTTTAGAAGTTAACGAGTTTGGTTTCTGATAAGTTCTTATCTGAGAAACTTCTAATAATGCGAAGGGTTGAAAATAAGCAAAACTATGAAAAACGGTATTGAATCACGTGATGCAGAAAGACAAGCAAAACTAAAGGCTTTTGATAGATTGCTGACAATTATGGATGAATTGAGGGCCCAGTGCCCATGGGACAAAAAGCAAACGCTAGAAAGCCTTAGGCACCTGACTATCGAAGAGGTATATGAGCTGTCTGATGCAATTCTGGAAAATGATATGGAAGAGGTGAAAAAGGAGTTGGGTGATATCCTATTGCATATGGTTTTTTATAGTAAAATAGCTGACGAGAAAAAGGCGTTTAATATTGAGGATGTGCTTACCGCGATTTGTGACAAGCTTATTAATCGGCATCCGCATATATATGGGGATTCAGAGAATGGAACACTTACGAAAGCAGAAGATGAAGAGGCTGTAAAACAGAACTGGGAAAGAATAAAGCTGAAAGAAAAAGGCAACAAATCGGTATTGGGAGGTGTGCCCAAATCTCTTCCTGCATTAGTAAAAGCCATGCGAATACAAGAAAAAGCCCGAGGGGTAGGGTTTGACTGGGAAAAGAAAGAGCAGGTATGGGAGAAGGTAAAGGAAGAAATGGGAGAGTTTCACCAAGAACTTGAGGCCGAAAATGGTATTGACCCCAAAAAAGCCCAAGAAGAATTTGGGGATCTTTTATTCTCACTCATTAATTATGCACGTTTCGTTGACATCAATCCCGAAGAAGCCCTCGAAAGAACCAACAAGAAATTTATAAAACGCTTTCAGTATTTAGAAATAGAATCGGCAAAAGCTGGAAAAGATATAACTGAAATGAGCTTGGAAGAAATGGATGTTTATTGGGAAAAGGCTAAGAGATTTCAGTAAAAGGATTGGTGTATTTAAACTTGGCTATAAATTGAGCGATGTAGCCAAGTCCATTTCCTTAGATTACTGCTTAGCTACCTCAACCGCTTCCAGATCAGCTTCTTTCACGAATTTTTGGTGCCTATCAGGCAATGCAGCTATAAAGATATTCTCTTTTTCTAGGGCCAATTTCTCATCAATCAATGCATCTAACGTGGTCTCCCCGATCACGTAGGCATAACCCTCGATCTTTCCTTTTTCTAAATTACCTTTGAAACTTAAAGCATCTAATGATTTGGCATCCTTAGCCCTTGCGTATACCTTTATAGTAACCTGGTTATCTAAGCCAGCATAAGCAGTGCTTGACTTGGCATAACGATAAGTATATCCATCTAATACAGCACGGAAGTCGGAAAAAACAGCTGCGCCAGTCGGGTGCGACCCTGCACCTTTTCCTTTAAGGAACTGCCGTCCGGAAAAAGCTGCCTCCAATAGCACTGCATTGAATTCTTCATCCACGCCATATAATTCTTCATCCTCCTCAACGAATTGTGGCATTACATAGGCTAATAACTGCCCATTGCCCAGCACACTTGCATAGGCCACTTGCTTAAGTTTCCATTGTTTGGCTGCCGCAAAATTGTTATCTACTGCTTCTAAACTTTGAATGCCATAATTAAAAACGTTATGCGGATGAATCGCAATGCCAAATGCATGCATCGTAATCACACAAAGTTTATTAAGTGCATCAAAACCCCCAACATCTAGGGTAGGATCTGCCTCGGCGAAACCCAAGTCCTGTGCTTGGCCCAAAGCGGTATCATAAGAAAGACCGTCTTGGCTTATTTTTGTTAAGATATAGTTGGATGACCCATTGAAGATACCCTTGATTTTACTGACCTCCTCATAAGCAAAGAAGTCTTCTAATGTTCTAATAATAGGGATACTGCCGCAGCAAGAAGCTTCATACAACAGTTTGCCATTATAAAGTTGTTGCAGCTCAATGAGTTCATACAGATGCTCGGCCAACATCTTTTTATTGGCAGATATAACGATCAATCCTCTCTTTAGCGCCACTGACACTATTTCGAAAGCTTCATCAGCATCACTGATAAGCTCCACAACCACACCGATTTCGGGATTTTCTAGGATGGCATCCTTATCAAAAACAAATCTACTTTCTGGTAGGGGCCTGTTTTTTCCCCTTTCTTTAACACATATCGCCGCTAATTGAATATTATCCAAAGCGTGCTTGGTGAGTATTTCATAAAACCCTTGCCCTACGCATCCAAAACCAAATAAGCCTATCTTTAGCTTCCCATCGGTTCCGACTTTCAACTTTGTGTTCATACTTTTTGTGCATTTAAGAATGTTTGGCCATAAAATTGCCTTATGCATCCCTCGATCTGGGCAGTTTCAATCAAGAAACCGTCGTGCCCAAAACAAGAGTCGATGATTTTGAGCTGTGCATTTTTTATGTTGTTAGCAATCAGCCGCTGTTCTTCTACTGGGAATAGGAGATCAGAGTTAACACTTACAACCAAGGTATTGGCTGTGATCTGACGCAATGCTGCCTCTGTTCCGCCTCTATTTCTTCCCACATGATGTGAGTCCATTGCCTTAGATAGCAACCAGTATGTATAAGCGTTGAACCTTTTGGCCAATTTCTCACCCTGATACTGTTGGTAGCTAGAAGCCTTGTAGAAATCTACCTTGTCATGATCTTCTTCGGTCTGAGAACGTTGATAAGTCTCATATGACCTATAAGAAAGCAAGGCTATTGACCTGGCCGTCTTCATCCCTTCCATGCCGGCATGATCTTCATTAAGTGCCCATGTTTTATCCAGGCTGATGGCCATTCTTTGGCTTTCATTGAAAGCTATGCCCCAAGGAGAATGGTAGGCATTGGAAGCAATGATCACCATATTTTCGAAAACATTGGGCTGCATAATACCCCACTCTAGTGCTTGTTGGCCACCTAAGGAGCTTCCTATCAAGGTGTGTACCTTCTGAATTCCCAAGGCGTTTCGCAGCAGGTCAAATGCCCGCACGATATCGCGATTGGTCAAAACAGGGAAATCATGGTAATAAGGGGTTTGAGTTTCTGGATTTATAGATAAAGGACCGGTGCTACCGTAGCAACCTCCTAATGTATTGACACAAATTATCGTGTATTCTTCAGGGTCGTAGAGTTTGCCTTTACCAAAAAGCCCTTCCCACCAATCAGTCACAGTAGCATTTCCAGTAAGTGCATGACAAACCCATATCAGTTTCCCTGTACTCAGGTTTTCACTGCCCAGCACCTCATAATAAAGCTGAAACTCTTTCAAAACCTGGCCTGACTCTAAGACAAACTCAGTTGTGTGATGAAATACAGCCCCTTTATGATTTCCCTCCTGTTTATTCATAAATCATATTTTTATCAAGTAGCTTCTCCTGGTCAGGAGAAGCTACACATAAAAAAACTTATTTAATTTTATCAAAAGCTTGTTGCAAATCGGCTTTTATATCATCGATATGTTCAATACCCAGGGAAATCCTCAGCATTGTTGGCTCAACCCCTGCCTGTAGCTGCTCCTCATCAGTAAGCTGCTGATGCGTAGTAGATGCAGGATGTATGATCAATGTCTTAGAGTCACCCATATTGGCCAAATGGCTTATCAACTTAAGGTTGTTCACCAATTTCTCTGCATTTTCCTTTCCACCTTTTACTTTGAAGGAAAGCACCCCTCCAAAGCCCTTTTTCAGATACTTTTTAGCCAGCTCGTGATATTTGCTCGATGGCAAGCCAGGATAATTTACACTTTCTACGTCTTCATGGGCCTCAAGCCACTGGGCCAGTGCAAGTGCATTTTCTACCGTTCTGTCCATTCTTAAAGAAAGGGTTTCCACACCCTGGATCAACAGGAATGAGTTGAAGGGACTTAAAGCAGGACCAAAATCCCTAAGACCTTCTACCCTAGCTCTTATAGTAAAGGCGATGTTGGGTAAACCAAGTGGATTGTTATCTCCAAAAGTTTCCCAGAAGTTCAAACCATGATACCCTTCGGCAGGCTCTGAGAATTCGGGATATTTACCATTGCCCCAGTTATAGTTTCCACCATCTACGATGATTCCACCAATGCTGTTGCCGTGACCACCCAACCATTTTGTCGCTGCGGCTACTACAATATTTGCCCCATGCTTTAATGGCTGGAATAAATAACCACCAGCACCATATGTATTGTCTACCACTAGCGGCAGATCATATTTTTTAGCTAAGGCACCCATCGCCTCAAAGTCGGGAATAGTGAACCCAGGGTTGCCTATGGTTTCTACATATATTGCTTTTGTCTTATCGTTAATAAGCTTCTCGTAGGCCTCTACAGATTCTTCTTCTACAAATCGTACTTCTATCCCTAACCGCTTGAAAGAAACTTTAAACTGGTTGTAGCTACCGCCATATAAATTTGAAGAGGAAACAAAGTTATCTCCATCTCTCAAGATATTATTCAATGCTATAAACTGTGCTGCCTGACCAGAAGCAACAGCCAACGCCGCTACACCGCCCTCTAGGGCTGCCACTCTTTTTTCAAAAACATCGGTGGTAGGATTCATGATCCGAGTATAGATATTGCCAAACTCCTTTAGGGCAAACAGATTGGCACCGTGCTCAGAGTTCTTGAAAACAAATGAGGTGGTTTGATAAATAGGCACTGCTCTTGACAATGTATCGGCATCTACGTCATGACCGGCATGTACTTGTAAGGTTTCGAACTTTAATTCTGACATCTTATTTCGTTTTTTATGTTAAAGATAGGGATATAAATATTTGAGTAATATAGATAAGCTTCTACGCTTTGTAGTAGAAACCTTACCAATATATATGGGAGAATTGAAATCAACAACAGCAACAACAGCCCATAACACGGCTATCTCCTGTGGAAACGTTGGCCTGCCATATGAGGTTGGTAGGCGTTTGAAAGATAAGATGAATGTTTTTTTCCATTGTTTTATAATTAATTTATATACTCCCAATTATTGTTGGGATCAGGAATTAGCACCTATGATCGTTGCAATCTGGTTGCTAGAGCTTCTATGAGCCTGTCTCTCCACTCTTCTTTATAAATCAATCACCGGAATAATTGACTTGAACTGCAATTATAGAGGTTTTTTAGACAATTTCCAAATCTAGTCTATCTGGAAATTATTGGTAGTACCGCTGAATCTAGTTGATGGGCCTTATCTGCTTTTTAAGGTCTTAAAGTGATTAGGATGTCATCCATCAACTTTAGCTGAACCTCGCCTGAGGAGGCTTCTTGGACAATATAGATCATTGAGAAATTATCCTGAAGGTTATAGAATATAAGGCTGTCACGCTCAACCTTCCATTGTAAGTCATTTTGAATGGTATCGGTGCTAAACAAACATCCAGGGTAGCCATATGCTACGACTTCTACCTGCCCATTACTTTTAAAATTCATGTGGCCTCTCATAACGCTGTCCTGACCTGTAGGCTTAGTTGCACTATGGATCTTCCAAACTGCTTCCCATTGCCCTTCTAATTGGCTTTTATCTTGTGCTAAACAGAAAGAAGGTGAAATCATCAATAAAAAGGGCGTCAAAACAAAAACACACCTCCAAGCCGAAATATCTGTTATACCTTTCATTATTCATCCATTCCTATACCAAACAGATATTAAACGGCCAAGATCATGGAAGATTGTATGAATAACCGAAACAGAATAAGAGGCTCATATTATAAGCATGTAAGGTTTTATCACCTTAAGGTCCTTTATGGCTCATTGGAAACTAATTTCTTTTGATTGATATCAAAACCTTCTGCCATTATCCTATACTGATCAAAAATAGACCGTACAGCCCTTTTGATATGCCTTTCATTATTGGCATAACTATAGCCGAAAACTCCAGAAGCATATCCCTGCCAAACGGTATTATTCTTTTTAGTATCAATTAGCTGCACTAAGACGGTACCTTCCTTGAGCTCTAGCTTAATTGGATCGTACTTGTCTTCATCCACTTCTTTTTCGACCCACCTATCAAGCTCTGGCTGATTATACCCTCGAAATTTCATGTTGTCATAGAATATGCTGTACGCTACAAGCAATCGGGGCTTATCTTCAGAAAGTTTATACCCCAAAATTTCCATTCTGCTTTTTATTGCCTCTTCCAGCAATGGTTTATAGGCCAACTCGGCAGAGTCTTGGTCAATTTTAGCATTACGCATAAAATTAAAAGAACTGTATTTCTTAAAGTTTCCCCTGTAGTCGTAATCATATTCTAAAACATATTCGCGCCTCATACAACTTGAAAAAACAATCAGGAGAAAAATAAGGGTGAGGGTGAGGGTGATTTTGATGTTATTCATGGCTATGGAATTAAAAAAACTTAAGGAGATGTATAGATGTATATATAATGATAATTATCTATCATCCAATTTGTTATGCTTTATACAAAATAGACAATTTTTTAGATAATTCTACTGCTCTACCTCTTATTTCCCACAACAATGGGCTCTTTAAAAATCTTGATTTCTCCTGTCATGTCAAAAAGCTGAAAATAGATCATATAAACACCTGTTTTCACCTTACTTAATTGGTGGTCAGTTCCATCCCATGAAAAGAAACCAGTAGTGCCCAAGCTTATTTGGTCAGCTATTCTCTTTATTATCCTTCCCTGATTATCAAACACATAAACACTTGCCACATAATGTTGATTACGGAAACCATATTGTATTGTTGTATAGTCATTGTACCCGTCATTGTTTGGCGAGATCACGTTTGGCGATACTTTTATTTTGCCTTCTATTGCTGCAAAACCCCGGGATTGTGAATTGTATTCGCCAGGGGTCGCAAACCCACTGGTGCTGGCCGCCGAGGTCCAGTTATTGGGATCTTGAGTGGGTTTATCATACGCAATACGTTCCAAGGATACGCCCTCCACATCGCTGATAATAGCCGAATGAAATGAGTCACTGTAATCAAAACGATCGAGCTGCCTGTTCTTTGCATTCAAGAGGATAACTGTGCCTGCTTTGTCGGGATAGGATGGCATATTGCCCATCTCCAGCATATTTTTACCTTTTGGGTAATACTCCAGGGTCTTGGCAATGCTTGTTGTAAGTGCAAGGAAAGTTTCTGGCGGAATCAATAAATCATCTTGTGTAATTGGGCTACGGGAATGCACTATCTCTTGGCCCGTCTCCTGCTCAAAGGCCGTATTGGCCAACATCCACCCTTTAGCATTCAGGTATTTTGTAGAGTGATTGTAAATTTCCACAAAATCAACTCCACCAACCTTTGGGTTAAATAACACTTCGTTGATAACAACTTCTCCAGGATCGGCCTCTTGAATCAGCCCAAACTTAAACCTACTCTTTTCCTTGTTGATATAATTGCCATTACAGTCTTTGATTCTAAGCACTTCCAGTACGTATGTCATTCCTTCTACCAGTGGATCTTCTAAGCTCAGCACCAAAGAAGTAGCGGATTTATGATCCAAATTTATCTTATAGTAGATTGGCTGATTGTTCACGCTAATTTCAGCTTGGGGCAAGCTCATGGTATCTATACTTTCATTAAAGGTCAGGATCAGGGTTTGTTCATCCTTCGGCAATACCTGTATCAGCTCAGGGCCTTTAAGATCAGGCTTGGTAGCCAATACAGAATTTACTCTTCCGGGTGTGCCGCCATCCCTGTCCATCGAAGCTTTCCAATTATCTTCTTGGCTGCATGGATTAAAAGGGTCTATCATTTCTAAGGAATAGCCTCCTTGATTCCTAATTGAACTCTTATACCATTGTGAGGTATAGTTGACCTGATCTACGAGATGGCCATCTTTTCGAAGCAATCTGATCTCGTCCTTGTCATTATTGAGCGAAGGCCAAGGAGATACTCCCATTGTTGGCCCGTAAGGTTTGAAAGCTAGTGTATCCGAGACGGGACACAATATCACAAAATGCCCTGGCAGCAAGATAAATTCATCTAGCACACCTTCGGTTCTATCGTCAGCAATCCGCCATCCCAAGAGATTATAAGCATCATCCCCTACATTCAGTAATTCTATATATTCGGAATCTGGAAGTGCCACAACTGGATTTGGGTCAGGCATCAATTCGTTGATTACTACATTTCTAAATTCTGGCACCCCTTCTATATAAAACAAAAATGAAGTGGACAATGGCGGCATGACATTGCCTGCCATATCAGTGATCCCCTCTAAGGCTACGGCATATTCTATACCCGACTGCATATGTTTTGACAAGGCTAGTTTTATTAATGCGCCGTTGTCGACATCAAAAACAACATTTTTTGGAGTCCCAATAGTTGGCGTGATCCCAAAGCTTTCTGGTAGTACAGAGAAAGGATTTAATGGTTCAGAAAAAAGCAACTGCAAGGTATCTTCAGAGAGGCCATGCATGCTCAATAAGGCAGGAGGCACAGTATCTATATAAGGGTCGCCTGACACGCTGAAGTTATCAAAATAGAATTTATCGCTACGAGTTGCCGTATAAGCACAATATATTCCCGTATAGGCACTTTGTTCTATTTCTTTGTCAATTTCCACTCCCTCCTTTACATACACAGCGGTATCTGTCACAGCACTCCACAGTTGCCACATTCCTTCCTCATCCCTTATAACCCTAATTTTTGCTTGGACTTTACTTACATCCAACCTTTTATCTTCGCCATCTATGATCTTTAGCAACTGATCTCCCTTTTGTTTGTATAGGCTCACTTCATCCTCTATTCCGCCTACCATTACAAAATAGCCATTAAGGGGGCCAGAAAGATCCTTTTGGTCTGACACAAGGTAGATCCGGGCATAATTGCTAGCAGAAGGGTTGAAATCCATTTCTAAGTACACTTCCCATTTAGCGTTATTAATTGAAAGAGAAGGCGTAGCGAGATAGCTTGCTCCAGCACCTTGTGCGTTTAGCTGCAATTGCCTTTTCTCATTCACCTTAAAGTCGTGTTCATGTCCTTGCCACGATGGATTATGCGTAAAATCTCCATCTTCAAAGTCATCTACAAACTGACCTGAGGCACTAAAGAATAGAAAAAAGAAAAGGCAAAAGAGGGCTTTAGACAAAAGTCCTTTCTTAGACTCCATAGCTGTAAATATTTCCTTCTTATTACTGATTCAAAACCGAATAACTGACTGGTATTGAACAAAGTAAATATATAAAAACCAGTTATAATAAGCCAATGCTCATTTTAAGTAATTTCTATAGAAACTTCGCAGAAGAGCGATAACATAAACGGAGGCAATTGACCATTCATATGGCCTGAGAAATATTTTGATATCGAAAAAGTAGAAGATGGGGTTATTTCTTTGTAAAAAGCCTTTTCACGGCATAAAACAGCTTCTTCTCCTTCTTCCAAAAGAAATCGAATTGGCCCAAAAGAGCACCATATCCTAAAATAAGAAACTGATAAGCTGGAAATACAAAAACAATGTAAGTAATAGTTTTTAACCACATGGCCGTGCTTTCATCAAAACCAAGCACACTAAACAGGAATTTTCTTAAATAAACTACTGTAGATCCTGTGATCGAAAATACCAACAAAACTATGATGACCTGAAAAACGCTTTCAAGTCCCCATTTTATCTTTAATTTTTCTATAATGTTTTTCGAAACAACTGTCTCCGTTGTAGCACTCTCGTTATTCATATTGTCTTCAGTGTTATTAATATGGTTTGACAACATCACGCTTCTTCATAAATCCTATCTCTGCCATAAATACAGGAGCAAAACTTGCGCAAAGATACTATTGTCTTACTTACAAAAAAAGGCTTTATAGCGAAAGTGCTCTTACAGGCCTTCAGAGGCATCTTTTAACCAAACAATCGCAATAAATACCGGCTCCTCAATGGTTCTACCAATTTAATTGGCCTTCTACGCTATAAAGAACCGTATCCCTGAACAATATTTTTTGGGATTGTTGAATGGCGTACCGCATTAACAAGGGCGGTTCTTGTGCGGGATCAAAGTCTAGTTCAATCTTAGATTTAGATTTATACAAAATATTGTCTTCTTGAATCCGAGCGGCAATGTGCTCTACGGCCTGATTGTGATAAGATATCTTCAGCCACTGGACCTTTGCGCTGGCTTCCTTGGCAATATAGGTAATAGTTTTATTGGCATCTCCTTCAGATTGATCCTTTTCGTATGCATCTCTAAGAATAGGGTCATTGATATCTGCACGGTAAAATACCGCCAATTCTTTTGCCCAGCCCAAACTATCTAAAGTAATCTTCTTTAACTCCTTAACGCCCTCAGCTTCTACCACTTTCTCAACTTTTGGCCCGAGCGAATCGAGCCATTGAAGCTGCTGATCTAAAAAGCCTGCTACATCATAATAGACGCCTGTGGATTGCACCTTTTTACCGACCTCACTTTCACAAGCTGTGAGCATCGTAGATAAAAGCAGCATATACAATATGTTGCTGGGCCACATCCACATCTTTAGATCTTTCATTATACCAATATCTCTCCTGTCATTTCATTGGGTACATCTACGCCTAGTATAGTCAAAATAGTCGGTGCGAGGTCGCCAAGTTTCCCATCTCTTACTTTCAATTGCTCATCCATAATAATGCAAGGCACAAGATTGGTCGTATGGGCAGTGTTAGGACTCCCATCTTCATTGATCATGTAGTCAGAGTTGCCATGATCAGCAATTATGATGACCGTATATCCATTCCTTTTTGCTGTTTCAGCAACGGCTTGCGCACATCTGTCTACCGTTTCACAGGCTTTTACTGCAGCTTCAAATACACCCGTATGGCCCACCATATCCGGATTGGCAAAGTTTAAGCAAATAAAATCGGCAGATTGCTTTTCTATTTCTGGGATTATGCTGTCTCGAATATCCGCTGCACTCATTTCTGGCTGTAAATCGTAAGTGGCCACTTTAGGAGAAGGGCACATGATACGTTTTTCGCCAGGGAACTCCTGCTCTTTTCCTCCAGAAAAGAAGAACGTAACGTGGGGATATTTCTCCGTTTCTGCAATTCTTATTTGCGTTTTGCCTGCTGCACTTAACACCTCTCCCAAGGTATTATTCAAGTTGTCCTTGGTAAATAGCACTTCTACTTTTCTGTACGTTTCATCGTAAGAAGTAAGGGTAAGGTATTTAAGGTTTAGCTTTTTCATGCCGAACTCAGGGAAATCAGTTTGAGAAAGCACTTGCGTAATTTCCCTGCCCCTGTCTGTACGGAAATTGAAGCACAAAACCACATCGCCCTCTTCAATCTTTGCCAAGGGTTGTCCATTTTCATCTACAGCTACAATAGGCTGCACAAACTCATCTGTCACGCCTTCATCATAAGAGGCTTGCAGGTCTTCCAGTATATTTCTGCTCTTTTTCCCCTCTGCCTTCACCATAAGATCATAAGCCAATTTTACCCGTTCCCATCTTCTGTCTCTATCCATGGCATAATATCTTCCTATTACAGTAGCAATTTTCCCTGCCGATTGACTAAGAGAAGCCGACAAGTCCTTTAGGAAACCGTACCCACTATGCGGGTCTGTGTCCCGACCATCCATAAAAGCATGTATATAAAGGTCCTCGATGCCCTTTTGGGCTGCTATCTGACATAATCCTTTTAGATGATTGATATGAGAATGGACGCCTCCATCAGAAACCAGCCCAATGAAATGCACTTTCCTTTTGTTCTCAATAGCATACTTAAAAGCATCATTGAGTACAGGATTTGTGGCTAGTTCGCCCTCCTCCAGGGCTTTGTTTACCCTCACCAAGTCCTGATATACAACTCTTCCAGCCCCGATATTCATATGGCCGACTTCAGAATTCCCCATTTGTCCCTCTGGAAGGCCAACAGCAAGGCCAGAAGCATTTAGCTTACTATGGGGGTATTTATTGTATAGGGAGTCTATAAAGGGGGTATTCGCCTGATCAACTGCTGAAACTTCTTTCTTCTGTGCTATTCCCCAACCATCGAGGATCATTAACAAAACCTTTTTCATTTCTAATATCTAATTTAAAATTATGAATGCGCTATAGCAGACAATACTATTGTTTCCTATTACAATGCGAAATGCAAATATAAAAATAGAAACCAAGCTTGTAACCTCTATGGACATTTTCCACTTTTTATTTTAAAATTATTGGCATAGTTTTGGTAAACACCAAGCAAGAGTAACGCTTTACCAAAATGATGTTTGCAAAAAGGATACAATACAAGATATTATTGACCATTGGTGTTAGCATGCTTATGGGCGCTCATTGCTCTGCCCAAAGCGATGTGATCAACAATGTGAAAACAGCCATGAAAGCTGGAAGTTCAAAAGAGCTCACCAAGTACTTTAATGACGTGGTAGAAATGGTCATCGATGGCGACCCTTCCGACTATAGCAGAATACAGGCAGAGTTTGTGCTCAAGGATTTCTTCAGGAAATACCCTCCTACAGACTTTCAGTACATTCACCAAGGAGCATCTAAAGAGGGTATTCGGTATGCGATTGGCAAATACACGTATGAAAATGGCTCATTTAGAGTGCTGCTTAGGGCCAAGGAAATCAAAGATGGTTACAAAGTATACAGTATAGATTTTACCAAAGACTAGTTAACCTGTCTAAGTAGTAGCTACCCAAACTGACAAAGGATTTAAAATTTAACGAAGGCATCAATGAATCTTGGTGCCTTTTTGTATTTTTGCGGCGTGAACTTAAATTACCTAACCCCTAAAGCTATAAATGACTTTATCGCATTGGCCATAAAGGAAGATGTCGGTGATGGCGATCATTCAACACTTGCCGCCATCGGCAAAGATACCCAAAGTCGTGCCCAGCTTTTGATCAAGGATGATGGCATTATAGCGGGAATAACATTGGCAGAAGCGATATTTCATGCTTACGACCAGCAACTTAAGTTGGCGATCCAGATAAAAGATGGGGATCCGATAAAAAAAGGGGATGTAGGTTTTATTGTGGAAGGAAGTGCCAGATCCATTCTGACTATGGAAAGGCTCGTGCTTAATTGCCTGCAAAGAATGAGCGGCATAGCCACCTATACGCATAGTTTATCTAACTTGATAAGCCATACCGCTGCAAAACTACTAGATACCCGTAAGACAACGCCCAACTTTAGGATAATGGAAAAGTGGGCGGTAGCTATAGGAGGAGGAACGAACCACCGCTTTGGCTTGTATGACATGGTGATGCTTAAAGACAATCACAACGATTTTGCCGGAGGTATCCATAAGGCAATCCGTTCTGTACAGCAATATTTAAAGGAGACCAATAAGCCGCTCAAGATTGAAGTAGAAACCCGAACGCTCCAGGAAGTGCAAGAAGTGTTGGATACGGGAGGTGTGGATGTAATCATGCTGGACAATATGGATGTAAATACGATGCAAGAAGCTATTAGGATGATCAACGGAAGATATTTGACTGAGGCTTCAGGAGGCATTACCGAAGAAAATATTAAAGCCATAGCAGAATGTGGCGTGGACTATATCTCTATCGGCGCACTTACGCATTCGCTCAAAAGCTTGGACATGAGCCTAAAAGCCTTATAACTTTGCTCATCCAATCGATACTTTATGCTTAAAAATGATATTTAAATTTCAATATAAATGATTGTAAAGACCAAAAAATACAAATTACAGACAGGCACTTATATAAAGCTCGCCTTTAGAAATATCTTAAAGGAACAATGGTGGGTGTTCCTGATCGTCCTTGCCATTATGTGCGGATATTTTCTGGTTGCGAGCCACTGGTGGATTACCGGTGCCCTTATCGCCTTGGCGCTGTACCTGCTATTTTGGCTGATACAGTTTGCTGGTGTCACACAATTGGAGCAAAACAAGGTGCTGTTTGAAAAGCTTGCGTACGAAATAGACAGTCGGCAGGTATTGATCAAGATCAACACAAAGCAGGGCATGCCCATAACTTGGAACAACATCAAGAAGGCCGCTATTGGAAAAGACTTTTTCCTGCTGACAGTTTCCAAAGCACAGCTTATCCATTTACCCTTCAAAATATTCAATACTGAAAATGAAAGGAAGTTCGTTGAGACTATCCTTCGAAGAAAAGGCTACATTAAATAAACAAGCAACAGGAGCGGTTGGAAAGCAGCAAGCAAAGGGAAGGTTAGTTTTAAGACTTAAGATCTTAGACTCTGGTAAGCCCTTGAATATTTATTTGGGCGCCCGGGCGGGCTGGATGGCACTCGCCTGCTTCCCGCAATCCCATTTCGGGCTCAAACAAAGCCACCATCCCTGGCGCGGCTGCGCATAGCCGAAGTCTAGCATAAAAAGCGACCACATCACCCTTTCAAGATAGCCTTCACCCCAAAATTCTCTTTTCAGGAGATTCTGGATGGGTGAAGGCCCTCATTTATGGCACCGATCTTAAACGCTATTACTGACGAATAAGATCTCCATGAAAAATGCCATTCGTTACTTCCAGCTTTTTTATAGGAAGGACTTTGGTATGGGCAGCAAATGAAAATGTTCCTTCTGCACGTTGGTTTGTCAAGGAGGTAATTGTTAAAGTACCGGAATCTCCATCAACATGAGCACTTGGCGCATAGAGTTCTGAACCATCACGTTTATATCTTATCAGGGTAAAGTTAATTTCATCCGAACCACTCTGGGCTTTAGATAATGTATATGTCCCCTTCTCTATGCCCGTTTTACTATTAATACTGAGAAGCATTGAAGTTTCCTTTTGCTTGCCATTTACATCTGTGTCGTTCAGTCTCAATATGAACGAGGTATCACCATACATCAGTAATTCTCCATAGGAATCTAGTTTATAGCAATTTAACTCCCAAGCTTCCCCATCATCAATAAAGTTCAAATTAGCTTTAGCAACCAAAGAGGTCTTGCCGCCAGGATTATTGCCATCATCACCTTCTGGATTAGCTCCATCGTCGTCCTTTGAACAGGATACAGCAAACAAAAGAAAACTTACGAGCACCATAGTAAATTTGATGCTTATTGTATTTAATGTCATCGTTGTGAATTGTGAATTGTGAATAATCCTGCTTAGTTAAGCCTTTTATAAGCCTAATCCTAATTCCTTCTTAGACTAAGAGTAAAGCAAAATCGGCCATTACAACCGAACTCATTTTAAACGGGGTCGGGCAACACTGCAACCGTATCCCAAATACGAAGCTTCGAAAAGCGTAGGAGCGGTAGGGATAGAGCGAAAAGCCCGAAGTGGGTTGGCTTTGCGGGTAGGCGGACTTGTAGCGATAGCCCGGCTACCGCCCAAATAAAAAATATGACCATTTATGCAAGCTGTAGGCTTCACGGTGATTTCTTCTGCTCGCACTAATTTCTAAACTCTCCGATTTATCACAAATGCTTTCTATATTCTCTTAGGACCTTCCTTTCTTCTTTATCAAGTTTTAGGTCCTTTATGATCCTATAGGGTGTAGGCCTGTTAATTGAAAATAGCACCAACAACGCTCCAAAGGCAAAAAGAAAGACTTGGTCTTGAGTGAAATAAAGTGCTGAAACTGCCAAAACACAGCCGCCGGAACCAGCAATGTATTTTGCCATAGCCGCTTTCCTGAAGGTGAGCAACTTCTGTGTTAAGATGGCCTGTCTTTGTGCTGTCTTAATAGCTTTATGGTAGTGATGCGCCCCTACATACCAAATGGCGACACATGCAATGGCGACAATATAATGTCCAACCGAATTGGTAAGTGAATAGTGGATACCTTTTTCCTGAGCATCAATGAAAACGATAATGAACAAAGTCAATGGGACACACAATGCCAGGTAGAACCTGACATTCATATTGTTAAGATAATCGTCGAGCTCGGCAGGGCCGAATTCTTCCTTGTCGTGTTGCATGTGCATAATGTTGTTTGTGTTGCAATTTAGAGCTTTAATGGATAATGTACCAGAGGCTAGCTAACGAGGCGTTGGGTGATGATATCTATCTTAACTGTAGTGATGTAAGGGCTTACATCAACTTTTACTTTATTTTTTCCTATCTTTTCCTACCTTCATGCGTGAAATCAATATTGCTATGAAAAATTATCTACAGATTGCGCTTTTCTCTTGTTTTCTCATTTCTATTTTATTGATCTCCTCTTGTGATAAAAAGACCCAGAAAGAGGCGCTGACTGATGCAGAGGCAGATTCCCTGCACCAAACCTTCCTCGTGATCCAAGACAGCTTGAATGCGGCATGGGAAAGAATGACTGAGGATGATAATCAGAAAATTGCTGATGCAAAGCGTCTGCTAGAAGAAGTGAGCTATACTAACAATTACGATATTACGCAGTTCGATACCCTTCAACAGAATCTTGCTCAACTATTGAAAATGCGATACTCTAATGTCAGCATGGCAGAACCTTCAGCGATTGACAACTATGATTCTGCTTCAAATAAGGTGATCAATACGATCATGACTATGGCGATTGAACATCCTGATTACGGCCGTTATCCCTTAATGAAAACTTTGATTCAGGATATTCGGGAGGCCAACGGCAGGGTGCTGCGCCAACGTGTCAATTATGACTATGCGGTCAAGTTATACAATCAATTTATAGAAGATAACCAGGATGTGCTGGAGGAGGTGGATAGTCTAAAGGATCTGGAAAAGAAGCCTTTGTTTGAGCTGGACTCGTAATTTGATTTGAAGGCTTAGCATTTCGTTATCACGAACCACCAAGCCTTCAAATGTATACCGCTAAAGATTACAATTTCTCCATTTCCGCTTTTACGAACTGTATCAGCTCTCTGATATATGCTCGATCGAAATTAAAGGCTATCCCCGCTGCCTGGTATATTTCAGGAATAGGCTTGGTATAGCCCAATTTAAGCGCTGCTAGGTATCCTTCGAGGCCTTTTTGGGAATTTTCTTTATAGTTCTTCCAAACGGCTATTGCCCCTAGTTGAGCAATGGCATATTCAATATAGTAAAAGGGCACTTCAAACAAATGTAGCTGCTTGTGCCACATTGCGGCCTTCTGCTCTTCCAATCCCTTCCAGTCCGTAAGGTTGTCGGCAAAAGTATCTAATATATTGAGCCATGCCTGATTCCTTTCTTCTTCGGTATGCTCTGGGTGCTCATATATCCAATGTTGAAATTTATCGATGGTAGCTACCCAGGGCAGTGTTTCGATAATCTGCTCAAGATGTTGTTTCTTGGCCCTTTTCAAATCATCCTCATTGTCAAAAAACAGGTCCCAATGGTCCATGGTCAATAATTCCATCGACATTGAAGCCAACTCTGCTACTTCAGATGGCGTATCCTTAAAATCGTTTAAAGGCAGGTCACGCATAAGAAAAGAATGCACCGCATGCCCCCCTTCGTGCAAAATGGTGACCAAATCGCGCAATGTCGAAGTAGCGTTCATAAAGATGAATGGCACACCGACTTCTGCCAAAGGATAGTTATAACCTCCAGGAGCTTTCCCTTTGCGGGAATCGAGATCAAGATGCCCCATATGTTTCATGATCGCCAATCGTGTGCCCAGGTATTCATCCAACCGGTTGAAACAGGTAATCGTTTTCTCTGTCAATTCTTTGCTACTGGTAAAAGGCTTCAAAGGATCGAGGCCTGTAGGATCTACTGCTTTATCCCAAGGACGTAATGTTGATACTCTCAAGGCTTCTTTTCTTTCAGCAGCCAGGACATTAAGCAAAGGCACTACTTCCTCTTCTACTGCCTGATGAAAATCGAAGCAATCTTCTGCATTGTAATCGAACCGTCCTAGTGCTGCAAACATATAGTCTCTGTAATTGGCAAAGCCGGCATTTTGAGCGACTTTATGCCTTAAATGGACTAAGTCTGTGAAAAGTTTATTGAGCTTATCTTTATCTTGTAACCTCCTAGAAGCTATTTTATAATAAACTTCCTCCCTCACAAGGCGGTTTTGGTTTTGCAGCAACACACCAGCTTGTTGGAGTGTAAGCTCTTCTCCATCAACCAATACGGTCATCTCGCCATGAATTGCCCCATACTGTTGAGAAAGCTGCTGAATTTCAATATTCAGAGGAATATTCTCTTCTCTAAAGATCTTCAAGGCCATCTCTATAGACCGGATCATGATGGCATACCCCGGCGCTTTGCTTATTTCTTCCAGATAAGGATTGTCAATCACTTTTTGATTGAGCTTATTGGTTAAAGGGGCGATATGGGGCTCTATTTGACTGATAAAGAAGTTGAATCTTTCCCTGTTCTCCTCACTCGTCGTATCGGTTGTCATCTTTATGTAGCGCCAGCCCAAGTCTTCTGACAAAACTGCTTCGAGCTCGCTTCTGTCCTCTAACCATTTGACTAGCTCCTCTGGAGAAAACAACGTTCTATCCAACAAATCCTCATAGTAAGGCTTTATTTCTTCCCAATTATTTATTGTAAAATCTTCCGGCAAAAACTTCCTTGGCTTTCTCTCTATGGTTAATGTTGCATCCATTCTATTACTTATTTTATTATCGTTCTGTTTGTCGCAATATACTTAATTTAGGAGCTTTCGGTTATTCTCCTCTATAACATAAAATAGCCTGCGCTTCAAATTGTTATTTCAAAGCTGTGGATATTATTGCTAATTTTGCTTATTAAAAATCTTATTATGACAACTTTCAGAAATTTGCTTTTGGCTATATGCTTACCTGTATTATTCACAGCTTGCGGTGGTGGGTCAAGGGAATCTCAAGAGCAGACCGCTTCAAATGTACAGGCTTTTAATGAAATTGCTGACCCCGAAGGTGCCACTGCAGCAATTCTTGACCAATATGAGCAGCTAAAGACGGCTTTAGTAGAATCTGATGCCGCTAAAGCAAAGGAAACAGCAGCGACTTTTGCGGGGAATATAAATAAAATTAGGCATGCAAATCTCCCTGAAACATATTTTGAAGCACTTGTAGCCATTCAAAAGAATGCTGCAGCGATAGCAGATTCGGAAGATATTGAAGAGCAGCGATCTCTATTTGTACCTCTTACCGACAATATTTATTCTGTGGTCAAGGAATTTCCTAGTGCCCTGCCTGTCTACTATGCTTATTGTCCAATGGCATTTGACGATAATGGGGGTTATTGGCTCACAAAAGAAAAGGAGATTTTGAACCCTTACTTTGGTGAAAAGATGCTGCGCTGCGGGGTGATCCAAGAAACCATAGGGGGTCAATAACTAGTCTGGGTTCATTTGGCTCAGTGCCTTCTCACTAAAGAGGGCTTCTACTTTGAACACGTCTACCTGTAGGTGCCAATCATTTTGAGGCTGAAAGCAGACCACGGGACCAAACTTGCACCGGTCTGTACAGTCTGTTTTAATCACTTCTGCTCTTTTTTGAAGCTTGTTTTCCTTTATTAAAGACTTGAAAGATTTTGCGATCTCCTTACCTCCTCGCTTTTTGCACTTATCACCTGTACAAACATAAATCACTTGCTCTGGAATTATTGATTCATTTCCCATCTAAATCGTCTTAATGATCATTCTCTAATTTATTATGCAATAACCTCTACAGCTTCCCATAAAGTTTCTCCTTTCCCAAGATATATTTCAACTCACTCAGTATCATAGCCGTAGCACCCCATACTACTTGCCCGCCTATATCGAAATAAGGTGCTTTGAGGTCATAGCCTCTAACATGGATGTCTTTTGTTTTTACGATGCTATCATCCATAAATTCCTCTACGGGAGATTCTATTATAGCTTGCACTTCATATGGGTTGGGGTTGAAACGAGGTGTGCGAGGCGTATAAGCAACCACTGGCTCCACGATAATATCACTCGCCATCACATATAATGTAGAAAGCCTGCCCAATACTACCACGTCTTTGGATCTTACACCAATCTCTTCCTCTGTTTCACGTACTGCAGTAGCGATGTAGTCCTTGTCCTGTTCTTCTTTTTTTCCTCCTGGCAAACTGATCTGCCCACCATGCACACCATCATAGTCGGGCCGCAACATCAAAGGGAAATATACTTGCGCCTCTTTCGGATAAAACAATATGAGAACGCTGCCATGTTGTGTTCGCGATGTAGATCTTCCCACTAGCTTTGCATATTGAGTGCTGGTGGCCAGCATCTCGTTGTGTGCCTGCTCTCCTGGCAAAGGTTGGCTTAACCCATTCTTTAAATTTTTTATAAAAGTATCGAACATGCTAATTTTTTCTGGCTTTTAAAGTGGCCAATTGCTGGCATCTGATTTTTTTGAAGCAAAATTACAAAACTCCAGGAATATGATGCGTTGAATAGTCGATGTGTATTGTTGGTCAACAAACTGGTTGTGCCATACATAGGTGGAGAAAGGACAGGAAATCGGTAACGCTTATAAATACCGATGCTTGGTAATGCACTAACCCAAGAAAGGGTCAGATAAGTACAGATGATGGTAGGAGCGGCAAGGATAGAGCGGATACCCCGGCAAGGGTGGATTTGGTTAGAGTAAGATAAGCATCAAAAACCACAATGGCAGCAAGAAAACTCGGGGGCGGGCCGGAGTAGCAGTGATAGCCCGTATGCCGCCCAAATTTTCTTTTGAAAGCTCAGGCAAAAATATAATGCTCCTCAAAATCAAAATCTATCCTGCCAGGCCATGGTCGCTGTGCGTTAAGCGACCTTAGGCACTTTTCAGATCGCTCCAAATTTCCCGTTCTGGCCTAACGCTACATGCTTTTATTCTGATGGCAAAATGATGCTGGTTATCGTTTAATAAACTTCCAGGTTTCCACTTTACCATCAATTTCTACCTTGATGAAATAAATGCCTTCTGGCTGTGCCTGCATGTCCACTTCTATATTCAGTTTGTTAGCAGGAGCTGTTTGGACAGTTTTTACAACTTCGCCGAGCATATTCACAATATATATTTTTGAGGCCAATGATTTCCGGAAGTTAGCCTCTATGTATAAAGTTTCACGCACTGGATTTGGATACAATTGGTAGAACTCGATATTAGGACTGTCGTTAAGCCCTAAGATATGCGGCACTACAAACGGGGCGGAAGCTTGGCAACCGACAGCATCAAAGACTGTAACGGCGTATTCACCCCCATCCAAACCGGTGATAGTCGGAGTTTCTAATGCTTGATAGGACCAAATATAGCTATAGGGCGGTACGCCACCGGATACTTCAATGGCAATAGATCCATCTTTCTGATTATCCCTTGATTCTGTAACCGTGCCTACAATTTCCATAGGACTTGACACTTGAATCATGACGATATTGCTGATGTTTTCTTCACACGCATTGCCGAGCACGATCCTTCTGTACTGATATGTGCCGGGCTCATCTAGGGAAGTCACTTCAAGGCTTGCCGCATTTCCTCCAACTGCCACCCAAGCGCCATCGTTGTATTTTCTTTCATACTGATACATAAAGTTGCCACTACCCCCTTCAGGTATCGCACCATCGATGACAAACCCCTCTGAGGTGCTACAATAGTTGGTGGTTTCCGGTGCCACAATTGTATTATTGGTAATAGGTGGGTATACAGATATTGTCAATACTTCACTTGTACTGCTACAAACACCAGCGGTAACCGTTCGTCTGTATTTGTAAGTGCCAAGAGATAATGGCTCAGTTTCATGATAGTTGGCCTCCGTGCCTACTTCCACAAAACCTTCTTCATTTTTCTCTCTTTCCCATAGATAATTATAGGTGCCATCGCCTCCACTCATGGTTGAGCCTGTTAATATCACATCGGTACCCATATTGCAATAGCCCTCTGTACCTGTAATAACATTGGCGCTTAATTCGGGATATAATGTTATCTTGACCACATTACTGATGGAGGGATCACATAATCCGGAAGTCACTATCCTCCTGTATTCATATTCTCCCGGAACTGTGAGGCTGGCATCGTCCAGGTCTTTTGTGTTGATTCCGAGATCCAAGAATTCCCCACCATCTATACTTCTTTCCCATGCGTAGGTATATGTACCGTCACCGCCTTCGGGCATAGATGCTTCTAATTCGATTGATGCTGGCACGCCACAATATTCGTTTAGCGTTGGTGCTATTGCCGTATTGTTGACCACAGGGTGAAGCACTTTTACAAACAATACTGCACTGGTATCGCGGCAGACGCCATTGGTGACTATTCTACGATAATGATAATCGCCCGGAGGTAATTCACTTGCAGCATAATCCTTCGTATTGGAGTTGAGGTGTGTAAAATTCACCCCGTCTGTACTTCTCTCCCATCTAAAAACAAAACTACCATTGCCGCTTCCTCCACTCACTACACTTCCTTCGATTGTAAATGGTGATGACTCAGCACAATATATCACTTCTTCTCCCTCTATCGTATTGTCCTCGATTTCGGGATAGATATATATAGATAAGGCATTGCTTGTTTTTTCAACACATGTAAATGAAGTGACCTTTCTTCTATAGTAATAGTAGCCATAATCAGGAATGTTGGTATCGCGCAATACCTCACCAGTAGCTATCTCTTGATAATTTATTTGATCGGTACTTCTTTCCCATACATAAAGGTATGTACCGTTTCCTCCCTGTGGCCCGCCGTTAGCGCTTTTGATAACAACCTCAGAGGGCTTGCCACAATACTCTTGGAATGGAGCTTCTGCTACTATATTGAAGTTGGAAATTGGCTTATATATTTCTACTATGACAGGATCGCTATAGATGACGCCGCACGTTAATGACTCTAGCGCTCTTCTATAAGAATACTTTCCTGGACCCAAGGTTTCGGTTTCCTCATAATCTTTAGTATCTCCTCCTACAACCTCATATGCTTCGCCATCTTTGCTCCTTTGCCATACAAATGAAAATACACCATCGCCACCTGTAGGCTGCTCGCCTATAACTTCAAAGCCTGTGGCCGTTAGGCAAAATTCATCGACAGCCGGACTTCCAATGCCTATGTTTGCTACTGCTGGATAAAGGGTAAAAGCAAATATATTGCTCATATGAGGCACGTAGCAGTTTGTGGTCCTCACCTCTCTTCTAATTTCATAAAAACCAGGAATGGTTATTTCGCCTGGATCATAATCTTTGCCTGTTGCACCATCTATTTTCTCCCAATCTCCATAGTTTAAGCGCTGGTACCATGAGTATTCATTAAGGGCAGGATTGCCAGTTTGTGCTACAGACCCTACAATAATGTCCAAATCTATTGAACCACAATAATCACCTTCCACTACTGCAATGGTATCGTCTATGACCTCACATTTATTAGAGCCTGTAATATAGAATTGCTCAAGGCCTGTACTCACATTATTGAAAGACAATGTTTTGGTAACCGGATCGGATAAACTAAGTGGTTGTTCTAGCGCCTGTCCATAAATATAAGCCATGATTGATGCTTCATTGCCTCTTGGATCATCAGGATGGTATTTAAATATGCCATCAAAGTTTAGCGCCCCTAAAGTAGAATTCAAAATCCAGTGACGCTCGATTCGATTAGTAGAGTTGTCATATAAATACTTCTGATCACTTAGACCAATATCCAGATAGCTAACGGGTGAAAAGTTGCCTGAATTGATATTGATATTGGCTGGGGTAAATGCATTCGCTGTACCAATAGGAAAGTAAAAATCACCCGGCCCTTCAAACACCTTTCGAAGAGAAGACGTTTCATCCAACTTGATATAAGTGCTTTCAGAAAAAGTACCCTCTATTGGCAAGGCACTCGGCCCCATAGTAAGTATTACACCACTGAGGTTAAGTATCCCATTGTTGTGCAAGGAGAGACCTCCAGTAAGTGTTCGTCCTTCATGCAGATAAATAGTCGAATTGTCTATAATAAGATGACTCGGGCCATTGGTTGCAGGAAATAAAAAATCATCAGTAATTACGTGACTTCCATCTTTATATTTTAAACTACCATTAATCCCATACGCTACGGTATATCCAGAAGGATTGAGAAGATCGGGATTTGTTATTGTCAATGTCCCATTGATGGTAGTATTGCCTGATAAGATCTTGTTAAGGCTTCCCTGGAGAATCAAATTATTATAAGTGTCTATGGGAGCAGCTGCAGTGATCCCACCATTTGATGGTAAAACAATGTCTATCCCTGCCGCTTCTGCTATTACAGTACCTTTCAGCAATACCTCTTCAGACGCTATGACAAGTTCGGTGGAAGAAAGGTTTAGCGTAGCCAAAGAATCCAATTCAAAACTCAACATAGGTTGATCTACGTTTCGCATTATACCCTTTGCTGGCGGATTAAATTCCACATGAGCACCTAAAAACAGCTTGCCGTTATCCGTGTGCTCTTTGTTGCCCACCAGTAAGGAGTCGGCATTTACGGTGAAGTTGCCCGAAAGCACCTTTAAGTTTCCGATGCGGAAGTTGTCTTCAAGCGTCGCAGTAGCCCCTTCTTCAAGGTCAATTACCATGTTATATTCGGATAATGCATTGGCTGTTCCTCCCGACCCCGGGACAACAATAGCTCGGCTTTCACCTCGAAAGGACAAAGCACCTTGGTCCTCTGATATGATTATAAAATCAGCATTTTGCGGCACCACCCCATGGGCAATAGGAAAACTATTGTCAGAGAAGAAGCCAAGTTGGCCCCAAACCTGTATGGCATTATTTCCCAATACCAAAAGTGACCCTACATTTAGGTGTAGATCATGGCAAGTTGACTCACTTTGCACCATCACTACGATACCATCAGGGATATAGACATTATTATTTTGCGAAGGAATTTCGACAGGGGATACCCATTCGCCATTTTCATATATTTTCCAAATGTCTGGATCATCCCAAGATCCCGTGGCTATCGCTATGAAGTCGCCTTCATTTTGTGCAATAGTTGGAAAAGAAAAAATAAGGAATAGAAAAAAAGTAGTAATAAAGCTTTTCATAATATGCTGGTCTATAAGTGCTGGGAGAGCACTATAAAAGTAAAATTTTTTCATACAACACACATTTGGAGTAAAGAAAAGACTTATGCTCGGTTTTATCCCAACTAAAATGTTTGAAATATTACATACCTAAGTAAGGCTTTGAAAAATAAGCAGTTGATGTTGAAGGCAATGATGCCACTAGCTTTTTTTAAAACCCTTTCGTACCAACCATATATATAAAAGTTATTGGATCAATTACGATGGGCAATTCATTTTAAACGCATTCTTTTCTGGTAGACTTTTATTAAGATAGATGACTTGTTTAAAAACTAATTGTAATAACATTTGTTACAATTAAGAAATAATGGGTATCTTTGCCCTCGACATGAACAATACAAGGTTTGCCACCGTAGTGCACATTTTAACAATCTTAGCAGACAACCCTAGCGAATATCTGAGTTCTGACTGGATTGCACAGAGTATCAATATTAATCCGGTAATTGTGCGAAAAGAGTTGGGCGTGTTGAAGGACCAAGGGTTGGTAATGAGCCGCAAAGGCAAAGAAGGAGGGTCGATATTAAATAGATCGAGTGACAAAATCTCATTGGCTGATATCTATATAATGGTAAAAAACTCAGAAGTGTTGGGCAAAAAAAACCTCCGCACGAATCCTCAATGTCCAATAGGAAAGGATATTAATAATAAACTAGAAGACTTATTTAATGAAACTGACGCATTGGTGATAGCATCGCTACAACAAAAGACATTGGAAAGTTTTGTGAAGCAGTTTCGTTAATTTTTTTACGCTTATATGTAATAAAAATTGTTACATAATTATTCAATAATCAATTAAATAAATTTATAAAATGAAAACAGGCATAACAGGAGCAACAGGACAATTAGGTCGCTTAGTTGTAGAAAAGTTAAAAGAAAGGGAAGCTACTGAAAACCTTGTAGCATTGGTGCGTTCTCCCGAGAAAGCAGCAGATTTGGGTATTGAAGCCCGCGCATTTGATTATAACAAACCAGAAATTTTAGCTAATTCGCTACACGGGATTGACAAACTATTGTTGATTTCGGCAAATGAAATTGGGCAACGTAAAACCCAACATGAGAATGTAATCAAAGCGGCTCAAGAAGCAGGCATAAAATGGATCGTTTATACCAGCCTACTTCACGCAGATACCTCTTCATTGGGCTTGGCAGAAGAACATGTGGAGACCGAAAAGGCCTTGAAAGCATCAGGAATACCTTATACCATCTTGCGCAATGGTTGGTATACGGAAAACTATTTAGGCTCAATTGCTGGGGCTGTAGCTTCAGGCGCCCTTATAGGGAGTGCTGGAGAAGGCAAAATATCTTCCGCAACTCGTGAGGATTATGCCGAAGCAGCTGCTGCTGTCCTAACTGCGGAGGGCCACCAGGGCAAAGTGTACGAATTGGCAGGTGACGAAGCTTATACAATGGCGGAATTGGCTGCTGAAATTTCCCGCCAAGCTGACAAGGACATCCCTTACAACAACCTTCCTGAACAAGAATATATAGCAGCTTTAAAGTCCTTAGACGTACCTGAGGGTTTTGCTCAAACACTTGCAGGTTGGGATATTGGAATATCCGAAAATGACTTGCTCAATGAGAGTAAGACGCTTTCCAAACTTATCGGCCAACCGACAACCCCTATGGCTGAAACAGTAAAAAAAGCATTGACCCAATCATAACAAAAACTGCAAGCCTGATGATTGCAAAAATTTATCAGGCTTGCTGTTTTATGTCACATTTCCCATACAGCCAAGGGCCCAAAATTACCAGCTGAGCTTTCTCATCGACTACTCGAATTTTGTGGCTGTATTTCTTAAATTTTCTTTCTGGCCTATACTACCACTTTTAAGCTTTTCTGAATAGTGTAACAAGTCTGGATGTTTTATCAAACTCAACCCTCCAATATTAAGGGATATCAGCTAAACCCTCTTAATATTTGATCAGTTTGTATTGCGATTGATGGTTGCCATACTGACATACCAGAATATAAATTCCTGGAGCAAGGTCCTTTGCAGGAACAGTAATTTCATGTTGACCAGCAGAAAGCTCCCTTTCGGCAATTCTTTTTACCATTTTCCCAGTCATTGTATACAGTGAGATATTTATGTTGCTGTTTGTTGTGCTTGTTATACTTAGAGTGGTTTCATTGTTAAATGGGTTGGGATAACTTTTAACGGCAAAATTACCCTTGACTTGGTCCTTTATGCCTGTAGGAACATCTATTAGCATTCCTTTCAGTGTTATATTGTCAAACCGATTGTTTCCTCCGCTGCCTCCTTCGCCTTCCTCAAAAGTTATTCTAATACCAAAATCTTCATTGTCATCAGCTTCTGCTATAGCACTAAAATCAAATGCATAGACCGAAGGGTCATCATCCTGTACAGATATCCTTTCCTTTTCTATAAACGTGGTGCCATCAAGGGTATAATCTATTATTTGAACCCCTGCTCCTTTTCCTGAACGCCTTGTCTCATAAGTAAAAACAATATTGGAAAAACCTGTTGTCGGCAAGGAAAAAATCAATTCGGCGTTCAAGGGTTCGTTCACTCTCAGATGGTTTTCTGCTTCATCTTCAAATTGTGCATTTTCTCCTGTGAATCCTTGCTTGTCAGCATCGGTAAATTCCGTCTTTTCTGACTGCTGATTGAATTCAAGACTCCCACCGAGTAGGGAATAAGAAGGCTCGTTGAGATTTGCTGAATTATTAAAGTTCCAATAATGTAAGACCTGAGGCTCGGTGTACTGCATTCTGAAAACAGCCACCAATGATACGTTACCGCTTGGTGAGATGCTTATCTCGCTCGCTCGATTGTTATCGAGGCCCTCCCATCTGACAAATTCATAACCTTGAGTTGGTATAGCTTCCAACGCAATCGGAACACCCCCAAAATACGCTCCAGTCCATGGATATATATTTTCTTCTAGGCCTGTTGTGCCGTCACGCAATGCCATACTGTTGATTTTTACATAACCATGGTGTGGATCAGATACATCGATATTTAACGTATAAGAGTTTCCTAGGCCAAAGAAATTTTTTAGGTGTTGGCGTTGAGCGGCAGGCCGTTTTTCAGCAAAATTAAGCATGTTATTAACATGATTGTTCCAAGTATTCAACGAGCCAGGAGATTTCCACCTTTTTATATGTTCTTCAATTTCAGGTGCTATGGCTTCCTTTATGTTATTGATCTTCTCTTTGACAATCTCTGGTTTTAAAGCCGTATTCAATTGGTCGGAAAAGCGATTAATAAATTCGTTGCGAAACGTTCCATTCTCCAATAATTTTCTCAACAGAAATGTCGACCAGGGCGGATTGGGCCAATCTGGAGCATTCGGCGCAGTAGCAAACTCAAGAGAGTTGATGGTGTGCGCATTAGCATTATACAAGCCAAAGCCAAAGTCTGTGTCATACATTAACCAACGCCATCGGCCATCTTGGCCTTTAGGTGCAGTCGGATCGAATTCCGTCTTTGCTCTCCAGTATTTATTGTTGTTTCCAGGCCAATCTTCGTTGGCAATATATATTTGAGCAATCTGATAATCCATAAAGCTGCTTACATCAATTCGGGTTTGAATGTATTCATAATGCTGATCTTGAACCAAACCATTTGAGCTAATATATGCTAAGGTTTCATTATAATGTGTATTGTCTCCTTCGCTGACAATAGCATTTGCTTCCAAAAGGTCTATGTTGTCAGGGTCTACGCCAAACATTCTTTCTAAATAATGCTTGTCAAAACGTTCTCTGAAATTGTGAATTCCCCAGTACTCACTGTTAATGAATAGGACCGTTGGTTGATACGCTTGCGTTTCAAAATCCATGTGCTTTACGATGGATTGTATGGCGGCATCCCTAAACATGGTATAACCCCAATCATTTCCAGAATTTCTTAAAATCAGGCGTTTATAAGCATCATGCTTGCGATCAGAGAAAAATGGATACTCCAGATGCGATTCGCCATATTCATTTCGGCCATACAGCCGCAAGCTTTTCATAGGATGGGACGTGCTCCAGTTGCCGTGGGTCCTTACTCCAATAGACTGGGAAAACACCTGTCCTTCATCACCTGCGAATAATTCTATATGAGCAGGATATTCCCAAGTATTTCCTGATTGGTGATAATTGGCATTGCTCCCACCATCAGCAGGTGAAAAGGGGTTGGCAGTGCGCCAGTCTTCAAAATATTTGCCTGCTACATAGAGTCCCTTTTCATAATCAAAAAGAAGATTTTCTTGTACGCTTAACGCTACGACGGGTAGTGTATAGCGGCTGTAAGTATCATTATGGATAAAATAAGTATTGGTGACCGTTTCACTTGGAGGGGTTCCTGATTTTATGAGCTGCGCCCTTACGACCGTGCCTTTGTATACGGGATTGGAGGGAAAATAATAGGGATTGTTGTGATAGGTAGAAGAAATGTTCGTGATCCTATCTTCTTCCGCTGAACGGTCTTCTATAGAAATCGGGCCAGAATACGTAAAACTTTCAAACGTTCGGGGAATAAGAGGGCCAGATGTGTTTCCGTGGTTTTCGGGATATTGGTTTTTGTAGTAGTATGTACTGCCTTCCAAATTTTCGACATCGGGCATAGAGCCATCCAAAGTGTAGATAATGACAGCATCAGGATCGGAAGCAGTTATATTCAGGTCAAAGGGTGAGGCATAGAAACCGCCATTAAGGGAGAATTGAGGAGGATCAAGTGGTGCTGCAAAGCCGCTTTCATTGTTGGGCTCACCTGGTGACGGTATGGAGAAGAAATGAAAGAGTGCACTTTCTTCAGATTGCCTTCCGTAGGAGAAATCTGTGGGTATACTTACTGAAGGCGTTTCATCAATCACTGTTCCATCGGGCAAGGAAAGGGTGATTTCTTCTCCAGCAGCACTTATATTGAAATTCGTGTGTAGCGCCGCCTTGTCCTCCTTCCTGTCCTTGCTTGATGCCCAAACAATTAGGAATTCGCTGGGTTGGAGCATGACCTCGGGGAAAAGCCATTTTAAAGGTTCATCAAGATCATCTGACAGGCCATATCCTAAAAGATTAACAGCCACATCCCCTCCATTATACAGTTCTATCCAGTCGGAGTTGTCACCATCTTCATCGCTGATCGAAGTTGCATTCGAAGACATCAATTCATTGATCCAGACTTCTTGGGCAAAGCCTATATGGAAATTGAGCAATAAAAGCGTAAAGAAGAAGAAGGGGATTTTTTTCATTTGTATAGGATAAGGGGAATCCAAAACTAATGAAGAAAAGGTTAAAAACAAATGACTAATGTGCTAATGGCTAATGTCTCTTTGGACGTTTTTATTTTTTTATAGCAATTTCAACATAATGAAAAGCGGATGCTTGGGCTATGGGAGGGTAGCTCCCCTGTCGGTGAGATTTTCCCATCAGAAGAGAGGCTGTTGTATTTTCCTTATTTTTATTATTATATTGGATCTTCAAAACAAAATAAAAAATGTGGACAATACTTTTTATAACAATAGCAGTAGCCCTTGCAGCTTATCTGATTTCAATGTACAACAAGCTTGTAAAACTCAAAAC